>WRPE01000016.1 GCA_009773315.1 Syntrophaceae bacterium
AAAGCCAGCGTCGCTTCGCTCCGACAGGGTGGCTGATTTGCATCAGAACAGCCGGCCGTTTTCACCCGGAACAGGTGGCCGATTTCATCGGAATGTGCAGCCATCATCCTGGTTGGACGCGCTCATGCAAAAATTAAAAACTATAAAGTCGTTAAGGTGATCATCAAAGGATTTTTATCCGGTTTCATCGGTCTTTTACTTGCCGTTGTTTATCAATTTAGTGTTCACTCGCTCATCAGTTGGCAGACGTGGGCGATCTTTGCCATTTCCTCTGTTTACTTGATCGGTTGGAAAAAGGATGCCATCTGGCTTATCCTGAGCATTATTTGTGTTTCATTGTTGCTGTTTTAAGGTGATTATCCGATCAACAAATGTTATCAAAAGAATGGGAAAGTTGTATGCGGTAAATATTACCGCAATAAGTCATTCCGGGGAGTTTAGAAGAAGATGAAATCGTTCTGGCTGTGTTTTGTTCCTCTTTTTGTAGCTTTTAACGCCATTGGTGTTTTGCCGGTATTTATCAATCTGACCGAAGGCCTGGAAAAAAAGAAGGTCAGGAAAATCATCCTGCAATCGATGGTCACGGCGCTGCTGGTAGCAATCGCTTTCGTTGTCGTGGGCATGGGTCTATTCAGGTTTTTGAATATCACGGTTGCCGACTTTATGATCGCGGGCGGTACGCTTCTGTTTATCATTTCCATCCGGGATATTCTTGTTACCGAGACCAAGACTTATATGATTGATCAGGATAGCGTCGGCGCCGTGCCGATCGGCGTGCCTCTCATCACCGGTCCGGCCGTTTTAACGACGTCGCTTTTGTTGATTAACGAGCACAGTGCCGTAATCACGTCGCTGGCCATTGCCACGAATATTCTCATTGTAGGCGGCATTTTTTTCATGGCGCCGCTGATTAACCGGATGCTCGGCAAGACGGGCTCCAAGGCCATATCCAAAATTATCAGCCTGCTTCTGGCGGCCATTGGCGTGATGATTGTGCGCCGGGGTATTGCGATGTTTATCGCCGGCGGGATTTAATCTAAGTTTATCCAATAAACTTAATGTCCGCACGACGAACAGTTCGATGACGAGCATGACGAGCAACTGGAGCTGCTCGAAGAGCTGCTACCTGCGGAACTACCCGAACCCATTGAGGAGTATTTGCCTTTTCCGACTCTGGACATCATTTTGCTGGTTTTTTTGGATTTGCACTTGGGGCAGACGGCTTTCGGCTTTTCGCTAAGGCTCAGCGTGACCACTTCGAATTGTTTTTTGCATTTATCGCATTGATATTCGTAAATCGGCATACCTTCATATCCCTTGCATGTATTTGCCTTCAATCTAGAGATTAAAAAGGAAAATGTCAATAGCTGTGAAGGTAATTCGTCCTGAAATTGTCCATTGACATACCAGAGCCTTATTCTTATACTGCGCGGCATTGAAAGCAAATTTTATCCATAAAACATTTTGTTTTATTGAAAGGAAGCCATGAGCCAAAAAGATAAATCACAATCTATTTTTACAAAGTCCATCCATGCGGGAGAGGATCGGGTGCGCTACGCCGATTCCATCACCACGCCCATTGTTCAGTCCTCTACTTATTCCTTTAAGGACAGCAAGGAAATTGAAGCCTACACGAAGAATGATAAAAAACGTTACGAATACGGAAGATACGGAAATCCGACGGAGAAGGTCGCGGAACGGCGTCTGGCAGAGCTGGACGGCGCCGAGGAAGCGTTGATGTTTTCTTCGGGCATGATGGCCATTACCACGACGATCCTGGCGCTGGTGCAGTCTGGGGATCATATCGTGATTACCGACGATTGTTATGGTAAAACGCTCGAATTCTGCAGGTCGTATCTCAAACGGTTCGGTATTGAATGCACCATCGTGCCTTTTGGAAATTATGAAGTGCTGGATGCTTCCGTCAAAAAGAATACGCGTTTTATTTTTTCGGAATCTCCGACCAATCCGTATCTGAATGTGTTTGATATGGTTAAATTCAAACAAATCGGCGACAAGCACAAGGTCATCACCATTATCGATTCCACGTTTGCCACCCCGTTCAACCAGCGGCCGCTCGATTACGGTATCGACCTGGTCATCCACAGCGCAACTAAATATCTTGCCGGTCATAACGATATTCTGGCCGGCGTGCTTCTGGGGAAAAAAGAGCTGGTCAGCAAAGTGCGCGAGCTTCACAAATCCATGGGTGGCGTGATTGATCCGCATTGTTGTTATCTGCTCTTGCGCGGACTGAAAACATTTCCGCTGAGAGTGAAGGTGCAAAACGAAACCGCCTTGAGGATCGCTGAATATCTGGAAGGCCATCCGAAAATTGAAAAAGCGTATTACCCCTTTTTGAAAAGTCACGCCCATTATCAGATCGCTCAGGAGCAGATGAAAGGCGGAGGCGGCGTGGTCACCTTCACCGTCAAAGGCGATCTGGATGCGGCCAAACGTTTTATGGATGCGCTCGAAATGATCTACATCGCGCCGAGTCTGGGCGGCGTGGAGACGCTCATCACGCATCCCGCCACTGTGACCTATTACCGCTACACCAGGGAACAGCGCTACGAACTCGGCGTTGTGGATAATCTCTTCCGGCTGGCTGTCGGCATTGAAGACATTGAGGATATTATTGCCGATCTGGAAAGAGGATTTGCCAACATCTGATCGAATCATCAATCTCCGTCTAAAATCTGTTTCAAACCGGGAAGGACAGAGATGCAACATCATCCGGAGACATCCATATCGGAAAGGTCCGCTTTGAAAAGATGCTAAAATTTACACATTCATCATGTTGGAGGGCTTTATGGCGGATGTGGTCATTATCGGAACGGGTTACGCCGGAATGAGCGCTGCGGCGCTTCTGACTCACGCCGGCAGAAAAGTCGTTGTTCTGGAAGAATCAGGCATGGTCGGCGGCCGGGCGTGTTCCTACAGAGATGAAAAGGGTTACACCCGCGAATACGGGGCGCATTCGCACAGGCTTGCGCATAAGGGTATTGCCAATGAGGTGTTCAAAAGACTTGGAGAAGAGATTGATTTTCTGCCCGAGGCAAAAGATGCAAAACTGATTTTTAAAGGTAGACTCTGGGAAAGACCCGAAGGCCCCATGGGTTTTTTGAAAACGCCTATGCTTTCATTTCGGGCAAGACTTGTGCTCCTTGCTCTGCTGGTCAAAATCAAAAAGGCCGATCCCGCAGCATGGTATGACAAAACCCTGCTCGATTTTTATCAAACATCTTTTCAACATCCCGAAATCGATACATTTTTGCCGTTTCTTGGTATGACCATTATGTGTCCGTCACCAGATAAGGTCAGTGCCGGTGAGGTGATCGACTTTTTGCAAAGGGCGCTTGCAGCCGGTGTTGGCGTTGGCGAGCCCCGGGGCGGTTCCTCCCGAATTTTTTTCACTTTGAGGAAATATATTGAAAAAAATGGCTCGATTCATCTTCATGAAAAAGCCGAAAAGATTATCGTCGAAAACAGCCGGACGACAGGCGTCAAAACAAGTAAGACAACCTACACAGCCCCCGACATCATCTTTGCCGGCAGACTGCCGCAGGTTCTTGAACTGATAGACAATTCTTTCCTGCCTGCGGCTACTATCGATTACATAAAAAATATCGAGAACAGCTCCAGCTTGGTTATCGACTTTATCACGGAAAAACCGGTTACCGGCATTTGTTCCGGCATCCTTGGCGTTGATATTCCGATCTGGGCGCGCTTCCAGTCTAATGCCGATCCTTCGTTTACGCCTGACGGAAAATATATGTCAACCTGGGGAATGATGCTGCCGTGGCATTTTGACGGCGATAAGAAAATTGTCGAGCAGGCGGAAAAAAGGCTAAAAAGTGCAATATCGGCCATCTTCCCGAATTTTATGCCCATGGTTGTCGAAGAAAGAAAAATTGTTGTGCCTGTGATGAACGGCAACGTCCTTACTCCGGCGCAGTCCAAACCTTACCGGCCGGATATCCAATGTTCCTCGATTCAAGGCCTTTACTTTATCGGCGACACGGTTAGAGGCGACGGTTGTTCCGGCGACATCAGCTTTTCTTCAGCGATGAAAGCAGTGGATAAAATACTGAGCGCATAGATTTAATGACAATGGATCTGGAAAACATATCAGCTATACTGGTTGCTGCTTTGACCGCATTCGAAAAGGGGCTGCGTAAATTAAATCCCCTGGCCATTTCGGCCATCCGGGATGAGCTTACAGTCCAGGTGCCGACGCTTGCGGCCTCTCGGGCATTTTTATCGGCAGTCGATCAAAATGCCCGAGAGGAAGACGGATGTCAGGGACTTTTGCGTGCCTGTGATTTTATCCTCAGCGCCATCAGAAATTTTGCCAATGAGGAGGATATCCAGGCTGCCTATATTTCAGCGCTGCGAGCGGCACGAAAATCCTGCCGGGCGCAGGAGGCCCTGTTTCCCCTGTGTGGCGTTTTCCTTGAAGTGAACCGATACTTTCTGGAACCGGGAGTGACTTCTCCGTTACCACCCAAGCAGAAAGCGCATTGTGATTCAACCGGCATTATCCATGCTGGTTCGTCTCAGCATCCGCATGCCCGGGGCGGTTACTCTCTCTACATTCCGGAAACCTATTCATCGGAGCGTGCCTGGCCGCTGGTGGTAGCCCTGCATGGCGGGTACAGCCACGGACGTGATTTCATCTGGTCATGGCTCCGCGAGGCCCGCAGCAGAGGCTTTGTTCTTTTCGCGCCCACATCGCAGGCTATGACATGGTCTATTGCCCATGTCGAAGTTGATGGACAAACGTTAATCCGTCATCTGGAAGAGGTTTGCTCTCGTGTCCATATTGATCGAAACCGAATTTTACTCACCGGAATGTCCGACGGCGGAACCTTTGCCCTTGCCATGGGAATGTCTGGGGAGAGTTCCTATCCGCTCATCGCGCCGGTTTCCTGCGCGCTTCCCCCTGTGGATATGAGACAGGCACGAGGGAAGCGCATCTTGTGGGTGCACGGCGCGCAGGATTGGATATTTCCGGTGAGCTGGGCAGTCCAGGCGTGCAGAGATCTGCTGCAATCAGGAGCGGACATTAAATTGAAGGTTGTTGAGGATCTCTCTCATACCTACCCGCGGGAAACGAATGATTCGATTCTGACGTGGTTTGGAATGGGCAGCATCCGGTAGCAGATTACCCGACCCGAGAAGATGATAGCGGACAATGGGGAAAACAGATATTTATGCTATGATTCAGAATGGGAATTAGGGTGTCGACAACACCTATTCGAAAGGAACTATTAAATCGGGAGTCCGAGGGCTGTCACCAGTGTCGACCAGATATAATCTGCCCCGTTATGCACACCCTCAATTGGGTTTGGTGGGGAGGCATTGGTCTGCACAATAAACATCCACCCATTATACCCATAGAGGGATGCCTGTCCACCGAATATGAAGTCACCCGAATGCCCGAGCCAGCCGGGGGAGAAATAATACAAGCCGAGACCGTATATGGCATCATCCCCCTGTGTAACCACGCCATGGTCATTGACAAACGTAAACATGTCTGTATTGCGCTGCTGGTCCAGCAAGGATCCATTGATCACGGCAGTGAGGAAAACAGCGAGGTCATCGTTATTGGAGATGGCATTGCCTGCCGACCATCCAAAGGATGGGTCTGCCTTCGTTGAGTTATACCGTGTACCGGCGTACCAAAAGTATCCCTGGGTCGAGCCTGGAGGCATGTCTGAAGAAGTGGGTATGGAGGTGTTATTCAGTCCGAGGTGGTTGATAATCCTCGATGTGACCTCCTGGGTGAAGGTATTCCCCGTAACTTTCTCAATGATAAGTCCGAGGAGGATATAATTTGTATTACTGTAATGCCAACCCTCTCCGGGTGCAAAATACACCGGATGAGCATTGGCTATGGCCAATAGATCTGAGGGTGCCCAGTTGTGGAGCACCCCACTTGTGATTTCAGTCGTCATGAAGATGGGGACATCATCAGTATAATTAAAGAGACCGCTTGTCATGTTCAGCAACTGGCGGACGGTGATGTTCGCCCCGTTGGGGACAACGCCGGGAAGAATCGATTCGACGCTGGCATCGAGGGACAATGGGCCTTCCTGAACGAGCTGGAGGGCCACTACTGCCGTCATCGTTTTGGTTAAGCTTCCTATCCTGAACTTGAGGCCGGGGACCATGGGAGTATTGTTCTCGATACTAGAAAGCCCGCTTACTCCGACCCATTTGGCTCCATCGGGCCGGATGATCGTCACCGCCGCTCCCGGCACCCCTAGCGTAGCCAAACTGGTATCGAGTGTATTTTGTAACAGTTGACTTGTGTGCGAATCGAATGTTGGTGGATTGGAACCGTCGGAGCAAGCCCCAATCAACAAGATTATCATAAGGAAGAAATTCGCAAGTAAAGGTCCTCGAAAGGACCAGAAGATATTTGACATGATTAGCCTCCGGAAATATTTTGCCGAATGATACGGCAAACCCGGTCTCATGAATCTGTCTTATCAACGGGTGTATGGTTATAAGAGGTATTGTTCCTTCTTATATGGAAACCATATAAGACTCTTCCTGGTCGCTTCAGTCACAAACAAGAAAACCCCTCTACCTTTTGAAAGCAAAGGGTTCAGCAACAGTCCATATTTCCCTCCAGCGCAGTTAGACAGAGTGGAACGTGCAAATGCTTTTCAATTTTGTTTGACGCTTATCATTATTTTCGATTGAAGTCCAGTATGTGACTAATATTAAACGGCCTACCGCTTTCAGGAAGCACATCACGGGAAAAAAGCCATCATCGATATTTTTATTTTCAGCCACTCGCAAATCTTGTACCATCCAGGGAAGTGAGGATTACCCGTTGAACTTCGGTTATGACTCAGAATAAACCCTGTCTTTCCCGTTCTTTTTCCCCTGATACATGAGTTGGTCAACCCGATGAACGAAGACCTTCATGTCTTCCTGTGGCTTGTACTGTCCAAGCCCGATGCTCACCGTCACATGGACGTCGTGGCCCGGCGCCGGAGAAAAGATCTCATCCTTGAATTCCATCCGGATTCTTTCCGCGGTAACGGCGCCGTCTGCACTTGTCGTCATGGGTAAGAGGATGGTGAATTCCTCGCCGCCATAGCGATAGGCGGAATCGGTCTGGCGCAGGCATCGTTTGACCACCTGGCCAAGTCGCGACAAGACTTGGTCTCCCTCGATGTGACCGTAGGTGTCGTTGAACCGTTTGAAATCGTCGAGATCGAGAAGCAGCAGAGTTAAGGGCTGTCCATAGCGGTCAACCCGATCAATCTCCATCCTGAGCTGATGATAAAAATGCCGGGAATTGTAAAGCTGGGTGAGGTCATCGACGATACTGAGTTCTCGGTATCTTTTTTCACTCTCCTGGAGCGCCTCCTCCGCCTCCTTACGATCGGTGATATCACTGACGATATGAACGGCGCCGGAATACCGGCCGGCCTCATCCAGCATGGGATCAGCGGTCACCTCAAACCAACGATCTCCCACTTGCAGTTCCATAGTCTCCCGGTGCAGGCTCTTTCGCATAAGGAGGATAGGACATCCGGGAATCGGCTGCTCCGTCCCGTGAACGATCTCCCAGCAGTGTTTGCCGATCATTTCGCCAACTGGGCGATGAAAGAACAGCTCCGCAGTTTTGTTTGACCGCAACACCCGCTGGCCTTGATCCAGAATCCAGATGGCATCGTTTGTTGCGTCGAAAGTCTTTTGCCACTCCCGCGCTCCCTGGACCAATGCATTCTCCGCCTTTCTGCTTTCGCTGATGTCTTCAATAATACCAACACCGCTAACAACCTCACCCTTTTCAGAAGCAATTGGCGCAAACAGAATATGCACCGGCGTGACTTTGTCTGCGGTTACGGAATGGTAATTATCGTCATAATAGGCCGGTTTCCCATCGAGGGCTAGCTTGACGGCCGCAACAAGAGGCTGATCCGGAAGAGTAAGCATATTCAGACCCACGAGCACCTCTCGTGATGACCCGATGATTTCAACAAATTTATCGTTGCATGACGTAATGATTCCTTTTTCGTTAAAGTGCAGGATGCCCAACGGAGCGTTATCGAATATCAAACGATATTCTTCCTCGCTCTTCCGTAGTGCCTCCTCCGCTTGCTTGCGGTCGGTTTCCAATTGTTCAAGTTCCCGGATTCTCCGTTTCAGGGACTCCGGTTCTTTTATGAGTGTCTGGTTGTTTCGCGATAGATCTTTCATTCGATGCCCTCTGCCGCGATGAACGATGCCTGCTGGAAACAAAAATGGACAGTATTTGTTGCGTGCGTGAATAAAGCCTTCTGTTGGCCACCGGATACCCATTGATGAACAGGCTTTATTTCTTATCGCCTTTCATCTGATTCATCACCATTTTGAAACAGGTTCAAGAAGAATAGTCTTATATGTCAATGAAATCATTGATTGAACAAGGGGAGGAGGATGGCCAGAAGAATTACGAGGACGGCCAATGCAATCATCCCCATCAGCTGCCAGTGAGGAACGAAGGTTGGCCGTTGTGGCTTGTTGCCGGCAATCCGGTCATAAAGCCAGGGGAATCTCCTCTTGGTCAACATTTTTTCAATTACCGCCTCCGGGTTAAAGGGTAAAAGCACTTATGTCCCTTGATTCGAGTCGATGTTGAGATCGAAATGCGGTACAAGAAGTTTTTAGATGGAGAGTTCCCAATTCATGCACCCTTTCAGTATGCGCAGGGGGTTCCTGATTCCACCATGCCCGCGTTTTCGCAAGTCCTCTTCTCATCCAACGGTCAACATCTGCGTCCTGCATATCATAACTATGGAAGAAAAAGCATTATTAATTAACGATTGAAATCAAGCGTTTTCTTCAAGGAACGACAGATCATTTTCTGTAACCCTTTCTTATTCTGGTTTACCACCTTGGAAAAGATATCATAAGGGTTTCCCGAAAAGCAGCTTCAGCATGTTGACGATCATCTTTTTCCTGCCGGCTCTTTCCATCAGGATGCTTAAATATAAAATCTCGGTGTTCATTGGCGGCACGGTCACCTCATCTTTCTTGATCAGCTTGGCGGCTTCGGGCTTACACGTGGTTACGCAAAGGCCGCACCCGATGCACCGGTCCGAATCCACCCGGAAGGTTTTGCCGCCCACGATGATCGCGTCCATCTGACAGCGTTTTACGCAGACACCGCATCCCGTACAGGAAGTCGCGTCGATGCGGACGTAATAATTTGTGGCAAAAAACCGGGCGGGCCGGGGTTGCTTTTTGGCGGTGGTCAAAACCCCGCAGCAGCAGCCGCAGCAGATGCAGATGCAGTTGGGCTTTTTGGAATTTCCGGGTTGCAGCACCATCCCTTTTTCTTCGGCCATTTTCAGAATGTGCAGGCACTCCTCTTTGGAGACCTGTCTGGCTCTATTGCGCGCCGCGTAGCTGGTTGAACCGATAAGTATGCAGACTTCATAATGATCCGTTTGCTTGCAGAGTTTTCCCATCAGGGCCTCGCCCTGTTTGCAAACGCAGTTGGTCACATGGAGCGTTTCTTCGGTATGCGTGATGAAGTGCCGCATGTTGTCATACGTATCGACAATGTATTCCGGAACAATCGCCTTCAGATGCGGGCTGGTTCTCAACTGGGGCAGAGAGGAGCGGAAGAATTCCGCACCGAAAGCTTCGTCAAAATACTGATGGATCATTTCCACCAGGTCGCGGGTGAGATCATCCACGTGATATTCAAACATGCCGATGGCCAGCATGGCGATGCTATAGCGTGGTGGCCCGGTTCTGCCGGAGCGGCTGATGACGCCTTTCATAAACATTTCATTGAGCATCGCAGACAGATCATTATGGGATAATTCAATATGAAATTTATTTTTGAGCCTTTTGTGGATGGGAGGGATGCCGATGGATCGCAGCGTCAGGCACAAAGCAATCTTTGCCTGAAGCGGGGTGAAAAAATATTTCAGAATATGAATTTCTACACCGCTTTTTGTTGCGGGATATCCAATCGGATACTGGTCTAATTGAATCTGAAGCTGTCTGTATATTGGGTCGTCTGTCATGAAATGGGTTTTCTCCTCGTGGCCTTACTGTCCAATCATAACCCATCAACGAAATTAAAACTATCGGAAAGCAAGCCGGTTGTCCATCCTCATTCCCGCCATTTTTATCTATTTTCAATCTTTTCAAGCGATAGGATTATTGATAAATATATGCTATAGCCAGTCCGCCGGTTGGTCTGCCGATCTGCAGATGATCCGCAAAGTCCTGATGTGATGAGGTGTTTTTTATGCAAGAAATTCTGATTGTGGCTGCGATTGGCGCGGCGATTTTTTTCCTTCCCCGGTTGATGGGGCGCAAATCCTCATCGGAGAGAGAGCAGCAGCCCAGGATCCAACCTCAGCCCCAGCCCCAGCCTCAGTCCAATAAGCGTGTCCTTAAAATTAATCTGACGGGACGAGTACGTCTTGCCATCCTGGTCACTATCTTATGGATTGCCGGTTGCACCGGCTTTCTGAAGCCCTGGGAGGGTAACAAATTTCTATTCTTCTGTATGACTTTGGGGCCGACACTTGTTTTCTGGGGTGGCGTCTGGGTGTGGTTCGGCTATAAAAAATACAGGCGCTGAGTACTTCGCCTGATTTATCCCGTATGACTACTCCGATAATAACTTATCGCAATAGTTGTCATTTAATCTTTTGTAGCATGTCGCCCATCATTTTGTGGACCAGGTTGACGGCTTTTAACGGGCGGAGCATGACCTTAAAGTCGGTGATTCTGCCGTCTTCGCCCCAGGTGATCATATCCACGCCGTTGATGGTGATTCCGTCAATCACGGTCTGAAACTCCAACACGGCATGGTTGCCGGAAATGACTTCCCGCAGATATTTAAATGTGTCGTTGTTGAGGACGTGCATCGCTGCCGTCAGGTATAATGTGGTGATCGGCTTACCCGTCTGCGGCGTGTGCACCACCGGGGAATGGAAAACCACATTTTCAGCAAGGATATTGTCCAATCCTTCTGCATCCCTCGCTTCAATCAATTTGTGCCATGCTGCGATCGTGTTTTCAATCATAGTCAAACCTCGTGCTTATTGGCCGGGGATAACGATTCGGGACGATTCCTGACGTTGCATTGCCTC
This sequence comes from Syntrophaceae bacterium, assembly GCA_009773315.1. Classification (GTDB taxonomy): domain Bacteria; phylum Desulfobacterota; class Syntrophia; order Syntrophales; family Smithellaceae; genus UBA8904. The sequence continues at coordinate 11,127 of WRPE01000016.1, forward strand.
GGCCTCGGCAATCATCGCTTGAACCGATTTTTCAATGGCGTCGGGTAATTTAGCCGCTGCCTCGCTGAGCGTTTTGGCGCCCTCAATAACGCACTGAACCGGAATCGGTCCGTTGGGGGACATCAGCTGGGCCATTCCGGCAAACACGGGCTCCCGGTTCTCATCAATCGAGCCGTCAATCTTGACGGGTGTGAGGCGCCGGATTGTGGCATATGTCAGATCCGTGAAGGACTCTTCCTTGTAAAGGTTATCAGGATTAATTTTGATATTCGTTATTTTGGGTCCGCTAGCGTTACTCATGAGTTGTTTCCTTCTGTATAGCGTGTTGTTTGTCTACCCCGAAAAATTACGGAAACTGTAAGTTCAACAGCCCCTCTTTTTTCGGAGCATTGCGAATCTCCCTACACTGAAAAAACCGAAGGGTCAAATAATATTCAATGACCATGCATAGCAGACTTTTTACTTATCTTTTGCTTGCCTTCCTATTCTATCCGACAGCGGGAAGGCAAGCTATGTTCTATGTTCCGCTTACCAGGTTTCGTTATGAATCTTAGCCGGGTTGAATCGATCCTGATACGTGCCTTTCTCTACAGGGTAACCCAGGGGAATGATGTTGAGAGGCATGATGTGATCCGGAAGGTTGAGCAGTTTTCGGATGCCCGCTGTTCTATCCGCATAAGGATAGAAAGTTGTCCATACCCCGCCCAGGCCCAGGGAATGAGCCGCCAGTAATATGTTCATGGATGCATTGGATCCATCGGGAATCCAGTGACCCGGCGCCGCTTCTAATTTTGTGTTGCCGCAGACCACAATCGCAACCTGAGCGCCGGGGACGTGCTTGGAAAACGGATGAAAGCTGGGAATCTGTTCAAGGGTTTTTTTGTCCCGGATGACGATGAACTCCCAGGACTGGGTGTTTTTTGCCGATGGCGCCGCCATGGCCGCCTGAAGAAGGAGTTTGATTGTCGCGTCGGAAACCGGTTTGTCTGAGTATTTGCGGACGCTGCGTCGCGTAAAGATAGCCGTTAATACATCCATGTCAGATGTTGCAGGGATTCCCGCCTTCACGATCGTGCCCTTGGAAGATGCGGCTGTTGATGGCTCTGTGGCGGCAAAGGCCAGGGATGATCCAAACAAAAGGCAGACACAGGTAAAACAAAACACTTTTACGGTCCTTCTAAAAACATTTCTCTTTTTGTGGTTCATGATGATCCTCCTTATTTTTTTAGTCATATAAAAACAGGTATAGGGCCGGGCAGGTTATTGATAGAAAGACGGGTAGCGCTTAGCTCTGTTTTGCCTGCCGCATGAGGCTCTGAAAACTGCTTTATTCATTTGTGCAATAGTTTACACATTTTTAAACGAACAATGCAATTAAAAAAAATCGGAGAGATGAATAAACGGAAGATATCCACAGTACTCCAGGAGGGTGAGGGAGAGGGTACAGGGAAGGCATGTTGGACATACCTTATGTCTCTGAAATCCTCCCCCTCGTTGGCAGGAAAAAAGGGGATCTGTGACAGCTCATGGGGATGAACTGTATATTTTAATAGTTTGTCTCACGGGCCGCTTCCTTTCTTTCATCATGATATGAAGCATAAAAGAATTGGGAGAGCGGCTTCTTCACGAATATTATTTTTTAAGTTTGGCAATTTCCTCCTCGCGAAGAATCTTGCGCAAGATCTTGCCTACGGCTGATTTCGGAATACTCTCCCGGAATTCCACCAGCTTGGGAACCTTGTAGGCGGCAAGCTTGGTGCGGCAGAATTCAGAAATCTCCTTATCCGTGGCTGTTTTCCCCGGCTTAAGAACAACAAAGGCTTTTACGGTTTCACCCCGGTATTCATGGGGCACACCCACAGTCACCGCCTCGGCGATTTTGGGATGCTGATAAAGCACTTCGTCCACTTCGCGCGGATAAATGTTGAAGCCGCCGGCGATGATCATATCCTTTTTGCGATCCACGATGTAAATATAGCCGTCTTCGTCAGCCTGTCCCACATCGCCGGTATGCAGCCAGCCGTCGGTGAGCTGAATTTTTGTTTCTTCTGGATTATTCCAGTAGCCCTGCATGACGGAAGGGCCTTTGATGAGAATTTCGCCCGGATCGCCCGGTTTAACATCTTCAACGCCATTTTCAATGTCAACGAGACGGACGTCGTTTTCCATCAGGGGAACGCCGATGGCGCCGGTGCGGCAGGCCAGGATCGGATTGCTGATGCCCAGCGACGCGGTCTCGCTCATGCCCCAGCCCTCACCGAAGAAAATGCCGAGATCTTTCACTTTCTGGATGAGTTCCAGGGGCATGGGTGCGCCGCCGGAATTAAAGAAACGGAAGCGTTGGTCGAGGTTCATTTCTACTGCTTTGGCGTGATTGACAATTGCCGTGATCATCGTGGGAACCGCCGGGAAGTAGGTGATCTGGTCGACGCGTTTGATGGTGCCCAGAACCTCATCAATGTCGAAACGGGGCATTATTACCTGTGTGGCCGCGTTAAGCATGCCCCAGTTCATGGAGCAAGTGTTGCCGTAAATATGAAAGTAGGGAATGATGCTGAGGACGTTGCGCTTTTCATAAGGTGTAAAGTTTGTGATCGAGCTGCCCCATGCGGAGCATTGGAGCGTTGCCGCGACGACATTGCCGTGGGTCAGCAGCGCACCCTTGGGCAGGCCGGTTGTCCCGCCGGTAAACTGAATGAGGGCGGCATCCGACGGGGTGAAGTCGATGCGGGGGATCTGGGTTTTGGAACAGCCTTCGATCAGTTCTGAAAAATGATGCCAACCCCCTTCCAGTTCCAGTCCTTTAGCCGTGCTGACGCCCAGTCCGGTGATGTAATCCGTCACCCGTGTTACGATCAGGACGATATCCAACTCTTTGGCCAGCGGGCTCATGGTAGGCAAGGCACTGTCGAAGGTCACCAGCACTTTGACTGCCGTATTTTCCAGCATGAATTTGAGTTCATCATGCGTGTACATGGGATTCATATTCACAACGATGGCGCCTGCCGACAGGATGGCGTAGTAGGCGATGATATACTGAGGACAATTAGGAAGCGCAAGCCCGATGCGGTCGCCTTTTTTTACGCCCATTTGCGTAAGCGCGTTGGCCATGCGCAGCATCTGCGTCCGCAGTTGCGAGAAAGTCATTTCCGATCCGTAGAAATCAGTGACGGTTTTAAAAGGAAATTGCGCCGCCGCGAGATGCAGGAAATTCTGCACGGGGAATTTCGGGAAGCGAATCGAGGTGGGGACGATATAATCATAATTTTTCTGCCAGGGTCTTGCTTGCAATACGGTATTCCTCCTTCTTGAACAATGTTTTTAAAATCAGAGTGTTGATGGCTTCCTGCGGATGCAGCCGGTGACGGACGGCGACCAAAAGATTTCTGCATCAGCAGGAGGTCAATATTTCTTCTTTGATATTAGCATTCATCATGCCAATCGTTGAATATATTTATGTTGTTGATTTGTTTTGGTATTTTATTTTATGCTGGATTTTTGTATCAATAAATGATTCATTGCCGTCTCAATGAGACGATATTGAGACATTTGTGAGACAATATTTTGTTCTTGCTGCAATAGCGGGGAGATAAAATGACTGATGAGTCCAAGCCAAAAAAAAGGCGGCTGCTTAGAGACAACAATCTGATGGATGTCGATTATAATGAGCGATATTACCAACAGACTTTGCTGGAGTGGAGAAAATTTACTTCAGGCGATCCCATCATTGCCCTATCCATTATTCCCCAAGAGGTTTTCGATTCCTGGGCGCGCTGTGCCCAGCTTGGCGTCGATCCACTCGGCAAGCCGAATAATGAGATACTGACCGGGGGAACCCTTGAAACGCTGCTTGCGAAGAATAAGGAATTCATCGATGTCAGTCGTCCCTTCATGGCAAATCTCTATAGGTTTCTGGAAGGTTCGGGCTTCATGGTCAGCCTGTTTGACCCCAGAGGGTTTGTGCTGGAAATTCTGGGCGATCCGGAAGAAGACAAGCTCGTCCGCGCATCCGGAGGATTTGTCGGTGCGTGCTGGGACATGAAAAGCGCGGGCAATAATGCCGTCAGCGCCGTTATCACCTATGGGAAGCCCATGCAGGTCTTCGGTGCGCAGCACTATGTAAGGATTTACCATGGAGCGACGGGGTCCAGTTCGCCGATTTTCGGTCCCGAGGGAGACCTGCTCGGAGGCATTGTGCTTTTCGGGCGCTACTACCGCGCCAATCCGCATACCCTGGGCATGGCCGTGGCGGCGGCAGGCGCCATTGAAAACGAATTGCGGATGCGCAAGGCGCTGGCCGAAAGCCGGATAGCCGCAAGCTATCAGCAAACGGTGATTTCTTCAATTCAGGAGGCGCTCATTGCGGTGGATTCTGCAAGCCGTGTCACGCTGATCAACGAAAACGCGCGCAAAATAGTCGGCCTCAACACCACAAAGGTTGAAGGGCGGCGAATCCGCGACATCTTCAATCATGAAAACGCGCAGTTTTTCACGCTGATTGAAAACAACGAGATTATCACCGATACGGAAGTCCGGATCTTTTCCAAAAACATTTCGGGCGACTACACGCTCACCTGCAACCCGATTCTATCTCCCGATCAAAACGTCATCGGCAAGATTATCATCCTCAATGAGATTCAACGGGCAAAGTTTATGGTTGCCAAAATGACGGGCGCCAATGCCAATCTCCGTTTTGAAGATATTTACGGTCAGAATTCCCGGTTCCTGATGACGGTGGATCAGGCCAAGATGGTTTCCCAAAGCAGCTCCAATGTGCTGCTTTTAGGAAAGAGCGGGACGGGCAAGGACATCTTTGCCCAGGCTATTCATAACTTGAGTGACCGCCGCAATGGCCCCTACGTCGCCATCAACTGCGGCGCCATCCCCCGGGATCTGATCGCCAGTGAACTTTTCGGCCACGAGGAAGGAGCATTTACCGGTTCGCGCCGGGGTGGCAATCAGGGCAAATTTGAACTGGCCGACGGCGGAACGCTTTTTCTCGATGAAATCGCTGAAACGCCTCTGGAACTGCAGACTGCGCTCTTGCGGGTGATTGAGGACAAATCCGTTTTGCGCATCGGCGGCACCCGTGTCCGGCCGGTGGATGTGCGCATCATCGCCGCCACCAACAAGGATCTGCGGGAAGAAGTCCGCAAGGGAAATTTCCGTGAAGACCTCTATTACCGCGCCAATGTCTTTGCCATTGAAATGGTTCCGCTCAAAGACAGGCTCGATGATATTCCGCTTCTAGCGGACTATTTCATCAAACGTTACGCCAGCACAATGAAAAAGAGAATCGCGCGAGTGGATAAGAAAGTGATCGAGGCCTTCATGAACTATCCCTGGCCCGGTAATATCCGGGAGTTGCAAAACGCCATCGAACGGATGATCAATTTTCTCAAGACGTCGGAGTTGACGGTTGAACTCATTCCCGATCATATCCGACGCTCCGGCCAGGCCGCAGAAATCCGGGAAGACCCTGTCGCGCCACAGGAGGCCGAGCGTCTGATGATCTCCAAAATGCTGAATCAGAAGATCCGCAAAAACCGCATCGCTGAAAAACTGAACATCTCCCGCGCAACACTTTACCGGAAGATGAAACAGTTGGAACTGGGGTAGGGAATCAGGTTCACGGTTCAAGGTGCTTTACATCAATGCGATCTTTATTTGTTCTCATTTTTCAACTCCTATGTGTATAAATTAGACACATTGTACCCATTCCAAATTTAAAAGATATTTTACGTGCAGATGACGAAGAAATTAACAGGAGCATAGCGAACGTCTGTATTGATTTTGTTATCAATATTGAAATAGGATAATAGAATAGCCATGTCTTTAGAATATCGGAGTAGATGAGCGTTATATGGCACATCACAATACGATCAAGGCTAACAGTTACAGCAGTCTGGCTCAGAGATTAAACATATTTCCACAGGGTGCTCCGCCCACAGAGCTACTATTCAAAATCCTCAAAGTTTTTTTTCCGAAAGGGAAGCCAAGCTTGTTTCTCTCCTTCCCATCAAATCTTTCACCGATAAGAAAGCCGCCGCAATCTGGAAACTTAACCTCAGTGATGCCAGGACTATCTTAAACGATCTCGCCGACCGTGGAATTCTTCTTGATTACGAGGAAGAGGGGAACACCGCCTATGTTTTGCCTCCTCCCATGGTGGTTTTTTTTGAATTCTTTTAGCTTTGATAAAATATTCGTGTTGATAGTATAGTGCATCTTACTGTACGGCTTATGAGAGGGTATCCGGGAAAAAGGCCCATGAGGCTTAGGCGCATTAGCCTGGTCGCATCTTTAATTTTGAAAAGTAAAGGAGGCAAAAAATGTGGAAGCATCTTTGTTTCAAACTCTCTTTCTTTCTGGTTTTGTTCCTTTTACTGGGGGCTGCTAATCCTTCCGACGATCGCCGGGAAACCGGCGAATTGAAAAGCTATCAGGGCAAGGAGCTGGGATCGGTCAATGATTTCCGTGAAAACTCCATTGGCGGTGTCCGAAAAGTCGATCTGAAAAAATACCGGCTGCGCATCGACGGTCTGGTCAAAAAACCGCTCTCCTACAGCTATCAGGAACTGAAAACTTTTCCGCGCCAGAAAAAATTAGTTACGACTCATTGCGTCGAAGGATGGCAGGTCACCGTTTTGTGGGAAGGCATTCCCTTCAGTGAATTGATCAGCCGCGTCGGCGTAGATCCAAAAGTGAATACAATTATATTTCACGGTGTGGACGGCTATACCACTTCATTGGAATTTAAAACCGTGGCCGACAAAAACATGCTGCTTGCGGATTCGGCCAACGGCATTTCTCTTCCGGCAAAGCTCGGGTTTCCTTTTATTCTGGTGGCCGAGGACAAATGGGGTTACAAATGGGCCCGCTGGATAGAACGAGTTCAGTTTTCCGATAAGGCTAATTTCCGCGGTTACTGGGAGCAGAGGGGCTATAATCAAAAAGGCGATATTTCCGGCCCGGAACTGGAAGACGATATCCGTAAGAAAAAATAAGGAAGTGGTTATAAAGTATTGATTAATGTTCTTGACACATTTAGAGCATTCTCATATATACTACTAATTAAATAGAGTGCTTATGAATATTAGCCCTCCTGATATTCCAAGCAATCATCATTACAGAATGAATATTTGAGCAGTATATATGAATCAGCAATTTACCGATTTGATCCTTGTCGCCATCAAACAAAGATTCTCCGACCTGCACATTACCGGTGGATTCCCGCTGATTTTCCGCAGGGACGGGCTTATCCACTTTGATAACAGCATCAAATGGTCGTACTCGCAAATAGATGCTATGATCAAAGACATGCTGAGCGAAAGACAACTCCAGACTCTCCGGAAGAGATGGTCTGTCGATTTCGCCCTTTCTTTTAATCAAGTGCGTGTAAGAATCAATGCATTTTATACCACACGTGGACTGAGCATGGCCATCCGCCTTTTGCCGGCAACCATTCCCGAGGTTGTCTCCCTCAATCTTCATCCTTCCCTTAATCAGATTATGGAACTGGATGCCGGGCTCATCCTTGTCTGCGGCAGCACCGGTTCCGGCAAAACGACCACCATTGCGGCCATTCTCGAAGGCATAAACCGCAACAGAGCCTCACACATCATAACGATAGAAGATCCCATTGAATACCGCTTCAAATCTAAAAAGTCTTTTATCGAGCAGCGTGAAGTGGGAGTCCATGTGCCTTCTTTCAATCAGGGGCTTCTTGATTCCCTGAGAGAAAATCCCGATGTCATTTTCGTAGGGGAGCTCAGAGAACCGGATACCATTCGGCTGACTCTCGACGCAGCCGCGTCCGGACACCTTGTCTTTGCCACAATGCATGCCACTGACGCGGAAGATGCGATATACCGCATCAACAACTGTGTCGTCGCTGAAAACCAGGATGTTATTCGATATCAGTTTGCTTCTGCGCTTTCCTGGTTGATTGTTCAGCAACTCACCTTTGTCAAAAAAGCCGGTTTTCGTGTTCCCATGCTTTCCATCCTGAAGTCAGTACCTTCCGTCCAGAGCACTATCCGCGACAACAAACTGACTCAACTGGAAACAATCATGCTGACCAGCCGCAATGATGGTATGTTCACGATGAAACTATATGAAAATGAATTTCTCAATAACCGTGCCTCGTTTGTTCATCCGCATAAAAGTTTTGGGACGGGGGCGGATTCATCCAACGAGCCCGACTATGTATCATCTTTAATCGACCAGAATGCCGTGCAGGACGTAGTTTACAGGTCCTCTGTGGCCGACGCACTTAAACCATCGGCTGCCAATCAGAACCTGCACGCCGCAGACGAAAATGATCTCAGTTACGTGATTCTGGAAGATCAAGACGTGGACCTCAAAGACGTTCTTGCCCAATTCGATGAATCAAAGGAATAATCCAAAGAAAAAATGGCCGGAAATAAGCCTGGCTTTATATCATTTCAGGCCCTGCTCATCGCCGGATGCGCGCGGTAAATAGATGTTGAAGGTTGTTCCACGTTCCGTTTCACTGTAAGCATTGATAAAACCATTGTTTTGCTTGACGATGCCGTAAACGGTGGCCAGCCCCAATCCCCTGCCTTTGCCCACCTCTTTGGTGGTGAAAAAAGGTTCAAAAATATGTTGCAGGGTTTCTTTATCCATGCCCACCCCGTTGTCTCTGAAAGACAGGCGGACGTACTGGCCGGGTGTGGAACCGATGTTGTTTTCACAGGAGGAGGTGTCCAGAACGGCATTGGTAGTTTCAATAGTAATATTGCCTCCGCCGGGCATCGCGTCGCGGGCGTTCACCGCCAGATTGATCAGAATCTGTGTAATCTGTGATGGATCGAACATGATCGTCCAGAGATTTTCTTCCTGAAGAACCTTCAGATCGATATCCTCACCAATGAGACTGATCAGCGCTTTTTGGGCATGGGAGACCAGTTCATTGAGGTCAATGATTTTAGGCTCGATGATCTGTTTGCGGGAAAAAGTCAGCAGTTGGGCGGTGATGTCGCGGGAGCGGATGGCAGCTTTTTCAATTTCCGCAATATCCTTCAAGACGGGATGCTGTTTGTCCAGACGCAATTTGGCCAGGTCCGCATATCCCAGGATGACGCTGAGCATATTGTTAAAATCATGCGCCACGCCGCCGGCCAGGCGTCCAACGGTCTCCGTCAGATTGACTGATCTTTGACTGACCGATGAGAGTCTTTCATCAGTTTTCTGCAATAGAGTATTGATGGCGTCTGCGATGAGGCCCAGATCGTCGTCTTTTGATGCAAAATCAAGTTTTTTGGAATAATTGCCGGCAGCGGCCTTTTTAAGGGAGTCCAGAATTTTTTCAACGCGATCTTTCTCAGGTTTTGAAGTCATCGTTTGGCCTCCATTTTGCAATTCAATCCTACCTGATTTATAGCGCCGGCTCAAGTTTTAAATAATATTTTATATCGGCTGAAAATGGTTGAAATATAAACGGCCGATTGCATCGCCTGCCCGACTGTGGTAAGCCTCCCGCTCCATTTAAATCTGCAAAGGAATAGACATGAACTCACTCCGACATGAAAAGATTGCCTGGGAACTCAATATTACGGCTAAGCAAGTAGCGGATACCGCCGCGATGATTACCGAAGGGGCGACGGTGCCCTTCATTGCCCGCTATCGCAAGGAAGTTACCGGAACGCTGGATGAAGTTGTCATCACGGCCATTCGCGACCGGTTGCGTGAACTGGAGGAACTGGAGAATCGGCGCGACGCCATTGTGAAATCCCTGACCCAACGCAATTTGCTGACTCCGGAATTGGAAACCAAAGTTGCCGCCGCTGAAACGTTATCTATTCTGGAAGATATTTATTTACCTTTTCGCCCCAAGCGACGAACGCGGGCAACCATTGCCCGGGAGAAGGGGCTGGAAGATCTGGCGGCCAAAATATTTACTCAGGAAGACCTTGATCTTGCCATTGAAGCCGCCTTGTTTATCAGCGAAGAAAAAGGCGTGGCGATGGTGGATGATGCTCTGGCTGGGGCGCGGGATATTATCGCCGAATGGGTGAACGAAGATGCGGGCGCGCGGTCGAAAATGCGTGATCTGTTTTGGAACAAAGGCGTTATCCGGTCAAAGGTCTTGCCGGATAAACTTGCGTCAGGCATCAAATACAAAGACTATTATGATTGGGAAGAGCCGGTCGCGACTGCGCCATCCCACCGGGTGTTGGCGATGCGCCGCGGTGAACGCGAAGAGTTTCTGACGCTACGCATGACGCCGCCGGATGAAGAGGCTCTGCGAATATTGGAAGAGTTGTTTGTTCACGAGACAAACGAAGCGGCCAATCAGGTAAGGCTTGCGGTGCAGGACAGTTACAAACGCCTGCTTTCGCTTTCCATGGAAACGGAAACACGGATGGAGACCAGGAAACGGGCCGATGAAACTGCCATCCGCGTGTTTGCTGATAACTTACGTCAGTTGCTGCTGGCGCCGCCCATGGGACAAAAAGCCGTGCTGGCCATTGATCCCGGTTTCCGCACCGGCTGCAAGACGGTTTGTCTGGACGCCCAAGGAAAGCTTCTCCATCACGAAACTATTTTTCCACTCATGTCGGAAAAAGCGCGAGAAGAGGCCGGCCGGACGATTGGGACCTTGTGCGAGAGGTTCAAGGTCGAAGCTATTGCCGTCGGCAATGGCACGGCGGGGCGCGAGACGGAAAGTTTTCTGCGGGGTCTTGATCTGCCCAAAGAAATTAGAGTGGTCATGGTTAATGAAAGCGGGGCGTCAGTTTATTCCGCGTCGGAAGCGGCAAGGGCCGAATTCCCCGACCAGGATATCACCGTTCGCGGGGCTGTTTCCATTGGCCGGCGTCTGATGGATCCGCTGGCGGAACTGGTTAAAATCGAGCCGAAAGCCATTGGCGTGGGCCAGTATCAACATGATGTGGATCAGGGGTTATTGCAACAGTGTCTGGATGATGTCGTGGTCAGTTGCGTCAATGCCGTAGGCGTTGAGGTGAATACAGCCAGCGTCCAGCTTCTGTCGTATGTGTCCGGTCTGGGTGCAGCGCTTGCTGAAAATATCGTCAAACACCGTGACGAAAACGGTCCCTTCCTAACACGCGACGCGCTCAAAGGCGTGAAACGTCTCGGGGCCAAGACCTTTGAACAGGCCGCCGGTTTTCTGCGTATTCGCGACAGTGTAAATCCCCTGGATGCCGGTGCCGTTCATCCGGAAAGCTATGTTCTTGTCGAAAAAATGGCGGCGGATCAGGGCTGCTCTGTTTTAAACCTGATAGCGGATGAAGCGAGGAGACAGAAGGTTGTTCTGACCGATTATGTGACCGATAAGGTCGGCCTGCCCACTTTAAAAGATATTATGTCGGAACTGGCCAAGCCGGGGCGCGACCCGAGGCGGCAATTTGAAAATGTTGTTTTTGCCGAAGGCATCGACAAGGTCACGGATTTAATTCCCGGCATGAGGCTGACCGGCGTTGTTACCAATATCACGGCGTTTGGCGCTTTTGTCGATATCGGGGTTCACCAGGACGGCCTGGTTCATTTAAGCGAGATGGCTGACCGGTATGTGAAAACGCCGGCGGATGTGGTGAAGGTCAGCCAGAAAGTCGAAGTGACGGTGCTGGCGGTGGATGCCGAGCGCAAGCGGATTTCTCTGTCCATGAAGAAAATACCGGGTGAAAAAAACAAGCAGGAGCAAACCGAACCGGCCAAACCCATCGCCGGAGAACAAAAAATAACACCGCAGCGGCCCGAAAAGCGGCAGGAACAAAGGCGGGGCAGGGAAGCGCCCAAGCCTTTTAATAATCCCTTTGCCGAAGCGCTGAAAACAAGGCCACAAAAAACTTAAATCTTAAAACTTAAAAAAGCCGGAGCTTTTGCTCCGGCTTTTTTAAAAGATTATTTCTTCTTTGCGGCCTTTTTCGGTGCGACTGTCTTCACGGCAACTTTCTTCGCCGCCGCCTTTTTGGGAACGGCTTTCTTTACGGCAGCCTTCTTAACGGTGGGTTTCTTCGCGACAGCTTTTTTCGGAGCCGCTTTCTTCACTGCTACCTTCTTGTTCGCCGGTTTGGCTGTGGGTTTTGTTGCAATAGTTTTCTTTACTGCCTTAGCGACTGCTTTAACCACAGTGACTGCCTTAATCACTTTCTTTACCGCTTTCGTGACTGCCTTTTTCACAGGCGCTGCATGTCTTAGCGCAGCCTGAGCTGCGGCAAGCCTTGCAATGGGCACCCGGAAAGGAGAGCAGCTGACATAATTCAATCCGCATAAATGGCAGAACTCGATGGAGCTTGGATCACCGCCGTGTTCGCCGCAGATGCCAATCTTCAATTTGGGATTGACGCCTCTGCCTTTGGCGACGGCCATCTGAACTAATTGGCCCACGCCGTCGCGATCCAAAACGCGGAAGGGATCGACAGGCAGGATTTTCTTGTCCACGTAATCCGGCAGGAATTTGCCCGCGTCGTCACGGCTGTAGCCGAAGGTCATCTGGGTCAGGTCGTTGGTGCCGAAGGAGAAAAATTCCGCTTCTTTCGCGATTTCATCGGCGGTGACGGCGGCGCGCGGCACTTCAATCATTGTGCCTACGGAATAATTAACTTTCACGCCTGTTTCCGCCATAACTTTTTCGGCGGTGGCGACAATGATTTCTTTTTGTGAAACCAATTCCTTCACAATACCGACCAGGGGAACCATGACTTCGGGACGGGCATCCACGCCTTCTTTGGTCAGTTGGCAGGCCGCTTCAAAAATTGCGCGTGCCTGCATTTCGGTGATTTCGGGATAGGTGATGCCCAGACGGCAACCGCGATGCCCCAGCATGGGGTTGAATTCATGCAGTGAATTAACTTTGGCTTTAACGGCATCAACAGAAATGCCCATCTCGGCGGCCATGGCGCGCTGACTTTCTTCTTCGTGCGGGACAAATTCGTGCAGTGGCGGATCAAGCAGGCGGATGGTGACGCCGTATCCTTCCATTGCTTTGAGAATGCCGTAAAAATCTTCACGCTGTATCGGGAGGAGTTTGGCGAGGGCGTTTTTCCGGCCTTCAACGTTATCGGACAGAATCATTTCGCGCACGGCTTTGATGCGGTCGCCCTCAAAGAACATATGTTCCGTGCGGCAAAGACCGATGCCTTGTGCGCCGAAGTTGCGGGCGACGGCGGCATCGTGCGGTGAATCGGCGTTGGTGCGCACGGCCAGTTTTTTGGCTTCATCCGCCCATTGCATGATGGTTCCGAAATAGCCGGAGAGTTCCGCAGCCCGAGTCTTTACTTCGCCCAGCATCACTTCTCCGGTGGAGCCGTCCAGAGAGATGTAGTCTCCTTCTTTCACGAGGGCATCTTTAAATATGATTTCTTTTCGGGCATAGCTGATTTCAATTTCTCCACAGCCGGAAACGCAGCATTTGCCCATGCCCCGGGCGACAACCGCTGCATGCGAGGTCATGCCGCCGCGCTGGGTGAGGATGCCCTGAGCCGCACTCATGCCTTTGAGGTCTTCGGGAGATGTTTCAATGCGCACAAGAACAACTTTATCGCCGCGCAGATTCCAATTTTCCGCGTCGTCCGCGTTGAATACGACTCTGCCGGTTCCCGCGCCGGGAGATGCCGGAAGGCCTTTGGCGATGACGCTTCGGGCGGCCTCGGGATCAAAGGTCGGGTGCAGCAGTTGGTCCAGAGATGCCGGATCAATGCGCAGGAGAGCCGTCTTTTTATCGATTAATTTTTCAGCAACCATATCGACAGCAATTTTCACAGCGGCGGCTGCGGTGCGCTTGCCGTTTCTGGTTTGCAGCATCCAGAGTTTTTCATCTTGAATGGTGAATTCGATATCCTGCATGTCTTTGTAATGATGCTCAAGCTTGGTATAGACGTTGACCAGATCTTTGTAGGCGGCGGGCATGTATTCTTCGAGAGACGGGAAGGACGTTGCACGGTCGTTCTCCGCTACGTTGTTGTCGTTAGCCCAACGGCGTGATCCTTCAACAGTCACTTGCTGGGGTGTACGAATGCCGGCGACAACGTCTTCGCCCTGTGCGTTGATCAGGTATTCGCCGTAAAATGCATTTTCGCCTGTGGCCGGATCGCGCGTGAAGGCAACGCCCGTTGAGCATCGTTCGCCCATGTTGCCGAAAACCATGGCCTGGACGTTGACGGCTGTACCCCAGTTATCATCGTAGCCGTTCATTTTACGGTAGAGGACGGCGCGCGCTGTGTCCCAGGACATGAATACCGCACCGATTGCGCCCCAGAGCTGTTCTTTGGGATCGGAGGGAAATTCTTTGCCAAGTTTGGAAACGATCAGTTGCTTGTAGCGGCTGACCAGTTCTTTCAAGTCGGCCACGGTCAGGTCGAGGTCGGCTTTGGCGCCTTTTTCTGCTTTGAGTTCGTCCATGACTTCTTCGAACGGATCATGCGCATCTTTGTCTTCCGGTTTTAAGCCCATCACGACGTCGCCGTACATCTGCACGAAACGGCGGTAGGAATCCCAACCGAATCTTTCGTTGCCGGATTTGCGAATGATGCCCAGGACGGTTTCATCGTTCAAACCAAGGTTAAGAACAGTGTCCATCATGCCTGGCATCGAAACGCGAGCGCCGGATCGAACAGACAACAACAGGGGATTGGCCGGATCGCCGAATTTAGCGCCCATAGAGCTCTGGACTTTTTTCAAAGCCGCTTCGACTTCTTTTTCCAGGCCTGCGGGATAATGCTTGTTGTTTTTGTAAAATTCGTTGCAGACTTCGGTGGTGATCGTGAATCCCGAAGGGACCGGAATTCCCAGATTTGACATTACGGCCAGGTTTGCCCCTTTGCCGCCGAGGAGGTTTTTCATATCGGCTTTGCCTTCATTGATTCCCTTCCCGAATGTGTAAACACGTTTTGCCATATTTTATATCTCCTTTAGAAATAATTTCTTTTCGTTGGCTGGAAACACAAGCGGTCTGTTTAATAAATGAAATATGGGGTGCTGTAAAGTATTTTTTCTTAGCAGAAGGAAAAACCCCTGCCGAGGGAATGCACAGGGGCTTTTACTTCTGACACTATCTGAAGAGGGAAGGGTTTAGCTGATCAAAGTTTTAAGTGCATCGACAACCGGCGCCGTGAAAAGAGCAACCAGAATTGTATAAAGAGCAAAAGAACCAATCGCTTCACTTAAGTATAGTTTATCGTATTTACGTTTCAAAGACACAATAATTAATCCACCGATAATCAGGCAACCAAAATGGAAGAAGGGGAAACCAGCATCTCCGGTGGCGCTGAACTGGGCAAAGCTGAAAGTAGCTGTGATCAGAACAATAAAACCAACCAAAAGTCCTGTCTGCATAATTTTTTTCATGATGATTATCCTCCCTATCTTTGAAAGCTTAGTTGCTATTTGAAAGTAAAATAATGAAATAAGTATGCCAAATGATACGGTTATGAAAAAAATTTATGAAGTATTTGAAATCATGAGCAAATTATCAAACATTCCAACATTTGATTGCGACGGACAGGATTTAAAGGAATGGATGATTTAAAGAAACGTTAAATTATGATCAAGAAACGAATAAAATATTTAATCCCGCTGTTGCGGGACGAGCGTCAATTCTCCGTGAGCTTGCTCGCGATATCATGACGTTCATTTCATACCTCGACAGCTTGCTCGCGAGGTGGTTGATTCACTGGCTAAAATTGACCGGTGCTTTACCATTAATTAGCATTATGCTACAAGTAAACAATCATGAAAGAGAAGATGAACCGCAAAAACATACCTTTCCAGCACAAACATTCGTTGTCTAGTCGGAAATCCAAGAGGCCGGAGCCGACATCTCATTTGAAACCGGAAATCGCCTCTTCGCTCAAAAGCGTTCTGGCGCAGATTGGCAAACCGCATCCCGCCCCATTTGTGCCGGATGATTATCAGGTGCAGGCCCTCGCGGCCATTAAGCAAAATGATTGCCTGGTGATTGCGCCCACCGGCGCCGGTAAAACCTGGATCGCGCGCGAGGCCATTTTGTCGGTGATGCAAAAGGGCGGACGCGCCTGGTACGCCTCCCCGCTCAAAGCGCTTTCCAATTCCAAGTGGGTGGAGTTCGGTTTGCATTTTGATCCCGAAAACGTCGGGATTATCACCGGCGACACCAAGGAAAATACCGAAGCCCCGATTATTGTCGGCACAACGGAGATTCTGCGCAATCAGCTCTATGACGCCATGCAAAAGGGTTGTGATCTAAATTGTGATCTGGTTATTCTGGACGAAGCCCATTTTCTGGGCGATGCCGACCGCGGCGTGGTCTGGGAAGAAATCATGATCTATCTGCCGGTGCGGGTGAACCTCCTTTTGTTGTCGGCGACCATCGGCAACGGCGACGAGATTGCTGCGTGGCTTTCCTCCATCCGTAAAAAAAACTGCACGATAGTTCGCGAAGAAAAACGCCCCGTGCCGCTTTATCCGCTGTTTCTGCATCCGTCCGGCTGCCTGCACCCTTTTCTGGATGGCAAGAAAACCGCGCACATTGTTTCGGGGTTTTTGAAAAAAGAAAAATTCAGCCACCAGGGAAGCCGTCGACCGCCGGATTACGCAGGGATTATCAGGGTGCTGGAGCGATTTGATTTGTTACCGGCCATTTTCTTTTTGAAGTCACGCTCAGAATGCGATGCAGCGCTTACGTCCCGGACGGCGCTTACACCCCTGAAAAATTCCCAAGCGTATGCCGATGATTTATACGATCTGCTGGATCGTTTCCCTTCGCTTGGCAGCCATCGTCAGATTAAAGCGCTGCGGTCTGCAGGGTTGGCCGCGCATCACGGTGGACAATTACCGGCATGGAAACTGCTGGTTGAGGAAATGATGAACCGGGGACATCTGCGGGTAATTTTTGCCACCTCCACTATTGCAGCAGGAGTGAACTTCCCCGCCCGCACCATCGTCTTGTTTAATTCCGACTTATTCAACGGTCATGATTTTGCGCCGCTCTCCACGACCGCATTCCGGCAGATGACAGGTCGGGCAGGAAGGCGCGGTCAGGATAAAATTGGCTTTATGCTGGCGGTGAGTGGCCGGTTTATGGATTTGGGACACATCAGGAAAATGCTGTTTGGCGCTCCGGAAGATATTTTAAGTCAGCTGAAAAATGACTTTGCGATGGTTCTTAATCTATTATTGTCCCAGACGCCGGCCGATGTGAAGAAAATATATGAAAGATCATTTGCCGCCTGGCAGCAAAACAGTACGGACGGACACACCTCTTCCGCCGCAGCGTTGTTGTGGAAGGATTTTGTCCTGCATCTGGAATTTTTGCAGCGGGAAGGCTTTGTTGACCCTGCGGGCAAACTGACTGAGGATGGCCGTTGGGCGGCGCGCCTGCGGCTGGATCATCCGTTACTGGTCGCTTGCTGCCTCCGAGAAAATGCGTTTCCCGAGGACAATGACAGGTTGCTTGCGGCAGTCGTTGCAGTATTTGCCTATGATCGTGACGATGAAATACAATTGGCCACCAAAGACCTACCGCACAAGCTGATGGCGGCGTTGCGCAAAATGCTTCTGGCCGTGAAGCCGCTTTCACGTCGATTAGAGGCGGCGGGTTTTATCAGCGCGAAGCTTTTTACGTCGGCGGGCGTGGCGATGTACAACTGGGCGCAGGGACGCAACTGGGATGATGTCATCAAGACCACCGGCATTGCTGAAGGCGACATGGCTTCGCTCATTATGCGCACAGCGGATAATTTGCGCCAGATCGCGTCGCTCAAAGATACGCATCCGGAAGTAGCCGCCTGCGCGTACCGCGCAAGGGAGGCGATATTGAGGGAGCCAGTGTTGTTTTTGTAAGAGTCGGGCTGTTGAAATACCCTGAAGGGCACGCGAACGCCCATCTGCGGCGCTGCGCTACACCCTGTGCCGTTCAACGTACATCAATGTACGCCTCACGGCCCAGGTCTTGCGCGCCTTGCATCTGGACATTTTTGAACAGCCCTTAACAAGTGAGTGCATAATTATATTGAAAAAAATATTATTTATTATTGTTTTTCTTACATCCTGTCTATTTGCAGCAACTTTTGTTTTTGCAGCCGACACGCGGTTGACGGAGCTTCGTGTCGGCAGCTTTCAATCCAATCTTCTGCAAGGGATCAATAAAACTTTTTACAGCGATCAGAGCGGCGCCGAGGCCTGTCTGAAAAAGGCCGTGGAGTTGGAACCTGATAATCCGACCGGATATGCCTTGGAAGCGATGCTGCATTTATTTGCTTACGAAATGTGTTTCACGCTTGAACAACGTCAAAAAGAAAAAGATGCGATTTTGTATTTTTCAGAAGAAGCGCTTGCCCGGGGAGAAAAAAGAATTACCAAACACCCTAAAGACAGCCAGGCCTATCTCGCCATGGCCTTGGCCAAGATCGCCAAAGTTTACTGGGCCATTAAAGAAAAACGATATCTGGTCATGGCTCAGGAAACGGCGAATATCTGGAGCTATCTGGAGACGGCCAAATCCATTGATCCCAATAATTATGATGTCGATTTTCTCATGGGCCTTCTTCATTATCATATTGATCATTTTCCCGGCATGACCGGTTTCTTGTCTTCTCTGTTGATTACGGAGGGCAACAGGGAAAAGGGCCTTCAGGAAATACAGACAGCGGCGCAAAAAGGATATCTTCTGCGTGAAATGGCTCGGGCCGAACTGGTTTCGGTTTATCTGAACTATGAAAAACAACCAACCAAAGCGTTGCCCATTCTTCAGGACATGAGGAATAAATTTCCAAATAATTATAATTTCCATTTTACCTATGGTGTGGCCATGCTGGAGATGCGCCGGTTTGCCGAGGCCGAGGCCATTGCCTCACAAATAGAGAAGAATATCCGTGCCGGGACGCCACCCTTTGTTCCTCAGCTTCAACCACGCTATTATCAACTGGTAGGACGAATACATTTTAAACGGGGTGAATATGGAAGAGCAGAGTCATATTTTCAGAAAGCTATTCAGGACAAATCTTTTTATAATATGCGCACGCAGGCTCGGTCCCTGCTGTATTTAGGGATGATTCATGACATCCGTCAGGAACGCAGCTACGCAGCGGACTATTATCAGCGGGTGTTGAAACTTGAAGGCGCCGAGGGGTCGGCAAAGGTTGATGCCAAAGAATATCTTAAAACTGCTTACCGAGTAAACGGGAAGTGAAGAGTGAAGTGTGAAGTGTGAAGTGTGAAGTGTGAAGTGTGAAGTGTGAAGCGTCAGGGGGCGCTGTGTGTAACAACATGTCATTGCCCGGCTAGACCGGGTAATCTAGAAATCATTTATGGTTATCAGAATTTTATGGAAAAATTTTCGTTGATTACAGATTTCATTCCCTCCGGCGATCAGCCGCAGGCTATTCATGAATTGTCGCACGGATTGCAAGAGGGCCGACAACATCAGGTGCTTCTGGGCGTTACCGGTTCCGGTAAAACCTTTACCATTGCCAATGTCATTGAGCGCGCCGGACGTTCAGCGCTGGTTATTGCGCATAATAAAACGCTGGCTGCGCAACTGTATGAAGAATTCAAAGGCCTCTTTCCCGATAATGCCGTGGAATACTTTGTTAGCTATTACGACTACTATCAGCCCGAAGCTTATCTGCCGACCACCGATACCTACATTGAAAAGGATTCCGCGATTAACGAGGAAATCGACAAGCTGCGCCATGCGGCGACGCACGCGCTTCTGACGCGCCGGGATGTCATTATTGTGGCCAGTGTTTCCTGCATCTACGGTCTGGGTTCACCCGAATCTTATCTGGGCATGATTGTGCAACTGGAAGTGGGGAAGGATATTTCCCGCGAGGACATGCTGCACCGGCTGATTGAAATCCAGTATGAACGAAACGATATTGACTTTCATCGCGGTACATTCCGAGTGCGAGGCGATGTCGTGGAAATCTTTCCACCTTACGAAGACGAGCAGGCACTGCGTGTGGAATTTTTTGGCGATACGATTGAGGCCATTCATTGGATTGACCCGTTGCGCGGCAAGAAGCTCGGTTCGCTTACCAAAACCGCGGTTTATCCCGGCAGCCATTATGTGACCACCAAGGATAATCTCAAAAGAGCGACGGCCGACATCCGCGCGGAACTGGCCTTGACATTGGCCAGATATAAGGAACAGAATATGTTGCTGGAAGCGCAACGCCTGGAGCAGCGCACAAACTTTGATCTGGAGATGATGGAAGAGATGGGCTACTGCCAGGGCATTGAAAATTATTCGCGCCATCTGACCGGCCGCAATCCTGGCGAGCCGCCGCCGACGCTCATGGAATATCTGCCCAAAGACGCTTTAATCATTATTGATGAAAGCCACGCCACGCTGCCGCAACTGGGTGGCATGTATCGTGGCGATCGTTCACGCAAGGAAACGCTGGTCAAATATGGTTTCCGGCTGCCTTCTGCATTAGATAACCGTCCATTGCGCTTTGAAGAGTACGAAGCGCTGCCCAATCAGAGAATCTATATCTCGGCAACACCGGCCGTCTATGAAATGGAAAAGGCGCACGGCATCCGCGTGGAACAAATTATTCGTCCCACAGGGTTGATGGACCCCGAAATAGAAATCAAACCCGCGCAGCATCAGGTGGATGATCTGCTTGAAGAAATACGCCTGCGGGTTAAGAAAGAGGAAAGAGTTCTAGTGACCACGCTGACCAAGCGCATGGCGGAAAATTTAACCGATTATTACAGCGGCCTCGGCATCCGCGTGCGCTATCTGCATTCCGATATTCACACGCTGGAGCGAGTCAGCATTATTCGTGATTTACGCCTGGGCGAGTTCGACGTGCTGGTCGGCGTCAATCTTCTGCGTGAAGGTCTGGATATACCCGAAGTGTCGCTGGTAGCGATACTCGACGCGGACAAGGAAGGATTCCTGCGATCTGAACGATCGCTTATCCAGACCAGCGGCCGCGCCGCGCGTAACGTCGGCGGCAAGGTCATCATGTATGCCGATAAAATCACCAAATCCATTCAGGCTTGTCTCACTGAAACCAAACGCCGCCGCATCATTCAGGCCGGATATAACGAAGAAAACAAGATCACGCCCGAAACCATCAAAAAATCGATCAGTAATATTCTGGGTTCTATATACGAAGCCGATTATATGACCGTGCCTAAGGATGCCAAAGGGATGGCCATTCCGGCCAGAGAGGAAGATCTGCCGGCGCTCATTAAAAATCTGACGGTGGCAATGAAGCAGGCGGCTAAGAATCTGGAATTCGAAAAAGCCGCCGGTCTCCGCGATGAAATTAAAGAGCTGAATAAGATTTTACTGGAAATGGGGTAGTAAAATAAATATTCAACAAATTTAAAGAATTGCGGTAAATTCCCCCCGTAAATCAGAGAGACAAGCAGGGAGAGTTTTTTTATGAAACAATATACGGCAGTCATTGAAAAATGTTTCGATACAGGTTTGTATGTCGGTTTTGTTCCAGGCTTTCCCGGAGCGCACACACAGGCTGAAACCCTGGATGAATTGCAAAAAAATCTCCAGGAAGTGATTGAGATGCTACTGGAAGATGGTGAACCAACGCTAGAGGCTGAATTTATCGGGACGCAAATCGTCAAGGTGAATTGATAGAGTCTGCCAAAGATATTCATCTAACCATCGAAGAATTCTTATTACATAAATAGTCCATAGCGCTTTGCCAGATTAACAATTTTCAATTTCATTTCCTTTGCCAGCCATTTCGGTTGTATCAATCGAGCCTCATCAATTGCGTTTCTCCCTCTGCGCATCAGGCATTTTCCCTTGCAATGTTTTGGGGAAGTAGTATTATTCGCCACGATAAATATGCTGGAATCTAAAAATCATATTCAAGATCAACTAAAGACTAAGGCAATTGTTCAAGGAAGAATTACCAATGAGCTTAAATGAAGCTGAAACCCGTTTTCACCTCATCGATCCAGTTTTGCGTGAAAAAGGATACCACGATCATCAAAGGCTGAAGTTGGAAACCCCCGCCCCGGTTGAACCCATAGGCCCCAAAGGCAGAAGGCGCAAAGGGCCGGGCCGCACGGATTATCTGCTGTGCGTGCAGGTGGGTGACATGCCCCGTCCTCTTCCCGTTGCCGTCCTGGAAGCAAAAAAGGAAGCGGAAGATCCTCTCAAAGGAATGCAGCAGGCCAAGGACTATGCCGATTGTCTGCGCTTTGATGTGAAATATGTATTTGCCACAAACGGCCATCTCTATGGTGAGTATGACAAATTTTCGGGCCTGCAAAGCGGAACTTTCCCCTTCCCGGATTTTTCCCGGCATGAAGACCTGACGGCCCGCTATGCCAAAGACACGGGGATCAACGTCACGAGGCCCGAATCAGCCATGCTTTTTATGGCGGACAGCCCGGCCTATCCGCAATCCCGTTATTATCAGGATGCGGCCATTCGCGCCGCCTTTGAAAAGATTCTCCTTTGCGAGCAAAACGGGGTGCCTGCCCGTGTCCTGCTCAGTATGGCTACAGGTTCAGGAAAAACCATCATTGCCGCCAATCTCTTATGGCGGCTCCATGAAGCCTGCCGTCTTCCCAAACCGGCGCTCTTTTTGTGCGACCGTGATGAACTGCGCGAACAGGCCTACAATAAACTCAAAGCCGTCTTCGGCGACAATGCCCGCATTGTCGAAACCAAAAGAGGCGAAAATGCCGCCAAGAACGCCCGAATTCATATCGCCACCTATCAGACCCTTGGCCTGGATAATGAAGAAGAGGATTTTGCCAGCTTCCTCACGGAGCATTATGCCAATGATGCCTTCAGCGTCATTATCATTGACGAGTGCCACCGTTCCGCATGGGGAAAGTGGTCGGAAGTGCTCAAGCGCAATCCCAACGCCATTCATATCGGCCTTACCGCCACCCCGCGTCAATTGCGTGAATCCAAAAAGAAGACGCCGGAAGATGCCGAAATCACGGCCAACAATCACAAATATTTTGGCGAACCCGTTTACGAATACACGTTGATTGAAGCGCAGGAAGACGGCTATCTGGCCGCCTGTGAAATCGTCAAGCGCCAGGCCACCATCGACAACAAGGTATTTACCCGGGAAGAAATTCTGGAATTTAATCCCGTTAATATTCGCACCGGAAAACCAATAACCGCTGATGACCTGAAAAAAGAAACCTACACATGCAAAGTATTTGATGATGAACTGTTTATTGATGTGCGCACCCCCGCCATGTGCAAAGACCTCTTCGAGCAGCTTTGCCAAAATGGCGGACCGGAACAGAAAGTGATTGTTTTTTGCAATCGAGAGATACATGCCGACCGCGTAGCCATGCAGCTCAATAATTTATATGTAAAATGGTGCAAGGCGCAAAATCGGACGCCCAAGGACCGCTATGCCTTCAAGTGCATGGGCGGCAAGAACAATGGCAGCGACATGATCGAACCCATGCGCGGCTCCGGCGAGCGGGCCTTTATTGCCTGTACGGTGGATCTTCTGGAAGCGGGCGTGGATATTGAACGCCTCAATGCCGTCGTCTTTTTCCGTTACCTGGAATCGTCCATCAAGTTCTATCAGATGATGGGGCGCGGCTCCCGGATTCATGAGGAAACGGGCAAATACAAATTCTGGCTTTATGACTATACTGGCGTGACGGACCTGTTCGGCACCGATTTTATTACAGCCCCGACCGGTCCCGGAAAGTCCGGCAAAGATTATGACGATGGGAATGGCGGTGATGGCGGGGGCGGTGAGGAAAATCATCCACCGGTAGCGGAGATAGCCGGTCAAAGCACAGACGTCATCGGAAAGGGCCATTATATCGCCGTTCGCCGTGATGGCCACGATGTCATGATTCCGGTCGATGAATACCGCCGGGAAATGGTGCAGCGGGTTTTGCGGGAAGCAAATAATCTGGATGAATTTCGTCAGCTCTGGATTGAAACCGGCAAGCGCCGCCAGTTGATCAGCCATCTTCTCCAAGACAATTTCAGCCCCGAACTGCTTCGTGACATTGAAAACATGAACGAATTTGACATCTACGATCTCTTTGCCCACCATGGTTACAAAGCCCGCGCCTTCAAGCGTCCCGAACGCAATTTGGCTTATGTGACGGCCAATAAAAATTGGTTTGATGCCGTGGACCCCAAGGCAGCCGTTGTGCTGAAAGGCATCGGCCATCAGTTTGAAGTCGGCGGCACCGAAGCGTTGGAGACGCCCACGCTCTGGGAAGTCCCGGAAATTAGAATGGCCGGTGGATTGGCGGCGTTGTCGCAGATCGGGAATCCGGCCACAGTGATGCATGACGCCAAGGGAAGGTTGTTTGCGGGATGATCCAAACCGATAGAAAGCCGTTGAATGACGTTGCAACAATAATCATGGGGCAATCACCTTCAAGTGATACATATAATAAGACAGGCAAAGGGCTTCCCTTTTATCAAGGTAAAGCTGACTTTGGTGATATTTATCCTACGGCGAGAACGTGGTGTGTCGAGCCTAAGAAAATTGCCGAAGAAGACGACATATTAATTTCAGTAAGAGCACCAGTCGGACCGACAAACCTTGCGAATGCAAGATGCTGTATAGGTCGAGGCTTAGCTGCAATTCGGCCTTTAAATAAAATAAGCGACAGAGATTATCTTTGGTATTACCTGTGTTTTGCGAAAGCAGTGTTAGAGGAAAAAGGCCAAGGTTCAACGTTTGAATCTATCAGCACAGATGATTTGAATGCACTGAGTGTGCCTATTCCAACAATAAATGAACAACGTCGCATTGCGGCCCGCCTCAAAGCCCAACTGGCCGAAGTGGAGAAGGCCCGGCAAGCAGTGAAGGAACAATTGAGCGAAGCAAACAAACTTGCGGAGGTCATCATTTTTGATAGCCTCAACAATAAGCAAGTTGTGAACCATAAGCTTGGTGACGTTCTTGAGGAAGTAAAATTGGGTATTGGAAAGAATTGGGCAAAATATCCCGTGCTGGGTGCAACGCGTGAGGGCCTCGCCCCGGCGAAAGAGCCACCGGGGAAAAAACCGGAACGATACAAGCCCGCATTTCCGGGAACTGTATTTTACAATCCCATGCGTATTCTCATTGGGTCAATCGCCTTCGTTGATGACGATAACGCACCCGGCATTACAAGCCCGGATTACGTCGTCTTGAAAGGCAAAGAAGGCCTTATCGATTCCCGCTGGTTTTACTACTGGCTGAGATCGCCCTTGGGTAAGCAGTGCATCAATTCGCTTGCGCGTGGAGCGGTAAGAGAGAGAATGCTTTTCAACCGTCTGGCCGAGGGAAAAATCACATTACCCGGTTACGGCATTCAAAAAATGGCTTCACAAGCGCTAGCCGAACTCAAACCTTTGCGGTTAGCCCTTCAACACAAGCTCGATGAAATTACTTTACTGCCCCAGCAAATCCTGGCGCGGGCCTTTGGGGGTTAATCATGACAAAGAAGAAAACCGGAGAGATATCTCAAGAAACTGCACCCTCCACCGGCCGGTTGCTGGTGTACCAGTCCGATAACGGTCAGGTGAGGGTGGATGTGCGGTTGGAGGGGGAAACGGTCTGGCTGACTCAGCAGCAGATGGTTGATCTATTTCAAACCACGAAGCAAAACATCAGCCTTCACGTTCAAAACATCTTTGCGGAAGGAGAGTTGGCGCCTCAGGCAACTGTCAAGAAATACTTGACGGTTCGTCAGGAGGGCGGACGCCTTGTGCAACGCGAGCTTGAATATTACAATCTCGACATGATCATTTCCGTCGGTTACCGGGTAAAAAGTGCGGTGGCTACCAGTGAAACGGCAGCGGCAATTAGAGGAACCGACCGAGGTGGAAGGACATTTTATCAAAGCCGAAGAAGAGCTCAAACAGATCGAATCTTCACGGAGCAAACCATCAAATAAAAAATCAATCAGGAAGTCATAGCCCGTATCATGCAAAAAAAACAAAAGAAACAAGCCCAACCCAAAGCCATCGGTTCGACAAAATCGCTGTCGTCCTTTGTCAAATCAATTTGTGACATCATGCGCCGGTCCAACTGCGCCAGCGCCCTGCAATATGTTCCGGAACTGACCTGGATTCTCTTTTTGCGCATTCTGGACGCACAGGAAGAACGAGACAGAAAAGCTGCCGAAGCCGTTGGCAGCACTTTTACCCCGGCGCTGGCCAGCCCTTACCGCTGGCGGGATTGGGCCTCGCCGTTTAAGGATCATCCCGACCATCCGAAAACCGCAGAAGGCAAACCCTTCGGCTGGAAAAGGCAGGAACTGTTCGCCAGAGGTGACGGTAAGTTGTTCGATTTTATCAATGGCGAGCTTTTAGCCCACCTGCATGGGTTGGATATCGATAAGCGCACCGGCCTTCCCAATCCGGCGGCATCGCGCAAACAGCGGATTATTGGACGCATCATGACCGCGGTGGAGCGTGTCCGCGTGGATAGCGAAACCAACCTGCGCGACATCCTCGACAAGGTGCATGAAATCAGCATTGATCATATCGAAGACCAGCACTTTTTTACGCTTTCGCAAGTCTATGAAGACCTCCTGCTCAAAATGGGCGAAAAGAATTCCGACGGCGGTCAGTTTTTCACCCCCCGCGAAGTCATCCGCGCCATGGTGCACACCATCGATCCGCAATTGGGCGAAACGGTCTATGATCCCTGCTGCGGCACCGGCGGTTTTTTGGCGATTGCCTACGAACACATTGCCCGCAATTTAGGCAACGCCCCGGCCAGCACCGACATTGATGAGCTAAAGCACGACACTTTCTTTGGCCGGGAAAAGGAAAATTTAGTTTTTCCGATAGCACTGGCCAATCTGGTTTTGCACGGCATTGATCAACCCAATCTCTGGCATGGCAATACCCTGACCAAACGCACCACTTACGGCGCACTCTTTGAAAGCGCGCCGCCGACATTCAAGGTAATTCTGACCAACCCGCCCTTTGGCGGCAAGGAAGGCAAAGACGCCCAGAAAAACTTCGCCTTTGAAACCGGTTCCACGCAAACGCTGTTCGTGCAAAATATCCTGGGCGAACTTGCGCAGAAGGGACGCTGTGGCATTGTTCTCGACGAAGGGCTTCTCTTTCGTACCAATGAAACCGCCTTCGTGGAAACCAAGCGCAAGCTCGTTGATGAATGCGAACTTTGGGCAATCATCAGCCTGCCCGGTGGCGTTTTCTCTCAGGCAGGCGCGGGCGTCAAAACCAATCTACTGTTTTTCACCAAAGGTAAAACCACGGGGAAAATCTGGTACTACGATTTGACCCACGTTAAAGTCGGCAAGAAAACCCCAGTGACGCTGGCCCATTTTGGCTTCGGTAAAAACGGAGAGATATTGGATGACAGCGGATTGCCCGCAAGTCTCACCGCTGGTTGGAAAGATGATGAAAATAATCAGGGGAAGCCGTTTCCAAGCTTTGCCCGACTGCTGCCGAAGCGCGGCACAGTGAAGGGTGAAAGCCCTTATTCCTGGACCATCGATTTTGCCGCCCGCCGCGCGCAAGCCCGCAAGGACATGCAGCCGCATCACGATGAAGCGGAACGTATTAAAGCCGTGGTTGTCTCCCTTAAGGAAGAACTGAAAGGCCTCAAGAAAGACAAAGAGGGCAACAAAAAGATTGCAGCCCTTGAAGCCAGAATCAGGGAACAGGAAAAAGCCGCCCGAGACGCCCAGAACAAAGCCGATGATATCGATGCCGCCTGCTTCGATCTGAAAGCGGTTAACCCCAACGCCATCGTTAAAACAGATGATCGCACACCGGCAGACATCATTGAGAATATCGAAGCGCAAGGAAAAATTGTCACAACAGCTTTAGAGAAATTGAAGGTGCTGCTGGAAGAGCCGCTATAAAAGTGGCGCAATAAGCGACTCGGTTCTAAATGTTCGGATATTTCACTTTGGTTTTTTCAAACCGGTAATGCCTGAGTTGTTAAAACTGCTATGAAGGTCAAGCATTTCCATTTTGGATAGTAGGCCTGACTCAAGGAATCGATTGTAAATCATGCGTAATGTCTGTTCATTAAGCTTTCCTTTTTCGACAATACTAGCCTGATTTTTCAGTAAATTGTTTTTTTCGATCGAATAAGGTTTTTCGTCAAAATCGATAATGCAATCATCGTCAAACATACTGAATTGGCGTTTTTCAAATTTAAAATGAATGTGGCCGGCGCGTGTTCCACCAAGTTGAAAATGATCTAGTTGGGTAGTTGTCGTCGCGAGGTAAACATACGCCGTTTGTGTAAAAGATCCAGTTTCACCAAGGTAGATGAACCAGCGTGGTTTTATTTCGGTGCCATATTTTGGTGCAGGAAAATGATCCCACCTCAACAACGTACCGATTTCAAGATTCAAGTCCCCAATGCTCTGTAAATCAGATAACTTTCTTCAGGATATGTCAGTTCTTCTTCTTTCTTTTTCAAAAGGTTATCATTGAATTCTGCGCTGTAATCGATCATGCCATTGTGGCATTTGTTCCAGGTCTTTCTCCAGGCAATGATGTCTTGATGGCTGGCATCGCTTATCAATCTGGCCGGTATGTAATTTTTTGCGTAAATTTCTATGAGCCGATGCATCTGCTTAATTTCTTTTTGAGAAAAATAATCAAGATTCGGCTTGCCCTTCGGTTGGATCGTTTTTTTGTTTTCCTGCCCTTCCGTGTAAGCAAAACAAGGTGATTTCCATTCATGGAGCTTGCCGTATATTTCCATTGGAACAGGTCCATGCTCCATGGCTTTATATGATAACCCCAAGCTAGGTCTTCCAGTTTCCTTCAGTATCTCAAAATCAAGAAATGCTAAATACTTATACAAGAACGTCTGATACAATGGCTGCCTAGTCTTCTTCATGTGTTCATAGGCGAAGAAGCAGATGGCATTTTCGATTTTTTCTTTTTGATAGGGAATCATAGTTTGAACCGAATCTTTTAATGTCTTTAAATTATCTTTAACTGTTCAATAAGACAAATCCTGTGAGCTGTCAACTTGTATTTATTGAAATATTAACAACATGTTATATGTTACATGAATCAGTTCATATATAAAAACAACATCAACATCATATATTTATCATATCGGTTTTCATTCTATAAAAGTTGAATAAGAGCTGACCGGGACGACCTTTAATGGGATGATTGGGATCACCCGCATAGCTCGGTGTATGCCCATCACCCTCAAGCCAGAATGGTTTTTGTTTTAATCACATAAACCTGCTGCGTCTGATTGGCTGGAAAGCCCAGGATGTGCTGGATAATGTCAATGGGGCGGACGGAACCGGCCTGGGCATGGCGCAGGGTCATGGCGACTTTTTTCTCTGGGGCGTTTAATGTCAGTGCCTCGACAAAGGGGCGGACGTCCCGGGTTACGGTTTTCCCCTTGGATTGCCTGGAAATGGGGAATGACTTTGTACCCAGAAATTTGTCGATGCTGCCTGCGATATATTTCAGCTTTTGTTCGTCCGTATCCTCAGGTAGCATCAGGTCGTAGGTAAAACCATGAAGGGTCTGGGCCAGATCCTTTGCAATATAGGAAAGCAATTGTATGTCCGTTATCTCCATGCCTTCGGGCAGAGTGGCGTTGATTTCGTTTTTCAATGCATTCAAGTCACCCGGATGCTCAAAGGCGGTGACGTCCATATATTCTTCCCGGCTGGCCATTCCCACCGAGGTGGCGGTGGCAAACGATATTTTCGGATGCGGATGAAAACCCGCCGAGTAGCAAAGCGAAAGGGAACTGCGGCGCAGGGCGCGGGTGAGCGCCATCGCCAGTTCCAGATGAGATAAAAATCGGGCGCGGCCGGTCTTGGTGAAGGTCAGACGATAGACTTTTTCAATGGTTGTCATGGGCTTGTGTTTTGCCTCTGTCGCCGCGGTTCTAATATCTGTGTCTGAAAAAATGTTTTTTGTGTCCGCCGAATCGCAGACGCCGCAGTCCTGGCAGGCGTCGTAGCGGCAATCCGGCGTGGCTTTTTGTTCACCGGCTTTTTGTCTTTCCTCACTGAGAAAATCGCGGTTCACACCGCAGTCGATGTTGTCCCAGGGCAGGGGCTCTGTGGTAGATCGTTCACGCAAATAATCTTCAACATTAATCCCTGTTTCTGAAATGGCTTCCTGCCAAAGATCAAAGCGCAGTATTTCGATCCAGCCATCAAAACGGCAGCCTTTTTGGTAGGCGCACAAAAGCAGGTCTCCGATTTTTTCATCGCCTCTGGAAAACAGGCCTTCGAGCAGACTCATCCGGGCGTCATGCCATTTGACGGTGATATTACGGTTCTTCATTCTTTGACGGATAAAATGCTGCTTGTCGTATGTTTCCTCAAGCGTTAGCTGTTTTTCCCACTGGAAGGGCGTGTGCGGTTTGGGAACAAAGGTCGAAAGGCTGATGGTGACCTGGCCGCGGTGACGGGCTGCGCGCAGCGCCTGATAGCCCAGATCAATGATGCCGGCCAGGTCGCTTTCTTCTTCATGCGGCAGACCGATCATGAAATATAACTTGATGGATTTCCAGCCGGCGGCAAAGACTTTATCAACCGACGCCAGCAAATCGTCGGCGGTGTTGCCTTTGTTAATCACCTGACGCATTTTATCCGTTCCCGCTTCCGGCGCCAGGGTGAAACTGGTTTTGCGTGTGCGCTTAATTTCTTCGATCAGTGTTTCGCTCAGCGACTCGACGCGTAGCGACGGCAAGGCGAGGGCGACTCTTTCGGCATAATGTTTTCGCATGAGGTTTTGTATCAGGGGCTCGATGCAGCTGTAATCGCCCGAACTGAGCGACAAAAGCGATATTTCGTCATGGCCGGTCGCCGCGAGCGCCTGATCGGCCATATCCGTAATAAGCTGCGCGTTTCTTTCACGGTAAGGACGCCAGAGCATGCCCGCCTGGCAAAACCGGCAGCCCCTTGTGCAACCCCGGGCGATTTCCAGAACGATTCGGTCATGGATGGTTTGCATGAGCGGCACAACCGGTGAGACAGGATGAGGCCAGGCGTTAAGGTCAATTGCTTTTCGCTTTTTGATAATTGTATTTTTGCCGTGCACACAGGGAACGTAAATGCCGTCGATGCCCGCAAGCTTCGCAATCATTGCGTTTCTGGATAGTTTTTGTTTTTTACTTCCAGCTATGGCGGCGGTAATTTCTGCGACCACTTCTTCGCCTTCGCCAATGACGAAGGCATCGATGAAAGCGCTAAGCGGTGTGGGGTTAAATGAGCAGGGACCGCCCGCGATGATCAGGGGGTCATGGCCCCGGCGATCACTTGATCTGAGCGGGATCGCACCCATATCCAGCATATTGAGCATATTGGTGTAGGACAATTCATACTGAAGCGAAAAACCGATGATGTCAAAATCGGCCATTGCGCTTGCGGATTCGAGCGACGTCAGCGGAAGATGGTGTAAGCGCATTTGCTGTTCTCGGTCGGGCCAGGGTGCATAACAGCGTTCGGCTGCCACGTGGGGAAGCTTGTTTAAAACCGCATACAGGATCTGCAATCCCAGATGCGACATGCCTACTTCATAGGTGTCGGGAAAGGCCAGCAAAAAGCGCACGTCGGGCTTTGCCTTGTGAATGGAGTTGACTTCCGCGCCGATGTAGCGGCTGGGCTTTTCGGCGCCGGCTAACAGCGCATCGAGGATGTCTTGGGTCATTATTTACTTTCCGTTTTGGGTTTGTGCCGCCCTGATTATTCTGCTCGTTCCGGATAGGGAAAAGCCTGATACTTGAAGGGGTTGAGTCTAATGTCCTTGAGTTGCGACAATACCATTTTTTTTGCGAAATTTGGTGAGGAAAGATAATTCAAGGAGTTATTCTTAAAAGTGTCCAAAAGTGCGACGCGGACAGACACTTCATCTCTGTCGTAAACAAAAGACCGCTCCATTTTGTGTTCGTAAGTCAACTCATTGCCCAAAGCGTTTTTTACTGCAAAATAGTCGTCAGGCGAGGTAAAATAAGATTCCAGAACCTCGACTTTTACCTGAAAAGTCAATTCGACTTTCGTTGTGTCGGCGGCAATGCGCCGGGATGAATCAGTAACCGTTATTTTCAGGCCGTTAGGCAGATTGATTACTTCAATTAATTCCATCGATTTTTTGTTTCCTGCTTTTTTATTTTCTTCAAGTTGTGATGCTTAACATTTTTATTCTTGACCTGCAACGTCTATCCTTCTATAAGTAACCTATTGATTTCTGTGGTCGTGAAAGATTGAATGTTATGGAAGAATCCAATGCCATTTTATTGTTATCCTGCCCGGATCGCAAGGGGTTAGTCGCGAGGCTTTCCAATTTTATTTTTCTAAACAATGGCAATATTGTCGCTGCCGATCAATATACCTCGAAATGGGGGGAGTATTTTTTCATGCGCATTGAATGGGAGCTGAATGGTTTCGCGCTCAGCCGGGAGGAAATTCCCATCGTGTTTGCTCCTCTAGCCCGCCAATACGACATGAAATGGACGTTGCACTTTACCGATTACAGACCCCGAATGGCAATTTTTGTTTCGAGACACCTGCATTGTCTGCATGATTTGATCCTGCGCCGGCACATGGGAGAACTGGACGCCAGTATTGAGACAGTGATCAGCAATCATACCGACGCGAGGGCCCTGGTTGAACAGTTTGGAATCAAATTCTTCCATTTCCCCATCACAGCGGACAGTAAAAATGAGCAGGAAAATAGGCAGTTGACCCTTTTACGGGACATGAATATAGACTTGGTGGTACTGGCGCGCTATATGCAAATTTTGACGGGGGGCTTTATTGGAGAGTATGTTAATCGGATGATCAATATCCACCATTCCTTTCTGCCAGCATTTTCGGGGAGCAATCCTTATCAACAGGCTTACGATCGAGGTGTGAAGATTATCGGGGCGACGGCGCATTATACGACTGAACAGTTGGATGATGGTCCCATCATCGCTCAGGATGTTGTTAAAATAAGCCACCGCGACACCGTTACTGATATCCAGACCAAGAGCAAGGATCTGGAGCGAATTGTGCTGGCGCGTGCGTTGCGCCTGCACCTGGACAATAAAATCATCGTGTATGGCGCCAAGACGGTGGTGTTTGAATAAGAGAAATTGTTTTCATGTCCATGGAATTTCCCATGATGGTGTTATGTCAACCGGATGCCGGTAAGTCCTGCGGCGCATGCTGCGGTCTTTACAATTATGTGGACAGTTCGCGCGAGGCGCTGACGAAGCGTCTCTCCGCCCGCACGAAACGATTCCGCGAACTGGTCCACACGCCGGATGATATCCAGCGTTACGCGGAGGCGACTTTTGCTGTTGAAGATTTCAGGAAAAGATACGAGGTAATTTACTGCTGCGAGTATCTCGGTTTTCTGGATTGCGGCGAAAAAAAAGTCGGATGTCTTGTGCATCCCATGCAGAACGACGGCGTCGATATGCGGACAGTATCGTTTTACGGGCAGGACGTCTGCGCGGGGCATCTGTGCCCCAGTCACCATTTTATTCCCCGTTCCCAGCAGCTCATCTTGTTGAAAATTATCGATGACTGGTATCTTTACGGTTTGTGTCTGACGGACATCGATCTGGTTGTTACGTATTTTCGTCTGATTGCCGACCGGATCGGACAAGAGCTCAAACCGGACGTGTTTGATGAGCCTGCACTGAAGGATGTTGCGCTGGAATATTTGCACTGGAAAACGACGTGGCCTTTCCGTTCACCTACGGCCAACCGGCTGGGCAAATATTATTTTGATGGATCGCAGTACATGATCAGCCATATCAACTACGAAAAATTCGGCAGGGAGATTTCACCGCTCAATGCCATATTTCTCAGCCTGTCATCGGAATTTCATGACGTGGCTGAACTTGAAGCAGCGGAAAATATGGTTTGGAACAACATAGCGACCTTCCTATCCTTGTATGACGACATCTTTTGATTTCTATTGACAGACAGAAGACAACTTGAGTAATATCCGATATCAACTATATCGGCAAGGAGGAGCGTTCTAATATGGCAGAGTTATCGAAGGAAATTCTCATCCATCGGTCTGATATAGCCAAACGCGTGCAGGAATTAGCCGATGAAATTTCCCGCGATTACGCCGGGAACGAAATCCTGATAGTCGGCGTTCTCAAGGGCGCTTTTATTTTTATGGCGGACTTGGTGCGGGCGATCTCCACTCCCTGTCATATGGATTTTATCCGGGCTGCCAGTTACGGCGCCGGATCTGAAAGTTCTGGCCATATTGTGATTACCAAGAATGTGGAACTGGCCATTGAAGGCCGGGATGTTCTGATCGTTGAGGACATTGTCGATACTGGTTTGACGCTGCGGCATATCGTTGATACTTTAAGCATTAGAAATCCGAAATCAATAAAAGTCTGCGCTTTTCTGGACAAACGAAAAAGAAGAAAAGTTTCCTTTGAAGCGGAGTATGTCGGTTTTACTATGGATGATGGTTTTATCGTCGGATATGGATTGGATTACAGCGAACAGTATCGCTTTTTCCCCGATATTTATGTGATTCAAACCGGAGTTGACCAGGAAGAAGAGGGTAATCAGTGATTATACAATGCAAGCAGTGCCGGACAAAATTCCGTTTTGATGATGCTGAAATGGAAGGTAACGGTTTATGGATGCGTTGCAGCCTTTGCCAGCATGTTTTCTTTCAAGATAATCCATTAGAAATAAATGTGTCAACCGTCACGCCGCAATCGTCTCCTGCATTTTCACAGAGAACCCCGCCGGAAAAAACAGACGGCCGATTGTCTTTTGAACCGGCAGGCGCTGCGCTTGGCGGAAGTACTCTGGATGAAGATATAACCAGCTTTCTTGAGGAAGTCATGGCTCCCGAAAAGTCCGCAAGCGACAAATTGCGACCAAAATCCAAATCGGCGAAACAAGTGGGCATGAACCTTACGGAAATTGAGTTTTCACCGGCTTCTGAAAGCCTTGATGAGACAGGCGAATTCCAGAGGGCCTCTGCGGAAAAACCCATGCCCCCGGCTCGCAAAAAAAGCAGGTTGTGGAAGATTGCGCTCTGGACTTTGACGATTCTGGCTATTATCGTGATACCGGTCATCGTATGTTTTATCGTTTTTCCGCAGTTGAGCGAACGTTATGTACAGCTTGCCCGTAAGTATGTCGGCGTTTCCCAATATAAGGACGGTCAGTCTGTGGCAGGGCAAGTCAAGCTTCAGGATATCCGGCAGCGGGTGATTAATAACTATATTCTGGGTAATATCCGAATTGTCGAAGGGACAGCGGTCAATCAGGCGAATTTCTCCATCGCCCGCATACAGGTTAAGGCGGAGATAATGGATGCCTATGCGATTGTCCTGGGCGAGCGGGCAAACTATGCGGGAAATGTTCTGACCGATGAAGATCTCACCAACCTGCCCGAAGAAGAGATTTTAAAAAGACTATCCTTACCGGGTGGCCGGGACAATTCCAATGAGCGGGTGATTCCTAACGGGCGAATCCCTTTTATGATTGTTTTCACCCGGGAACCGCCGGGTTCCATCAAAACAACGGTTATGATCTCCGGCGCGGAGCGGTTGCTTTAAAAGATGAGATACGAAGGTAATATTTTCCGGCCCTTCAGCGAGGCCGCGAGCTACCTGCTTCAGTGCACTATCGGTTGTTCCCACAATCAATGCACATTTTGCGGCATGTATAAAGACGCGAAGTATCGCGTGCGTGAGACTGCCGAGATTCTGGAAGATATCCGCATGGCCAAGGATTACTACGGCGATGTGGAAAAAGTATTCCTATGCGACGGTGATGCGATTGCCATCGAGACGGAGACACTGCTTACAATTATCGATACGCTTTATTCGACTTTCCCTTCGCTGCGCCATATCGGCAGCTATGTGGGTCCGCAAAGCACTTTAACGAAATCAAAAGAGGAATTGCGCGCGCTAAGGAGAGCCGGTTTGACAAAAGCCTATATCGGTGTGGAAACCGGCGATGACGATCTGCTCAGGAAAATAAAAAAAGGCGTTGGGTATGATAAGATGCTTCAGGCCGGCCGACGGCTGGTAGAAGCCGATATTAATTTATCCGTCATGGTTCTGCTGGGCCTGGCTGGCCCGGGCGGGGCCTCCGTTCTTCACGCGCTCGCCACAGCCAAAATCTGTAATGAGATAAAACCCCAGTATCTGGCTGCCCTGACCGTCACGCCTGTGCCGGGCACGGTTCTCTACCGTCAGGTACAGAAAGGTGAATTTCAGTTGCTGGATCCTTTTGAAACTCTGGCCGAGATGAAACAGATTTTTGAAAATATAACCATGGACAATCTGAAATTTGTCGGCACTCATGCTTCAAATTATCTACCCATTACCGGCACACTTCAAAAAGATAAACAAAAAATGATCGCTCTGGTGGATAAAGTTCTGGCCGGTCGGGATGAAAGACTGCTCCGGCCGGATCATCTGCGCGGTCTTTAATTTAATTTAAGAAATGAAAGGAGAATTATATGATCAAAAAAATGTGTTTATCCGTTATTTTCATTTTCATCCTTGTCGTTCATGTTTTTGCCGCCGGTTTTGAGCCCGGGGTCAATGTGCGCGCAATCGAAAAGGACGGCACGGAGATTGTAGGTGTTATTGCTAATTACGAAAATGCTCCCGAAATATCATGCATTGATAAGTCCGGCTCATATTTCAAGTTGCCTTTAAGGGACATCAAGAGAATTTCTCCCGTTCCCGGGCAGGCCTATATGACAGGGGGAGGAACTAAGCTTGCAGTCTTAAGTTTTGAAATGACCAATGGACAAACAATACTTGGTGGCATCAACTCTCATGGAATCGTTAAAATCGATATGGGCTATAAAGGCAAACGGAATCTATGGTTGACAGAGACCCGATATAAAGTGGTCGAAGTGGTTCAAGATGGAAAAACGGATTCCGATGGACAGATGAAAGTAAGGCTGATCAATGGGAAAATCATTTCAGTCCCTGTTCGGAAAGCTGAAGTCCACAGCATTATATTTGAATAATTAAGATGTCTTGCCGTTACTAGCCGCGAGACAGAATCGAATATTGAGACAAGCGCCCTATTAATCCGATAAAGTGTCCATGTAAAAGCTTATTTGCTGGAAGGCATTGAACTGTT
The DNA here is from genome assembly GCA_009773315.1 of Syntrophaceae bacterium. Classification (GTDB taxonomy): domain Bacteria; phylum Desulfobacterota; class Syntrophia; order Syntrophales; family Smithellaceae; genus UBA8904. The sequence continues at coordinate 48,135 of WRPE01000016.1, forward strand.
TACTTCAGAATCGCGATTGAGAATTGGAATTACCAGCTAATTCCCTTTGGTTTTAAGTAATGTTGTGTCTCCCTGTCCGTCAGTTCCTGCAGTCTGATCAGCATCAGGTTTGATGAACAGATAATAAAGCCGCCCTTCTCGGTATGTTCCGCCGGCAAGTTCGCCAGCACGGTCGCCAACGCCCATATACACATCGCATCTGCCCGCGGCCCGGATAGCGCCTCCTGTATCCTGATCCAAAGCAAATCCTACGGGCCTTTCCAGATCAACCGCGGCAAAGGTAAACATCGCCCTGGGATAAATACTCTTATCCGTTGCAATCGTTCTAAATGGCGTGACCGGCTCGTTAATAGAACCTTTGGGGTCGCCTTTTTCGAACCTGAAGAAAACAAATCGGGGATTCTTGTTAATATACAGATCGACTTCATCAGGATGGGCCTGAAAATAATCAATCATGGCTTTAAGATTGATATTTTTTGAGGCAAGCTTTCCATCCGCTATCATTTTATGCACGATACTTTCGTACTCCCAGCCATTATGAGCGTCATAGCCGATCGTATCGATCTGTCCGCCCGGCATCCGAATTTTGGCCGAACCCTGCACATGCACGATGTAAACCTCAAACGCGTTGTCCAGCCATAGAAGCTCATTACCGGCAAGGATATTGGAATTTTGTAAATCCTGCCTGCTTGGGTATTTTCGGATCCGGCCGTCGGGTCCCTTTTGGCCCAGAATCGTCCCGTCAGGACCTTTTATCAAACCATCAGGCGACTTGTATAAAGGATACTTGAAACGGTCTGTGCGTGTGAGCGAACCATCAAGAATCGGCGTATAGTATCCTGTAAATAATACCGTTCCCTGATTATCGCAGCCGACCGAAATATACGTATCGAATCTTTCCTGCAAAACCTTGTTCAACTGCCTGGGCGATAACCCCGAAGCAACAAGTATTTTCAGTTCCTGTAAGCTTCTTACCGCATGTTCATGGGTGATGTTGCCATAAGGATAGTACTTTTTGCTCGATGGTTTGGCCATGAAGTTCAGACTATTGTTAATGGCTGCAAGCAGTCCGTCCAGATCAGAGAAAGCCTGTGTATAGTCGGGAATCTGGCTGGGATCAGTGATTTTTCGGAGTGCCAGTTCGCCTGGCGGCAATGGACGAGTATAATCTTTTTGATATTCCTTGTGGTCAATCACAACAGCACTGCGCTTTTGTTGGCAGCCCGACAAAATGAAAAAAGCAATGACCAATAACAAGCCGATAAAAATAATTCTGATTTTCATGAAGGCAGCATAAGACAGTGAGACGTGTATGTCAAAAGAAATTTAAATACAATCTAAGTCGGGAAGTGATGAACAGCCCCTTTGGAAACACCCATCCTTAAAGACAAGCTTATGCAGGCGGGACTTGTTTGGATAGAGGTGCAGACATCAAACTATCTCGTGATGCCCTTCGCTGTCCGCCAGTTCGATCGAGATATTCCGGAACTCTTCCTGAACTTCGAGAAACGCAACCACCACATCAGGATCAAAGAGCACACCCTTCAATTGAACAATCAGGGCGATGGACTCTTCATGGGTGAAGGGAGGTTTATATACGCGCTGGCAGATCAGGGCATCATAAACATCTGCCAGAGCCATGATTCTTCCGGGAAGGGGGATGTCCTCCCCTTTTAGCTTTTTCGGGTACCCGGTGCCGTCCCATTTCTCATGATGGGTATAGGCAATCTCTTTGGCAAGCCGGAGAAATTCACTGTTTTTGCCGGTCCCGAATTTCTCTTCCGCTCGCTGAATTGCATCGCGGCCGTATGTGGTGTGTTTTTTCATCTCTTCAAATTCTTCCGGGGTCAGTTTGCCGGGTTTGAGGAGAATATGGTCCGGCACGCCTACCTTGCCGATATCATGAAGGGTTGAAGATTTGTAGAGGTGTTCGATCGTCTCGCTGTCCAGGGCGGCGCTGTACTTGGGATGATCTGCCAGTTGACCGCATATGGCGGCAACATAGCGCTGGGTGCGGAGGATGTGTCCGCCGGTCTCACTGTCTCTGCATTCGGTCAAGGAAGCGAGGCACCGGATTGTGAAGTCCTGGGTGAGCATCAGTTCTTTGGCTCGCGCCCTTTTTTCCCGCTCTTCGCGCCAGTACTTAAGCAATGTAACAAAGGAAAAATTGCTTCCCAGGGCAATAAGGGGGACGACCGGGGAGATGAAGATGCCCAGATCATGGAGTGCCCACCGAGAACCCTGCCAGAGACCTACAGCGCCGAGACCGAGAAAAAAAAGACTCCAGAGGGCGTCTGTCCGGAGGAGCAGGAGGGCGGAGAATAGTCCTGCGGTGATGACCAGCATCAGCTCCAACCCGGGAATCCAACTGGGTCGGGAGAAAAAGTCTTTTTTGAGGATGTTGTCGATCACGGTGGCATGGACTTCAACACCGGGAAAGACGGTATCGAAAGGAGTCGCGTGAAAATCCGTAATTCCTGCCGCTGATGTTCCGAGAAGAACGATTCGCCCCTGTATCTGATCTTTCTTTACTCTCCCTTCAAGAATGTCTGCCGCCGAAAAATATTGAAATGTCTTGCCTTTGCCCCGGTAATGGATCAGCAGATTGCCTTTGGCGTCCAAAGGGACAACCGTATTATTCAGGCTGAGGGATTCAACGCCGCCGGAGGTGATTTTTAGATAGGCCTGTTTGGCCCCCTTTGCCTGGATCAGTGTTGCCAGGGCGAGGCTGGGGTAGGTTTTTCCGTTGTACTCAATGAGCAGCGGAACACGCCTTAAAACGCCGTCATCATCGGGGATCACGTTGAAGAATCCAGAAGAAACCGCATTTTCTGCAAGGGGGCGGAGGTTGCAGATTACATCATGAGCCTGGAAGAGAGCATGGCCCCTGCTCGTTTCCGCAGCGTCATTCCTGATGACCGCAACGTTTAGAGGATGCAGAAGGCAGTCGTTGGAAGAGAATTTTTGTTCGGGAAAGGTAAACTTGTATCCCAATACGCAAGGGCCCCGTGTAAGGGTTGCGGCAAGGGTCTTGTCATTGTCCATCAGCGCAAGCGGCACATGTTCCGTCGGCACGGTGATGTTGAGATCGCGATAGATCTCCTTCTGTAGGACCGCAAAAGAGGTCCGGTCCGGTTCGGCGAATACCGTGTCGAGACCAATGCTTGCGGGCCCCAACGCAATCAGTCTGTCCAGCAGCAGGGCGACACGATACCGGGGCCATGGCCATTGGCCGTATTTGGCCAGACTTTTTTCATCAATGTCGATGATGGCGGGTGTATCGGACGTCCCGGCCGTATCCGGCGGGACGGATATCAGGATTGTATCGTAGGATTTACCGTCCAGGAAGCGAAAAAAAACGGGCTGATACAAATAGAGCAGGGCCAGCAGGATGGTGAAAAGGGCGCTCGCGATTGCGATGGCGGGACGGCCCTTTTCGGGTCTGTGGAGGATCGTTTTCCAGGTTGCGGGAATCGTCAACAGCGTGGTCTCCTCAGAGCTATCGTATCGTCACCTCGACCCGGCGATTTTTCGGTTCGGCAACCTCGTCAGGGGTTTTGACAAGCAGATTGTCTTCCCCGTGTGAATCGGTCGAAATGAGAATGGGATCAGCGCCCATTCCAATAAGGATCTCTTTTACCCGTTGCGCCCGCTTGAAGGAAATATTATAGTTTATCTCTTTTGTGCCCACGGTGTCGGAGTGTCCGACGACACTGATATCGGATGATTTTCTGTTGGTTACGGTTGCGAGTATCTCCGGCAGCTTTTTTTCGGACTCTTCCGTCAAATCCGCACCGCCGGTTTTGAAGTTGAGGATATACGTGACCGGCTGTAACGGCTGCGCCGATAGGGCTGCTCCGAAAATATTTTGAATCTCTTTTTCTTCCATCAGCCGGGACGGCGCCGGCGGCGTTGCCGGATCTTTGACCTCCGACACATGCCACGGTTTGTCAATCAAAATGGTTCCCCCTTGATTTTCGACCGTGATTTGACCTGTTTTGCCGTCCGGGTCGGGCACCAGGACGAAGAGGTTTTTCTTCGGTGCGGAACAGGCCGTGAGGAAAAGCATCATCAAAATGGTGATGATGAAAATCTCTTTTGATTTCATGGCTTTTCCTCCGCATCACCCCTCAGGAGGGGTTTTGTACCGGATGGTTCCTCTCCATCAATTCTTACGAGGAACTTTGTCCCGCGAAAACCCACATTGCCCACGGGGGTGAGAAACCGCACCGACTTAGGGGAGAGTTTCGCAATCACACCGGAAAGATAGGCCGCCGTGCCTTTGAGCATCCTGGTCACAATGGAAAGCTTTCCCTGGGCCGGAGAGAAGAGAAATTCCTCAATGATCACGGCGCTATTTGGACCGAGCGACAGGAGGGTGTTGTCCCGGAAAATGATACCAAGCGATCCGTCCTTGCCGGTCCTTAAGGCGTCGCCCTGATAGAGCTTCGCATCCTTGTTTACGGGAATTACTTTATTTGCCCTCACAATCGATGCTGTTCCTGTGAAGGTCTTGACCCTGGCAACATCACCGTCAGGTGCGGCGATAACGGGCTTTTCTACGACAGGCAGCGGATGCTCGGCCATGTACTTCCGGGCGATTTCGCTGTCGGATTCTTTCGCTACGGTCTTATGGACCGCAGGGTACTCCTCCATATACTTTCTTGCGATTTCACTATCAGATGCGGCCATCGCGGACGTACTTGCGAAAAGAAGCAATACGGATAACCACATGACGCGCCCAAGGGGCGCGCCCTTTCGCCTGGACGGCTGTCCGGGATGGAATATATTCCTCAAGGATTGTTTAAGTTTCATTGTTCTGCTCACTTTAAATTAATTTTTCGCAAATATCATGGAGAACAAACCTTCTTGTTTTTCGTGGAAGTAGTATAGGCATTCCGGACTTGTATGTCAACTAAAACGGCACTAAAGCTGTACAGGCATATTCATAAGATTTTGGATTAAAAGAGAAAGCTTTGTTCTATTTTAAATGGATATACTTCTGAATGATTTCTCTGGAAATAACGCCCGGTCTCAAGATTTCAGCAGGTTCGCAAGAGGCATCAATAATCGTGGAAGCAAGCAGACTGCTTGTTTTCTCCAGATCAACCACGGCATCGATTTTGTCGCCGATTTGCTGGATGACCTGATCCGCATCCATGCATTCCGATGCGCCGGACAGATTCGCGCTGGTTGCGGTCAGAGGTTTCCTTGTCGCTTTAGCGATTTTACGGGCGGCGTTATGGCTGGACAGCCGAATGCCGATCTTGCCGGTGTTGGCCGTGAGGAGCGGTGATACGGAATCGGCGGATTCAAAAACGATGGTGAGCGGACCCGGCCAGAAAGCGTCCATCAACTTTCGGGCGGTGTCGGTGATTTTACGAACTAGTGCTTAAACGTCTTGGGCATTGCCGATGATTACGGAGATGGGGTTGTTAAAATTCCGGCCTTTGATTTCGAAAATCCTGCGGATGGCTTGGTCGTTTGTGGCATCCACGCCCAGGCCGTAAATGGTTTCGGTGGGATAAGCAATAACGCCGCCGCGGGAAACGATCGCGGCGGCGCTGGTTATAACGTATTCTTCCGAATGATCCGCGCTGACTTTCAGGATTTGAGGCATGAAAGAGTATCCTGTTTTTTCTCCACGTCTTTGGCCATTTTCGCTACATAAGCGGCGAGTTTGGCATTCAAGGCTTTATCCTCCAGCGCCAGAAAACGTATGGCAAAAAGGGCGGCGTTTTTCGCCCCGGCTTTGCCGATGGCCATCGTCGCCACGGGAATGCCTCCCGGCATCTGGACCGTGGAGAGTAAAGCGTCAAGGCCATGCAGAGATGTGGCGTCAATAGGAACGCCGATCACCGGTAAAAGTGTTTGCGAAGCAATCACACCGGCCAGATGTGCGGCTGCGCCCGCGCCCACAATGATGACTTTCACGCCACGCGAGGCGGCCGCTTTGGTAAATTTGGTTGTCCGTTCCGGTGTACGATGCGCCGATGTCAGCATCAGCTCATAGCCGATGCCGAACTTTTCCAGAATTTTTGCCGCTTCGGTCATGATTGGCAAATCCGAGTCGCTGCCCATGACCACGCTGACCAACACACTCTTTTTGGCGCTTTTTGCTTTCATGCAAGCTCCTTATTTTCACCCGTATATGTTATTGCTTAATAATTTTTTCCGTCCTTAACGCATTGGATCGTACTTTGCAAGATGGTTTTTGCTTTGAAATATCAGCCGACAATCTTTAAAGTTTATCTCATCTGCCCCGATAAAATTAATATTTCACCCAAATTCACAGTCCCGTCCAAATCCAGTTGACATATGAATCTTCTCTTCATATACTCCCGCAACAAAAAAATTGATGCCTTATCCATCACAAGGAGAGAAGTAAAAAATGGAAGAGAACTTATACGAATATCTGGCCGGCAACGAGTATCCGGGCCGCGGCATATGCATCGGGAAAGAACCTAGCGGAAACAAAGCCATGATTGCCTACTTTATCATGGGCCGCAGCGTCAACAGCCGTAACCGCGTGTTTGACCGCATTGAAGGCGGCATCCGCACCCTGGCTGCCGACCCTTCCAAAATGACGGACCCGCACTTGATTATTTACAACCCCGTGCTGACTCTGAACAACACGACGATTGTGACCAACGGCGACCAGACCGACACCATCCGGAGTTTTATGGCCCGCAACGATTTTCCAGGTCACAGCTTTGAAGCCGCGCTCTCGACCCGCACCTTTGAGGACGACGGTCCCAACTGGACGCCCCGCATTTCCGCCGTGGTGGATATGCGCGCAGGCGCTTACAAGCTAAGTATTTTGAAGAGCGATAATGGCGATGAGAAGAGTGTGCAGCGCTTTACCTTCGAATATTCAAAACCCCTGGCAGGCATTGGCCACTTTATCAGTACCTACAAGTGCAACGGCAACCCGATTCCCAGTTTTGCGGGTGAGCCTATTCGTGTCACCATCGATGAGGAAAATCCCAATGAATATGCAGGCAAATTGTGGGAAGCCCTGAACGAGGACAATAAAGTGAGTCTATTTGTGCGCGCCATCGATCTTAAGACCGGAGGCTACGAAGACGTCATCATCAACAAATATAAAACGGTGGAGGAATAAGGAATGAACGAAATAGCACTGAAATACGGCTGCAACCCCAACCAGAAGCCTTCCCGGATCTTTATGGCGGACGGTGGCAATCTGCCGGTTGTCGTGTTAAACGGCAAGCCCGGCTACATCAACTTTTTGGACGCCTTAAACAGCTGGCAACTGGTAAAAGAGCTCAAAGAGAATACCGGCATGGTTGCAGCGGCTTCCTTTAAACATGTCTCTCCCGCCGGCGCTGCTCTGGGCTTTCCTTTAGACGACGTCCTGCGCAAGATGTATCACATCGGTCCCGGCATACAACTCTCTGCGCTGGCCTGTGCCTACGCGCGCGCCCGCGGCGCCGATCGCATGAGCAGCTTCGGCGACTGGATTGCGCTTTCCGACGTGTGCGACGTGCCCACAGCGAAAATCATCAAGTCCGAGGTCACCGACGGTATCATTGCCCCGGGCTATGAGCCGGAAGCTCTGGAAATTCTGAAGTCCAAGAAGAGTGGCAACTATAACGTGGTCTCCATTGACACCAACTATGTGCCCGTTTCCCTGGAGCACAAGCAGGTGTTCGGTATCACTTTTGAGCAGGGCCGCAACGACCTGAAGATCGACAACCGCATGCTGGAAAACATGGTGACTAAGAATAAAACCCTGACGGACGCGCAGAAGCGCGACATGGTGCTCGCTTTGATTACCCTGAAATACACGCAATCAAACAGCGTCTGCTACGTGCAGGACGGCCAGGTCATAGGCGTGGGCGCAGGCCAGCAGAGCCGCATCCACTGCACCCGCCTGGCCGGCCAGAAGGCCGACAACTGGCAGCTGCGCCATATGCCCAAGGTGCTGGATCTGCCCTTCCGCGACGATGTTTCCAAACCCAACCGAGACAATGCCACCGACGTTTACCTGGGCGATACCCCGGAAGATGCCATCGGCGAGGACGTATGGGCTGAAACATTCACTCGTAAGCCCGAGCCACTGACTGCGGCCGAGAAGAAGGCATGGCTTGCCAGGGTTACCGGTGTTGCCCTCGGCAGCGACGCGTTCTTTCCCTTCGGCGACAACATTGAGCGCGCGCACCGCAGCGGCGTGACCGCCATTGTCCAAGCCGGTGGTTCCATCCGCGACCAGCAGGTGATTGACACCTGCGATAAATACGCTATCGCCATGGCGTTTTGCGGCTTGCGCCTGTTCCATCATTAAACATACCAGGTCAAGGCAAAGAAGATCGGTCCTACTCAGATCGTTGAAGAGTAGTGCCATTTTTAAAGGATATAATGCTTGACATATTAATGAATATTGTGAAAATATTGAGTGTCCTTTAAGGAGACCTTTATGTTTGCACGAATCAAAAAGTCAGGCCGCAACGAATACCTCCAACTCGTCGAAAACCGGCGGGACAATAAAAAAATCAGCCAGCGGGTTGTCGCCACTATCGGCCGAATGGACGAACTTCAGGCAAACGGTAGTATAGAGACCATCATCCGATCCCTCTCCCGGTTTGCCGGAAAGAATCTGCTGAATATTTCCACCGGAGAAAGTAGCAATGTCCGGGCCACGGCAGAGAAGACCGGTTCCGTTCAGAACTTCAAAGGAAATAAAGGCAATTTCTCTCTCGAAGAAGAAAGCCGTCAGGGGGAAGAGCTGAAACACTCAATCGGGGAGAATGCACATATTTATAAAACGATATGGGAAAGTTCTCTGGCGGGCATTTATATCTCGCAGAATGGAATTTTTCAGGCCGTCAGTCCCCTTGCAGCGTCATTTACAGGTTTTAGTTTGAAGGAACTGATTGGGAAAAATTCCGATAGTATGATCTTCCCCGAAGACATGGATAACGTAAAGAGAAATGCAGAGGATATGCTCAGCGGCAAACATTTTTCTCCTTATGAATTCAGGATTGTCACGAAGCAGGGGGATATTTGTTGGGTGATGGAGACGGTCACCTCTACTCTGTTTAAAGGAAAACCGGCGGTATTGGGAAATTTAACGAATATTACGAAGAGAAAACTCGTCGAAAATAAATTGCAGGAATCCGAGAATTTCTATCGGGCCATCTTTGAAACAACGGGGACGGCAACCATCATTGTCGAGGATGATATGACGGTCTCACTCCTCAATTCCGAATTTGAAAGAATGACGGGATACCGAAGAGAAGAGTGGGAAGGGAAGAAAAAGTGGCCGGATTATATCCCGGCGTACGAGCTTCCGAGGATGAAAGAGACCCATCGTCTCAGGCGGCTTGACCCAAGTTTCGGACCAAGAAATTTCGAACATGACTTAATTGACAGTGAGGGGAGAATCAGACACATTTTCCTCACCGTAGATATGATTCCGGGAACGAAAAAGAGCGTCAACTCCTCTCTGGATATCACAATATGGAAAGAAGCGGAACAGGAATTACAGAACAAATCCCGCAATCTGGAGGAATTGAACACGACATTGAGAGTCCTGCTGAAGCAACGCGAGCAGGACCGGGAAGAACTCGAAGAAAAGGTGCTTTCCAATGTGAAGGAATTCGTTCTGCCTTATGTGGAAAAAATCAAAAAAAGCAGGATGGACGCGAAAGCGCTGGTCTATGCCGATATCCTGGAGTTAAACCTGAAAGACATCATCTCCCCATTTTCCCGTAAATTGTCTTCCAAGTATATGAACCTTACGCCCAAAGAAGTTCAGATTGCCAACTTTATCAGGGAAGGTAAAACCAGCAAGGAGATCGCCGATATCATGAATGTATCCAAGAGCGCCGTCGATATTCACCGGTATCGGTTGAGAAACAAGGTGGGACTGAATAATCAGAAAGCCAACCTGAAATCTTATTTCACCCATTATCTGTAGAATATTACATTTAGTATCCAATAAATGTAATATATATTTCGTATTGCCTTTTACGCCCGCTTGGCTTAGCTTTTTTCCATACTTTTGCTGATTGCTCAACTTCTTTGTGAGTTTCTTTGTGAGTGAACCGGCGGATACCGCATGGAACCCTGTATCATGAAGAAGCATAGGCTGTTGTCATGGATTGTGTTTCATCGGTTGCGTAAATATTGGCTCTCCCGCATATACACGGGGAAGAGTCGCGTCGCGGCAAGGGCAGGGGATATCGCACTCTCCATGATCAGCCATGCTGCCAAACCATTAATTTAAGTAGAAATGAAGAGGAGGGCCGTATTTTGAAGACTAAGATTATGAAAGTATTGATGATCATTTTGATGTTCGCCTTTGCTGTCACCATCGCCGGGACCGGGCCGAGAGACGCCGGCGCCGCCATGACCATTCGTGTCGCCGCCACCGTATCTCCCACCCATTCCTATTCGGTGGTCGTCAAAACATTCAAGCAGGAAATAGAGTCCAAGACCAATGGCGCTATAAAGATCACTTACCACGGCGGCGGCGTCATGGGCGGAGAACGCCAGATGGTGGAAGCCGTCGTACGCGGCGATCTCGATATGACCTGGAGTTCCGACATCGGTGTGGCAGCCGTGTTTCCCGAGTTGGGATTTGTCAATCTGCCCTACCTGTTTAAGAACTACACCGAAGTGGATGCCAAGTACCGCCATGGCTGGATTGGCCAGTACGTCATTAACCATTTGGACGGCAAAGGCGTCAAGGTTCTTGCCATCGGTGAAAACGATTACCGCGGCCTGACCAATTCCAAACGCCCCATCACCAAGGGTGAGGACTTAAAGGGCCTGAAGCTGAGAGTGCCGGAAGTGCCCATGTATATCGATTTCTATAAAACCATGGGCGTACTTCCCACCCCCATGGCCGTTACCGAACTGACCACGGCCCTGCAGCAGGGGACCGTCGATGGTCAGGACAACGGCGCCATCATCACCTATGACTTCGGCATGCACACGTTTCAAAAGTATGCCACCAAGGCCAATCAGATCTACTCCGGGATGCAAATGTGCCTGTCTAAAAAGACCTGGGACAAGCTGACGCCGGAACAGCAGAAG
>WRPE01000069.1 GCA_009773315.1 Syntrophaceae bacterium
TAAGCTGGTGAGCCTGGACTCGACCATCATGGATGTCTGCTTGTCCATGTATGACTGGGCCAGATATCGGCGCGCCAAAGGCGCCGTGAAACTTCATTTCCTTCGTTACCTGCAGTTGAAAGCATCATTCGGATGGTCCCTTTCCAATCTGGTTGCCATTCTTCGGATGAATCTCTTTGTTCATCGGGATCTCTGGAAATGGCTCAACGATCCTTTTGAAGGACCGCCCTTACTGGATATGCAACCGCAAACGAAATTGCAATTTTAGGAATTTGGACAGCAATGATTAAATATATTAACGTTTTCTTGAAAATTATGCGACGTTCAGACCATACACGTCCACACGGCAATATTCCTTAAATCCGGCCTGCTGGTAAACATGTAAGCCGTCGGACGATGATTGCAGTGCGGCAAAGCGGGCTCCGGCAATTTTGGCGAAACGCATGGTTGCTGTTGTTAATTCCAGGCCGATGCCCTTTTTCCTCTGCTCCGCCAACGTCGTGATAAAATAGATACCGCCGGCATTTCCGTTCAGAAATAATAACGAGGTCGCTGCCGGTATTCCGTTGAGGCAGGCCAGAAAGAACTTCTGCTTTGATTCGGCACTGAGATTGAATGTGCTCAAGAACCGATGATACCGTTCTTTGGTTTTATACGGAAAATCAAAGCCGGTAAAAGAAACTTCTTCCCACAGATTCAGTTCTTCTTTATTTTTCACGCGAATGATGGAGACATCCGCATCACAGGTTTCTTCATCGGAAAGCCCGGTCAAATCCGCAAGCATGGACGGAATACTCTCGACAAATGAAAAACTTTCCGCCTCCAACATATCGATCGTGGCTGGCGATTTTGAACTCGGAAACACCCACCACCAGAACGGTAAACCAGCTTGCTGAAAATCTTTTTTGATATTCTGAATCGCTTTGCTGTCATCCGGCATCAGGGGTTTTTCATTCCATGCCATGTTGAGATCGGCGGATTCAATACCCGTCTTCATGGCCCGTATTGAACCCCTGCTGTAAAAAGAGGAGTTGAGGTTGCCCCAGTAGCGACCGTTGGCAAAAAAAGTATTTTCAATGATGGAAATAAAAGGCATGTGAATATCGTATAATTAAAAAACTGTTTTCGGGGTTCAGGTTTACTTATATTAGGGCCGGATAATTCGCAATTCATTAATAAAATCAGTTACGAAGCAATGCGCGCCAGCTTCATCCAGCTCGAATTCTCCCAGTTTTTATGGACGGCTGAAAGATTTTCCGTTGCCGGATTCAGTCCGCACTTCAAAGCAAAATACCGGTGGAGCGCCAGACAACCAGTTAATTCCGGATGAAAAACAGTAACTAAGATACTGTCATTTTCCGCCGCAGCGATATAATCGTCAATTCGAAGCAGAACATGAACATCTTTTCCTGCATGAATAATTTTCGGCGCGCGGATAAACGTTAAAGGAATCGGATCATTAGACACAGTTTTGATAACGGCTTCGCTTTTGAAACTGTCGAGTTGACTGCCGAAGCCGTTACGTTCGATTTCCATATCGATGAGGCCCAGACAGGCTTTTTCGCCGAGCACTTTATCGGCCAGCAAAATGGCGCCCGCGCAGGTGCCCCAGATTTTCATGCCCCGGCGGTGATGTTGAAGCATGACGTCTTTCAGTTCGAAAATATTCAGCAGCCTGGCCAGACAAGTGCTTTCGCCGCCGGGAATGATCAGTCCAGCCAGATTGGTAAAATCCTCTGCCTGCTTGACTCGCTTATAGGGAAGGCCCAGCCTTTCCAGATGCTCCAGGTGCTCATGGACGCCGCCTTGCAGATCCAGAACGCCTATTAAATCCGGCTTATGTCTGACTAAATGCACGGACATACAATTTTTACCAGCCTCGCTTGGCAAGAATCTGTTCCGGCGGAATCTGTCCGATCTCCAAGCCCGGCATAGCCTCACCCAGACCTATGGATGCTTCCAGTACTTTTTGCGGATCATTGAAATAAGCGGTTGCTTTGACGATCGCTCTGGCACGCAGGGCCGGATCGGCAGACTTAAAAATGCCGGAACCCACAAATACGCCATCGCAACCAAGCTGCATCATCAACGCCGCGTCGGCGGGTGTTGCAATACCGCCTGCGGCAAAATTGACCACCGGCAAGCGTCCCAACTCTTTGACTTTCAGGGCCAGTTCGTAAGGCAGACCGTTATTTTTAGCAAATCCGGTCACTTCTTCCACAGGCATTAGCGCCAGTTGACGAATTTCACGGTTCATGGTTCTCATATGACGGACGGCCTCGACAACATTTCCCGTGCCTGCTTCGCCTTTGGTGCGGATCATCGCCGCACCTTCGCCAATTCTTCTTAGCGCTTCGCCCAGGTTGCGTGCGCCGCACACAAAAGGAATCGAGAATTTTGTCTTATCAATATGGCATTCTTCATCGGCCGGCGTCAGGACTTCGCTTTCATCAATGTAGTCTATTCGCAGGGCTTCCAGCAGTTGTGCTTCTACAAAATGACCGATTCTGGCCTTGGCCATCACCGGAATCGATACGGCCTTCTTGATTTCGGCAATCATCGCCGGGTCGGACATTCTGGCGACGCCGCCGTCCTTGCGGATATCCGACGGCACCCGTTCCAGCGCCATTACGGCCACAGCTCCCGCTTCTTCCGCTAATTTGGCCTGTTCCACATTGGTGACATCCATGATGACACCGCCTTTCAGCATTTGCGCCAGCTGGACATTTAATTCATATCTTTTTGCATCCACTTTTTATACGCCTCCTGACTTTCTAAATATACCACTTTAATGGTTTGCAACAATTTAAACCAATTTAATCACTTGTTAATAAGAATACAAATGGATTTTCGTCAAGTATAATAATTGGTCCTACCAGAGCATTCGTGTCTGAATATTTTGATCGCTCAGGTAATTTTTAATCTGCAAAATTGTATAATTGCGGTAATGCACCATCGAGGCGATCAGCGCCGCATCAGCTTTGCCTGTTGTCAAGACAGCCGCCAGATGCTCGGGCTTGCCCGCGCCGCCGGAGGCAATCACCGGAATATGCACGTTTTCCGAAATAAGCGCAGTTAAATTAATCTCGTAACCATCCTGCATCCCGTCGGCATCAATGGAATTGAGACAAATTTCTCCCGCACCCAAGTTCTCTGCCTCTCTGGCCCACCACAGCGCGTCGATGCCGGTGTGCTTCCTTCCACCTTCAATGACGATTTCGTAGCCTGAGGGGGTTTGTCCGGAAACTTCAACTTTTTTCACATCCATCCCCAGAACAACGCACTGACTTCCGAACGCTCTTGCGCCTTGGGAGATGATCCCGGGTTTGAGCACCGCCGCCGAATTCACACTGACTTTTTCCGCTCCGGCCAGAATAACTTTGCGCATGTCTTCCAGATTGCGGATGCCGCCGCCCACGGAAAAGGGAATAAAGATGGTTTCGGCCACTCGCCGCACAACATCAATCATGATATCGCGCTTATCGGATGAAGCCGTGATGTCATAGAAGACAATTTCATCCGCGCCCTGCTCGTAGTATTCGCGGGCCGCTTCCACCGGATCGCCGATATCGACATTGCCTTTAAATTTAATGCCTTTGGTCAGTTTGCCGTCGCGCACATCCAGGCAGGGAATTATTCGTTTCGAAATCATTTTCCCCTCCAAGCGCAGAAATTTTTCAGAATTTGCAGACCCGGCCGGCCGCTTTTTTCAGGATGGAACTGCATGGCAATCAGGTTTCTTACCGCCAGCACCGAACAAAAAGTCATGCCGTAATCCGTCGTACCCAAAACCGCCTCGTCATCTTCGGGCGACGGATAATAGGAATGGACAAAGTAATATTCCGCCGCAGGATCAACACCCGCAAACACCGGATGATGATGCTTGAGTGTGACACTGTTCCAGCCCATGTGGGGAATCTTCAAAGCCTTGCCTGCCGCCTGAAGATTTTCGGGAAATCGCTTCGTCACACCTGCGACCAGACCAATGCTGTACGTGTCGTTTTCTTCGGATTGATTCAGGATAATCTGTGTGCCCAGACAAATGCCTAGAATCGGTTTTCCTGATTGAAAACAATATTTTAGCCAGGTATCCAGCTTTTTGCCCTTGAGGTAAGCCATCGCCTCGCCCGCCGCACCGACCCCCGGAAAAATAGCATGGGATGCGGCATTGAGCATTTTTGTATCATCCGTAATGACAAAATCCTGGCCGATAGCATGCAGCGCCCTCGCCACACTGGTAATGTTTCCGGCATTATATTCGATAATTGCGATCATGTTTGCTCAATTCTTTTAAAATGGATATGAACACTTTCCGAGTTTTATTAGCAAAGTTTATGCCCCAGCGCCAATATCAATTTCAGTTACCCGAATCGATAAACGCCTTCACTCTCTCTGATTTTTTGTCCCGGTCAGCAGCGTATCAAGCGGGCTTTGCGGCGCGTGCGACATATCTCTCATCACATGGGTATAAATCATCGTCGTTTCCACATTCTTGTGCCCGAGCAATTCCTGCACCTCGCGGATATTGACCCCGTTCATCAGCAGATGCGTGGCAAAACTATGACGAAGGGTATGGACGGTTGCAAACTTTGGAATACCCGCCTTGCGGATTGCCTTTTTAATTATATCCTGTATGGCCGTATCGCTGATGTGATGGCGGCGCACGTTTCCGGAACGCGGATCAACAGAGAGATTGTTGGCCGGGAAAGCGTATTGCCATGCCCGTTCTTTACCGGCGTTGGGATATTTCCTGCTCAGAGCGTCGGGAAGATGGACTTCGCCATATCCTCGGGCAAGATCATTTTCATGCAAATTTATAACTTCGGTTAAATGATTCTTTAACTGCTCTTTGACCGCTGCCGGCAGGATGGTTGTTCTGTCTTTGTCGCCTTTGCCGCTGCGCACGGTAACAGTATTTAAATCCATGTCTATATCTTTTACTCTCAGGCGGGCGAGCTCCATCAGTCGAAGTCCTGAACCATAGAGCAATCCGGCGATGAGCAAATCCCTGCCGTTCAGACACGCCAGCAATCGTTTGACCTCATCCACCGAAAAGACAACGGGCAGCTTCTGGCCGCGCTTTGCCCGGACAGTATCGGCAAGATTTCCGATATCTTTGCAAAGCACGTTGCGAAAAAGAAAAAGCAGGGCATTGAACGCCTGATTCTGCGTGGATGCGGATACTTTTTCCTTAAGTGCCAGATAACTGAGAAAATTTTTGCAATCGGCGGCATCAAGTTCTGCCGAAGTTTCCTTCTTCGACGTTTGGCGCGAATATTCAAGAAAACGTTTGATCCATTGCAGATACGTTTTTTCCGTGCTGTAAGAATAATGCTTCAGGCGGATCAGCCGCCGTGTTTCCTCAAGCAGTTCAGGTATGGCAACATGGGCTTTCATCGTTGATAAATTATCAGGTTTTAAACCGCGATAATGAAAATAATATAAACGGATGGCGTCGCCCGCCTGACGAATTTGCCAGTCAGACATATTGGGATCTGCTTTCAGGGATTCGATAAATTCAAGGACAGCGTTTTCCTGATATATATCGGAGCTTATTTGCTTTTTACGGGCATAGGTGAAATATTTGCTAGCCCATAAAGCATAAAAAAAGACGTTCTTTTCCGGCGCCAGTTTCTTTTCTAAAAGAAAGGTTTGAAACTCCGGAAGAACATCGTTTTTCTTGCTGTCGGACAAATTTTCCATAATATATCAACTTGGCTCAAGCGGCTTAATACCACAAAAAGCCAAGTATCAATAGTTCATTTTGCTCGATATTTAACCACTTTTTTCTTTGCATTCCTTTTCAAAAAGAGTAATATTCAATCCGAAAGTCGGAAAACCCAAGTTGGTATATTAATTGTACGGCCGCGCTGCGCGCGCCCGTACGGCGAGTTGCGCATCCGCACTCGCCCGATTAGTCCGACCACGCGCTGATTCGCGCGGTCGAACTAATCGTTCGAGCGCAAATCCCGTCGGCCTTGGCATGCAAGCATGCCAGCCCGCCGTGATTTTGCTCAACTCGCCGTTATCCGTTTGGCCATTAAGAGAAAGGAAGGAACCGAACCATTTCACCTTAACGGCGAAGCACTCGGTTTCGACCTTTTAAGTTTCTGGCGGTGGTCCACTTCGGACCTGGCAAACAACGCTACGCGAGGTATCGTTGCCGAGTATATCGTGGCTCGTGCATTGGGATTGGGTGAAGGCGGAGTGCGGGACGGCTGGGCGGCATTTGATTTGGAGACCCCTTCCGGAATCAAAATCGAAGTCAAGTCGGCGGCATATGTCCAAAGCTGGCACCAGAAACAGCTCTCATCCATTGCGTTCGTAACACCAAAGACACGTGCTTGGGACGCAGAAACCAACATACAATCTCATGAGTCGAAACGGCAGGCTGACATATACGTATTTGCCCTCCTGGCCCACACGGACAAAGCAACAATCGACCCTCTGAATCTTGGCCAGTGGCGTTTCTACGTTTTGCCGACTACGGTTCTTGATGCTAGAAAACGCAGTCAACATTCCATTACTTTAAAGTCGCTGGAAGGGCTTTGTCCAAGGGCGGTTACATACGCCGAATTGCCAAAAGCCGTGGAGAACTGCATTGGAAAAGAGCTTACATAACCCGGCGCTGCACTGGATCGCCGAAAAAGCCGGCTCCCAGTGAGCTTTTCGTACGGCCGCGCTGCGCGCGCCCGTACGGCGAGTTGCGCATCCGCACTCGCCCGATTAGTCCGACCACGCGCTGATTCGCGCGGTCGACCTTGGCATGCAAGCATGCCAGCCCGCCGTGATTTTGCTCAACTCGCCGTTATGTGTATGAGGAAAAAGAATGAATAACAAACAATGGTACGAAACATTATTTGAAAACTATGGCCAAAAATATGACAACGAATGCTTCACACAAGGAACAATTGGCGAATGTGATTTTCTTGAGAAAGAGATAAATTACAATAAAGAGTTAAAGATTATTGATATTGGATGCGGTACAGGCCGTCATTCAATAGAGTTATCAAAAAGAGGTTATTCAATTACAGGGATTGATTTGTCTGAATCTTTACTCCAAAAAGCGAGAGAAAAGGCAATACAGAACGGTTTGCAAATAAACTTTTTAAGGCACGATGCGCGAAATTTGCCATTTAAAAACCAATTTGATGTGGCTATTATGATGTGTGAAGGAGGCTTCCCATTGATGGAAACCGATGAAATGAATTTCGAAATTCTTAAAAATGTTTCAAAATCTTTGAAGAACAAGTCAAAGTTCATTTTTACAACTTTAAATGGGTTGTTTCCATTGTTTCACTCTATAAATGATTTCCACGCTGAAGGAATTGTCGAAGGCAATGCCACATACGACAGCAAGAATTTTGACTTAATGACATTCAGGGATCATAACATTACAAAAATTGTGGATGATAATGGAGCAGAAAAAGAACTCGAATGCAATGAAAGGTATTATGTACCATCTGAAATAAAGTGGTTGTTGAAAACACTTGGGTTTACGAAAATTGAAATTTTTGGAGCCAAACTCGGCGCCTTTTCCCGTGAAGATAAATTGACAACCGAAGACTTTGAAATGTTAGTAATTGCTGAACGATAGAAAATGAAGAGAACACATAACAACCGCATCAACTCGGACTGGCAATTCCGCTGCGCTCCATTGCCAGCCGGTTATGCGGCCGTACGGCCGCGCTGCGCGCGCCCGTACGGCGAGTTGCGCATCCGCACTCGCCCGATTAGTCCGACCACGCGCTGATTCGCGCGGTCGAACAAATCGTTTTTTGCTCAACTCGCCGTTGGATGATAATGGCGGCGGATATAAGGCGCTATATGATTAAAAACAAACATAACTACAATAAGAAAGGAGGGGTTCTATGGCGGCAGCAGTTATTGGTAGAGTCAAATCAGGCAAGGGACAAAGTTTTGAGGTAAAGTGGGAGCAGTCGAGTAGGGATGTATATGTTTCCTACGCCGGCTGGTCACATGTTGGCAAGGCATCGTCCGCCAATGAAGCAATGACTAAGGCCGAAGCATGGTTGTATAATAAATAGCTAGTATTTGGACATGTGCTATAAAATAAATAAAGCCAATAGCAAACTTAATAAGGAGGAACAATGCTCTCTCACAAAATAGGTATCTTCGCAACGACTGGCAATGTGATTATGTTGGGTGAATATTCAGATCAGGAATGTGTTGCATATTTAAAGAAGTTCATGAATGTCTCATTCGAATTCAATGGGGATGTCCAATCTATAGGATTTCAGCTTCAAGCGCCTCATCAGAACAGGTTAGCAAACATTTACCTCTATAATCTACCAGCAGACAAAGTGACTGAAATGAACAACCAGCGAAAAAAGATTGAGCCAATGGGGATATTCCAGCTTAAATTGAGTCAAAACGGAAGCACAGATATATGGCCTTTGACATAATGAACACCATTGCCGTTGTTTCTTTCAATGTTTTGGATCTTGACAGTGGAAAGTATTAGGGACAAATCAGCATCCAACAAATCGCTCAAGCCGATCGCTGCCCGCTGGGCAGCTCCGGCTTAGCTTTGCGTTGTGAGCAAGAAAGGATATCATGGATAAATTATATGGTGTTAAATCGAATTGGGAGTTTGTCATTTGGTACTTAATTAGTGCTATTATTTCCCCAACAAAGGATCATAGGTTTTCACGACAGAAATTACTAAGAAAAAATTATGATGACGTTTATGATATTTTAATTTTGCAAGGCCACAAGAAACGTCCCCAGCATACGGAAGAAACCATTCAAAAAACGCTTCAAAATATGCGTGACAAAAATTGGATCATATTTCTCGGTAGTGGAGAATATAAACTCACGAGTGAGGGCGTTAATGAATTTCTCAAACACAAAGAGAATATTGAAAAAGTACAAAGTCTAGATCCTGCTCAGCGTCAATTGTTACGCAAATTAGCAAGAGAATGATGGTAGGCAATTTTAGAAATATGTCATTAATATAAAATTAAATCTCACAACCAGTCGCTACACCGGATCGCAAGCCTCTGGCTTGCTCCCGGTGAGCTTTTCGTACGGCCGCGCTGCGCGCGCCCGTACGGCGAGTTGCGCATCCGCACTCGCGCCGTGATTTTGCTCAACTCGCCGTTATCAAAGAATGACCTTGACATATATGCATAGAATAGCCATGCTTAAGCATCACATTTATATGAGGTAATAATATGAGAACAACTCTGAATATCGAAGATGCTTTAATTGATAAGGCGACAAAAATTACTGGAATTAAAGAAAAAACAGCACTTGTCAAGCTTGGTTTAGAAGCACTTATCGCCAGAGAAAGCGCAAGGAGGCTTGCAAAGCTGGGTGGAACTCAAAAGCAGCTTCAGACAATACCAAGAAGAAAAGGAGCATAACAACTAATGGTTCTGGTGGACACATCGGTTTGGGTTTCGCATTTAAGGGATGGAAGTATTGAATTGGCAAACTTGCTCAATGATGGAAGAGTATTATGCCACCCATTAATCGTCGGGGAGCTGGCTTGTGGGAATCTTAAAGACAGAGCCGCTATTCTTTCATTTCTTCAACTGCTACCAATGAGCATTGAAGCCGAACACGAAGAAATCCTGTCATTTATTGAGAATAACCGCTTAATGGGAAAAGGCATAGGTTA
The DNA here is from genome assembly GCA_009773315.1 of Syntrophaceae bacterium. Classification (GTDB taxonomy): domain Bacteria; phylum Desulfobacterota; class Syntrophia; order Syntrophales; family Smithellaceae; genus UBA8904. The sequence continues at coordinate 9,647 of WRPE01000069.1, forward strand.
TGTGGATGTCCAGCTGATTGCATCTGCCATATTAACAGGCGTGCCAATCTGGACACTTGACAAGAAACTGGCGCAAGTTGCTGACGGCCTGCATATGAAATATAAAAATTGATAACAAAATCAATACAGCCGATCGCTCCGCTCCGGCTGATTTTTTCGTTCGGCTTGCAATAAAATGTCATAGAAGCAATGAACGCATATCAACCAATTAAGAAGGAGGAGAGAAGACATGCACAACACTGTTCGAACAACTCTAATGGTACTTTGCTTAATTTTTATCTCGCTGAGTTTTGTCGCCTGCGACAAAGCCAATCAAATGTCGAATTCTGGCACTTACGTAAGCGAAAAAAATCAAGAGAGGTATCGTGAACTCAAATCCGATGGGACATTCTTCGCTCAAGAAGGACGCGCCGCTTCGTTTTCTGGTAACTACAAAATAGAAGGCAACCAAATCACATGTACGTTACCAACCGGTCAGGCTATCCGGTCAAAGCTTGAGGGCAAAACAATGATCGATAGTGATGGCGAACGCTGGACCAAAAAGTAAATAATTATTTTCTTTGAGTAACGCCCCCTGATTACAATCTGTAAGATTCTATTTATCAGGACGAGGCCGAACAATGCGCTACAGCCGATCGCGGCCCCGTGGGCCGCTCCGGCTGAGCTTTTCGTACGGCCGCGCTGCGCGCGCCCGTACGGCGAGTTGCGCATCCGCACTCGCCCGATTAGTCCGACCACGCGCTGATTCGCGCGGTCGAATTATGCTAAAATAAACGATATGAAAGGATTTTATGAACCAGAACAATACAAATTTGATAGCCAATTCAATTGATGCAATACATCATAAGATTATGGTGATTATGGAAAAATATCCTATTGGAAAAGTGTTAGATTTTCCATCAGGATGGGGAAGGCTTTCTTACTGGCTTAAAGAAAGAGGATTTGATGTTGTTTCATGTGACATCCAAGATTATCCAGATTCACCAATTAAGCACGTATTTGGTGATTTGAATAAAATATTCCCTTTTGATGATCATACATTTGATTACGCATTTTGTATCGATGGGCCTGAACATTCTGAAAACCTGTATCATATTTTTCGCGAATTTTATCGTGTTCTAAAACCAAACGGGCATCTAATTCTTTCTATTCCTAACTACTCCAATCTTGATGAACCGGTAAAAAGTCACCACCGCGTCATACCGGCGGAGGCCGGTATCCAGAACTCATTGATATTACTGGATTCCGATTTTCATCGGAATGACGTCATCGGAATGACGAAAGTGAAGAAAAATGACTTTTTACGAGGTCATAAATCTTGAATCTCGAATTAAACTATTTTTATATGGTGTTTTGGAGCCTGTTAACACTAAAGAAGATTTTCTAAAACTAGAAGGTATAACAACAGGGCATTGTCACGTTAACAGGCCTCCATATGCTCTTTTACGAATGGCTTTAGAGGCTGCCAAGTTTGATATTATCGAGACAACATTTGATCAAGAAAAGCATGCGCAGAAACTACTATATCCCATATACGCACTCATAAAACTTGTTACTGTAATAAAAGGCGGAAAGGGAGATAAAAAATATTGGCTCAAATCATCAAATCATAAAAATGTTTTAATGGGCGGAAATACACTCATAATTATATGTAAAAAACCCGCATAACCCGTCGCTACACCGGATCGCAAGCCTCTGGCTTGCTCCCGGTGAGCTTTTCGTACGGCCGCGCTGCGCGCGCCCGTACGGCGAGTTGCGCATCCGCACTCGGCGCAAATCCCGTCGGCCTTGGCATGCAAGCATGCCAGCCCGCCGTGATTTTGCTCAACTCGCCGTTATGCAACTAAATGAGGAGAAATATGGCTCAAAAAATTGAAAGCGACAAACTTCTTGTAAAAGACGTATTTTCAAAATGGTTTCGTATTCCTGAATATCAAAGACCTTATGTTTGGGAAAAAGACCAAGTAACAGAGCTTCTTGAAGATGTTATGCAGGCAAGGACTTCAAACCCCGACTCTCAATACTTTTTGGGATCTATGGTTTTAAGGAAAAACTCTAAAGAAGAAGGAACAACAAAATACGAAGAATATGACTTGCTAGACGGACAGCAACGTTTGACAACACTATTTCTAATCACAGCTGTTGTAAGAGACTTAACGCCTAAGACAAATACCAGCCGACTTAAAACTTGCCACGAGACAATTTATCAAATGGCAAATCCAGACGACAATGTTCCTGAGCGATTACGGATTGTTTTTGACATACGTGACCAAGTCAAACAGTTCATAAACGAATTTGTAAAAGAAGAAGGCGGCACAGCGAAAGAAAATGAACTAGGACTTAAAATCGCTAACAGCGAAGAAGATATTTCAATCCGAAACATGTCAAAAGCGATTCTGAATATTAGAGAATATTTCACAAACAATAGCATTGACCACTTCTTCCCTTATCTACGGTCAAACGTTTTAATGATTTACGTTTCTGCTGACGAACTTGAAGATGCTTTTAGGCTTTTTACTGTTATGAATAGCAGGGGAATAAAACTAAGAAACAGCGACATTCTAAAAGCTGACAACCTGGGAAGAATTAAAGACAATACAAAACGACTTGAATGTGCAAAAAAATGGGAAGACACGGAAAGTTATTTTGCGGAAGACTTTGACGCTTTTTTGTCACACCTACGAACTATTTTAGTTAAGCAAAAAGCGGCAGCTAGCTTATTGAAAGAGTTTGAAGACAACATTTACAATCCGACAAGTTACGACAGAACTAATAAAACCAAGACAAAATTACCATCGTTGTTAAGCAAAGGTGAAGACACTTTCAAATACGTTGATAAATACAAAAAGCATTACGAACAACTTTTTGACAATGACAACTATGATTTGACTGGAAGCTTTGAACTTTATAATTACCTACAACTTATGAAGAAAGGTTTTGAAGCCGACTTTTGGGTTGCTCCTTTATTACGGTTCTATGACAAATTCAAAACCGACAAACTAATATATTTTGTCAAGGCATTAGATAACAAGTTTGCAAAGTAACCGTCTTGCCCACCCATATTGCAATTGATTGGTGCCTGCGATAGGCTTCAATAGCCGGCGGAAAGTGCCGGCATGGCTCTTTGAAAATTTAA
>WRPE01000017.1 GCA_009773315.1 Syntrophaceae bacterium
CTATTTACCGTTTTGGCAAAGAATCATTGTTCGCTATACACGGATATGTAAGTTCTGTACCAAAAAGGTTGTAAAAAAGGTATTTGGGCAACAGGCCGTTGATAAATCAGTTTTTTTATCTGAGACCTGTGACAACTTTGAAGATTTCAAGTGGAAAAAAACACTTTACCGGACATAACGATATCGCAACTTTGTAGGTGTAGTGTTCGTCAATGCTTAATTGGCCATTGCCTGTCACATCAAAATCCAGGCCATGACAGGAAAGATCATTAAATAAGAGCCAGGCTGTCCGCCACGGCCATGCCGTCCAATGTCGGTTTCAGACGGCCGTCTTTCAGCTCCAGAAGGCCTTTTTTCATCAGTTCATCGATAACTTGCTTCTTGTCAAAGAGAATGTCCGCGTCAAAGCGATTTTTGTATTGTTGGAGATGGATGCCGTCCTTTGTGCGCATGCCTAAGAAGAGTGCTTCCAGCGCAAGCTGTTCTATCGAGAGCTGTTCGGATTTCTCCACCGGCATTTTTCCTTCAGAAATGTATCTAAGATAGGTTTTGACGGCCGCCCTGTTCCACCAACGTTTACGATCTATGAAGGAATGGGCGGCAGGCCCCAGGCCTAAATAAGGGGTGTGTCGCCAGTATTTCATGTTGTGTCTGGATTTTAAAGAATTGGTGCGGGCAAAGTTGGACACTTCGTAATGAATGTAACCGGCATCGGTGAGTATTTGCGATGTTGTCATAAAGAAATCCAGTGCTTCATTTTCCGAAGGCAGTTGCAGGCTGTCTTTTCTATATTGTTTATACAGAGGCGTTTTTCCTTCCAGCGAGAGCTGATAGCAGGAGAGATGCTCAGGAAAAAAAGACAGCGCTTTGTTTAATGTTTCCCTCCATGTCTTCATGTCCTGACCATAAACGCCGTAAATTAAATCGATTCCGATGTTGTCAAATCCGGCCTGCCGCGCTTCATCCATTACCGACCTTGCTTCCCGGGCTGTATGTCTGCGCCCGAGAAATTTTAAAATAGCATCGTCGAAGGATTGAATGCCGATGTTGAGACGATTAATACCCAGTTTACGCAACTGCTGAAAATATTCAAGCGACATATCGCCGGGATTAACTTCCATGGTGATTTCGGGATGCTGATCAATATTAAAATTGTTATTGACTGCTTTCAGAATATCATCAATTTGCTGAACCGAAAGCAGGGAAGGTGTACCGCCGCCGATGTAGAGAGTATCGAAACTTTTGAACATTTTACCTTGCATGTCATTCCCGCGAAAGCGGGAATCCAGGCTTTTTAATGGTTTTCTGGATTCCCGCTTTCGCGGGAATGACAAATTTACGTTTCCCGCTGATGAGTTCAAATTTCCCATGTCAGAGGAAGTAACTAAGGATTTGTAAAAAGCCATTTCGTTTATGACGGCTTTGATAAATTCAGGGATAAGATGGACGGATGAGACGGAGTAAAAGCTGCAATATCCGCACTTGCTCAGACAAAAGGGAATATGAATGTAAAGCCCGGCCTGTGTTGTTTTCATGCTCTAGTCGTTGTCTGACTTCAAAACCGCCAAAAACGCGCTCTGGGGAATGCTCACTGAGCCGATCATCTTCATGCGCTTTTTCCCGGCCTTTTGTTTTTCCAATAGCTTTCTTTTACGGGTAATGTCGCCGCCGTAGCATTTGGCCGTGACGTCTTTGCGGAAGGCGCTAATTGTGCTGCGGGCGATGATTTCACCGCCGATGGCGCCCTGAATGGCTATCTTGTACATCTGGCGCGGGATTTCATCCTTGAGTCGGTCGCAGGCTAAAAGGCCGCGAGCGCGGGCGCGGTCACGATGAACAATCTGCGAAAGCGCATCAACCTTTTCGCTGTTGACCAGAATATCCAATAAAACCAGATTACTTTCCCGGTAATCGATAATATCGTAATCAAAAGAGCCATAGCCTTGTGTGACGGATTTAAAACGGTCGTAAAAATCAAAGATGACTTCCGCCAGCGGCATTTCATAGGATAACTCGACGCGTCCGGGGCCGGTGTAAGTCATATTGGAATTCACGCCGCGTTTTTCCATGCACAGTTTCATGACTGTCCCCAGATAACGTTCCGGGAGCATCATCGCGGCGCGGATGTAAGGCTCTTCGCCTTTGGCAATTTCCGCCGGATCAGGGTAGTGGGCAGGATTATCCACATAGATCACTTTTCCATCCCTGAGCGTAAAGCGGTAACGCACACTGGGGACGGAAAGGATGATCGAAAGATCGAATTCTCTTTCCAATCTTTCCTGCACGATATCCAGATGGAGCAGGCCTAAAAAGCCGCAGCGGAAACCCTGGCCCAACGCGGCGGATGAATCTTTTTCATAAATAAATGATGCGTCATTGAGTTTGTACTTTTCCAGCGAATCAGCCAGGTCCTGATAATCATCGGACGCGATGGGATAGATCGACGCAAAAACGACCGGCTTGACTTCCTTAAAGCCGGGCAGGGGTTGAGCGCAGGGTCTTTCCTGCAAGGTAATTGTGTCACCCGTGCGTACATCTGCGACGGTTTTCACGCCGGCGATAATATAACCGACATCTCCGGTGGATAACTTTTCACGTTTAGTGCGGATGAGTAGAAAATGCCCCACTTCCTCCACTTTGTAAGTTGTGCTGTTGTACATGAATTTGATAATATCGCCGGCTTTAACGCTTCCCTCAAAAACGCGGCAATGAATAATGGTACCCCGGAATGAGTCGTACTTGGCGTCGAAAATCAAAGCGGCCAGCGGATTGGAAGCGTCGCCTTTGGGTGGTGGAATGCGTTCGACAATGGCTTCCAGAATTTCTTCTATTCCAATGCCTTCCTTAGCGGAGCATTTAATATGCGTGTCCGGATCAAGTCCAAGTTCCGAATCAATCTCTTCCAGAACCCGGTCAACATCGGCGGATGGTAGATCAATTTTATTGATGATCGGAATGACAGTGAGATTGTGTTCCATTGCCAGGTAAAGATTAGCCAGGGTTTGCGCCTGCACGCCCTGGGCGGCGTCGATCAATAAGAGAACACCTTCGCAGGAGGCCAGCGATCGGGAAACTTCATAGGAAAAGTCCACATGCCCCGGTGTGTCGATCAGATTCAGGATGTACTCTTTACCGTCTTTGGCGCGATAAGGTAGTGATATGGCATTGCTTTTAATGGTGATGCCGCGTTCCCGCTCGATGTCCATATTGTCCAGCATCTGGTCCTGGAAATTTCTTTCATTGCAGACGCCGGTGAATTGAATCAGCCGGTCGGCCAGCGTGGACTTACCGTGATCGATATGGGCGATGATACTGAAATTTCTAATGTTTTCCATAAGGGTGTTAAAAAAAGCCCTCCAATGATTCGGCGGGCTTTTATCTTTCAATTTTTCCTGTTCAATCAAATCAGTTTCTTCATGAGCTCTTCAGATACTTCTTTGACACCGGTGCTTCCGTCAACGGTAATTACTTTGGTTCTTTCCTTGAAATAGTTCACGCCAGCCAGTGTGCCGGTTTTCGTGTCATAGTAAATGCCGTGGCGTTTATCGATGGCCGAGGCATCCTGATCGTCGGCTCGGGCAGACAAATCATCGCAACCGCAAACACGGCAGACATTTGTGCCGTCATGCTCATGAGGTTTGATGGCGTCGATGAAGATATTATTGGGATGGTTGTTGTCCATTTTACACAATCTGCGTCCCATGATGCGCTTTTTAGCCGTTTCACGATCCAGGTCGATTTCAATCACGAAATCGAGTTTAATGTTCTCTTTTTGCAAAGCCGTCCAGAGAGCTTCAGCCTGTGCCAGGTTGCGGGGGAAGCCGTCCAGGAGCCAGCCTTTTTTGCAATCATCTTCTTTGAGGCGGTTCAAAATCATGGGAATGGTAATATCGTCCGGGACGAGTTCGCCGCGGTCAATAAATGATTTTGCTTTTTCACCCAGCGGGGTTTTTTTTGAAATATTTTGACGGAAAATAACACCGGTTTCAATGTGAGGAACTCCATATTTCTTCTGCACAATTGCGCCTTGCGTGCCTTTACCGCTGCCGTTGGGGCCGAATATTAAAATGTTCACTTTTCAGACTCCTTTCATGAAAAATATTAAAGTACGTGCCTTATAATGTATTGTCTCTTTTTTCGCAATGATAAAGATTGACCGGTAGTTCCCGATTAAAAATTCGTTTTTAAAGGGATTCTATTCAGATGCCTTTTGTGGAGGGTCTGATTTCTTGTCCGGCTTTTTGGGTTTATCAGCGTTCAATTCATTGAGGGCGTCATGAATGGCAACGGCTCTTGGCGTTCCTTCGGGATAATAATTAAGCGCCTGGCGAAAATGAAAGAGGGCGCTTTCCTTCTTTTTCTCTTTTTTAAAATATAAACCAAAGTAATAATGCGATTCACCTTGTTGGTTCAGTCTGCCGTAGGACATGGCAATTTGGTAGTTAATGTCGATATCATCAAATTTCTTATCCCGCAGTTTTAGAAAACAATCGAGCGCGTTTTGAAAATCACCCGCGGCAAAATGCGCTTTGCCTAGAGCAAGCGTAATCTGCTCGCTTGCGGGATTGATCCTGGCCGCCTGCAGCAGATGAAAACGGGCTTGCCCGGTATTGCCCGTTTTTAAATAAATCAAACCGATGCTTTTTTGAATATCTTCATCCTGAGGTGTGATCGTCAGGGCTTTGTTCATATTTTTCAGCGCGGCGCTGGCGTGACCGAGTTGATCTTCCGTCAGAGCCAGGGCATAAAGCAGATCAACATTTCGAGGATCTTTTTGCAGAGATTCCATGAGTTGCTTACGGTGTTTGTTAAGATCGTTTAGATCCAGAACAATCAAAGCCTGCATCCGTAAAAAATTCCCCATGATATTTCCGGCGCCGCCAACACGGCGGTATTGCGTTTGAAGCAGGCCGTCCAGGTAAAAAATGCGGTCGTCTGTGCCCGGATGCGTCCGCAAATAGGAGGGTATGGTTTTGGATAAAAACTCATGCTGTTTGATCAGCTTGAGAAATTCAACGATGGCCGCGGGATAGTAACCGGCATCCACCAGATAACCAATTCCCAGACGGTCCGCTTCTTCCTCGTGTTCACGTTGATATTTGAGGGTGATTGAAGTGGCGCCTGCCATGGAAAAAGCGGCAATAGCCGCTGTGGCCTCTCCGCCGCCTCCGAGGAATGCTCCTGCGATAATGGCGGCTAACATGGCGATATTCAGTTTCTGTGACTTTTCCATAATGCTGGCGACATGTCGGGAGTTGGCATGAGCGATTTCGTGCGCGATGACACCGGCCAGTTGTGCCTCGTTTGCCACGGCGGTGATTAACCCTTTATTAACGTAAATGTAGCCACCAGGCGTGGCAAATGCGTTAATGCCCGAACTGTTGAAAATGGAAAAAGTGAAATCAAAAGACGCTTTATTGCTTTGAGCCAGAAGCCGATTGCCGATCTCTGTAATATAGGCGTTGAGCCTTTTATCCTGAACCAGGAAATTATTCTTTTCGAGTTTATCATAAATTTCTTTGCCCAGTTTTTTTTCATCGTCAATTGTAAAAGCGGCCCAGGAATTTTGCGTTCCCGAAAACAGCAGGAACATAATCAGGACAAAAGAAAAATATTGCTTTTGAAAAGTTTTGCACATAATTGATAAAATGATCCATTCATTGTGATGATTCATATACCTGCTTTACAATGATTAGGCAAGTTTTCCTTAACCGGCCGGGAGATCAGTAACGGCACGAAAGGTGAGATAGCAAAATTATGGAAAACGTGATCACTATTGACGGACCGGCAGGCGCGGGGAAAAGCACGGTAAGTAAGGCTTTAGCCGCCAGACTCCAATATGTTTATCTGGATACGGGAGCGCTTTATCGTGCATTGGCCTATAAAGCGCTGAAACATAATATTAACGTAAACAGTTCCGCTGAACTGGCCGAATTATGCTCTACAACGGATGTTACCTTGAAAAATATTGATGGTAAAATTACCGTTTATGTTGATGGCAATGATGTTGGCGACAAAATCCGTACGGAAGAGGTTGGATTGGCCGCTTCCACCATATCCGCTTTTCCCGTTGTCCGCGAGAAATTGCTTTCTTTGCAAAGAGAAGCAGGCGCCGGCGGCGGAGGAATAGTGGCGGAAGGAAGAGATATGGGGTCGGTTGTTTTCCCCGACGCACAGTTCAAGTTCTTTCTTGATGCAAATATTGAGGAACGAATTCGAAGACGGCGCACAGAGCTTATTCAAAAGAACGGACCAGGGGGGCTGGATTCCGTATCCAGGGATATGCAAGCCAGAGATCATCAGGATTCACAAAGGAAAACGGCGCCCTTAACCGTATCGCCAAATACCATAATCATTGACTCAACTTCTTTGGATATCTCACAAGTTGTCGAAATAATTCTTGAGCGAGTATCCAGCAGACATGCTTGAGGGCAAAAATGAGCGTAATGCAATGGGTGCTTGATTTGTCTTGCTATTTAATTTTCAGTATGTTAGGTATTCAAGATTAAAAATGTCTTATAAAAATTAGGGGGTATTAGGTTAATGGTTAACAATAACAACAAAAACTTAACAAATGAAAAGGAGGTTAAGGCCGACTCTTCAATTTCCACTGCACACAATTCGACCATCCAGTCCAAAGAAAAAGAAGAAGATATAGGCTTTAAGGAGCTCTACGAGCAGAGTCTTAATCAATTGCAGTATGGCGATATTGCCCGTGGCAAAGTTGTCCAGATAACGGCGGATATTGTCATGGTGGACGTGGGGTGGAAAACGGAAGGTTTTATTCCGATTAGGGAACTTAAAGACACTCAGGGAAATGTGAATATTTCCATAGGTGATGATATAGAAGTGTTTATTGACAAGCGGGATTCAGAAGGAAACCTGGTTTTATCACGGGAAAAAGCGGCTAAGCTCAAAGTCTGGGACGACATTAAAAATGTCAGCGACAATAATATCACGATCAAAGGGACTGTTGTGGAGAAAGTAAAAGGCGGCCTCTCTGTTGATATCGGCATTATCGCTTTTCTGCCCGGATCTCAAATAGATATCCGTCCGATTAAAGATTTGGACCACTTTATTGGTCAGACACTTGATTTTCATATTTTGAAGTATGACCGCAAGCGCAATAACGTCGTTTTATCAAGACGATCCATTGTGGCTTTCGAAAGAGAAAGTGAAAAGAAAGACACGCTGAACAATATTATAGAAGGAAGCATTATTGAGGGTGTTATCAAGAATATTACGGATTATGGGATTTTCATCGATTTGGGTGGCATCGATGGATTGCTCCATGTGACGGATATATCCTGGGGAAGAATAGCAAAGCCTTCGGAAATATTCCACAAGGGAGAAAAAATTGCAGTTAAGATTCTTTCATTTGATCGTGAAAAAGAAAGAGTTTCCCTGGGTTTAAAGCAGCTTCATGAAAATCCTTGGGAGCATATTTCGGAGAAGTATCCGGTCGGCGCCCTTGTTCAGGGCAAAGTTGTCAATCTGACGGACTACGGTGTGTTTATCGAACTGGAAACGGGCGTAGAAGGCCTGGTTCATATATCGGAAATGTACTGGACAAGGGAAATCAAGCATCCGTCCAAAGTATTGAATGTTGGAGATACGGTGAACGTGGTGGTGTTGGAAGTCAATCCGGAGGCCAAGAGAGTGTCCCTCAGCCTGAAACAGACAACAGCCAATCCATGGGAAAAGCTCAAGGAGAAGTATCCGGTTGGCACGGTTGTGAAAGGTCTCGTGCGCAACATCACAAACTTTGGCGTGTTTATTGGAATTGAAGACGGCATCGACGGTCTGGTTCATGTATCGGATATTTCCTGGAAGCATCGGGTTACCCATCCTTCTGAATATTTCAAGAAAGGGCAGGAACTCGAAGCGGTTGTTTTAAATATTGACGTTGACAACGAGAAATTTTCTTTGGGCATTAAACAAATTGAAAAGAATCCGTGGGAAGAATTGCCGCAGAAATATGCGCCCGGCAGTGTGGTGACAGGCAAGATAACAAACTTTACAGACTTTGGGATTTTTGTGGAAATTGAAGACGGCATCGAAGGTCTGGTTCATATTTCGGAGATCAGCCAGAAACGTGTCAAATCATCTGCCGAACTATATAATGCCGGCGATACCGTGTCTGCCGTGGTCAAAAGCATTGATGTCAAAACAAAGAAGATCCGATTGAGCATTAAGGAAATGGAAGCGCCGGCTCCGATCCCGACCCCAACTTCAAACCAATATATCAACAATCGTGAAAATATTGGTTCAAATCTCGCGCAGGCGCTTGCTGACGTAAAGATCGGCGGCCAGCCCAAGGGATAAAACATGAGAAAACATCCGGTCATTCTGGGATTGGGTTTACTGATCGCACTGGGCGTTGTTTTATATTTCTTCTTTTATATGGCGGGCGCCCAATCCGGCAGCGCCGGTACGCAAGGATTTTCTTTAAATGACAAAATCGGCGTGGTGCCTGTTGAAGGCGTGATCAGTGATTCTCGTAAAATTACTGAATATATTGATGAATATGGGAAAAACAGTTCCATCGTCGCCGTCGTTGTGCGTATTGATTCACCCGGCGGCGGCGTTGCCGCGTCGCAGGAAATATATGACGCTGTCGTTGCACTCAAGAAAAAGAAAAAAGTGGTCGTGTCGATGGGGTCGGTTGCCGCATCAGGAGGTCTGCTGATTGCGTGTGCGGGTGATAAAATCGTGGCCAATCCGGGAACCATTACCGGCAGCATATCGGCGATTATGCAATTTGCCAATTTGGAAGAGCTTTTAAAAAAGGTCGGCGTGAAATCATCCGTCGTTAAAAGCGGTCAATATAAGGATATTGGTTCACCCGTGCGGGAAATGACACCTGAAGAACGGATCATTATTCAGGAACTGGTTGACGATATTTATAACCAGTTTGTTGATGTCATTGTCCGGGATCGAAAAATGACTCGCGAGCAGGTAATCGCAATAGGTGACGGCCGCGTTTTTACAGGCCGCAAGGCCTTTGAATACGGATTGGTCGATCAGTTGGGCGGTCTGGCTGCCGCAGCGAAATTGGCCGGCGAGCTGGCCGGTAAAAACGAAAAATACGATTTGGTTTATCCCAGCAAAAAAAATCCTTCCGTTTTTGATTATATGTTTGAAAGCGCGGCCAATCAACTCAGTCAATCCGTAAAAGAGAAAGCTGAAAAATGGGGAGGGGTCAGCTATTTGTATCACCCATGACACCTGCCGGCAAAGCCACTATGACTAAAAATGAATTAATCAAAAGAACTTGGGTAAAATTTAAAATATATCCACAAAAGGATATTGCTTTAGCCGTGCAGACGATTCTGGATTCAATGGTCGGCGCACTGAGAAAAAATGAGCGAATCGAGATAAGAGGGTTCGGAACATTCACAATGCGTGAAAGAAAGTCCCGAGTCGGACGCAATCCGAAATCAGGGGCCGAAGTTTCTCTTGACGATAGGAGGGTTCCTTTTTTTAAAACGGGTAAAGAGCTCCGATTAAAGGTGGATGACAAAAAATGATTTATAAAAACATCGTTGTTGAAAAGAAGAAAGCTTACGCTATCATTCAATTCAATCGTGCTCATGAAATGAATGCCCTGTCTAAAGAGATGAGGCTGGAATTTAACGATGCGCTCCTGGATGTCGAAATGGATCAGCAGATGAAAGCTTTGGTGATTACCGGCGGAGAGTATGTTTTTTCAGCCGGTATGGACATCAAAGAAATGTCATCTCTGTCTAATGTTGAAATTGATGACTATTTCGAATCGATGAAGCGATATCTGAAAAAAATTTATTCATATCCTAAACCGGTTATTGCCGCAGTCGGTGGTATCGCCTTGGGCGGTGGTTTCAATATAGTGACGGTGTGCGATCTTATTGTTGCTTCAGAAAGCGCAATTTTTTGTCATCCGGAGCTAAAATTTGGTTTAAGCCCTCTTTTTTATCCGTTAAGCCAGATCGTGGGTGTGACCAAGGCAAAAGAAATCGTGATGCTGGGAGAGCCAATCGGAGCCAATGAAGCGGAAAGAATCGGTCTCGTGAACAAGGTGTTGCCTCCTGAGAAATTTATGCAGGAAGCAGAGAAAATAGCAGAGACCTTATCGACAAGATCAGTCAAGGCTTTCGAGGAGCTGAAGAATATTTGTTCTATCGTGCCAAGAATGGATAAGATTGCCGCACTGGATTTAGAATTGTCCATTGGCGGCATGCTGTTTGCCCGTGATGAACGCAAAATTCATATGAATGAAGTGCTTTTTATGGAAAAGTTGCGCAAGAAAAAAACAGAATAAATCTTCTAGAGATTATCCCAATCGTTACCCGGTGCGGCAAAATCCTTGAGTTGATCCCTTCTTTTTTTATGCTGGAGCTTTTTCAACGCCTTGGCTTCGATCTGACGGATTCGTTCCCGGGTCACCCCCATCATATCGCCGACTTCTTCCAGCGTGAAAGGTCCGTAATTACAAGCGACCCAGGTGCAGTTTAAAAACGATTCGTTTTTTAGACGCCACTCACAGGTGGTATCCGTGCAGATTTCCGCTATTAAAAGTCCCTTTTTCTTACAGGTGTATATGTTAATCATTAAAATGATCCCTTCACTTAAATTAAATCGGGTCTAACTTATTGTTACCTGGATCGTTTGTCAACATTTAAGAAAACAATTTATCCGGCGGCCGTCTTTCCGGGACGTACCGATGGGGAATATTATTGTCATTCCATTCTTGAGTAACATATAAATTACAGTAGCAGCTTCCGTATTCTTTCACATCTTCGGTTCTGTAAACACAGGGGCACATGATATCACGATCATTTTCACGGTTGCCCGATGCCAGGCGGCAGGGGCAGGATGAATAGCCGTAACGCTCCTTGTTGATCAGGAGATCCTGGAGAATGGAAAGCACCCAATCCTTATCTTTGTTGAAAAAATAACCTTTTGGTTCCTGGGCTTTTTTTAACAGATCATAAAGGTCGGCAGGCGTCATAAAAGTCCCAGCGCCTCTTTGATGTCAACTTCTTTGAAACCGATAATAATTTTATCACCGATGATGATGGTCGGGAAAGAACGCTGCGGGTTGTATTGGACGACTTCGTTTAATATATTCTCTCTATCTGTGCCTTGCAGTAAATCGACATCGGTTGCGTCAAAAACGATGTTGTTTTCATTTAAAAATTTTTTAGCCGCTTTGCAATGACTGCATGTGCTCAAGGTATATATTCTAACTTTCGTTGCCATCTTCAGCCCTCCTGGATTTTTTTGATTTATATATGTTTTTTAGCTATCATGTCAAGCTGATAGTCAAGAATCCATCAGGCAAAGATTTATTGACAAGAGCACTCAATTCAGATATCAACAAAACCTCATTTAAAGAAAGATAAAAATACTGTATGAAACATAATAGTATTATCGCTTACGAAGGTTTTCCCTTTATTATCTTTTCACTGGCCCTCACTATCCTTGCAGCTTTTTTCGGCATCACCTGGCTCGCGGTTATTTTAGCCGCGGTTACGGTCTTCATCCTCTGTTTTTTCCGTAATCCGGAAAGAAATTTTCAAGATGAGGATAAACTGGTCATTTGTCCTGCGGACGGCAAAATTATCAAAATAGAGGAAGTCAATGTTCAGGGTACCATTACAGGCCGGTTTAAGAAAATAAGTATTTTTATGAATGTCTTCAATGTTCATGTGAATCGTGCCCCGTATGACGGGACGATTGGGAAAATTTCCTACCACAAGGGCAAATTTCTGTCGGCCAATCTGGATAAGGCGTCGGCGGAAAATGAACGAAATGAAATAATGATTTGCGCCAAAGACGGCCGCGCGATTTGGGCGGTACAAATTGCCGGACTCATCGCCAGGAGAATTGTTTGCTGGACCCGTCAAGGAGCAGATATCAAAAAAGGCGAGCGATTCGGTCTGATCCGCTTCGGATCCCGCGTGGAAGTTTTCCTACCTTCTGATTCCCGAGTTGTCGTAAAACTGGACGACAAAGTCCGGGCGGGACAAACACCATTAGGATACCTCTCATGAACCAAGAACGGCGCATCAGAAATATACGCATTAAAAAAGGCATTTATGTTTTACCGAATCTTTTTACGACGGCCAGTTTATTTATGGGATTTTATTCTATTATTGCCTCAATTCAGGAAAAGTTTTTTCTAGCCGCAATAGCCATATTACTGTCTCTCGTTTTTGACGGCCTGGACGGCAGAGTCGCGCGCATGACCAATACAACCAGCAAATTCGGTGCTGAATATGATTCGCTGGCTGATTTAATCGCGTTTGGCGTTGCGCCATCCTTAATGGCTTACATCTGGGCTATGTCTTTTTACGGGAAACTGGGTTGGATGGCCGGCTTCCTGTTTGTAGCCTGCGGCGCTTTACGTCTGGCAAGATACAATATTCAAATCGGTCTGATTGATAGTAAGGTGTTTAACGGGTTGCCCATCCCGGCAGCCGCCTCCATGATTGCCGCGACCGTTATATTTTTTAATGACATGGGAGTTGAAGGCACTTTTCACAATCCCTTCGTGATGATCTTTGTCGTTATCTTATCTCTTTTAATGGTCAGCAATATCAAATACTACAGCGGCAAAGATATGAAGTTTTTCACCCGCATGCCGTTTATGACCTTTTTAGTAATCGTTGGTATTTTACTGGTTATCATCTATATGCCGGAAGTGATGATTTTTATAATTTTTATGTGCTATGCCATTTCCGGACCTCTGTGGTGGGTCTTTAAATTTATTCAGAAAATGCGTCAGAATAATTTGAAAAAGAATAATGTTCCTAAATAGGAATCATAATACGAATGATGCACTAATTCCAAAGTGAAATTATGAGAATTTCAGGAGGTGAAGCAAAAGGAAGGACGCTGAGTTTTCCTTCCCGATCAACGCAAAGACCGACAACTGATTTTTTACGGGAAGCTCTTTTCAATTTATTGGAATTACCGGCAAGTCAAAGTTTTTTGGACTTATTTGCCGGGTCCGGCTCTGTGGGATTGGAGGCCTTAAGCCGGAAAGCGGAAAAGGTTACTTTTGTTGAAAAAAGCAAGGCACTTATCGGGGTTATCCGCGAAAATGTTTCATTATGCGGATATTCGGAGAGATGCTTCATCGTCCATGCCGATATTCGATCAGCCTTGCGTGGTTTTAACCAAAAAAAATGCAAGTTTAATGTGATCTTTGCCGATCCACCTTACAACCAGGGTTTGATCGGAGAAACGCTCAAGGTATTAAAGGAATATCCTGTATTACAAGAAGAAGACGGTATTATTGTGCTGCAGCATTCCATCAGAGAGCAGCTGACACCGTTAACGGATGGATGGTTTATGGCGGACCAGAGAAAATATGGAGACAATTTATTAACTTTTATAAGGATGGGCAGAGCGTGATGCAAGAGAAATTCAATAATAAAATTGCGATTTATCCGGGCTCATTTGATCCGATTACCAATGGTCATGTGGATATTATTAAAAGGGGCAGCAGAATCTTCGATGAAATCATTGTTCTTGTCGCACAGAACCCGAGTAAATCATCCTTGTTTTCCGTGGATGAGCGGTGTCAGTTCATCTGGGAAATATTTCAGGGTTATGAGGGGATTCGAGTTGATTATCATGAAGGTCTACTTGTTGATTATTTCAAGAATTCCGGCGCCAGTACGATCTTACGGGGTATGCGCGCTCTTTCCGATTTTGAGTACGAATTTCAAATGGCGCTCATGAACCGACGCCAGACAAAAAATATTGAAACGGTCTTCTTGATGAGCGGATATCGGTGGTTTTATACCAGCTCTAAGCTCATCAAGGAAGTGGCCAGTCTGGGTGGATCGGTCAGGGGGCTTGTACCGGAAAATGTACATAATAAGTTAATGGAAAAATTCAATATTATAAATAACAGGAAGTAGTTAAAGGGAAGGAAATAAATGGGAGGTCTTTTCGGAGTCGTCACGCAAGATAGTTGCGTTCAGGCACTCTTTTACGGAACGGATTATCATTCTCATCTGGGAACAGAACACGGCGGTATGGCCGTATTCGGCGACAAAGGGTTTTATAATACGATTCACGGCATATCGCAGGCGCAATTTAAATCGCGATTTGTCGATGATTATAAAAAGATGGAGGGACACTCAGGCATCGGCGCCATTGATGATGAATCTCCGCAACCACTGATTTTCCGCTCCAAGTTTGGTATTTATGCGGTGGTGGCAGCAGGATTGATTACCAATAAGAATGCACTGGTTGGCGAGCTTCTTAATGAAGGAGCTTCTTTTACTGAGATGGCCGGAGGTGGGGTTAATAACGCGGAAATAGTTGCTTCCCTGATTAATCGTGGCGATAATATTGTAGAAGGCATCGCATCCATGCGCGGTATTATCGAAGGGTCTATTTGTGTTTTAGTCCTGACGCCGGAAGGCATTTATGCCGCCCGGGACAAGGTTGGACGCTTCCCTCTCGCGCTGGGTCAGAGCAAAGACTTAAGCAGAAAATCATATGTCGTCGCAACCGAAGCAAGCTCTTTTGAGAATCTTGGTTATGAATTGCACCGATTCGTGGGACCAGGTGAAATTGTGTTGCTTTCTAGTGATGGAATCAAACAGCTCAAACCGGAAGGAAACCAGAAAAATATTTGTTCCTTTTTGTGGATATATACGGGTTCCCCTTCATCCATCTACGACGGTATCAGCGTGGAGCGCACTCGGGAACGTTGTGGCAGCTATCTAGCCAAGCGGGATAACGTTCAGGTGGACTTTGTCGCCGGTGTTCCCGATTCCGGTGTCGGTCACGCCATCGGCTACGCCATGGAATCCGGCATTCCTTACCGGAGGCCCTTGGTGAAGTACACACCCGGTTATGGACGAAGTTACACGCCGCCCACTCAGGAAATTCGTGATTTGATTGCAACCATGAAGCTAAGCGCCGTTAGGGAAGTCATCGATGGTAACCGGATGATTATTTGCGACGATTCCATTGTTCGTGGTACGCAGTTAAAAAATTTAACGGTAAAAAAGTTGTGGGACAATGGCGCAAAGGAAATTCACATTCGTCCCGCCTGTCCGCCTCTGATGTATCCCTGTATTTATGCATCTTCAACGAGAACAACCGCTGAGCTGGCCTGCCGCAAAGCGATGCGTGCACTGGAAGGGAAAGACATTGAAGACCCCTCAGATTATCTCGACACAACATCACCTAAGCACGCGAAGATGATCGATTGGATTCGTTGTGATTTGAATGTGACGTCTCTGAAATATATGACCATAGAAGACATGATAGCGGCGATCGGCCTGCCTTCGGATCAGCTTTGTCTGCATTGTTGGCTGGGAAAATAAGTCAAGAAAAACCAAGCCTATGGAACACATCTCAAAAACGAGAAGAAAAGCAAGAGCAATACATATCGGGTCAGTCGAAATAGGAGGGGACGCGCCCATCGCTGTCCAATCCATGACCAATACGGATACACGTAATATTAGTGAAACAGTCAAGCAGATCCATGCATTGCAGGAAGCAGGCTGCGAAATCGTGCGGATCGCCGTTCCTGATCAGGAAGCCGCTCAGGCGATACCGGCGATTAAAAAGAGCATTAAAATCCCGCTGATTGCTGATATTCATTTCCACTATCAATTGGCTCTTGATGCTATCAAGAATGGCGCAGACGGCATAAGGATCAATCCCGGCAATATCGTCAAAGACAAGATCGCTGAAATTGTCAAGGCGGCCAAAGAACGCCAGACGGTCATCCGCATCGGCGTCAATGCCGGTTCGTTGCAGAAAGATCTGGTGCTGGAGTATGGCGGCGTGACCGCAGAAGTCCTTTGTGTCAGCGCTTTGCGCAATGTTGAAATGTTTGAGGACATGGGATTTGATTTAATCAAACTTTCGCTTAAATCATCCGACGTGCCGATGATGATTGAGGCCTACCGGATGATCGCCGCCCAAACAGATTATCCTTTACACCTGGGCGTCACAGAAGCAGGAACGCTGGTTAACGCGGCCATCAAATCAGCGCTGGGCATAGGCCAGCTACTTTATGACGGCATTGGGGATACCATTCGCGTTTCGGTGACCGGCAATCCGGTGTTGGAAATACCGCTGGCCTACGGGATTCTGCGCGCCTTAAAAATCCGGAAGGTCGGGCCGGAAATTATATCTTGTCCTACTTGCGGACGGTGTCAGATCGATCTTTTGGGGTTAACGGAAAAGATTGAAAAAGCGCTGTCCGGCAGGAAAGAATATATCAAAGTTGCTCTCATGGGCTGTGTGGTCAATGGACCCGGTGAAGCTGCCGATGCGGATATCGGTCTCGCGGGAGGTAAAGGTTTCGGCATGCTTTTTAAAAAAGGTGTAGCCTATAAAAAAGTTGAAGAAAAAGATTTTGTCCAGGTTTTGCTCGAAGAGATAAAATCCCTGGACAATGAAAAATAAGGAGGGGTAATGCGGTACTCGGAAATGCACCTGCCCACAGGAAGGGAAATCCCTTCCGATGCGGAGGTTATCAGCAATCAGCTCATGATTCGGGCGGGAATGATTCGAAAATTAACCAGTGGCATCTATTCTTATTTACCACTGGGCTACCGTGTCATTAGAAAAGTGGAACAGATTATTCGCGAGGAAATGGATAAAGCCGGAGCTCAGGAGGTTCATCTTCCGATGGTTCAGCCTGCGGAACTCTGGCAGGAATCCGGTCGTTGGAATTATTACGGCAAAGAACTTTTACGGTTTCGAGACCGCAATGACCGAGATTATTGCCTAGGGCCGACCCATGAAGAGGTTATCACTGATCTGGTGCGAAACGATATTAAAACGTATAGGCAATTGCCGCGCAATCTGTATCAGATCCAGACAAAATTCCGCGATGAAGTGCGTCCGCGTTTCGGTGTGATGCGCTGCCGGGAATTCGGCATGAAAGACGCCTACAGTTTTGACGCGGACGAGGCGGGTGCAGAAACAAGCTATGAGAAGATGTTTGCCGCCTATAATAGCATTTTTCGGCGGTGCGGTCTGAAGTACCGTCCGGTGGAGGCGGATTCCGGCAGCATCGGCGGAAGTTTCTCGCATGAGTTCATGGTTATGGCCGAATCGGGCGAGGACGCTATCGTATTTTGTGAAAAGTGCAGCTATGCCGCCAATTTGGAAAAGGCCGAAATCGCCAGGCCCGAAAAGAACGTCCACCTGGAAAAAGATTGGTTGCCCATGGAGAGCATTGAAACACCGGCTGTGCGAACCATTGAGGAAGTCAGTGCTTTCCTGAATGTCTTGCCCCGGCAGATTGTTAAAACGCTCATTTTCAACGCGGACGGCAAGCCTTGCGCCGTTCTGATCCGTGGTGATCAGGAGATCAACGAAATCAAAGTGAAAAATTACCTGGGCGCAGCCGAGCTTACACTCGCCGATGATGACATGATTGTGAAAGCGACCGGTGCACCACGTGGTTTTGCAGGGGCCGTCGGAATTAACGTCAAAGTGATTGCCGATTATTCCATTATGAATCTGGTCAATATGGTCACCGGCGCCAACAAAGAAGATTATCATCTGAAAAATGTCAATATCGGACGTGATTTTCAGGTGGCGTTTTTCGCCGATCTGCGTGTTTCCGAACCCGGGGATGCCTGTCCCCGCTGTACTGGCGCCATCAAGTTTGTTCGGGGCATCGAAGTCGGTCATGTTTTTAAACTGGGAACCAAGTACAGCAAAGCCATGAAAGCCAGTTATCTCGATCGCGACGGTAAGGAAAAAATCATGATTATGGGCTGCTACGGCATCGGTATCGGCCGAACCGTGGCCGCGTGTATTGAACAGAATTTCGATCAAAACGGTATTATCTGGCCGATGCCGCTGGCGCCCTATGCGGTGATTGTCACACCCGTGAATATCAACGAGCCCGACGTGATGAAAGCGTCGGAAGATATTTATGCCGAATTGCTGGCCTGTGGCGTAGAAGTGATTCTGGATGATCGCGATGAAAGAGCGGGTGTCAAGTTCAAAGACGCCGACCTTATCGGTATTCCGCTCAGGATTGTCGTGGGACTCAAGAATCTGGCCCAGGGCTATGTCGAGTTGAAAATCCGTAGAACCGGCAAGAGCAGCCTTTATGCGACCGGGGATGTTGTTCGCGAAGTCCGAAAAATAATTACTTCAGAATTGAACGAGGCCGATTGATAGCCGCGCATTGGACTGGAAGTCTTCATGTTAAGAATAAATGATATTCTTGATAAAGCTCAAGCCTATCTGGCAGCCGAAGAGCTGGAGATGATTCAAAAGGCCTATATTTATTCAGCCACGGTGCATCAGGGGCAGGTGCGTTTATCTGGCGAGCCCTATCTCACGCATCCCATGGAAGTAGCCGGCATCCTGGTCGATATGAAGATGGATTCGGCAACAATCATCAGTGGACTTCTGCACGATACGATTGAAGACACCCTCACCACCAAAGAACAAATCGAGCAGGAATTCGGTAAAGACGTCGCTTTTCTGGTAAGCGGCCTGACCAAGCTCAGCCGTATTTCGTTTGGTTCACAGGAAGAAAGACAGGCTGAAAATTTTCGTAAGATGATCCTGGCGATGTCTGCCGACATCCGCATCCTCCTGGTTCGCCTGGCTGACCGCATTCACAACATGAGAACCCTTCAGTATCAGACGCTCGACAGAAGAATTTATATCGCACGTGAGACAATGGACGTCTATGCGCCGCTGGCCAATCGTCTGGGAATTAACTGGATGAAGATGGAACTGGAAGATCTGGCTTTTCAGCATGTCTCGCCCGACGCCTTCAAGGAAATAGCCACCCGCGTCGCCAAATCCCAGGAGTCTAGGAACCGTTACACGGAAGAAGTGAAAACCATCATTTTAAAAGAGCTGGGAAAATTATTTATTCAAGGCGACGTGGAGGGCAGGGCAAAACATTTATACGGCATTTATAAAAAAATGCATGAGCAGCATATTAATTTCGATGAAGTGTATGATGTTATCGCTTTTCGCATCATCCTGGATTCGGACATCGATAAAACCTGTTACGAAGCACTCAGCATCGTGCATAGCTTATGGAAGCCTGTCCCCGGCCGATTCAAAGACTATATCGCCATGCCCAAAGCGAATAACTATCAATCTTTGCACACGGCGGTAATCGGGCCATATGGTGAAAGAGTCGAAATCCAGATTCGAACCCGGGCTATGCACGAATGGGCGGAAAAGGGCATTGCAGCTCACTGGCGCTATAAAGAAGGGCGGGCTTTTCAGGACAACGAAGACAATCAGATCAAAAAACTGCGGGAAGCCCTGGAGATTCAGCAGGAGATCAAAAACCCAAAGGAATTCATGTCCAATCTGAAAATGGCGCTGTTTCCGGAAGAAGTTTATGTTTTCACGCCGCACGGCGATGTAAAATCCTTTCCCAAAGGAGCGACGCCCATTGATTTCGCTTATAGCATTCATACCGATGTCGGGAATAAGTGCACCGGGGCAAAGGTGAATCGTAATATTGTGCCATTGCGTTACCAGCTGCAAAATGGTGACCGGGTGGAAATCATCACGCAGGCCGGTCACCACCCCAGCAAAGACTGGTTGAAATACGTGGTGACCTCGCGGGCCATTTCCAAGATCCGCAATTGGATCAATCTGAAGGAAAAAAATAGTTCGCTGACACTGGGCAAGGATCTGCTGGAAAAAGAATTCAAGAGAAATAACCTGAAATTTGCGACCTATATTAAATCAGATGAGATTAAAAAAGTCATGACGGAGCATTCTTTATTGACGCTGGACGATCTGATTTCACAAGTGGGTTACGGCCGCATTTCACCCAGGCAGGTGGTCAACCATTTTCTGGTTGCCGACGCGCCGAAAGAGGCTGAAAAACTTCAGGAGAAAGAAAAGAAAAAGCCCTCTGCCTCTCCTTCTCTGGGTATTAGCCTTACGGGTATCGACGACGTCATGGTGAAATTTGCCAAATGCTGCAACCCGATCCCCGGAGATGAGATATCCGGTTATATTTCCCGCGGACGCGGCATTACCGTTCACACGCAAACTTGTCCGCATCTGAAAAGACTCGATGCCGAGCGGATTGTGGATGTCAACTGGGATGTCCGGCAGAAACACGCTTATCCCGTGCATGTCAAGGTTGTCTGTAACGACCGCAAGGGTGTTATAACGGAAGTCAGCTCTGTCATTACGTCATTTGATATCAACATCAGCTTTGCCCAGGTCGAGACGACGGATATGATCGCCAACTGCGAATTCGTCATGGACGTCTATGATACGCAGCAGCTCAATGCCATCTTTTCCGCCATTCGGCAATTAAAAATCGTCCGGTCCATTGAGCGGATACGCAAAGCCTGAAAATAACAAAAAGTTCCATTTGTCTGTTGACAAACAAATCCACTCTGCTATAAGCAGGCGCAATCTGACGCGGTTGGAAGATAACATTTTAAAATAGGTGAAATAATGTTCCATAAATGGCCAAAATATACTGTCGTCTTTTTTTCTGTTCTGATGATGTGCCTTCCGGGATTTTCGATCTATGCCCAAACGGCAAAACACATTGTTGTCATTGATCCGGCGCACGGTGGTGAAGAAACGGGGAGCATAGGCATTGATAAAGTCGCCGAGAAGAATTTAACACTGGCGATTGCTTTGGCATTACAGAAGGAACTGGCTCGCGAAAGTAATATGGACGTTTTTCTGACCAGGGATTCGGATAAAACGCTGTCTCTGGATGATCGCAAAAAGAATATCACGGAAATAAAACCTGCTATGGTTTTAAGCCTGCATATCAATGCCGGTTTCGGCAAAACCTCAACGGGTTTTGAACTATATTACCCCGGCTTTAAAAATGTCAACGTACCCCCGAAGGGCGGTAAAGGAGCCGTTGTCGGCGCTGAGAACCAACATCTGAATGATACCGTGAAACTGGCGCGCCT
Source organism: Syntrophaceae bacterium (assembly GCA_009773315.1). Lineage (GTDB taxonomy): Bacteria > Desulfobacterota > Syntrophia > Syntrophales > Smithellaceae > UBA8904. The sequence continues at coordinate 20,916 of WRPE01000017.1, forward strand.
GGTGCAAAAAAATCTTGACGGCTTATTTCCGCGCAAAGGCAGGGGACTCCGGGAAGCCGGCTTGCCGCTCGCGGAAGGATTATCCGTGCCCGTGTTGGTTGTCGAACTGGGTTTTGCCACCAATCCCGACGACAAGAAAAAGTTGGCATCCGACAAAACACAAAAAGAAATAGCCAGAGCCCTGGCCAAGAGCATCAAGTCCTTCTTTGAGGAGCCCCATGTTCAAAAGAAATCAGAATAGAAAATTTGATGAACTTCGGCCTATCCGCATCACCAACGCGTATTTACGGAATGTCCCGGGTTCCGTCATGGTTGAATTCGGTAACACGAAAGTACTATGCGCGGCATCGCTTGCAGAAAAGACGGCGCCTTTTTTAAAGAATACCGGCAAGGGTTGGCTGACCGCAGAGTATTCCATGCTGCCCATGTCCACGCCCACACGTTCGGCGCGCGAAGCCGCACGCGGCAAACTGGGAGGCAGGACGCATGAAATTCAAAGGCTGATCGGCAGATCGCTCAGAGCCGTGACGGATTTAACCGCTTTCGGCGAAAGAACAATTTATGTTGATTGTGATGTCATTCAGGCGGACGGCGGAACCAGAACCGCGTCGATTACCGGTGCTTTTGTGGCTTTAGTGGATTTGTTCAAAAACATGAAACAGCAGGGGCTGGTCAAAGAAATTCCCGTCACGGATTTTGTTTCGGCGGTCAGCGTCGGCATCTTACAAAATCAGGTATTGCTGGATCTGGACTATGAAGAAGACTCCCTGGCGGATGTGGATATGAATTTTGTGATGACCGGCGCCGGTTTATTTATTGAAGTGCAAGGCACTGCCGAGCATGATCCATTTAGCAAGGATCAACTCGATGCGATGACGTCCCTGGCCAGAAACGGCATGGTGATGATCATTGCCTGTCAGCAGGAAGTAGTAGGCGACTGGCGACGATGAAGATAATTTTTGCGACCAAAAATGAAGGCAAGGTCAAAGAAATAACTGAAATGCTTACCTCCATGAATATAGAAGTAATATCCCTGAATTATTTTGAATCAGTGCCGGAAATTGTAGAGGATGGTAAAACCTATCTGGAAAATGCTTTGAAAAAAGCAAGAATTATTTCAGAATTTACAGGTGAAATAGTATTAGCCGATGATTCCGGTTTGCAGGTGGATATTCTCGGAGGAGAGCCTGGCGTTTATTCCGCCCGATATGCGGGGGAGGGCGCGACGGACGAAGAAAATAACGCCAAGCTCCTGTCCAAATTAAAAGACGTGCCCGAGGAGTTAAGAACAGCGTCTTTCTTTTGCGCTTTAGTGCTGTATCGTCAAGACGGTAATTATAACTCTTTTGAGGCCGAGTGGCAGGGCCGGATCATTGATGAGCGGCGGGGAACAAATGGATTCGGTTATGACCCGATTTTTCTTTCGCCACAGTTGAATAAAACAGCCGCGGAATTACCTCCGGAAATAAAGAATACAATCAGCCACCGCGGCCAGGCTTTTGCGAAGCTGAAAAGCCACCTGGGTAAAAACCTAAAATAAATCGGGGCGTAGCGCAGCTTGGTAGCGCGCTTGCTTTGGGAGCAAGATGTCGAGTGTTCAAATCACTCCGCCCCGACCAAATAAAATCAAGGAGTTACGTTCATTCAGGTAACTCCTTTTTCTTTCTGTGCGGCGGGATCCGATGGAGCCTTATCCATGTCCATCGGCAGGCCATCTTTGCATTGTCGATCAGCCCCAGTTTCTATGGACGATTGGGCATGATGGAGGGCACCCTAAATTATTAAGCACCTGAATAAGGCGTTTTAAAGAATTCGGTTCAGGAAGATGTTGACAGTACCAAAAACTTATTGACTAACACCCGGTGAGATATTAATGCTCTACAGAGGCTAACAACAGGATAAACATGAAAAACAAGTATTTATATATTGAAACTTTCGGCTGTCAGATGAATGTGCATGACTCCGAACAAATGGCTGTTCTGCTTGCCGGTATCGGATATAAACTCACGGAGGATTCACGTAAAGCGGATTTAATTCTGATCAACACCTGTTCGATTCGGGAAAAAGCAGAACAGAAAGCTTTCAGCGAACTGGGGCGTCTGATGAAGTTAAAAGAGGAAAAACCGAATCTGATTATAGGCTTTGCAGGGTGCCTGGCACAGCATTTGGGCGCGAAAGTCCATAGTCGGATGAAGAATGTTGATCTCGTTCTTGGCACGCACAATATCCACCGGCTGCCGGAGATGGTTGCCGCTATTCAGAAAGAGAGAAAGAAGATCACCCAAATCGATTTTTCTTCAAAAATTCATTCGCTCAATGTCTTTGCACCGCCTCCCAAAGGGTCTTTATGTTCTTTTGTGTCCATTATGCAGGGGTGCGACAATTATTGCGCCTACTGCGTGGTGCCCTATCTTCGTGGTCCGGAAATGAGTCGGATCCCTGAGGATATTATCGATGAAATACAAAAACTGACCCGGCATGGCGTAAAAGAAGTGACACTTCTGGGACAGAATGTAAATTCCTATGGAAAAAAATTAGATCATGGATGCAATTTTGTTTCATTGATAAAAAAAATTAGTGATATCGATGGCATTGATAGAATTCGATTTACTACCTCCCATCCGAAAGATTTATCCGATGAGCTGATTGATTGTTTTGCCGGCGTGCCTAAATTATGCAATCATATCCATCTGCCTGTACAGTCGGGTTCCAACCGTATTTTAAAGTTGATGAATCGCGGTTATTCATCCGAAGAATATTTGCGGAAAATTGACCGTTTGCGTGATACTTGTCCGCAAATCAGCATTACCTCCGACATCATTGTCGGTTTTCCGGGAGAAACTCAAAAAGATTATCAAGAAACCATTGACATGATGGAAAAAATCAGGTTTGATTCAGTTTTTTCGTTCAAGTATTCTGAACGTAAAGGAACAGCGGCCCAGAAGTTGCAAGGTAAATTGCCGGAAGCTGAAATAAAACATAGGCTTAAAGAATTACAGGCGCTGCAGGACCGGCACACGCAGGAAAAAAACACGGCACTGGAAGGGCGTGTCGAGGAAGTGCTGGTGGAGGCCCGAAGCAGGAACTCTGAACATGACATGATGGGACGGACGCGTTCCTGGAGAATTGTGAATTTTAAAGGCGGTCCGGAGTTAATCGGCAATCGGGTAAACGTGGAAATCACTTGCGGATATTTGCATTCATTGCGGGGAAAAATGATTGATCATTAGAGGAGGTTGGGGATGCTGCTGGAGATGAAGGTATCCGGATTAACCATTGATCCGATCACCAATACACCCATTGTCATCTTGAAGGACATGCAGGAAAACAAGGCTATTCCTATCTGGATTGGTTTATTTGAAGCCAGCGCCATTGCCACGGAACTGGAGCATGTTGTCTTTTCCCGGCCGATGACCCATGACTTGTTATATGAATGCATGAAAGCGCTGGGCGTTTCAGTCAATCGGATCGAAATTGTCGATATCCGCAACAACACATTTTTTGCCAGTGTGTATTTAACCAGGGCAGGGCAGACTTACGTGATTGATGCGCGGCCCAGCGACGCCATCGCGCTGGCACTGCGGGCGCAGGCCTCCATCTTTGTGGAAGAGAACGTGTTGGAGAAATCCCGAAATATTGATTTCGGGATGAAGCTCACCGACATTGATAAATTTAAGGAAGACAAAATAAAAGAGTTTCTGGAAAATCTGTCCGCCGAAGATTTCGGGAAATACAAAATGTGAAAAATGAAAGACTTACTCGCGGATTTTCGAACATTTCTGGATGTCGAGCGCAATGTATCGAAACATACCCGAAGGGCTTACCTGACGGATATAGAGGAGTTTAGTGAATTCCTGACAAGCCAGGAAAATAGATCAGCACATAAAAAGATATTGGATGTTCAGACGGAAACCATGCGGGCCTATCTCGCTTATCTGTATGGTCGGAAACTAAAAAAAGTATCCATCAATCGCAAGATATCTTCTTTGAGGGCGTTTTATAAGTATTTGTTGCGCGAAGGAATTATTAAAAGCAATCCGGCCCAGAGTGTTCAGACACCAAAGATGGAAAAATACATGCCAACCTTTTTGTCGGTGGATGAAGCCCTTGAGCTTTTAAACGCTTCCAAGGCCAATAACTCCGCATCCGGTTTGCGCGACCAAGCAATGCTGGAGTTATTCTATTCTTCGGGGTTGCGTTTGGCTGAACTGGCCGGTTTGAATACGGAAGATATAAATTTTAACGCGGCGCTGGTCAAGCTGCGCGGCAAGGGAAAGAAGGAGAGAATCGTTCCGGTAGGCGGGCCTGCGCTGGACGCCATGCAAAAATATTTGTCGGCAACTCATACTTTGAGGAAAGAAAATTCTGTAGATTTAGTAAACGGGGGACTTTTTTTAAACGAGCGCGGCAAAAGGATTACGACTCGAAGCATTGCCCGCATTGTAGATGCGGCTACGGTGAAAAGCGGCATTGGTCGCAAGATCAGTCCGCACGCGCTTCGTCACAGTTTCGCCACACATTTACTTGCAGCCGGAGCGGATTTACGGTCGATTCAGGAAATGTTGGGGCATGAGAGTCTTTCCACAACGCAGAAATACACGGCGGTCAATATTAACCGCCTGATGGAAGTTTATGATAAAGCTCACCCGCGGGCTAAGCGATAAAAGGAGAAAAAATGCACATTAAAGGCACCACCATACTGGCCGTTAAGAAAGACGATAAAATAACCGTAGCCGGCGACGGGCAGGTGACGCTGGATACGACGATCCTGAAACACGGTGCGCGCAAGGTGCGCAGACTTTATAACAATGAAGTAATTGTCGGGTTCGCGGGAGCGACCGCCGACGCCTTCACGCTGTTTGACCGCTTCGATCAAAAGCTGGAGCAATACAACGGCAATCTGTTGCGCGCTGCTGTCGAACTGACCAAAGATTGGCGCACCGACCGGGTATTACGGCACCTGGAAGCCCTGATGATTGCGGTCAGCCGCGATTATTCACTGATTATTTCGGGAAACGGCGATGTTATTGAATCCGACGATGATGTGATGGCCATCGGATCAGGCGGCGCCTTCGCTCAGGCGGCGGCGCGTGCGTTGGTGAAGCACAGCAATCTATCCGCCACGGAAATCGCCAAAGAATCGATGAAAATCGCCTCAGAAATTTGTATTTATACCAATGATCGTGTTACTCTTGAAGAAATTGATCTGAATGAAGAGAAATCGAAAGAAGTCAAAAAGAGCAAAAAATAAGGAGCATGTTAAAAAAGATGAATAATTCTGGGTTAACACCCCGCGAGATAGTAGAAAAATTAGACCGGCATATCATTGGTCAGGCCGACGCCAAAAGGGCGGTGGCTATTGCTTTGCGCAACCGTTGGCGCAGACAGAATGTGCCGGAAGAACTAGCGGATGAAATATCGCCGAAAAATATTATCATGATTGGTCCCACAGGCGTCGGCAAAACAGAAATTGCTCGTAGGCTGGCTAAGCTGGACAATTCTCCGTTTCTGAAAGTGGAGGCATCGAAATTTACGGAAGTCGGTTATGTGGGACGCGACGTGGAATCCATGGTGCGTGATCTGGTCGAGTTGTCGATCAACATGCTGAAGGCCGAAGAACAGGAAACGGTGCAGGCGAAAGCCGCCGAAATCGCGGAGGAGCGAGTCCTTGATCTTTTGTTGCCGCCCCGTCCCGTAGAAAAGAAGGTGGGCGACATGCTGACGGATTCCGATCAGGATCAAATGGATCTTCCTCTGACCGACGATCAGATCAAGAAGCAGGATGCAACAAGGGAAAAATTGCGCAAATTGCTTCGCGACGGGAAACTCGATGAGCGAATGGTGGAACTAGAGGTTGCTGAGGCCAGAAGCGGTCCCATGATTGAAATATTTTCCGCTGCCGGTATGGAGGATATGGGGCTCAACCTCAAAGATATGCTGGGTAATATGATGCCGCAGAAGAAGAAAAGAAGAAACGTGAAAGTGCCGGAAGCGCTCGATATTCTGGCCGCTGAAGAGGCGCAAAAGTTGATTGACATGGACAAGGTCACCAAAACGGCGCTGGATCGCGTGGAGCAGTCGGGTATCATTTTTCTGGATGAAATCGACAAGATTGTCGGCGGAGATTCGCAGCATGGTCCGGATGTCTCGCGCGAAGGCGTCCAGCGGGATTTATTGCCGATTGTTGAGGGATCGAATGTCAACACACGTTACGGCATGGTGAAGACCGATCACATCTTGTTTATCGCGGCTGGCGCGTTCTCCGGTACGAAACCATCCGATCTGATTCCGGAGTTGCAGGGGCGTTTCCCGATACGCGTGGAGTTGGATTCACTGGGCAAGGAAGATTTCGTGCGGATTTTGACCGAGCCGAATAACGCGCTGGTCAAGCAATACATGGAGATGATGGCAACGGAAGACATTCAGTTGTCCTTTACCGATGACGCCGTGGAGCAGATCGCCGAAGTTGCCACGGTCGTCAATGAACGGACGGAAAATATCGGCGCGCGCAGGCTATACACCATCATGGAAACACTGCTGGAGGATATCTCTTTCGATGCGCCGGATCTAAAGGAAAAGAAAATCGTTATTGACGCAAAATATGTGGAAGAAAAACTCGACAACATTGTTGAGGACGAAGATTTGAGCAGATATATTCTATAAGACGGGGAACAAAATGGAGCATATTCAAAGTTCAATGGAGCGGGCGGATATTTTATTGGAAGCTCTGCCCTACATCCGGCGGTTTTACAACAAAACCATTGTCATCAAATACGGCGGACACGCGATGGTCGATCAGGATTTGAAAGATAAATTCGCCCGCGATATCGTCATGATGAAATACATCGGCATAAATCCGGTGGTCGTGCACGGCGGCGGTCCGCAGATCGGCAGCTTACTGAAAAAACTGGGCAAGGAATCCAAGTTCATTCAGGGTATGCGGGTGACCGATGAGGAAACCATGGACATTGTGGAGATGGTGCTTGTCGGCATGGTCAACAAGGAAATTGTCGGTTTAATCAACCGACATGGCGGGAAAGCCGTGGGCTTGAGCGGCAAGGACGGCAATCTGATTGAGGCGGAAAAATATTATTTAAATAATGAAAAAGCAAAGAACACCCCCTCGGAAATTATTGATATCGGACTGGTCGGCAAAGTTAAAGCGGTTAACACCGAATTGATCGTGACACTGGGACAGAACAGTTTCATCCCCGTTATCGCACCAACAGGGATTGGCGAGCACGGTGAAACATATAATATCAATGCCGATATTGTGGCAGGCGAAGTGGCTGCCGCCTTGAAAGCGGAAAAGCTGCTCTTGCTGACGGATGTTCCCGGTGTGCTCGATGCCAATAAAAACCTGATTCATGCCATGACGAATCAGGAGGCCCTGAGTCTGATTGATGATGGAACGGTGGAAGGCGGCATGTTTCCCAAAGTGAAATGTTGTCTCAAGGCGCTGCGCGGCGGTGTGAAAAAGGCGCATATTATTGACGGACGACTGAAACACGCGATTCTGCTGGAAGTGTTTACGGATAAAGGGATTGGGACTGAAATTGTTTTGTAGAAGGAAAGAAGAATAGACAATGAAAGAAAAAAAAATCATGGCGCTGGCTGATCAGAATATCATGAATACCTACAGGCGGGTGCCGATTGCGCTGGTGAAAGGCGAAGGCGCCAGGCTCTGGGATGCAAACGGAAAAGAATATCTCGATTTTGTTGCGGGCATTGCCGTGTGCAATCTGGGGCATTCCCATCCGAATGTGGTGAAAGCGATAAAAAAGCAGGTGAAAAATCTGACGCATGTTTCCAACCTGTATTACACCCAACCGCAGGCCGAGGTGGCCGCGCTTCTTGTGAAGCATTCGTTTGCCGACAAAGCCTTTTTCTGCAACAGCGGCGCGGAAGCCAACGAAGCGGCCATCAAACTGGCGAGAAAATATGCCCATGAAAATATGGGTGCAGGTAAATTTGAACTCATTACGATGAAAGATTCCTTTCACGGCCGAACCATGGCGACCATCACCGCCACAGGGCAGGAGAAATTTCAGTTCGGTTTCACGCCGTTGCTGGACGGCTTTATTTACGCGCCTTTTAACGATCCGGCGGCGCTGGAGGCGGCCATTTCGCCCAAGACCTGCGGCATCATGCTGGAGCCGATTCAAGGGGAGGGTGGGGTGATTATTCCCGACGAGCAGTATCTGGCCCGGGTCAGGGATATTTGCAACAGGCATAAGATTTTAATGATTCTCGATGAGGTGCAGACCGGCATCGGACGGACAGGTAAATTATTTGCTTATGAATATTCCGGGATCAAGCCCGATATCATGACACTGGCTAAAGCTCTGGGTAACGGTTTTCCTGTGGGCGCGATGCTGGCGACCGATAAAATCGCAAAAGCTTTCAGTCCGGGCAATCACGCGTCCACGTTCGGCGGCAACCTGCTGGCCATGGCGGCGGCCAACGCTACATTGAAAACGGTGCTGGACGAGGGCGTTTTAGAAAATTGTCAGAAAATGGGAGACTATTTCCTGGCAAAACTTCAAACCCTTAAAGCAAAGCATGCGATCATTTCCGGCGTTCGGGGAAAAGGCCTCATGCTGGCCTGTGCGCTCACCATTGAAGGCGCAGATATTGTCAAGACCTGTCAGGAACGGGGATTGCTCATCAACTGCACCGGTGCCAAAACGCTGCGTTTTGTTCCGCCGCTGATTATTACGCAAAACGATATCGATGCGGCAATTTCCATACTGGATGAGGTTATGGAGGGGAAATGAAAAAAGACTTGCTCGGTTTTGCCGAGATGGCACCTACGGATTTTGAAGAAATCTGGCTTCGGGCCACTCGGCTCAAAAAAATGCTGAAGGAAGGCAGAGAACACGCGTCTCTTCAAGGCAAGACGCTGGGCATGATTTTTGACAAGTCTTCCACGCGGACCAGGATTTCATTTGAAGTCGGCATGTACCAGTTAGGCGGTATCGCGCTTTTTTTAAATTCGCGTGATACACAAATTGGCCGCGGTGAAACCCTCGCAGATTCAGCAAGGATGATGTCGTGCTATCTCAATGGGATTATGATTCGGACATTCGCTCAGGAAAGCGTTGAAGAACTGGCCAGATATGCGTCCATTCCGGTCATCAATGGTCTGACGGATCTACTCCATCCCTGTCAGATTCTAGCGGATTTGTTTACGATCAGGGAAAAAAAAGGGTCTTATGAAGGTGTCAAGGTAGCCTATATCGGAGACGGCAACAATATCGCCAACAGCTGGATCGAAGCAGCGACGTGCCTGCCATTCGAGCTTGCGCTGGCCTGTCCCGAAGGCTACGACCCGGACTGCCGGATTATGGCGGAAAGCAAAAGAGTTGGGAAAGAGCGTGTTCGTTTGTATCGTGATCCTTTTGATGCTGCGCGTGACGCTGATGTGCTCTACACGGATGTTTGGACGAGCATGGGACAGGAGGCCGAGTCTCAGGAGCGAAAAACGATATTTACAAACTATCAGATTAATCGCAAGCTTTTGGGTGTGGCGAAAAAAGATGCCATCGTCATGCATTGTCTACCCGCGCACCGCGGCGAGGAAATTACCGCTGACGTCATTGACGGCTCTCAATCCGTCGTGATTGATGAGGCCGAAAACCGCCTGCATGTGCAAAAGGCCGTTTTAGAAATATTGATTTAGGAGGGAAAAATTGTGGCAAATAAAATTAAAAAAGTCGTGTTGGCGTATTCCGGCGGATTAGACACATCCGTGATTGTCCGATGGCTGATTGAAACGTATAAATGCAAAGTGATCTGTTTTGCCGCCGATGTCGGACAGAAAGAAGAACTATCCGGTCTGGAGGAAAAAGCCATCAACACTGGCGCCAGTAAGATATACATTGACAACTTACAGGAAGAATTCGCCCGTGATTTTATTTTTCCGGCCCTGCGCGCCAACGCGATTTATGAGGGAACATATCTATTGGGCACGTCACTGGCCCGACCGCTGATTGCCAAACGGCAGATTGAAATCGCCCAGATGGAAGGCGCGGACTCCGTTTCTCACGGCGCCACCGGCAAAGGCAACGATCAGGTGCGCTTTGAACTGACTTACATTGCCTTAAATCCGTCCATTAACATTATTGCCACGTGGCGGGATGAACACTGGAAATTCAATTCCCGGGAATCCATGATGGCGTACGCCAGGAAATATAAAATTCCCATTACGACGACCAAAGCCAAACCCTACAGTTCTGACCGCAATCTGCTGCATATCTCGCATGAAGGCGGCATTTTGGAAGACACCTGGACTGAACCGCCGGAAGATATTTTTGTGCTGACCAAGTCTCCCGAAGCGGCGCCGGATAAGCCCACCTATTTGGAAATTGATTTTAAAAAAGGAAATCCCATCGCCATCAATGGCAAAAAAATGTCACCGGCAAAATTAATGGATACCATTAATATCGTTGCCGGCAATAATGGCATCGGCCGAATGGATATGGTGGAAAACCGCTTTGTCGGCATGAAATCCCGCGGTGTTTATGAAACCCCCGGTGGAACGGTCTTATGGACGGCGCATCGTGCGGTGGAGTCCATTACGATGGATCGCGAAGTCATGATTATGCGGGATTCACTCATTCCGAAGTATGCGCAGTTGGTCTACAACGGTTTCTGGTATTCACCGGAGATGGAGACACTTCAGACCTACATTGACGCGACGCAGGAAAATGTTACCGGTACGGCCAGGATGAAACTCTATAAAGGCAATTGCATTGTCGTCGGGCGTAAGTCGCCCAACTCGCTTTATAGCGAAGCTTTTGCCACGTTTGAAAAGGATCAGGTGTATAACCAGAAAGACGCGACCGGATTTATCCGCCTCAACGGTCTGCGTCTGCGGATTCAGAATATTTTGAAAAACAAACCCTAGTTTTACGGAGAGCAACTTCATGAAAGAGAGCAAAAAGCCATGGGCGGGACGTTTTGAAGAAATGACGGCCAAAAGTGTGGAGAAATTTACATCTTCTCTGCATTACGATTCAAGGCTGTATCGCTACGATATTCAAGGATCCATCGCCCATGCAACGATGCTTGCAGATCAGAGAATCATTTCCCGCAAAGATGCGGCTGCGATTATCCGCGGACTGAAAAATATTCTCTCCGATATGGAAAAGGGCGAATTTGTTTTTGATCCGGCAGATGAAGATATTCATATGGCCATTGAAAAAGAACTGATTGGGCGTGTCGGATCGGCGGGTGGGAAACTGCATACCGCGCGCAGCCGTAATGATCAGATTGCCCTGGATGTCCGGCTTTTTCTGCGTGCGGAAATTGACGGCATTGTCCATCTGCTCACGGGCCTGCAAAAGCAGTTGATCAAACTGGCCAAAAGCGAGATTTCAACCATCATGCCCGGCTACACCCATATGCAAAAGGCGCAGCCGGTGTTGCTCTCTCATTATTTTCTGGCGTTCGTGGAAATGTTCTCCCGCGATGCGCAGAGACTTGACGACTGCAAAAAAAGGCTCAACGTTTTGCCTTTGGGTGCCGTGGCTTTGGCTGGGACCGGGTTACCAATTGACCGCAGCCGAACGGCTGAACTTTTAAATTTTCCTGCTGTGAGCGCAAACAGCATGGATACGGTGGCGGATCGCGACTATATTGCAGAATTTATCTTTACGGCCTCGCTGACCATGACGCATCTGAGCCGTTTTTGCGAAGATTTGGTTTTGTGGTCGTCCGAGGAATTTGGTTTCGCAGACATTTCGGATGCCTACACCACCGGCAGCAGCATTATGCCCCAGAAGAAAAATCCGGATATCGCGGAATTGATCCGGGGCAAGGCGGCGCGGGTTTATGGCGATTTGTTCGCGATTCTGACGCTGCTTAAGGGGCTGCCCATGACCTACAACCGTGATCTGCAGGAGGACAAGGAGCCGTTGTTTGATGCGGTGGATACGGTCAAAGATTGTCTGTCTGTTTTTACGGAAATGCTGGCTCATACAACATTTAACGCCGCAAGAATGTACCAGGGAGCGAGCGGTGGTTTCTCCACGGCGACAGACGTGGCCGAATATCTGGTGGAAAAAGGCGTTCCTTTCCGTCAGGCGCATGAAATTGTCGGCAACATCGTTGCCAATTTGGTCAAAAGCAAAAAAACATTCACTGATCTAGGGCTAAGTGATTATCAAAAATATTATGCGGGATTCAAAGCGGACATCGCTTCAAGAATAAAACTGGAGAATTCCGTTAATGCACGCAAGCATCGAGGCGGTACGGCGACGGCGGTCGTGAAAGAAAGGATTTGTGAATTTGAAAAAATTCTCAACAAAAAATAAAATATTTTTCGGACTGGCTTTGATTATTTTGGCGGCCGGTTGCGGACTGAAGGCCAATCCCGCTCCATCGGCGTCTGCCGTTACACCGAAGCAAGGTCAACAGAAATTAACGGTGTCCACCGATGAAAACGCCGTTGTGCTGACGTGGCAGATGCAAAACCCAGATGGAAAAATCAGATACACGACCATCGAGAAAAGTCAACTGGGCAGCACGGGAAATATTTGCCGGGATTGTCCGCGCATATTCGAAAAAATCGGTCAGTTGCAGGTTTTGAATATTAAAAATGAAAAAAGTGATTACAGATTTGCCGATTCGCTTGTGGAAAAGGGAAAGATATACAGTTATCGATTAAAGCTGTGCGACGAAGCCGGCGTCTGTCGGGAATCGCAAACCGTAGAAATAGATTTTAAATAAATATCCAGGAGGTATTTTTTATGTTTAGAGGAGCCATTACCGCTTTGGTGACACCATTTAAAAATGGTCAGGTGGATGAAAAAGCCCTGCGGGAATTGATTGAATTCCAGATCGAGAGTGGCATCGATGGTCTGGTGCCCTGCGGGACAACGGGGGAATCACCGACCCTGACTCATGATGAGCATGATCGGGTAATTGAAATTACGATAGACGCGGCCAAAAAAAGAGTGCCGGTGATTGCCGGAACAGGATCAAACAGCACGGCGGAAGCGCTGCGGCTGACCAAACACGCTTTTGAGGCGGGAGCGGACGGCGCGCTGATTGCATGTCCTTATTATAACAAACCGACGCAGGAAGGGCTCTATCTGCATTTTCAACTGATCGCGCAAAATGTTCCTATTCCGATTATTCCCTATAATATTCCCGGAAGAACCGGTGTGAATATGTCACCGGAATTGATTGCCCGTCTGGCGAAAATCAGCAATATTGTTGGGATCAAGGAGGCATCGGGCTCGATTAAGCAGATGAACGACGTGCTGGATCTATGCGATCCGGATTTTGATGTTTTATCTGGTGATGACGGATTTACGCTTCCGCTGATGGCACTGGGCGGGAAGGGTGTCATTTCCGTTGCGTCCAACATTATTCCTGCTGACATGGCTGCCCTGGTCGATTCCGCCTTCGAAGGCCATCTGGCCAAAGTACGAGTGTTGCATCAAAAGATGAGTCCTTTATTTGATGTTCTTTTTGTGGAAACGAATCCGATTCCTGTGAAAGCGGCCTTGGCGATGATGGGAAAAATTGAATATGAATATCGGCTACCAATGTGCAAAATGGCCACGGCGAATTATGATAAACTCAAAAAAGTTATGGAGAATTACGGTTTGATCTCCTGATCAAGCCAAAACAATTATGATCTAAGGAGCGGGCGTTATGGTTAAGGCAATTGTCACTGGAGCAGGTGGAAAAATGGGGGGAAGAATTATCAACCTCATTTCAGCAATGGAAGATATCCGGGTTGTCGGGGCCATTGAGGTAACGGGGCACCCGATTATCGGAAGAGACGTCGGCCATTCTCTCGGCCTGGGTCGAACCGGTGCGCTGGTCAGTGATAAACTGGCCGATTGCATTGATCAGGCGGATGTGGTGATCGACTTTACCAATCATGAAGCTTCTCTGCAATATCTAAAAATTGCCAGCGAGAAAGATCGCAGCATTGTAATTGGTTCCACGGGATTCACATCTGAGGAAATGAAAATTGTCAGCCGGTTTGCCGAAAAAACACGCTGCGTATTGTCGCCGAATATGAGTGTCGGCGTCAATGTGATGTTAAAAGTTCTGGAGTATTGTTCCGGCATCCTCCATGACGATTATGATGTCGAAATCATCGAAGCCCATCACCATTTGAAAAAAGATGCGCCTAGCGGTACAGCGATGCAGATGGCTCATGTGATTGCTGGCAAACTGGGACGAGACTTAAACAAGGAAGCGATTTATACGCGCCGGGGATTGATCGGAGAACGCACAAAAACGGAAATCGGCATTCAGACCATCCGGGCCGGTGACATTGTGGGCGAACATACGGTGATTTTCGGTGGCATTGGAGAAAGACTGGAATTTATCCATCGCGCGCAAAGCCGGGACAATTTCGCTAAAGGGGCGATTCGTGCGGCGCAATGGATTGTAAAACAGAAAAACGGCCTGTATGACATGCAGGATGTTTTAGGCCTGAAAGACATCCATTAAGCAGGATTTATGTTGAAAGGTATTCTTGCTTATATAGGCATTGGTTCCAATATGGAAGGTCCTTTGCGGCAATGCAAAGAATCCGTTTACAAACTGTCTTGTGTTTCAGGGATTGCTTTAGAAAGCATTTCATCTTTTTATAAAACTGAACCGGTAATTGATGATCAAAGTGTCAGAGATCATATTGAAGAACTTGAGAATCACAACTGGTTCATCAACGCGGTGGCAGAAATCCGAACAACGCTTTTACCCGGAGATCTTCTGCGGGCATTGCAGGATATTGAAAAAACGATGGGGCGGATTCGTAAGATCAAGGGCGGCCCTCGCATTATTGATCTTGATCTGCTTTTATACGGTCAGGAGATCCTTCGCGAAGCTGATTTGATTGTTCCGCATCCCGAGATGCATCAGCGGCGCTTTGTGCTTGAACCTTTGTGTGAAATTGCGTCATATTTGATTCATCCGGCATTTGGCGTCTCGATGCTTGGATTAAAAGACAGATTAGATGATCAAAAAATTGTCGAAATTTATCTATCGTGAATAAAAGAAGGTGATAATGATTCTTAAAATATTAGTCATTTTGGTGCTGCTCTATGTGGGCTATAGGATAGTGAGGATGTTAAGGCGGGTGAAAGCTCGGGATGTAAAAGGTTACCGGGTGGACGCCAAGCCGTCTAAGGGAGAAGATCTGGTACAGGATCCTTTCTGCAAGATTTACGTTCCCAAGAGTCAGGCGTATGTCAAAGAAATAAACGGCCGGGAGCAGTATTTTTGCGGTTTGGAGTGCTGTGAGAAATATCTTTCAGAAAAAAAATAGTTTATTCGAGCCATAGGGGGAATCATGAAATTTTTTATCGATACGGCAAATCTTGCGGAAATAAAGGAAGGACTGGCGTTGGGAATGGTGGATGGTGTCACCACAAATCCATCGCTGATTGCCAAAGAAAAAAGAGGCTTTGATTTTGTCGTCAAAGAAATTCTGGAAATTGTGGAAGGACCGGTCAGTTTGGAAGTTGTCAGCCTGGAGGCAAAAAGCATGTTTACCGAAGGCAAAAAACTGGCCCGCCTGGGAGAACAGGTCGTGATTAAAATCCCGATGACGACAGAAGGTCTTAAGGCTGCACGGATGTTTGCCGCTGAAGGCATCGATGTCAATCAGACATTGATTTTCTCGCCACTCCAGGCCTTGATGGCAGCCAAAGCCGGAGCGGCTTACGTCAGTCCGTTTGTGGGGCGCCTGGATGATATCGCTCACGACGGCATGGAGCTGACCCAGCAGATCCTGGATATTTACGATAACTATGAGTATGACACTGAAGTGATTGTGGCCAGTATCCGCCATCCCAGACACGTTTTGGATGCCGCCTTAATGGGCGCAGATATCGCCACGATTCCTTATAAAGTCATCGTGCAGTTGGCGCAGCATCCTCTGACGGAGAAAGGCATCGCATTGTTTCTGGAAGACTGGAAAAAAGTGCCGAAAAAATAAATACAATTTCATTATTTCAAAAATTTTATCGGTAGACGGGCTGTTATAAGAATGAGTAAGAGACGCGAGATATTTAACCTGCCCAACAGCATAACACTGGCGCGCATCAGTGTGGTGCCTTTTTTATTTTTTTTGCTGATGTCGCCCGGCCCTTTCTGGTCACTGGTGCTCGCGGCTTTGTTTGTATTGGCCTCCATTACGGATTTTCTGGACGGTTTTATCGCGCGTAAATACAACATGATCACCACGATGGGTAAGTTTCTGGATCCGCTGGCCGATAAACTGATCGTCAATTCGGCCATGATTCTGATGATCCCCATCGGCCGGATCGACGCTTGGATTGTTGTTATTATCATCATGCGGGATTTGATTGTCGACAGTATTCGCAGCATCGCATCCTCGGAAGGAATTTATATTCAGGCCAGTCTGATAGGAAAGCAAAAAACACTGGCACAAATATTTGCCGTGACAGCTCTGATGATACACTATCCTTTTCTTGGGTTGGACGCCCATTTCGTGGGCACGATTGTTCTTTATGTTGCTCTTTTGCTGACGATTTATTCAGGCATGGATTACTTTATTAAATTTTACCGGGGAGCAGGTATGACCTGATATCCTCAGAATTTACAAATTTGATTCCCTCCAATGCGACGGAGATATTAAAAAAATAATCGTCACGTTTTGTTCATTTTTCTGTTGACAAGAGGAGTCTATTTGTTATATTCACCCGCGTTCCTAGTGAGCGGGCGTAACTCAGTGGTAGAGTGCTACCTTGCCAAGGTAGACGTCGACGGTTCAAATCCGTTCGCCCGCTCCATTTTTTTATGGCGGCATAGCCAAGTGGCTAAGGCAGCGGTCTGCAAAACCGTTATTCATCAGTTCGAATCTGATTGCCGCCTCCAGTATCATTCAGGAGTTTGCTTTTTTAAAAAGGGGCTCCTTTTTTATTCGTATCTGAAAAAAATTAAAAGCGCTGATTTATCCGAAACAATCACTGAAAGGGAGACATTTTATCAATCACCTCGCGAGTTCGCTGTCGAGGTATGAAATGAACGTCATGATATCGCGAGCAAGCTCGCAGAAAATTAACGCTCGTCCCGCAACAGCGGGATCAAAAAAGCCGCTTTATTATGGTAAACTTATTTCTGCATTATTTCTCTGTATATTTTCCATTCACCGTTTATTTTTCTGAGTTCTAGTTTCTTGTTGCCTTGGCTTTTAAGCAGGTTGGATCTGTAATATTGTGTGAATGTCGCGGTCGATTGATTATTATCGCCCGAGATCTGCAGGTTATCAATGCGGATATCGATATTTTTACTGCGTTTGCTCACTTCAATTTTATGATTAATCCACCCATTCAAGTTCATGCCTTGAGAACGGAAACCGGAAGCATAAAAGGTTCGGTAAACGTCCATATTACCGGATTTCCAGCTTTTGGCCCATTGCGTAACCAGATTGCTCACAGCTCCTTTGGGTGCTGGTTCCGTATCCTGGCCGGAGACAATCTGTCTATCAGCTTTTCGGGTCGCTGCCGGTGATTCCACGTCATCGATAATAAACCACCTGTTATTAATATTTTCCAGGGAAAGTCTGTTAAATGATCCCTCAAAAGAATTATCCTTGTTAATGTCGGTGATCTGATCAAACATAATCACGGCATTGGGATTCAGCTGCAATATGGAAATATCCCTCGGCTCTAAAGCAAAGTGTTGATTGGCATTTCGAATGGTTGACAGCCTGCCCAGGAGCGCCTCTCTTTTTTTACCTCTGATTTGGTTGCCTTCAAGGTATAAAGCGTCAATCGCTTTTATGTTTCCTTCAATATACCCCTTGGTCCATGACGCAAGGATTTTTTCAAGTTCATGTCTAGCAGGTATTATCTGATTTTGAGGAATCCATTGAATCGTTTCAGAGATGATAATCGGTGTTTTATTGATATGAATAAACTTGGCTAGTGCATGGATGTCTTTATCAGACAGGACAACACATCCGTTGGATTGAAAAGGCATAAGCGGTTTGACGGTGCCGTGAATCCAGATATTTGTTCCGTTTCTGCCTGCTTTTTTATCCGTAACAGTTGGATAATCCAGCGGGAAGGCCAAAGTACCGTATGTTTCCGGAGGGCCGGGATTTTGAAGAATCCTCGTTGTAAAAAAAATCCCATGGGGCGTTTTTGCGTCTCCGGACACCTGTTTGCCGCCCTGATTTTTACCCGTAGAGCAATTGGCCTCGAACACTTTGGAAAATCCGCCGGTTTTTTTGAAAACGTAAAGTTTCTGATTTTTTTTATCGACGGCAATCACATAACCGGAAGAGATGGATACAATGGAATCCGGTATTTTTTCAAGGTTCTGTCCGCTACTTGATACAGCGTCCAATGGCGAAAAAATAAAGAAGGATAGCAAAGCAAATAAGACAGAGAAGACGACTTTTAATGCCATGAAATAGATTTACCTTGAATATTGATTTTCATACGCTTTCCTCTTAACAAAATCTAATCCGGCATTCAAGTTTTTAATTCAAAAATATGCATTATGAAGATTGAAATATATTGATAATCATGATATTCATAATAAAATGAATCAATTGTTATGATTATGCCAAGTGATTAAAGGATGAACCATTATGGGCAGAAAGAAAAACCTGCAATTATCGGAGAAGCATGTTTTTAGTCTTGTGCGATAGGTAAGGAATTTTGGCAAGTATTTCCTTTTTCGTTTAGGAGAAGATTTTTGGCAAAGACGACCGATATTAATTCCACCGAGAAATTGCTAAATGTCATTCGTGGTTCGCAGCAACCCTCATCTGCCGCAATAGACGCAGCGAAAGAGGTTTCTCCCAAACAAAAGAATTCAGATAAATTTTCCGGTTACCTTTCCGGAATATTTGCAGGCAAACATCGTGTCAAGATGGGTGTTGATATCGGCCGGGACAGCATCCGTTTTGCCAAAATGACCAAAAGCTTCGATGGCAACCCGCTACTGGTTGATCAAAAAATATTAAAAATTGGCGATCAGATATCAAAAGAATCTGCTGAATTTAATAACTTTTTGAAAGCATCGCTTACGGCTTTTGCCGGTTCCCTGGACGATTGCGATATCTGGGCGATGATGAATGCCGCGGAAGTAAATATTAACTATCTTAAGATACCGATAGTTCCTAAGAAACAACTGGAAAATGTTATCTATTGGACCGCCAAAAAAGAAAATCCAATCGATGAAAAAAGCGTAATTTTCGACTACGAAATGCAGGGTGAAATTACCGATCATGGTATTCCAAAGTATTCCGTGATGGTTTATAGCGCGCCCAGGGCTGAAGTAGAGAAAGTTAAAAACATTTTTTCGTCTGTCGGGATTCATCTCACCGGTATCACCATTGCACCTTTTGCCATACAAAATATTTTCCGGACACAATGGATTACCGCCAGTGAAAACACGTTTGCCAGTCTCTACATCGGCAATGAATTTTCGCGAATTGACATTTTCAGCAAAAATAATCTGGTGATGACGCGAGGCATTAAAACCGGGATCAGCAGCATGATGGAGGCAATCGATGAATCCATCGCTGAAGCTTTACCCGATAAGAGATCTGAGATGGAACGCGTTAAGAAAACACTGAATATTCTTTCTGCTGATTCCGGGAAATTGTTAAAAGGCGAAGAAGGCGTCCATTGGACTCAAAACGGAATATTGGAGATGATCACGCCTGCGCTGGAGAGGTTGATCCGTCAGATCGAAAGAACCTTGGAATATTATACGGCATCAGTCGGTTATGAAAAAGTGGAGAAGGTCTATATTTCATCAGTCATGAATGTATTTTATGATTCCCTGTTACAATATATCAGCGAACAACTTGGCACCAAAACTGAATTCTTTGATCCTTTTCAGGGAAAGAATGCTTCTGCATCCAGCGCATCCTTGTCTCTTGCCCAAAGAGCATCGCTGATTCCGGTAATTGGGTTATCGTTATCGGACCGGAAGTACACGCCAAATGCCATTTTCACTTATGTGGGAAAAAAGCAGGAGAGCAGAAGGAAAATGATCCATCGCGGCATCTTTGCGACTTTCGCGGCCGCTTTGAGTATTTGCCTTGCTATTCTGGTTTTTCAGGCGATTGAAACAAATCATTTGGGAATTAAAAAGGAAAAACTGGAAAAAGAATTATCGCTATTCAATCCGATGTTATCTAAGGATAAAATTACTGTTATTGCCGCAGATATAAAAAGGAGACATCAACTCAACAAGCAATATTCGCAGAAATACAAAGGGATGGCGCTCATCAGTGAATTGTCACTTCTGACCCCGGAAAATATCAAATTGATCAATGTCCGAATAGCCATTCCGGACACAGGGGTTCAGGAACAAAAGAAAGATGCAGTCCAAAAAACTAAAGACGAAGGTGTTACTATTGACGGAGTTGTTCTGGGCGACCGAAATGAACTCGATGCACTTTTAGCACAATATATTATGAAATTGGAAAATTCACCCATTTTTCAAGGCGTAGCATTGCAAAAGAGCAGTGTTGTAAAATTCAAGAAGAAAGAAATTCTTCAGTTCACTATAAACGCGAAAATAGGTTAGTGATGATCAAGAAATTA
The DNA here is from genome assembly GCA_009773315.1 of Syntrophaceae bacterium. Lineage (GTDB taxonomy): Bacteria > Desulfobacterota > Syntrophia > Syntrophales > Smithellaceae > UBA8904. The sequence continues at coordinate 41,480 of WRPE01000017.1, forward strand.
AATCAGAGAATTCCGGCAAACAGCTTAAGCTACATTTTGATCTATGGCGGGATTATCATTCTTGTCGTTCTGTCGGGAATTATTCCTTTAAATCGCTATAATGCTAACCGTTCCCAGGATATCAAAGAAATTCAAGCTCGAATTGATGAGCAAAAGGGGCTGGGAGGGCTCTATCAGTCATTAAAAATCGCCTCGGGGAAAAAAGAAAACCATATTTTACCAAACCCCGCGAAAACAAGACTATCCAGGCAGGATGTAGACAAAATTCAGGATATTTTTCGCGCTGAGGCAGGAAAATCCGGTCTCATTATCGCTTCTCTGACGCCGGATGTTAAAACCATGGCCTCTGGATCGCAAAATCTCCTCTACAATATGACGATTAAAGGAGAGTTTGCCAATTTCCAGAGATTATTAGTAAGCTTAGGAGCTTTGTCTTATATTGATCAGTTCGAGGACATTAATATAAAGCAAAATGGTGATTCCATGGAGTTTAGATTGAAAATATGGATTGCCCTGACCAATTAGCCGGACGCGGGAAAAATGAAGAAATTAAATAAAAGACAAATCATTATTCTGGCGATTACCGCCTTGGTTGCCCTGTATGCGGCCTATGACCTGTTGATTGCCGGGTCGATGGGAGAAAAAACCAAAATAGAAGCCAAACCCGCTGAAATTGAATCTTTTGTCAACGCGATCCGTAACGATTTAGTGAAGACTAAAACAACCAGTGAGGATATCTACATTGCGACAAGAGCTGAGATGGAGTGGAGCAGAAGCCCGTTTTGGGAGAAAACCTCCTACCTTGAATTTGTTGGAAAAGAGACAAGTGGTGTGGTGACTGCAAAAATTATCTATTCCGGTTATGTTGAAGCAGGTCGTAAAAAAATGGCAATCATCAACGGTTGGGAATATGAGGCAGGAGAATCCCTTGATATTGAAGGTTATTCGTTAAAAAGCATATCACCTTCACGCGTTTTAATTGTCAATCGTAACACATTTAGTGAATTGTCTGTTCCGATACAAGAATGAAACTAAGACATGGAGGATATTGCCTTGATGCTAAGTGCAAACCATATAAAAATCGATAAAATAATGATGTGCTTTTTGATGCTGATATTCTTTGTCGGCTGCTCGGGCGATCTCAAAAGCACAAAGAAAGATCCTTTTTTTGAAAAATGGGACACGATGGCGGACAATTCCCAGGGGCATTCTCCTGAAGCCAAGCCCAAAAAGATCGACGTTATGACTTCACAAAGCAAAGAAGCGCAAAAATCCGCGATAATTGAAGAAACATCTAAAAAACTGCCGACCAAGTCGATTAATCTTACCATGCGTCAGGCGGACCTCAAGGCAGTCTTACGCGCGATGGCGAAATCCGTTGATTGTAACCTGTTGGTCAAAAATGACTTAAAAGGAGATGTCAGTGTCGATTTTCGTTCTGTTCCCTGGGATCAGGCCTTTACCGGATTATTGAAAACGCATGGTTTATCCTATATGTGGGAAGGCAAAATCATTCGGGTCATGACGATTGAAGATATTGAGCAGGAATTAAAGCAGAAAGTTCAGATGCGTGAAATTCAATTACTTAGTCCGCTAATTACGGTTGTTGTCCCAATTGATTTCGCCATCGATGACGAAGCACCTGCCAGTGCTCCATCCGGTTCAACGGGTTCAACGGATCCAAAAACTAATAAGGGAAAGCTCCTTAGGGAGAATCTCGAAACCTTACTTTCAACTTCTAAGGATGGCAAGAAGCATGGTTCAATTCGCTTGGATCCAAACAGTAACGCCCTGATCATTACGGCGATAGAGGAAGACTTTATCAAAATCAAGAAAGTTATTGATGTAATAGATAAGCCAAGGCCCCAGATATTAATCAAAGCTAATATTGTGGAAGCATCGAAAAGTGTCGCCCGCGATTTAGGGATTAAGTGGGGTGGATATAGAGATGTTAGCGTGGGTAACGATAGCCTTATTGTAACGGGTGGTAAAGGCGTTCCGACGGGTGGTGTAGGAGGCAAGGGATTTGGAGCGAATTTCCCGGCAGGTAGTGCAGGAGCTGGAATATTAGATGCAGCGACTGGTCCTCTCGGTACTTTAGGTTTGATGTTCGGAGTCATTGGCGGAAATTTATTGGAAGTAGAATTGCAGGCTTTGCAGAAAGACAGTAAGATCCATATTGTCTCAAGTCCCTCCATTACAACGCTGGACAACCAGAAAGCCTATACGGAAAACGGGAAAAAGGTGCCTTTTGTAACACTGACACCGAGTCCTACTCCGGGTGGCGTTCCTACTCAGACAGTGACCTTTCAGGATGCTGTTATGCGGTTGGAAATTACCCCTCGTGTTATCGACGGCAAAAACCTGAAAATGAAGATCCTGGTTTCCAAAGATGAGCTTGATTTCAGTCGTTCCGCCAACATGAATGGCAACCCCATTATTGTTAAGAAGCTTACCGAAACAACCCTTGTTGTCAAAAACGGAGAAACGATTGTTATATCTGGATTAACAAAAGAAACCAGTGATGGCGGAAATGCGGGCTTGCCTGGGCTAAAAGATGTCCCTATTTTGGGTTGGGCAGTTAAAGCCGACAGCCGATCCGAGGTGATGGAAGAAGTGTTGATTTTTATCACACCGACTATTTTGCAGACAGCCAGCGTTGAAAAATAGTTTTCCGGCAAATCTTCAGGATAAAGATGAATCCAGGCAAACCTGTAGTAACGAATAAGGACATGTCTGAAAAATGGAATATTTCAATCTTCTTCAATTTAAAAAAGAACCTTTTTCCAACTCCCCGGAACCAGAGTTTCTTTTTACGTCACCTCAGCATAAGACCTGCCTGCAAGGGCTTGAACTGGCGGTTCGTTTAAGACGTGGTCTGAATATTGTAATTGGCGCAGTCGGTACGGGAAAAACAACACTGTGCCGCAAATTCATTCAGGATTTATCTGCGCCTGCCGAGAGTGATTCATCAACTATTGAAACCTTTCTTTTATTAGACCCGGCGGCAGAAAGCCGGCTTTCGTTTGTTAAAGCGGTTGCCTCTGTTTTGGGGATTTCGGATATTTCCGGCGATGATCAGGAGTGGCAAATCAAAGAGAAAATTAAAAGATTTCTTTTCGAACAAGGCGTGCAAGATCAAAAAAATATCGTTCTGATCATTGACGAAGGACAAAAAATTCCTGACGATTGTCTGGAAATCCTCCGGGAATTTTTAAATTACGAGACCAACAGCTTTAAACTATTGCAAATTGTCATTTTCGCTCAGCCGGAATTTCGCAAAAGCCTTGCTGCGAGAGCTAATCTTCTTGATCGGGTCAACTACTTATATCATCTTCAGCCGCTTTCTTTTTGGCAAACGAAGGCGATGATTAAGCATCGGATTTCATTTGCCAGCCAGGATCCGGCGCGTCATTCTCTTTTAACATTCGGTGGAATGCTTGCCGTCTATGTAGCTACGGCCGGGTATCCTCGTAAAGTTGTTTCGCTTTGTCATCAGATTTTACTCATGCTAATTATTAGCGGTAAAAGCAAAGCCGGCTGGTTTATGGTGAGAAACTGTGCAAGCAAGACGAACGGGCGGACATTTAGGCGAGTCACATGGGTGACGCTGATCTTCCTGATATTGGCTGTCCTGCTTATTTCCACTGTTTATTATTTAAATGAACCAAAGAATCATGGCCATCAGATTCAAAAGCAGCGCGTCTTATCGAGCATGGACAGCGATAAAAGAGAACCTTTTAGTCCACCTCCCGCAGAGATGGACAGTGTTAAAACTCCCGAGAAAATAGCACCTCCCGCAGAGATGGACAGTGTTAAAACTTCTGAGAAAGTACCACCTCCCGCAGAGATGGACAGTGTTAAAAATCCCGAGAAAATAGCACCTTCGGCAAAGATGAATAGTGTTCAAACATCCAAGAAAATACCTGATTATCTTGGCAAAATAGCATTCAAAAAAAGAATGACCATCTGGCAAGTCCTCCACATTGTTTACGGAGAGTTCAATGCAGATATCAAACGGTTGTTCATTGCCGCCAATCCTCAGATAAAAAACGTTGATTACGTCCACGCAGGCGCCGTGATTCAAGTGCCCTCCATAAAGGAGAAAGCCCAGTCCATGAAGAAGGATACGATTATTGTTTCGCTGGAGAACGGTAAAGAGTTGGGGACCATCTATTATTCATTCATTGAAAAAAAAGATATAGACAATATGCCCGTCCTGCTGCTTCTTTCTTTCTGGAACAAACGGGAAGGCAAACACTTCTCGATTGCCCTGGATGAGCGCTTTACGAGTATTGAAGCGGCCAGAGATGCTATTGGTCGCTTACCAGCAGAACTTGCCGCCTCTGCTCAAATCTTATCGCAATGGGATGGCGACATTGTTTTTTTTAACAAAAGGTTTTTACAATAACTGAGAAAAACTTGTCTCGGAGGTTTGAATGCAGACCAAAAAACGCATAGGTGAAATGCTGGTTGAAAACGGTCTTATTACGGAAGATCTTCTGCAGCAGGCCCTTATTGATCAAAAGAAAGCCGGTTTAAAGCTGGGTCAATATCTCACGCGTCAGGGGATTGTCAACGAACAGCAGATTATTGATATGTTGAGCCGGCAACTCAAGATTGCCAAATATCATCCCGATGATTATCCGCTGGATATTGAGTTGATCCGGTATATTCCCATCGAAATTGCGCAGAAATATCAAATTGCGCCCCTCAGGAAAAAAGGAAGGCTTCTAACCATAGCCATTGTTGACCCACTGGATATCAACGCGCTGGATTACGTAGAAGTTCTGACCAACTCGGAAGTAGAACCCGTGGCCTGTTCGGAAAGAGAGCTTGGTCAACTGATCAGCTCTCTCTATGGCTCGCAGTCCGGTCTGGGCAGCATCATGGAAAGCATGGAAAGCATGGAAAGCATGGAAATAAACGAAGGTCAGGAAGAAGCCGCGGCGGATGATAATAAAGAAGAAGTTCAGGTGGCAGCCCTGCAGGACATGGCGGGTGAAGCGCCGGTCGTTCGTCTGGCTAATTCTATCTTTGCGCAGGCTATCCGGGACGGCGCCAGCGACGTCCATATCAGTCCACAGCACAATACCGTTCAAATGCGTTTTCGTATTGACGGCAAGATGATCGAAGTTCCGTCACCTCCCAAAACATTGTTTCTGCCCATTGTTGCCCGCATCAAAATACTGGCCAATATGGATATTACGATGTCTCGAGTCCCTCAGGACGGACGGTTTACCCTGAAAATGAACGATAAGGAAATCAACGTGAGGGTTTCCGTAATTCCAACCATATACGGAGAAAATCTTGTTTTGCGCCTGTTGGACATGAGTGGTGGAATATATACGCTGGATCGCCTGGGTATGATTCCTTCGGACAGGGAAAAGATAGAAGTCATGAGCGGAAAACCTTATGGATTAATTTTGAGCACCGGCCCGACCGGCAGCGGAAAAAGCACAAGCCTTTATGCCATTCTTAATTCCATTAACAAACCGGACATCAACATCATGACACTGGAAGATCCTGTTGAATACCGGGTTAACAATGTCCGTCAGGTTCAGTTAAACAGGAAAGCCGGAATGACTTTTGCCAGTGGATTGCGATCCATTCTCCGTCAGGACCCGGATGTGATTATGGTTGGTGAAATACGCGATTCGGAAACAGCGGTCATTGCCGTTCAGGCAGCTCAAACCGGACACCGTGTTTTGAGCACAATCCATACAAATGATGCTGCCGGAGCCATAACCCGTTTCATTGATATGGGAATTGAACCTTTTTTGATTTCCTCGGTCCTGCTGGTTTCCTTTGCCCAAAGATTGTTGCGGACAGTATGCCCCTATTGTAAAGAATCATATCAACCTTCCCAAAGTGCTTTAGCTGCTCTGGGTATTACTGTGGAAGAAACAAAAAATGCCAATTTCCAGCGGGGCAAGGGCTGCTACCAATGTAAAAACACAGGTTATAAAGGCAGAACGGGACTTTTTGAAGTTCTGGTGAACGACGATATGATCCAGGATATGATCCTGAAGAGATATACAAATCAGGCAATTACAAAAGCTGCAGTGGATGCAGGCACGTTGAGGACGCTTAGAGAAGATGCCGCCGCAAAGGTAATGAACGGAATTACCACGCTGGAAGAGGCGGCTTCGGCTGTTATGATCTGAGGTGAAAAAATATGGCTGATTATATTTATTCGGCAATCAATGAAACGGGTAACACTGTTTCCGGTTCCATAGAAGCGGAAACAGAGGACATGGTTAGCTCCACATTAGCTTCCCGCAATTTGATCCCAATCAAAATCGAAATCAAAGATAAGAGCAAAATAAGTATTTCATCACTGCTGTCATTTAACTTCGGCGGATCGGTTAAAACAAAAGATTTAATCCTCTTTACAAAACAGTTCCGTTCTATGATGCAGGCCGGTGTCCCTATTCTCAGGTTAATGCAGGTTCTGGAGAACCAGACACAGGATAAAACACTCAAAAGAGTCGTTACGGCGATTGGCCATGATGTCAAGGATGGTTTAACGCTAAATGCGGCCATGAAGAAATTCCCATCTATTTTTTCGCCTCTTTTTCTCAGCATGATCAATGCAGGCGAAGTGAGTGGTTCTGTTCCCGAAATCCTCGGCCGTCTGATCGATATTATCGAACATGAAGCCAAAATAAAATCGGATATTAAATCTGCCCTGCAATATCCGATTACGGTCTTAATCGCTCTGGGCGTCGCTTTTTTTGTCCTTCTGACTTTTGTCATCCCCAAGTTTGTTGACATATTTGCCAAAGCGGGGATCGCTCTGCCTCTGCCGACAAAAATTGCCATGTTTCTTTATCAGGGATTGGCCGATTACTGGTATATTATTATTATTGCTCTGGTGGCCTTGATCGTCGGTTTGCGGTACTATTTTAAAACCGTGGCCGGGCGCTACGCGCTTGATGCTTTTTTGCTGAAAATGCCGCTTTTCGGTACCTTGTTTCAGAAAGCGGCAATGTCTCGATTTGCCAGTATTTTTGCCATAATGCAGGCCAGCGGTGTTCCTGTGATGAAAACAATGGAAGTTATCTCCGATACAATCGGCAATACGGCAATCTCCCGTGAATTCGACCGTGTCCGTGAACGGATACAGGAAGGGCAGGGAATATCCGGGCCGCTTAAGTCGGCAAAATACTTTACCCCGATGGTCGTGGACATGGTGGCCATTGGCGAAGAATCAGGCAATATTGAAGACATGATGCGACAGGTATCTATTCATTATGACGACGAAGTCAGCTATGCGGTGAAGGGTCTTTCCGATGCTATTGGTCCGATTTTAATTGTTGGCCTGGCGGCGGTAGTCGGTTTTTTTGCCATGGCTATCTTTTTGCCCATGTGGGACATGACGAAGATGGTTAAATAGTAAGATATGGGGAAAAAATAATTTATCTATTTCGATAATTATGGTATGTGAATGGCAGATATGGGTATGCAGTGATTAAACAAGAAAATGAGATAAACATCAAAATTAACAATGAGGAGGAAGAAAATGAGGAAAACAATTAAGAATCAAAAAGGTTTTACACTTATCGAAATCATTGCGGTGTTGGTTATTTTGGGTATTTTGGCTGCAGTAGCCGTGCCGAAGTATTTAGATATGCAAGCCAAAGCTAGAGAAAATGCTGTACAAGGTGCTGTTGCTGCATTAAAATCACATGTAACCATGGAATATTCAAAAGCCTTACTGACAACACCTTCAACAACGACATATACGCCGACCGCTTCTAGCGTTACCGTAGGGGACTTCACGGGTTCGATTGTAAATGCTGCCGGTGCCGTAACCGTTACAGTAACCAGTGGACCAACAAGCTGGTGGAGTACTTCCATCCCCGGCACTTCGTCCAGCTTTAGTCTATATTAATCTTACTATTGTCGTGACAAGTTCATAGCTCACAATGATACGAGAAAAAGATAGCTGATCATTTATGATCGGCTATCTTTTTTTGATGGTTCTAGCATGAAAAATAATGCGTTCAAACGGCCGCCTTTTTTTGCAAACGCCATTATTTTATTTGCGATAGCTGGGCTGACCGTTTTTGCTTACTGGGGAATTCATCATCATCAGTTTCTCAATTTTGATGATAATATTTATGTATCAGCAAATCCTTATGTCAAAAATGGATTCAGTCTCGAAAATATTAAGTGGACGTTCACCTTCACAGGTATTTCCTACTGGCATCCTTTAACCTTGCTTTCCCATATGCTGGATTGCCAGCTCTTCGGCGTCAAACCGGGGCCACATCTGCTCGTAAATCTCGGCATACATATATTTAATGCCCTCCTGTTATTCCTCATTATATTGAAAATGACCGGAGCTCAGGTCAAGGCGGCCTTCATGGCCTTATTGTTTGCCCTTCATCCTCTGAACGTTGAATCTGTCGCCTGGCTTGTAGAAAGAAAATCTGTATTGAGCACCTTATTCTTATTTGGTGCGCTTTATACTTACCTCTATTATGTGGAAAAGAAAGAAAAGTGGAAATATGCCGTAATATTGTCGCTGTATGTCTTCGGCTTAATGACAAAACCCGCTATTCTTGCTTTTCCCGCACTTCTTTTATTACTGGACTATTGGCCACTGAAAAGATTTGAGAGAGCGGTTGTAAATAATTATGAAAGCACCGCTATTGTTTCCAAGCCCATACATAAATTTATTTCTTTATACAAATCGGATATTGGCAGGATTATGTTAGAAAAGCTGCCCTTTTTCATTCTTTCACTGATTTCAGTATTGATAACCATGGCGTCAGTATCGTATAGTAACATGATCGTTACTAACGAGCTTGTTTCAATTTACTTGAGAATTTACAATTATTTTGTCTCCATCACTCAATATTTGCAATATATGGCATGGTCAGTCAATTTATCCATATTTTATCCTTTCCCCAAAACATTTATCCTTTTATATTTTTTAGGAGCATTTTCATTCGTCGTTTTAATAACTATCATGGCTTTTATGACAAGGCAAAAAAGGCCCTGGCTTATTGTTGGATGGCTCTGGTTTCTCGTTGCCCTGCTGCCGGCCAGTGGCTTGATACAGGCGGGTCTTTGGCCTGCCCTGGCCAACCGGTTCATGTACATCCCCATGATTGGTATTTTTATCATGGTAATCTGGGAAGCGGACGATAGGCTAAAAGGTCGTTATTCTCAAGTTTTAAAAGTCATATTATACGGCGTTATGCTGTTTTACTTTGCATTTTTAACCAAGATTCAAAATATATATTTTTCCAATAGTTTTGCTTTATTTAACCGGTGTCTTGAAGTTGCAGGAGATAATTCACTTGCGTTGAATAACTTGGGTGAGGCACTGGCGTCTTCAGGCCGAACAGATGAAGCCATGGTTTATCTTGCCAAATGTATCAAGCTTTATCCGACTCACGCCGGGGCTTACCACAACTATGGGGTTTGTCTGGTCGCAAAAAAAGACGACGAGAAAGCCAAAGTGTATTTCCAAAAGGCAATTGCATTAAATCCAAATTTGGTACAACCACAGATACATTTAGGTCTCATTCAGAGCCGCGCGGGCAATGATGCTGAGGCGATAAAATTCATGGTGAAGGCTCTGAACATTGATCAAAACAATTTGGAAACTCGCGATAATTTTGGGGTTATTTTGGCCAAACAGGGTAAATATGAAGAAGCGATATCTCATTTTTTATTTGTGATAAAAAGAGATCCCGGCAACGTGCCGGCATGGTTAAATTTAGCACACGCGTATCAGGATGCCGGTCTCTATAACGAAGCTATAGTCCAGTATGAAGCGCTCAACAAGACGATAAAGGATAATAAGGGATATATTTATTATGGGATGGCCGGTGTGTACTCACAGCAAAAAAAATATGAGGAATGTGCAGCATATCTTGAAATTTCTTTAAAAGAGGGTTTCAACGTTTTAGAAATTTTGAAATCAGATAATAGATTCAAAAATTTCCGGAAAACGACGGCTTATGGGGAATTTTTAGAAAATCATACTTATTGATATCGTTATTACTATTTCTTCTCAAGCCTGATAACAAAAAATGAACTGAATAATTTTGGAAAAATCTGAGAGCACATTAAATCAATTTGGAATAAGCACCTGTACAGTAAGAATGGAATAGGTATTTTTCGAGAAATCCCCCCCGTCATCATATAGGAGAGAGACGAAAAAAAACGGGTGGATGCCGCATCATATTTATATACGAACTTCAGTGGTTCATCCCATCCCTTGCGTCCGAAAAAAATTATAAAGGGAAGTGCAAGATTTGCCGAACTCAGCGGGCCATCGACATCCTTCAGTACGGGTTCAGATACATCAAATGATGAAAATTCATGATGAATTTTCTCGTAGATGAACTTCGAAATGGTGGAAAAATAAGGCTCCGTCAGGACAACAGACCCTCCCTCCTTAAGCATTAATGATGTTTTCAGTAGAAACTTCAGCGGATCTTTGAGATGATGTAACACATTCGTTAGAACAATTACATCAAGACTTCCATATTCGATTTTTTCACATTGATCAATATCATGGCAGTCGAAAACGATATCAAGGTAATCAAGATCCAGGATGTCACTTGTTATAACATTATCGTAAAAATACTTCATGGGTGATGTGCCACTTCCGATCTCGAGAATTTTTTTCTCCCGCACATCGTCTATGCCAGCGAACTGAAACGCAAACAACTTCTCATACCAGAACAGTAAATTTTTGTTATCAAAGAGCCTGCTTCTGTTTCTAAGTGTCAGTTGCCTGTCATTTTCTTTTATTTTTTCATTATACATATTTTCCATGATAGCATACCGTACGTTGCGACGAATAATCAGTGGGTGGATCATTAAGGAACAAATCTTTAGTAGAAAAAGTTAACAGGCATATTATGTGAACTTGATCCTTCTGGCCGCGAATATAACCATGCGCAGCAGCACCCAGCCGTGGCTCCAGCGCCGGATGTTCGTCTTGCCATAGGTGCGCGCGCGATAGCGGATGGGCAGATCCACAATTTTTAATCCCAGCTTGGCCGCGCCAAAGATCAAATCATAATCACCGAAAGGATCGAAATCGCCAAAGTATAACCGGTTGGTCGCGATCAATTCATAGTCACGCTTCGTAAACACTTTAGTGCCGCAAAGGGTATCCTTGATTGGTTGACCGAGTAGCCAGGAAAACGCCAAACTGAAGAGCTTGTTTCCTAGAAAATTGAAGAAACGCATGGCCTCGTCTTCCATGGGATAGACCAGTCGTACCCCATTAATAAATTCTCCCCGGCCGGCGTGCAGGGCCTCATAGAAACGGGATAAATCTTCCGGCGGTACGGTCATATCGGCATCCAGAATCATCAGAATGTCACCTTTTGCCTGCGCAAAGCCCAGGCGCACGGCATCTCCTTTTCCTGTGCCCATTTGGCGGTGTAGTTGGCTTTTTCTCTCTGGGTGTTCAGCGATTTCTCGTTGGATTGCCCCATAGGTGTCATCCTGAGAATGCCCTTCCACAAAAACAAGCTCCGTGCCGGACCCCATTTCCGGTGTGCGGGCAAAGATCTGAGCGATATTTCCCGCTTCGTTGCGTGCGGCCACAATCACGGAAACAAGGGGGTTATCCGGCGGCTTTTCCGGACAGGGACGCGCCATGATGAAGTTGGTCATGGCAAAGAATTTAAAAGGCCACATCTTGACTAAAACCTTATTGCACATTCGATCAATTAATGGTGTACGAATTGGCCACAAGACTTCCTGCCAGGAGCGGATAACCTCGAAACCCGAAAGATTCAGAAGATCCGTCACATCCTCCACCGTCAGCCAGTTCTGGGTCAATCTTGGTTTGGCCAGTCCCAGTTTTGCCGCGATGGTCAGCGGCAATTCCCACACGCGGCTGTACGAGTTGATGATTAGCCTTGTCCTTGGTTGACAGAGGTGTGAGATCTGTTCAAAGACCTTCTGCACGTCCCAGAGGTCGTCGATCAGATCAGAAAGGATAATGGCATCGAAGTGCCCCGTAAGTCCGCTCAGATCGTGACTGTCCGCGTTGAAAAATTCAAGTTCCGGATGGGTAATTCTGGCGCGCTTCACCATCTCCGGTGAAAAATCTACGCCCACGCCGCGCGATGGCCGAAGGGAGGCCAGTAAATTCCCTTGTCCGCAGCCGATTTCCAGTATCCGCTGTCCCGGCGCCACCCAGAAGCGATAAACCTGTGTCAGTCGCTCATGGTACCCCCTGTTCCATCCCGTCCAGGAATCCATCTTGCGAGCGACCGCATCCCAATGATCGCATCGTACCCTCTGGTATGAATCAAATCCACTATCGTTTGTTGTCACGATTTGCCTTTTTCTTTTGAACTTATGGATTTTATTTCCAGGACTGCCGCCCTTCACAAGTGTACTTATTTTTAAAAGGATTGACGGATTTTGTCAATTGAATTATCGGAATGTCCGCCGCCTATGTACTAATTGACTTTTTTATTGATATGTTATTAGTGAAAACCCCGGAAGGGTTAAAGGTTTATCGCTTAAGGAGGTTCATGTGAATATTACGGTTAAAAAAGGAAATCTTGCCGATACGAAAACTCAGGCTGTCATATTGGCTCTTTGTGAAGGCGAAAAGACATTCTCCGAATTGGTTTCAAAAATCGATCAAAAAACCGGCGGACAGCTTAACGATCTTCTGAAAAGTGGTGATTTTGAGGCCAGGCCGTCGCAAATATCCGTGATTTATACCCGGTCACTTCCGGCAAAGAGAATTGCGCTGGTGGGTCTGGGCAAGAAAAGTGAACTGAATCTGGAAAAAATCCGCAACGCTTTTGCTAAAGTTATGCAGCATCTGCGCGGCTTAAATATTAGAGACGCGGCAACAACCATTGATTGGAATCTTTTGCCGGATCAAAAAGAAAAAATTATTGCAGCGGTAGCGGAAGGAGCGTGTCTGGGCTTGTATCAGTATACGCCTTATAAAACCGTTGGCCGCGACGAGCTCAAGGAAATGCGGCAACTGGAAATTGTGGTCGAGCCAGGCGATTATGCCAAGGTACTGGATGAAATAGAAAAGACAAACATCATCACGGATGCGGTTTATTTTGCCCGCAACCTCATTTCGGCGCCTGCCAATGAAATGACGCCGACGATCATGGCCGCCCATGCCGAAACAATTTCGAAAAGAAAAAATGTCTTCTGCCGCGTGTTGGATAAGGGGAAGATGAAAGCGCTGGGCATGAATGCGCTTCTGGGCGTAGCAGCAGGCAGCCATCAGCCGCCGAAACTCATAATTCTGGAATACGAAGGCGGAAAAAAAGGCACTCCGCCAATTGCTATTGTCGGTAAAGGCCTGACCTTCGACAGTGGCGGAATTTCCATCAAACCCGCGGAAAAAATGGACGAGATGAAAACGGACATGTCCGGCGGAGCAGCGGTGATGGCCATCATCATGGCTGCGGCGGATCTGAAGCTGCCGGTCAATATCGTCGGTCTGATTCCCGCCACAGAAAACATGCCTGGCGGCAGCGCCTTGAAACCGGGCGATGTTCTGAAATCCTATTCCGGAAAAACCATCGAAATATTGAACACGGATGCCGAAGGCCGCCTCATTCTGGCCGACGCCCTCACGTACGCATTGAAATATAAACCGGTCGCCATTATTGATATTGCCACCCTGACCGGCGCTTGCGTCGTGGCGTTGGGCGAAGATGTCATAGGCATGCTGGGAACGGATGATCAAATGAAAAAGGAGATTAATCAAGCGGCGCAAATCACAGGCGAACTGGTCTGGGAGCTACCGTTATGGGAGCATTATTCCGAGATGATCAAAAGCGACATTGCCGATTTTAAAAACACCGGCGGGCGCATGGCGAGCACCATCACGGCCGCGGCATTCCTCGGCAAGTTTGTCGGCGACACCCCCTGGGTGCATCTGGATATCGCGGGTCCCGCCTGGACAACCAGGGACAAAGCCTATATTCCTAAGGGTGCGTCAGGCGTGACGGTGCGTTTGCTTGTTGAATATTTACAAAACCGGTTAAATAAATAAATATGCAACCCCTTTTAGAAATCAAGAACTTAAAGACGGTTTTTTCAACGGCCAGGGGCGTGATCAAGGCGGTTGACGGCGTTTCTCTGATGTTGAACGCCGGTGAAACGCTGGGCATTGTGGGAGAATCCGGTTGCGGCAAAACAATGCTGGCGCTTTCCGTGATGAGACTGATTCCGGTAAACGGTCAAATTGCTGAAGGTCAAGTGTTGTTCAATGGCAGGGATTTGTTGTCATTATCCGAAGACGGTATGCAGGAAAAACGAGGCCATGATATCGCCATGATCTTTCAGGAGCCGATGACGTCGCTCAATCCCGTCTTGCGTATCGGCGATCAAATTGCGGAGGCGATCCGCCTGCACCAGCATGTTCCGGCCAAAGAGGCGCTTGCCCTGAGCGTGAGACTTTTGGATGAAGTCGGCATTCCCGAGCCCGAAAGACGGGTGAAGGATTATCCCCATCAGCTCAGCGGCGGTATGCGTCAACGCGTCATGATTGCGATGGCCATGTCCTGTCGTCCTCAGTTGCTGCTTGCGGATGAACCGACCACGGCGCTGGATGTGACGATTCAAGCTCAAATTCTTAATTTAATTTCCGATCTGAAAGAGAAAAATAATATGGCGGTCATTCTGATCACGCACGACCTGGGGATTGTCGCCGAAGCGGCTCAAAAAGTTGCGGTGATGTATGCGGGCAAGGTTGTGGAAACATCGGATGTGGAAAAGTTATTTGCCCGTCCGCTGCACCCCTATACCCGCGGTCTGATGGCGTCACGCCCTTCCGGGTGCGCCGATATTGCAGGTAACGGCGAAGCCTATTTAAAAACCATTCCCGGAACGGTTCCCAGTCTCTATGATTTGCCGTCCGGCTGCCGTTTTTCCGAACGCTGTGAACTGGCCGTGGATGAATGCCATGTTCACGAGCCGGAGTTGATGGAAATTGAAGACGGTCATTTTGTATCCTGCTTTATTTCCCAAAGAAAAGTACAATGAAGGAGTTACAA
This sequence comes from Syntrophaceae bacterium, assembly GCA_009773315.1. Classification (GTDB taxonomy): domain Bacteria; phylum Desulfobacterota; class Syntrophia; order Syntrophales; family Smithellaceae; genus UBA8904. The sequence goes on from WRPE01000017.1 coordinate 56,509, forward strand.
TCTCCATGGCGTCTGTCTTGATCGACATTCAAAAACTGGAAAAAAAATATGCTCTCGGCGGTGGATTCCTGCAAAACCGGCCCAGGATTGTCCGGGCGGTGGATGGTGTTGATCTGCAAATATTTGAGGGGGAAACCCTGGGGCTGGTCGGCGAATCAGGCTGCGGAAAATCAACGCTGGCCCGGCTGCTGATGAGGCTGGAAGAGCCGGATGCGGGCAGCGCTTATTATCAAGATCAAAATATCTTTACGCTGTCTTCCGACGGTTTAAAAACCTACCGTCGCCGCGTGCAGATGATTTTTCAAGATCCGTATTCGTCTCTCAATCCTCGAAAATCCGCGATCAGTATCATCCAGGAACCGCTCACCATACATCGGATGGCCAGCCGTGAGCAAAACCGGGAAAGGGCGGCCCAACTGATGACTAAAGTCGGCTTGAGCCGGGAGCAGGCCAAACGTTATCCGCATGAGTTCAGTGGTGGGCAGAGGCAGCGCATCGGCATCGCACGCGCGCTGGCGCTTCAGCCCGAACTGGTCATCGCCGACGAACCGGTTTCTGCTCTCGATGCCTCGATTCAGGCGCAAATTCTGAATCTGCTCAAGGATCTGAAAAAAGACTTCGGTTTGACTTATTTATTTATCTCACACGACCTCAATGTCATCCGTCATGTGTCCGACCGGATTGCTGTGATGTATCTGGGACACATCGTCGAACTGGCGGATAAGAATGATCTGTATTCGACGCCGCTTCATCCCTATACACGAATGCTGCTTTCGGCCATGCCATCCTGTGATCCGCATAAGTCAAAGCGTGAAATCGCGACTCGAGGAGAGGCTTGGGATGCGGGCGATCCGGGGTGCAATTTTAAAAATCGTTGCGTCTATAAAATAGCAATTTGTAATGAAAAGCAGCCCCAACTTAAGCCATGCCTGGAAAGGGGATTGTGCGCATGTCATCGCGCGGGCAACATTTAAATGTTATGATTCAAGAAGAAAAAGTATTCTGGAAAAACGGTATGCTTGCCGGCGAAGGTTTATGGTGTAAGGCGGCCGGGGATGCAGGCGTTGTAATCTGCCATCCGCACCCGCTGATGGGCGGGTCCATGCACAACAATGTTGTGGAAACAATCCGGGATGTATTTTCGACTTGCGGCTATTCCACATTACGATTTAATTTTCGCGGCGTTGGAGAGAGCACCGGCCGTTATGATGAAGGCAGGGGAGAAAAGCAGGATCTTGTATCGGCCTGTGGATTTATAAAAAGTCAAGGTGTCGAGAAAATTACTCTGGCCGGTTATTCTTTCGGGGCCTGGGTTTGCTGCCGCCTGCTTGCGGATAAACCTTCACTGATTTTTTCCACAATTTTAATTTCTCCCCCTCAAAAATATTTTGATTTTGATTGGGATGGACTGGAAAATACCGTGGGATTGATGATCTGTGGAGATGTCGATCCGTTTTGTGATGTGGAGGATTTAAGGAAAAACGCTGAATATATTCATTCAGAATTAATGGTATGTCAGGCAACGGATCATTTTTATGCCGGACAGGAATCACTTTTAGCTGAATATTTAAAACAATATATTTATGAAAAAAAAGCTTGATTTTAATAAAAATGGTGTTATGTTTGAAGCCAATGTGAGCGTATGAAGACTCACGATAGAAGCAATATATAGGTTTTTTGTTAGGAAATTAGTAGTGCTTAGATTGCTTTACAAAAAGAGAAATTAACCGCAGAGAATTCTTAAATCAAGAAAAGAATTTGTGCGGTTTTTTTAGTTTCTGAGGTCTTAAACCGGAAGAAACAAATATTTGAAAGGGGGACTTTTGGCTTTGGCAGAAGGAAAAGTAAAGTGGTTCAATGAGAAGAAGGGGTTTGGTTTTATTGAAAACGATGAGGGCGGAGATGTTTTTGTTCATTATAGTGCCATTTCCGGGACCGGATTTAAGACTCTTTATGAGGGCCAGAGAATTCGTTTCGATGTTGAACAGGGTAACAAGGGACCCAGTGCAACAAACGTTCAACCACTATAATCATTCCAAGTAATTAACATTAAACTAAAATGCCCCGTTTACGGGGCATTTTTTTATCGTGGTTACGTGGCAAATCGTTTTAACTCTTTTTGGGCGCAAAAATAGATAACAAAGAAAGCGATGATGGTGGAAATCGGTAGCGCTAACCACGCGCCTGTCAGCCCGAACCACGATGATAAGATAATTAATTGGAGATTCCGGGCCAAATCGGCCACCCATTCCGTTTGAAATCGGCCACTGATTCCGGAGCAAATCGGCCAGTCATTCCGATCCAAATCGGCCACCTCT
>WRPE01000070.1 GCA_009773315.1 Syntrophaceae bacterium
ACACTTTTTCATGCCCTTCCTGCGCCGCTAGACAACGTTTGAAGACGTCTCCTTAAGCCTGTGGGAATTGGTTGTGGAGCTATATCAAATATCCAGAGCGGTGGGAACCTTTTGCAATTCCAGTTACACAATGATATGAAGTCACCATAAGAGAGAAAGAGGGTAGGGAAATAATAGGTATCTATGATTAAAAAAGTCGTCTGTAAAGCAGTTTGTGTTGCCTGTCTTCTGCCAAGGATGGTTGTTGATGAGTGAAAATTTTAAGCAATCCATTATAGCATTTTTGAAGCCGCAGGTTACTGATTTGGGTTTCGCATCGGTTGATCGTTTTGCAGATGCGCCTGAAGCACATCACCCGAAACGAATTTGCCGGGATGCTGAAACCGTGATTGTTTTCGGCATTGCCGTTCCCCGGGGCATGCTCAAATCGCCGGATTACAATCTTTACGCCCTGCACCGGACCTACCACAGCGCCTATATGCGCATTGATGAAATATCCCTTGCCCTTTGTAATTACATCGAATCCCTAGGCAAGCATCTGGCCGTTCCTATTCCCAGCTATGCCCCGATGGTTTTTCATCAGTTTGAACCCTGGGGAATTATGTCGCTGAAACACGCCGCGGCCAACGCCGGCCTGGGCAGCTTTGGACGAAGCGGTCTGACGTATCATCCGCAATACGGCGCGCTTTTGCGATTGGGTGCAGTGGTAACAGACGCGGTGATCGAAGCAGACCCGCTGCTTCCCCCTGATCCATGTCCTCCCAACTGCACAGCCTGCTCAAAGATCTGTCCGGCCAAAGCCTTTGACACGGATGGGAAATTCAGCAAGATGACCTGTCTGGGTCGTACGATCAAGCATGCCATTTATCCGCTCGCTCTCAACAGTGAAGCAGGTTTGAAAAATATTGAACGGGTCATCAACACGGCCGGCCATAATTACTGGATAGATTGTGATGAATGTCTGAAGGTTTGTCCTTTGAATAAAGGGTGACTATTTTAAGGGTTTTCCGCATTCATTGCATTTACCATCCGGGCCGATAACGCCGATGCAGGCACCGTCGCTACATAATACTCTTGTATCCCAATCATCATCCGAACCTGTGTCTTCCGGCGAAACAGACTTTGCTTCTTCAGTGGTGGCAGGTTGAACAGTATCTTTACCGTGGCTTTCCGGGAGAACACCTTCGTAAGGCTTGCCGCATTCCTTGCACTTGCCGTCCGGACCGATGGTGCCGATGCAGGACTCGTCACTGCACAGAACTCTCGCATCCCAATCTATATTCTCGTCAAAAATGATTTCACTCATGCTGTTCTCCAATTTTTAGTATTGAGGCTTCTTATGCTGGCTTCGTAAAAAAGTCAATCATGCGGTTTTCGCTGCGTAGGGAACGGTCTTGCCACCCGCAGGGTGGTCGCGACCGCTCCCTACGTGTTACATTATCAACCTTTGATGCAGGCAATTGTTTTTAATCTGGCAACTTTACGGGCAATTCCCGCATCGTGGACCACTTGAACCACGTCATTTAAGTTTTTATAGGCCTCGGGCATTTCTTCATTGAGCGTGCCCTTGCTGCCGGCCATGACTAAAACACCCTGATCGGCCAATTCGCGGCTGATGGAGCGGCCCCGACTGGTCTTGACGGCCTGAGTCCGGCTCATCACACGGCCTGCGCCATGACAGGCGCTGCCAAAAGTTTCCTGCATGGCTTTTTCCTGGCCGACCAGAACATAAGAGCCCGTTCCCATATCTCCGGGAATCAGCACCGGTTGGCCGACACTGCGGTAGCGTGCAGGAACTGCTTCATGACCTGCGGGATAGGCCCGCGTCGCACCTTTACGATGCACGCAAAGTTTTTTCTCAACACCCCCGATATTGAACAACTCGATTTTGGCAATGTTATGACAGACGTCATAGACCAAACGCATCCCCAGCTCACGCGGCGCAATACGCAACGTCTTTTCTATCACATCCTGCGTCAGATGCATCAGAATCTGCCGGTTGGCCCAGGCATAATTGGCGCCGCAGGCCATGGCGGCCAGGTAATTACGTCCCCGCCCGGAGGCCAGATAAGTGCACGCCAGTTGCCGGTCCGGTAGCGCTATACCTGTTTCTGCCTGGTGCTTGACCATCAGCGCCAGATAATCGTCGCAAATTTGATACCCCAGGCCTCTTGAGCCGGTGTGGATCATGACAACGATCTGGTCTTTGCGCAAGCCAAATGCCTGGGCCACCTTTTCATCAAAGATTTCCTGCACCACTTCTATTTCCAGAAAGTGATTACCGGAACCCAGCGTGCCCAGCTGCTGTTTTCCTCGTTCCAATGCCCGCTTTGATACCTGCTCCGGATCGGCGCCGCTTATACAACCACCGTCTTCGGTTGTTTCCAAATCGTTAGCTGATCCGAAACCGGTTTTGACCGCCCAACCTGCACCGTCTTCGAGAACTTTTTTTTGATCTTTACCGGATAGTTTGACATAGCCCGTAGAACCGACACCCGATGGGATACGCTGATATAACGCTGTGGTTAAATCTTTAACTTTATCCTTGATGTCGGCAAGCGTGAGTTCCGTGGCCATCAGGCGGCAGCCGCAGTTAATGTCGTAGCCCACGCCGCCCGGAGACACCACACCATCATCCAGATCAAAAGCCGCCACGCCGCCAATGGGAAATCCATAGCCCCAGTGTATATCCGGCATGGCCAGCGAATAATTGACAATGCCCGGCAGGTGCGCCACATTGGCTACCTGCTTGGCGCTTTCATCGTTTTTAAGCAGATCATATATTTTTTCATTGGCATAGATAATCCCCGGCACACGCATCAAGCCTGTCTGAGGCACTAGCCATCGGTTGTCATCTATCTTTTCAAGTTTAATCTCATTCATTATTAATACTCAAAATAGCTACTAATATAAGTACCCACACAATGTCCTCCGCTGGCGGGGGCAGGGGGTGGTAATTTTCGAAAAATACTAAATTTTATCCACCTCCGTCACTGCGTGACACCTCCACCAGCGGAGGACATTGCTCATTACACGCAATCTATTCTGTGACGTCAGCACAAATCTTGTTTTAGACATCAAAAATAATTCTCGCCCTCCAGCCATTTTTAATTCTTTCCACGCTCAGCCCATGATACGTAACGGCTTTGATCTCTGTCTTGATCACATGCTTCTTTTTATTGTAGGGCTCAAGCAATAATCTTGCGTCTAATTTTTTATTACCGCACTTTGTAATTTTGCACGTCCCGATGATCAACGCCTCTCCGTTAAAAAGATACAAAATCTCCCGCAAAAAATTAATCAGCAAATCCGCCGAATCAGAACCTTCCACGGTGAGCGCTTTTTCTTTCACACCGGCCCCTGTTTCTTTTCTTTCAACCACGATGTCCATAAGAGACAACACGGCTTTCGTAAACAGCTCCCTCTTCGTCCGCCCGGTGACTTCCATGCCCAGATCGGCGGTATGGTCTATCAGTTTATATAACGCCATGGGCGAAGTATAGCTGAATGTTACAAGATGAACAAGTAAGGAAAGCCGGTCTTACCGCCCGGACAATTGCAAGGACCGGCGACCAGGGGTGTAACAAAAAGCTGATCCGGAGCAGCCTTTGAGGATGCGACGGCTTAGCGGCTTGCTGAGCAGTTAATAAATAGTAATAAATAGAACTGTTAGAATGCATAAGTTCTTCAATATAGGAAGCCTCCAGGTGGTTATGCAGCCTTGTCAGAAGGCAAGGTGGAAGCAACAAGAGAAGCCTTGGGCGAATGGGTTAAAAAGATGAAGGATCCCTGGGACGGGGCGATGGAAGCAACGCTGTTTACCGGTTGGGTCTATGATTTTTTAAAGCCTCATGCGCACAAGCGTGAAGATGAAGAACAAGATTGCAGGATTATTAATGGAGACGGGCATTTCTTATAGTAAGAGAAAGCTGCATGGCAAAAAGTACTTTCGGGAATTGTTAGGACGCGTAGAGGATATTTCCCCTTCAGTACGTGAGCTCATGGAAATGAGTCGGGGTGGTATGGAGATGTTTCAAGCGGCGCAGAAAAAGCTTATTGCTGCATTGAGGTACAATGCGCAGATCAAGGAACGCGTGGAACGCTTGATGACCATTCCCAGCATTGGGGAGATAACAGCCTTGACCTAGGTGTTGGAGGTTGGTGATCCGGAAAGATTGGGTAGTATTCGTCGGGCGGTTAGTTATTGCGGACTTTGCAGCGCCTATCGGGAATCGGCGGGAAAGGAGCAACGCGGCCCTATATCCAAGAAACGCAATAAACATCTCCAGACCACACTCATTGAAGCAGCCAAGATAGCTCCGTTGTGGAACACGCAATTAGCTGCGCTCCATGCCAAAGAATTAGAAAGGGGAAACCGCAATCGGGCCACTCTGGCCGTAGCCAGAAAAATGATTGCGTATATGCTTGCGGTTGATAAACGAAAAGCGGACTTTGCAACTTTACCCGAAACCAAAGTTGCCTGAGCCTCGATCCGGTTACACCCGCCATGCTCCACCTACGGGCTGCGGGTGTAACCGGATCGAACATAATGTTGCTTTACAGATGATCTTCCTGCCGGGCCTTGCGATATTGGGGACTGCGCCCGTAAAGGAATCGGCGCCCGTAGAACTGTTTCGAGGCCGGCAGGTTGACCCAAACTCAATCTTCTGCAAGGGTCTGTCCCCGGTCGTGATAAACTGAGCCAAAAATGGTCGTTAGGAATTGAGCCACTTTGAGGTGGAGTTACTGAGCGAAAAAGGTAAGAGAGGAGCTTTTAACTCAGTAGAAGAGAGGTGGGGACATTGAAAAAAAGGAGACCGTTTTGGACATACATGTAATGAAGAGGCAGGGGCTGAGCCAGCGCGAGATAGCCAGGAAATTGGGCATCAGTCGGAACACCGTTAAGAAATACCTTGATGCCCCCGGATTGGAAGAGCGGAAGCAAGGCGGGTGCAGCCGTAAGAGCCAGTTGGACGTATTTCGCGGCAATATTGAAGCGTGGCTTATGGAAGACATCCAGTACAAGGCCACGTGGGTATATGATCGTTTACGACCGATGGGCTTTGGCGGAATCTATGAGATCGTCAAGCGTGTGGTGCAAGGGATCAAGGCGGAGCGGCAGCAGATCGCTTACATGCGCTTTGAAACAGAGCCGGGGTTTCAGGCGCAGGTTGATTTTGGGGAATTCCAGATCGAAGAAGCCAGCGGCGTCATCCTGAAAATTTATCTGTTTGCGATGATTTTGGGCTATTCGCGGCGGATCTATGCCGAGTTTGTGGAGCGCTGTGATTTGCCAACCTTTTTGGATTGTCATATCCGGGCTTTCGGGCACTTTGGCGGAGTTCCGCAAGAGATTCTCTACGACCGGATGAAGAATGTTTTTATTGGGAAGATCGCAGGGAAGAACAAGTTCAACGACACCTTGACGGGATTTGCCATCCACTATGGTTTCAGGCCGGTTGTGGCCCCGGCGTATGCCGCCTGGGTAAAAGGAAAGATCGAGCGCCCCTATTCCTTTATTCGGGAGGGTTTTTGGCGGGGTTACGGTTTTACTTGCCGGGAAACAGCCAATAGTGACCTTGGAAAATGGTTGCAAATTAAAGACCTGCGGGTACATGGAACGACGCACGAAGTGGTCTTGGAGCGTTTTGATCGTGAGTGTCCTTGGAGCAGATACTGGACAGAAAGCATCCCTTGTATCTATTGGGCAACAAGATCGATTGGAAGAGATTTGATTGTTCCTTTGGCACCCTGTTTGCGCA
>WRPE01000071.1 GCA_009773315.1 Syntrophaceae bacterium
GGCGATGTTCCCTGCATCATCATTGATCGTTTATCCGACTTGCCGCTTTCCAAAAGCCAATATGTCTGTCAAATGGACATGAATAGTCCTGAAACTATTAGTTTGATTATTCCAGGCGTTGGTCAGTTTTATAACGGCACTTTCTGGCGTGGCATATTTTGGCTGATTATCACCCCTGGTCTTTGGATCGGATCAGGCGGAATGCCTGCCACATCATCGCGGCTGTTACAGCTTCACCACCCCCGTCGCTTCGCGCCACCCCCGCCTGCGGGGGAAACGTGACCCTACTTGATTTCCATACCAGCGGTATGTGCAATGCGGGGCGCATCAAGCATCACCACCTGCGGCACAACCTGTGGAAACCGGGCGCCAGCGTGGTCTTTGTCGGCTTCCAGGCCGAAGGAACTCCGGGCCGCAGGATTGTTGACGGCGTAAAAAAAATCCGCATTTTCAATGAGGACATCGCCGTGGCGGCCAAAGTCTATACCATCAACGGCTTCTCCGCCCACGCGGGACGGGATCAGCTGCTTGCCTGGCTGCAAAATTTTCAATCCAAAACCATGCAGGTTTTTCTGGTTCACGGCGAATTTTCCGCGCAGGAGCATCTGGCGGGACTGATCCGGGAAAGGTTCGGCCTGTCCGTGGCGATACCGGAATACCTGGAAGAAATTGTTCTGAAGCCCGGCAAGCCCTTCGAGAAAATCAAACCGGCCGCCCCGGCGGCGCCGGAAGTCAACCTCCCGCCGCTCTGGGCCGATCTGAAAACAAAGCTGGACGAGGCGGGCAGAAACTTTTCAACGCTCTCAGCCGAGCAGCAATCCGAAATGGCCGAACTCCTCCGTCAGGCCGCCGCCAGTATGGAGAAGATTAAAAAAAGTGACGAGTGATGAGCAACGAGGCTGTAGGGCGCGGTCCCCGAGCGCGCCGCTTTTCGGACTGTTCGGGGATAACCTAATAACCTGAAGGTCACGCGAGGTCACGCGACAGTCCCTACAATATCCACTTCCTCCGCAAGGTGGGCGAGAGGGAAAAGCTCGTAGCTCGTAGCTCATGGCCCATAGTTGATAGTGGTTGATGGCAGGCAGAGTCGCTATCTGCTGTCAGTTACGAGCTGCGAGCTTTGAGCTATCCACTATCCACCATTCACTATCAACTACTATCCTTTTAAAATCCCCTTCTCATTTATCCGGGGACACGTACCAATCCCTTCGGGCTTCCGGTACATGTCCCCGGTTTTTTTCTTTCCGGCAGTATCTTACCCCCAGAGATCTTTTGCAGCCTGGTCCAGTCCCAATTCCAGCAATTTTTCTTTTGCCGGTTTGCCCGTTTCCCAATCCCACTGGCTCACATCATAAAATTCCTTCAGCATGAGATCGATTGCGGGTTCTATGCCTGCCGTCGCGCCTTCCTTTAACGCCCTTCTGACAATTTTCGGCAGCTTATCGTCTTTTCTTGTCACGCCAAGCTTGTTGTTGATGGCCCGCTTCAGGTTAAGGGACCGCTCGCCGAATGTCAGCAAATCCATAGTTTTATACGGTATTCCCGTAATGGCGCCAAGCGCCCGGGCAATCATCGCGGCCGGCATCGGTGAAAAATGGCACAGTGTAAAACTATTGTAGAGTTCGCAAAAATGAAGCATTTTCGCCGTCAGCGCTCCTTTTTGCGCCGGATCGTTTTTGTTGGAAAAAGAAATTCCCAGATCCAGGCCAACCTCGTTTCCCGGAGCGTCCAGATTATAAAAACTGCCTTTCAGATGACAGGCACCCCTGGGGCCGACGGCATAGGAAAGCGCCGCGCCCTGATAGGCCCGCGAGTCGTGCATGGGAAATTCAAGTCCTTTGACATGAGCCGCTTCTTCCGGATCCGCCCCGAGCAAGACGGCCATTTCCCTGACGCCCTTGGATAAGATAACGCCGAAACCCTCCTGCTTGATGATCAGATCCAACAGCTTGAGGATAACCTCGCCGTCGCCCCACTTGATTTCCATGCCGGCTTTTTCCCTGGTGAGGATGCCCTGCTCATACAGATGCATGGCAAAGGCGATGGAAACGCCCGCCGACATGGTATCGATCCCATGACGATTACAGAAATGATTGGCGCGCACGACGGTATCAATGTCAAAGTTCATACAGAGCGGTCCGAAGGCCGCGACGGTCTCGTATTCAGGGCCGTCAACCGTTTTGATGTCGGCGCTGAAGTCCTTGATGATCCTGCCGCACCCGACCGGACAACCGCTGCACGCGTAAGTCGCCATGTTATAGCGCGATCGAAATGCCGGGCCGTGCAGTTTCTCCACGGGGAAAATGCTCCGGGTGAAATACTTTGTCGGAACATCCCCCAGGCGCATGCCCAGGTCGAGATACATATTGGTCCCGTATAATTTGTAGCCGCTGGTGTTGGGGGTGCTCTTGATACATTCCCGGGCTTCTTCGATGAGCTTTTTAAGGCCTTCGCTGTCGGCCGGTTCGGCCTTCCGGTTTCCCGAAACAACCACCGCCTTCAGATTCTTCGACCCCATCAATGCGCCCAAACCGCATCGTCCAGCGGTCCGGCCTTCGTCGTTCATGATGCCGGCAAACTTGAGTAATTTTTCGCCGCCCATGCCGATACAGGCGGTGGATGTCTTTCCTCCGGTCTCCTTGGCGATCAAATCCTGCGTCTCGTAACTATCTTTGCCCCAGAGGTGCGTTGCGTCTTTAATTTCCGCCTTATCTCCCCCGACCAGCAGATAGACCGGTGTTGCGGACTTGCCCGTGATGAGTATCCCGTCATAGCCGGTGCCTTTCAAGCGGAAAGGAAAATGTCCTCCCGTCGTCGCCTCCCCCCAGAGGCCGCTTCCCGGCGCGATGCCGCAGATGGCCGCCCGGCTGACCATGGGAACATTGGAGCCGATGAAAGGGCCCGTCGCAAAAACCAGGGGATTTTCCGGCGCCAGCGGATCCATCCCGGGCTTGACGTAGTCATAGATCAGCCTGGCCGCCAACGTCGAGCCGCCGACATATTTCTTGAGATCATCATCGCTGATGGTTAAGTCTTCAATTTTTTTATCGGTCAGATTTATCTTCAGGAATTTCCCAAAATAGCCCTTCATTGCATCACCTCCACACGTCTGAATTCATATTCAGTAAATTGCCGTCATAGGCGCACAAAAATAAATCCTTCAACTGCTCCCGGTTCAAGTCATACCACCCAAAATAGAAGGCAGGGTCCGTCGGCGTTTGATCCAGAGTGAAATCAAGATTCTTTTCGAAATCATCCCTGGAAACCCCGGCGTCTTTGAGACTGATGGGGAGTTTCAGGTCGGTCATCAGGCCGCGGATCTTCCGGATCAGGTTCGCCAGACTTTCTTCGGCGGAGCTTTTATCCCGGATGCCCAGCATATCGCAGATTTCCAGATGGCGATCCGTCACCCGGGCATAGACCTGAAGTTCGTAGGGCAGAAACAACAAAACCATCGCACCGTGATGAATGTGATATAGTCCACCGATCGTATGACCCAACGCGTGAGAAATTCCCGAGCCGGCATTGGACAGAGGTATTCCGGCCATCGTGGCCGCATACTGCATCTTCATTCTGGGCATGAGGTCATTGCCGTCATGATAGGCCTTGGGCAGCCATTCGAAGATCATTTTAATCGCCTTCAGGGCGATGGCCTGATTTAATTCATCCGCCCGCGGCGCCATGAAGGCGTCAACGGCATGCGCCAAAGCGTCTCCGCCGGTTCCAGCCGTCAGCTGCGGCGGCATTCCGGTGGTCAGGGTCGGATCAAGAAGGGCAAAGTCGGGAACGAATTCCGGCAGAGCGCCGCCCACGCCAAGTTTCACGCCGTCGGGAAATGATATGACCGCAATGCCGGTCACTTCCGAACCGGTGCCGCTGGTTGTCGGAACAGCCACCAGCTTGGCTTTGTTCCGCAGGTTCAAGGGGATCAGGGGGCTCAAGATTGCAATATTGGCATCCGGATGTTCGTACAGAAGCCATGCGCCCTTTGCGGTATCCATGGATGAACCGCCGCCGATCGCAAAGATGAGGTCGGGTCCGAAGGCGCTCATCTTTGCCGCGCAATCCTTGACCGTGTCAATCGGGGCGTCGGGCTTGGCCTTGTCCCAGATTTCAAATTGAATGCCGTGTCTTTTTTCATAGGGGCTCATCACCCTTGGAGCAAAGCGCACCGCGTATTCGTCGGTAACGATAAAAGCCTTTTTGTTTTTACATTCCTTGGCCACCAAATCGACGGAATCGGGAAGAAGACCCGCCTTGTCCAGAAATAGATTCAGTCCGGAAAACAGCCTCGGCACAAAAAAAGCGCGTTGTGCTTCTTTTAAAAATTCTGCCTGAACCATGGGGCCGCCCCAGGTTCTCAGCAAATATTCGTGTGACCAGTAGCTCATATGTCCTCCTTAACTTTTGGTGTTGGCGATGAAACGGTCCGTTATGGCTAAACGTATGGATGGTTATACAGAAATGAGTCTTTAAACGCTTGAATTCACTCAAGTTGTGCAAAATTTCAGGACGGCGCCAAACCAGGTAAAATCGTGAACCTTGCCGTCAATGGAGACAAAATGGTTCTGAAGGGCACGCTTGATTCCTTCTTCGCCGTCCTTCATGCCGTTGAACGCCGTCGTCTCATCGCTCCAGACCATGGCAGCGTCAAAGTCGCTGAGAGCATCATCCGCAGAAAATTGGCCGCCTTTGAAGATGAAGCGCTTTCCCAGTTTGTTGTCCTTTGTTTTGATGACAATGGCACATTCATGACCCATCAGAAATTTTTTGAAATTTTCGTTGGTCTTGGCTGCTCCGTCGAATATGGAGACCAAGAAACTAAGCAATGCTGTAAATTCCATAAATCCCCCCTTTTACACGAACGATGTGAATAAACGGAACAACCATCTCACGATCATGAAACGTTTAAATGGTGCTCCCTTGCCGGCAGGGATGCCCGGCCGCCTCTGCTAAATAAAACATAGGCGTTTTTATACGCTCACTTGAGCCGTTAGTCAATTTGAAAAAGTGACATTTGAAAAAGTGACGAGCAACGAGTGAGAAGAAAGGCTAGTGGCGAGAGGCCAGGGGCGATAGGGGAAAGAGCTCCTGTTCATAGCTGGTGCATGGTGGATTGTGAATGGTGAATGGTGAGAGCAAAGAGAAAAGACAGGCTATTATTGTGCGTCTAATACTTCTTTACAAAAGGTTTGTGACGAATTTTAGAAAATACGCCGCAAATCCTCGTAGAACAAGGGGTTGCAACCCCTTGTTCTGGAATATGTGATCATACTTCCAGATCAGCAAGCTCCCGCGCAAGATCTTCGGTTGCAACCCCTTGTTCTGGGACATGGGATCAACCCTATGCAAAGAGATTTCTAACGCACAACACTATGCTCGATAGGTGATGGGCCTTAGGCAACACGGATAAAAAAAGGGGATTGCGAATTTCGCAACCCCCTTTTGGTTAATGATTAAATTTGATGCTCCTGTAAAAAGTCAAGAGTCATTTAACGCATTAAAATAATTCAATAAACAGCAATTTTTTCTTGACAAAATATTTAAAATATGGCATATATCTCCTGTA
>WRPE01000018.1 GCA_009773315.1 Syntrophaceae bacterium
CTTGCTGTGCGGTGTTCTGGTTTATAAGGTCGGCATCTTCGAGGGACTGCTGATTGCGATGGCCGTGCATGGTATTATCCATTATCTTGTGTTTCGCAAGGTGGATAAAATGTCAAACAAGAACATTGTCAGAAAATACATTGAGAAATTTTCAGGTGATGGTGGTGTGGACTAAAGTGTGCCTATGGAGGTTTTCCCGTTCACCGGATGCGCCCGGGCCAGGGATATCTGAGGGCGGCAAAATAAATTTCAATCGGAGGACAAACAAAACAGCCGGAATGGTTTTTCGCAGGCCGATTGTTTTGTCCCATCATGCTGGTTAAAATCAAACAGTCCCGACGCAAACTCAAGCCACGCTCTTGCTTGTCGTGCGGCACGACGGAAAATATGAGAAACCGACGTTACTGTTCGGTTCAATGTCGGCAGCACTTACGGTAGAAGCTGATGACCCGTAACGGTTTGCTGGAAGCCATCCATGCGCGTTTCGCCACGTTTTATTTTACGGATGATCTGATTGTCATGGACGTCGTGGTGCATGATGTCCGGGATGTTTTCCGCTTCAGCGCTGTGCGTAAAAAAGGATGTCGGCCTGCCGACGATTTCGGAAAGATGGCCAACCGTCTGGGAGAGGCCTGGTGGGACGAAGAGAATCGGACGAAAAGAAAATATATGGCGTCACGCAAGCTTCTGGATCTGGCCGAACGTCTTGCGATTTCGGAAGGACTGGCGCGTCCGCGCCTGATCAGAGTAGCGACTGTGAAGCCGGAATCCCTGCAATATCTGGGAATGAGTAAAGCCGAACTGGGGTCGCGAGAATTAACCAGACTGATTAAAATCGCCTACCGGCGTCAAGTTAAAGTTCATCACCCCGATGCCGGCGGCGAGGCTTCAACCTTCAGAAAGCTTCATGACGCTTATCAGGACCTTCTGCGCTGGGCCGATAATCCCACCTTCACCCGCCGTCGTGGCTTTCCCGATAAATGGTATTATGACGGCGCCAGCCAAAAATGGGTTCAGCCTGTGACTACGAGGCGCGCGCCGTGAGGTGCAAGGCGTCAGGTGTAAAGGAAAAAGGAGTGACCTATCATTGTTCTTGAGCCTTGAACCTTGATTCCCTACAGAAGGGGGTGAATCTTTTTGATGTCTTCCGGTGTATTGAGATTGCGGAAAAGCCGGCCATCTTTGTTGAACGGGGAAATCTGCTCTTCGCCAATTGTCAGAACGCGCATATCCCGGTAGAATCCGGTGATCTTGAGTTTGTCCATCAACAGCAATCGTTTGATGGACGGCAGGCATTTGCGCGAATAAATGGCATGCAACGGCTGATAACCGTCGGCAATTTCCGGGACGATTATATCATGTTTGTCTATCTGCCCGATCAGATAAGCCATGAAATCCTTATTCAGAAACGGCATATCGCAGGGACAGGCAAAAGCGTAATCGTTTTTAGCATAGAAAAGTCCTGTATAGATTCCCCCCAGAGGTCCTTTCTCCTTATAAATATCCGTTACCAGCATTGCGTTAGGAAATTCCAGATAAGAGAGGGGATCATTGGTTACAATGATAACTTCTGAAAAAATCCGGCGATAAATATTTAATGCTTTTTCGATCTGACGAATGCCGCCGATTTCCAGAAACGCCTTGTTGGTACCCATGCGTGAATTTTTGCCACCAGCAAGCAAGATGCCGGTTATCAATGGCTGGGGATTTGTCAAATTGAAGGTCTCCTTCAGGTCATAATCTTGCAAAGTTATCTACCATAAAAAGACGAATTGATTGTCTAAAAAATTTATCTATTTTATGCTTTTTATTGTTTTATACTTTTTAATTGACTGTTGAAAGGTAAATCTGTAAAAGTAAAAAGAGTAAAGTTTTGCTAAATTAACTAGGAGGTGCTTAATGAGTAAGGATATGAAAGTATTTGGAATGAAACCTGAAGTCGGCAGATGGTTCTTTATCCTCACTGGATTTACGATGACAGTATGTTTGGGGGCGGTTTATGCGTACAGCCTTTTTTTGAAACCGATCAGAGAAGCTTATATTGGCATAACAGCTTTTCAGGCGAATCTGCCGTACATGGTTTTTTTGGCTTTGTTTTCCGTCACAATGTTTTTTGGCGGACGCATTATGGAAAAAATGGGCCCGCGCAAACTCATGATAATCGGCGCATTTTTTGTGAGCTTAGGCTGGCTACTCTCGAGTATCGCGCCCAATATATGGGTGCTGACATTAACCTACGGCGTGATTGCCGGCGGTGGCGTTGGTCTGGTTTATGGATGCCCTGTTGCGACGGCCGCAAAATGGTTTCCGGATAAAAAGGGTTTGGCGGTTGGTCTGGTGCTTGCAGGCTTCGGCGGATCAGCTCTGATTACAGGCAAAATTGCCGGCATCCTGCTTCCCTCTGTTGGTTTGTCGTCAACCTTTTTATATTTCGGAATCGGGTTTAGCGTGGTTCTCGTGCTTTTGAGTTTGCCTTTCAGATTTCCGGCCGCCGGCTGGGTCCCTGCGGGGTGGAAGCCTGCCGCGGGCACTGTAGCTGCGGCAGATTTTACACCGGCAGAAATGGTTAAAACGTCAACGTTCTGGAGCCTGTCTTTGTGTTTTCTCATCGGTTCAATTTCCGGTCTGATGGCCATTGGTATATCGAAACCGGTAGGTAATGAGATTATCAATATTTCCGGCGCCATGGCCGGTACGCTGGTTGGTGTTTTTGCGATTTTCAATGCAGTGGGACGTCCGCTTTTCGGCTGGCTTTGCGATACGATTACGCCGCGCTATGCAAGCATGTTGAATATGGCGTTGATCCTTGTGGTTTCTGTTCTGATGATTGGCGCCAAAGAAGGAGATACCCTCCTGTACACCCTATGCTTTATGGGTTTCTGGCTCAGCCTTGGAGGCTGGCTGGCGATCGCCCCGACATCGACGGTTACTTTCTTCGGTTTGAAGAATTACACCCGTAACTATGGCGTTGTCTTTTTTGCTTACGGTTTGGGAGCGATTTTCGGAGGGATTATTTCCGGTCAGGCCAAGGATGTGTTTGGAACCTACACGTTTGCTTTTTATCCGACGGCGGTGCTGGCGGTAGTTGGGTTGGTGATGGCTTTTGCGCTGCTTAAGCCTCCGAAGAAGGCATAAGAGGTTTTGCTTCTGGTAAAAAAAGCGGGCTTTCTGCCCGCTTTTTTTATCGGATAATCTTCCGGTCTATTCCCGCAGATTTTGTGCCCTGGCGCTCCACCATCGAATGAATGTCCTCTTTGCCCTTAAACCGCTTGACATTGAGCATAAAGATTTCCAGTTTGCTCAAGACATTGGGCGGCAGCAGGTTGCCGTCGATTTCAATCGAGATGGTCGGATATTTTCTTTCCCTGGCCCAGGGCGTGTATAATCCTTCGATGACGCGGCCGATCAGACAGGCAAACGGTGAGATGTTGACGATGCCCGAGTAACCGTCCATCATGGCGGTGGCGGCAACCCCGCTGGAGATGCTGATTTCCGAATACAGCTCGTGGCTGACAAAATGTTTTTCTGTGTTTTTCATGATTTCGTCCATGTCGTGCGGCGCGCGCGGCACCAGGCCGGTGACACCGAGCGTGTTGCGGACATTTTTTTCCACGTGATGTTTATAGGCATGTTCGATTTTCCAATCGATGATGTCACGAAATTCGCGGGCAAAAACACGCCGGTACCACGGTATCAACCGTAGCTTCTTTTTGAGCTCATAATGTCTCACGAAGTCGCAATAGTAAAGCCATTCTGCTACGTTGGATATTTTCCCGATGATGCCGTGGCGGCTGAGCTGCTGAATCAATTCATCGACGGCGAAATCATCGCGCCGGACGTAAATTTCTCCGACGATCAACACTTTCGGGCAGGCCTCCATTTTTCGGGCCAGTGGAATACGGGATATGGTATCGGCAATCTCTTTCAGCACGGGAAGAACTTTCGTAATATCGCGCTCGGCCACACTGATCATTTTCTGCCAGATCTGATCATAAATAGCCATCGCTTCGGCCGGATCAGCCGCGCAGGTTCTCAGGGATGTTTCCACATCTTTCATATAATCGCCGATAATGGCGGCCCACCAGGCATATTTGGAAAATTCCGTTCCCAGCTCGTTGTAGGAATTATCCGCATCCATCGTAAAGACCAACACGTTTTCCAGACGCAAATCCTTGAACAGGTTATCATAGAAAACAAAATACTGACCGGTTCGGCACGGTCCGGTCGTTGTGGGCACAAACAGGATATATATTTCATCCTTGCGGTATTTCTCGGAAGATAAATACTTAAGCGCGCTGCCTAATACAAGAAGCGACGGCAGACACTCTTTGCCGGAGGCATGATTGCGAGCCATTTGTAGTGTATAAATATCCGGTACCGGCATGGTTTCCGCGTTGATGCCCAAGCCGCGAATCGTAGCGCCGATCAACTCGGCAGAGAGCCTGCCCATGTTGGATAAGAGCAGCTTAATGCGCGGGTTATTTTTAATCGGTATCTTTTCGCCAGTGATATCATTTTTGATGTGAATTGCTTCGCCCGGATTGTTGATGAAGCGCAAACCATTGTCGTATCGTTCCTCACGAATATCGGTAAGCTTGGAACGGTAACCTTCGATAATATCCAGAAATGCTTCAATGCGCGTATCTACACCGGCGTCGGCTGTGTGTGAATCCAACTCCAGAATCAGGAAGGGCTTAACGCCCATGATCCATTTCAGATAATGCAGCATGAAAGAGTCAGGCGCGCAGGAAAAATTGGAAATATACGTAATGAAGATATTGTCTTCGTTTTTCAAAAGCGTGCCGGCTTTCATGTCCTGCTGGCCGTAATACCAGTACATGTTGGGATAGATGGCCTGGTCTTCAAACGGAAGAATGTCGAACGGGATAACCGAATATCCGCGAGATGTGTATTTCCGGGGGATGCCCATATTGGCATCGGTGGTAAAAGAATTATAGGGGTGTCCCAGAACCGCGATCACCGCGCGTTTGGCCTGACGGGCCTCATCGAGCGCCCGTTTACCCAAATCGGTAAATTTGGCAAAGCATTCCATTTGTTTTTCGTAAGCAACATCAAAGGCATTTTTCGCTTCGCTTTCGCTTACGCCGAGTGTTGCGGCCATGGCGATGAAAGGCTCGGTGGCCTTTTGTATTCCGTACATGAAACTGACGACCGGCGCTAAATATTTTTCTTCCGGAATTTCAGGAAAGGCTTTCTTGATATAGTAAGGCAGGCTCTGCGTGATCGGGCAGAACGTTGCCGGCGCGTTTTTTTCATAGCTTTCCATGTCCCGGAAATGTGGCAGAAATATATAATCGATCTTGCGGTTAAAGATATCCTGGACGGCCCCGTGGGCGATTTCCGCCGGGAAACAGTAACTGCTTTCTACGCGTGCCGTTCCTTCATGCGAAATCTCCTCGGAGACAAACGTTTCTATGCCCAGGGTATGGAAAAACCAGGAATAAAGCGGCCAGAGCGTATAGATGGAAAAACAGCGGGGAATGCCGACCACATAATCTCTTTTCCTGATCAGTTCTTCCGGATTTGGGGCGCACTCTTTAAAAAGAATATTGTTACGCTTTTCAATATAGTCAATCACTTCTTCTTCGTTAAAAACTTTTTTCTTGAGGATATTGGCATATTTGTTACAGCGACCGCCAAACATGTATTTACGGCCGTTGACATTAAGAATGCGGATCGGACAGAAATTATCGCAGGCTTTACACTGAAATTCCTTTTCATAGACAATGCTTGTTGCCAGGATTTGATCAAGGTCATAGGCGGTCTTGGTCAAAAAACCTTCCGTTAATTTTTGTTTGGCGAGAATGCCTACGCCGAAACAGCCCATCAGTTCGGGATCGGGCGGCACCAGAATGTCTTTATCCAGGAGCATCGCGAAAGCCAGCGGGACGGCCTTGTTTTTGGCGACACCGCCCTGCAGGACAATATTATTGCCGATGGTCCGGTTGCCCACGACGCGATTGAGATAGTTGGACACAATCGAGGTGACGATGCCCGCGGTAATATCTTCGCGCGAAGCCCCTTGTTGTATGGCGTTGCGGATATCGGAATTGATGAAGGCGGAGCAATGTTCTCCGAATTTCAGGGGTTGTGTGGCCGCAAGGGCTATAGCACCGATCTCGGCGGCCTCGGGAATATTCAGGTCGCCCTGGGCCGATTCTTCCAGGAATGATCCGGTTCCTGCGGAACAAGCTTCATTCATGGCATAATCGATCGGGACTTTGTTTTTCAGCGAAACATACTTGGCGTCCTGGCCGCCGATTTCAAAGATGGTATCGATATTGTCCTGGTAGAATGAAGTGCCGACGGCGTGCGCAATGATTTCGTTATACACGGCGGGTGTTTCCAGAAAGACGCCGAGAATTTCGCGCGATGATCCGGTCGTTGAAGCCAGTGTAATGCTGATTTTTCCGTCGCTGATATCTTCCCGGATTTGTTTTTTCATTTCGACGAGACAGTTTTTGAGCGCGCTGACCGGATCGCCGTGCGTGCGGCCGTAAAATGACGCAGTGACTTCGTTGGTTTCCATATCAATCAGACAGGCTTTTGTAGTCGTGGAACCGCCGTCAACGCCGAGAATATATTCACGGCCTGCGACGACTTTGCCTTTTTGCGAAGGCAGGTAGGTGACTCTGCCCTGAGCGGTTTGCAGGCTTTTAAATCTTTTATATTGAATGTGGCTACTTTTAAATAACGAACGGATGGGCGGTAAACTGCTGCCGGATGTTCCGGCCATGAGAGCCGCGCCGTACGCCTCAAAATAGGGTGCCTGTTCAGGGACGATGAATTCGATTTGAGGCATGCGTTCGCGGATGAAGCGCAGGATGTATTGATTTTGAGTCACACCGCCGACCAACAGGACTTTCCCTTTTTCGATTCTGGCTCTTTTTAGAAAATCGGTGACCTTGATGGCCATGACGTCGCTCAGGGACAAGACAATATCACCTGTTTTAGCTTCACCTTTATTCAATCGGTGCGTACAATCACTTTTCATGAAAACAGAACAGCGGGAAGAGAGTTTCAACACGCGGCAGTCTTTATGGATACTGTTAATATCACTGAGTTTCATGTTCATCCGCGCCAGCTGCTGTTTGAAAAATTCGCCGGTACCCGAAGCGCACTTATTGCCTGAAAAACTGGTGACAATTTTATTGTCTTTGTCAATGGTATAGACAGCCAGATCTTCGCCACCCAGAGAAACCAGCGCGTCAATCTGATAATTGAGCTTTTGTAGAGCTTTTTCAAGGCAGAGCGGTTCAATGACACTGTTGATATTTAAGAGATGCCGCCCTTCGGTGCCAGTGGCCAGTGTCTTGATATCTTTTGGTAAATTGTGGACTGAAAGAACTTTTTTGAGCGTGTCGAGAAAATTGCCTTCATGCAGTTCTACGGCACTCCAGATCATTTTATTGTCTTCGAGCATGGCAACCTTCACATTCGAGGAGCCAATATTAATTCCCAGACTATGCATAAAAACTCCCTTAAAATAGTAATCCGAATGGTCAATATTACGATTAATCCGTATCGTCAAGCATCAGATGAGATAATTTTTAAAAATTCTTCATACGACAAGGGATTAGAGCGCCTCAGACAACGAAAAAAGCAGCTGATAGCGTTTGCCGTTAGCTGCTTTTTGTTGTTCTAATATCATTGAGTTGCCTGTTGGGATAATATCTTTGTTCAATCCCAATCCATCTCAGTTTTAATGAGCTTCCTCCATCGCGCCGCTGATAAACATCATGGCCAGAAGCATGAAAACCAGTGTCTGGACGATCGAGGTAAAAATCATTAAATTAAAATGGGCAACGGAACAATCAGAGGAACCAACAGCTTCCCTTTATTTCCCATCGTGTCGATCAAGAGTGAATGAAGGCCATCCACGATGACTTCCATAGCGTTTTACAGCCGGCCCGGATAAACTTGCAGATTTCGGGTGCCAGAAATGAAACGACCGCCAGTAGAAGAACGACAAAGCAAGTGTTGAACACAGCAAAAAATAAGGAAGGGATAAAAAGAATTGCCGGAATGATCCAGTTGGCAATTTCAAGTTTTTTTTGGAGCTGGTCTTTGGCGATGAGGTTCACTTTTTAAGCTCTTTATAATTTGTTCTTCATCTCTAAAATTTTTTTTAATCACAACATATATATTACGAAACCCTGCAGAGATGCCTATCATTAAAAAAACTATCGTAAACACATGGCCAGAATCGAATTGCCGATCCAAATAACTTCCTAAAAGAAGGCAACCAAAAATCGCCAGAACCATTGCGATCCCAATGCTACTGGCGAAAGCCATCTGGACACTTAATTTTTTGATTTCGCTATCCATTTAGTCTTGAGCTCCTTAAGATGTGCTAAAAACAAAGTCAATTAAAAACATAACCGTCGTTCATTTATTATTTAAAATAGAGCGATTTTTTCTGTACCAAGCGATTGTCTTATTTAGTCCGGTGGTTAAATCTGTTGTTGCTTTAAATCCAAATTCTTTCATGGCCTTAGATGTATCGAGCATACGGCGGGGCTGGCCATCGGGCTTGGATGAGTCCCAAATAATTTTACCTGAAAAACCGACCAGACGGGCGATGAGTTCAGTGAGTTCCTTGATGGAAATTTCAAAACCAGCGCCGATATTAACAGGTTCGCTTTTCTCGTAGGTATCAGCGGCAAGACTTATGGCTGCCGCCGCATCTTCCACGTAAAAAAATTCGCGTGTGGCTTGGCCTGTACCCCACACTTCCAATGTATCCGAATGGTTGTCCATGGCGTCAAAACATTTTTTAATTAATGCGGGAATAACGTGAGATGAACGGGGATCAAAATTATCGCCGGGACCATAAAGATTTACCGGAAGCAGGAAAATGGCATTAAAACAATATTGTTGACGATAAGCCTGGGACTGCACCAGCATCATTTTTTTGGCCAGGCCATAAGGGGCATTGGTTTCTTCCGGATAGCCATTCCAAAGGTCTTCTTCTCTAAAAGGCACCGGTGTAAACTTGGGGTAAGCGCAGATTGTGCCAAGTGCGACAAATTTCTCAATTTTATGCAAATACGCTTCATGAATCAATTGTGTGCCCATGATGAGATTATCATAAAAGAGTTCGGCCGGTTTTTCCTGATTAAAACCGATACCCCCGACTTTTGCGGCAAGATGAATCACGACATCCGGCTTTGTGGTGTCGAACATGCGACGGATATCAGTCGGATCGGTTAAATTGTATTCTGGAAGATCGGCGATATCGATACTTCGGCAGCCGTAATCGGCAAGTCTGTTAATCAGGTGATGCCCTAGGAATCCTTTGCCGCCCGTGACGGTAATACGTTTATTTTTCAGCAAGTGATTTATCCTTTCGAAGCTGATGTTAACTTATTCTTTCAGAATTGGCGCAGAAAAAACCTGCGTCTACCAGGGTTTTTTCTTTTTGGGCCAATTCCAGATCAGCTTCGATCATCATATCGACGAGCTGATCAAACGTAACTTTCGGTTGCCAATTTAGGGCTTTTTTTGCTTTGGAGGCGTCTCCCAGTAGAATATCAACCTCCGTGGGACGGAAATAACGGGGATCGACCGCCACGTGCTGATGATAATCCAGCCCTAGTTTACTGAAGACTTTTTCGGCAAACTCACGCACCGAGTGTGTTTCACCGGTTGCAATCGCATAATCATCCGGTTTATCCTGCTGGAGCATCAGCCACATCGCTTCCACAAAGTCTCCGGCAAATCCCCAGTCTCTTTTGGCTTCCAGATTGCCCAGGTAAAGCTTGTCCCGTAGGCCCAGTTTGATTTGTGTTGCCGCGCGGGTAATTTTGCGGGTGACGAACGTTTCGCCGCGCCGCGGCGATTCGTGATTGAACAGGATGCCATTGGTCGCAAAGATGCCGTAGGCATCACGGTAGTTTTGCACAATATAATAGGCATATACTTTGGCCGCAGCATATGGGCTGCGAGGCTGAAAGAGAGTCTTTTCGTTTTGCGGTGGCGGCGCGGCGCCAAACATTTCGCTGGAGGAGGCCTGATAAAATTTTGTTTTGATGCCGGTCTTTCTGATTGATTCCAGTATCCTCAAAGTTCCCAATCCGGTAATGTCACCGGTGTATTCGGGCATATCGAAGCTTACGCGAACATGGCTCTGTGCGCCCAGATGATAAATTTCGTCGGGATTAATGGAAGCGAGCAAATCCATGAGCTGACCGGAAACACTCAGATCCCCGTAGTGCAAAAATAATTTGGCGTTCGGGTCATGGAAATCACGGTAGAGATGATCGATGCGATCCGTGTTAAAGGTGCTGGAGCGCCGGATCAGGCCATGGACTTCATACCCTTTGTTTAACAAAAATTCGGCCAGATAAGATCCATCCTGTCCGGTAATACCTGTGAGAAATGCTTTTTTCATACTCAGGTTCCTCAATTGTTGTAGTTATTTTAGGCAAATCTGCAAGACTTATTATCGCATTGATTGCTGCTTGTCAATGAGCCGCTTAGAGAATTTTCAGTGTATTTCCCAAATCGGCAAGGGTTTTGTCCATGTCTTCATCCGTATGTGCAAACGATAAGAATCCCGCTTCAAACTGTGACGGCGCCAGCCAAACGCCGTTTTCAAGCATGCCATGAAAGAAGCGGGCGTAAAGTCTGGTGTCCGACTGCATAGCGGTGTTCAGATCGTAAACGGGGCCTTGCTGGAAGAAAATGGTGAACATGGAAAAAATTTTGTTAATGCAGATCGCGATGCCCCGTTTGGCGAACAATTTTTCAACCTCCCAGCATAGACCATTTGCTCGATCCGTCAATGCTGCGAAAGAATCAGCTTTCTCTTTGAGAATGTTGAGTGTGGCTATTCCGGCGCTCATGGCCAGCGGATTACCGGAAAGTGTTCCTGCCTGATAAACATCACCTGTCGGTGCCAATCTCTCCATGATTTCTTTTTTACCGCCAATAGCTCCCACCGGCATTCCCCCGCCGATGATTTTACCCAGACAGGTCAGATCAGGCTTGATGCCGATCAGGTTTTGATAGCCACCGAAACAAAAGCGGAATCCCGTGATCACTTCATCAAATATCAGCACAATCCCGTTTTGGGCTGTCAATTCCCGCAATTTTTTCAAGAAGCCATTTTCCGGGAGAACGACGCCCATGTTACCCGCTATCGGCTCTACGATCACTGCTGCCAAGTCTGAGGCATAGCGCTCGATGGCTTTTTCGAGAGCGTCCAAATCGTTATAGGGCAGGCTCAGCGTGAGTTTAGCCAACGCTTCGGGAATTCCCGGAGAGCCCGGAATTCCTAGGGTTGCAACCCCTGATCCGGCTTTAATCAAAAGGGAGTCGGCATGACCGTGGTAGCAACCGTCAAATTTCATGATCATGTTTCTGCCCGTGTAACCGCGGGACAGACGAATAGCCGTCATGGTGGCTTCCGTCCCGGAACTGGTCATCCTGACTCGTTCAATGGAGGGGATCGCTTCGCAGATCAGTCGGGCCATGTTTGTTTCGGCATCGGTGGGCGCGCCGAAGCTGGTTCCTTTTTGCGCTGTCCGGCATATGGCGGCAATGACCTCCGGATGGGCGTGTCCCAGAATCATCGGTCCCCAGGAGAGAACATAGTCAATGTATTCTTTGCCCGTGGAATCGTAAATCTTGCTGCCTTGAGCGTGGCTCACAAAAACAGGGTCGCCGTCCACGGATTTCCAGGCGCGTACAGGCGAGTTCACGCCGCCGGCAATCACCTGACCGGCCGCGGCAAACTGGTCTTCATTTATTTTGGTCATTAAAAATACTCCGGAGATGTTTTTTTATATTCTTGCAGGCTTTCCAGAATAAGAAAATCGCTACTGTTGATTAATTGGGACATGGTGTTGATCAGTGGAGAGATGTCGTCATCCTGTGCGTGCAGCATCGTAAAGAGATTATATTTATTTTGAAAAGCCGGTTTTCTTTCGTAACAATGAGAAATATATGACAGTGAGGCGATCAGCCGTCCGGCGCTTTCTATTGTGTCGGGTGGCACGAACCACATCACCATTGCATTTTTCCGGTAGCCTGCTTTCTGATGACGCAAGATTGCTCCAAATTTTCGCATGATTCCCTTTTCTGAAAATCTTTGCAATACAGTAATCACTTGAAGAGCAGAAAGGCCGCAAGCGTCGGCAATATCCGCAAAAGGTTTACTGACAAGCGGAATATCACGCTGTATGAGACGGGCGGCTTGTTTCTCCTGCAGGGATAAATTATTCATAGAAAAACATTTATCCTTCTTGGAAAATAAAATCAAGCGATGCATTGGTGGAAATATTTCTTGACAATCGTTTTGTAGATCGTTTAAAAGAGATCAACAAGTCCTGAAATCATTAAATTTCTAAAGAAAGGAGGCTTAAAAACACAACCGCTTATGATGGTTGGGGATTTGAAATCTGTGACAAAAAATTTAAGGAGGTCGTAAATGAAAAAGAGTTTAATTTATTCTGTTTTGGCGATTGTGTTGGTTATTGTTTCCGCTCCTTTCGTATTGGCAGCTCCGGAAACGGCAGCAGCGGCTCCTGCAGGAACTGTTGATTACACAAAGGCCATTGTTATTGGTTGTTCCCTGATTGCGGCCGGCCTGGCCATTGCTTTTGGAACAATTGGAACTGGTAATGGTATGGGCGCCGGTTTAAATGGCGCGACAAACGCTGTTGGTAGAAATCCTGAAGCTCAGGGCAAAATTCTTCTCACCATGATGGTCGGTCTGGCCATGATTGAATCACTGGCGATTTACGCGCTGGTTGTTGCGCTGATCGTGCTTTACGCCAATCCGCTGCTTAAGTATATTGGCTAATCATTATTGTTATTATAGAAATCGGGAGGGGGAGCGTACATCGACTTTCCCTCCCTTTTTAATGAGACTCAAATTTCAGAAGCGAAGCGCGCTGAAATTTGTAAGTCGAATTACCCCCGAGCGAAGCGAGTGGGGTTAGTGACACCTCAAATTCCCGAAGCGACGCGGGATAAATCACCACTGGTTTTCCCCTTATCATTCCTCAAAAACAACTTTACTGCGTAACTCTTTTTTCTCGGCTTGTTGATGTTTCGCGACCAGGATTTTTTCTTTGGCCCGTTTACTTCGTTTTCTCTTTTGGCGGCGCAGTTTTTCTATCCTTTCTTGTTCTTCAGCGATGAACCCTTTTTGCTGCAGTTCAATTTTTTCCAACAAGAGTCGGCGCGCCAGATGACGGTTTAATGATTGGGATCTTTCCCGCTGACATTTGACCGAAAGACCGGTGGGGATGTGGACGAGATGAACACAAGAAGAGGTTTTATTAACCTTTTGTCCTCCGGGGCCGGAAGAACGAACAAAAGATTCCTCAAAATCGTTTTCGGAAACGCCGAGTTCCTGCATCCTGGCGGCCAGAGCTTTTTCTTTTTCGGCGTATACCGGCATGGTGGATTCTTAAAGTTAAGGGATCGAATAAATTTCGTCACCGATCAAGGAAATCCAGTTTTCAGTGAGGACTTCTCTGGCTTCTTCCAGTTTATCGACGCCGATAATAACGATGGTTTCTTTTCCGATGCGGTTGATGGTTGTATAGAGATAAAGAATATTGATTTCTGCTTTGGCCAGAGGCTTCAAAATGGCGTTAATACCGCCCGCATGGAGAGGGACTTCAGCTGCCAGCACGGGCGTCACTTCAAAATTGAAATGATAGCTGGACAGAAGCGTCGCGGCGCGGTCTGGGTCATTGACCACAAGACGAACCCGGCTATCGTGTTCGATGCTGGCGGCCGATACAGCTTTGGTGCTGATGTCTTCTGAATCCAGAATATGGATGAGCTTGGCAAAAGAACCGGGCACATTGCCTAATAAAACGGAAATTTGTTTGACAGCCATACAGTATCCTTAATATTAATCCTTGACGTAATCGAATCCGGCGGCAAACGCCTTGCGGTTGATTTCCGCGACGCCCTTTTTTCTGCCGCCCATGATGGATTCCAGGCTTTTCAAATAAATGTCGGGAGTCACAATGCCGGATTTCTTGATAAACGCGCCCATCATGATGATATTGGCGACACGGGTATTTCCCAAGTCCTGCGCGATATCCCCGCAGGGAACCGCGTAAGCCTGCACGTCGGAACGGCTGGAACGTTCGCTGATAATCGACGAATTAAGAAAAATGACGCCTTTCGCGGCGACTTTATTCTGGAAGCTAAAGAGCGAAGGGGCGTTCATCACGACCAGATAATCCGGCTCCGAAGCGACAGGTGACGCAATTTCTTCATCAGCGATCGCCACGGTGCAGTTGGCGGTGCCGCCTCTTATTTCCGCGCCGTAAGAGGGCAGAAAAGTGACGTGATAACCATTGCTCATCGCGCCGTGAGCGAGGCTGGTTCCCATCATCAGAACGCCCTGGCCGCCGAATCCCGAAAAAATGGCTTTGAAGATCATGACGAAGCCTCCGCGAGTTTTCTGGCCGCCGTTTCGTCTTTGAACACGCCCGGTGGATATTCCTTGCAAAGGACATCATCAATCCATTGAACTGAATCAATCGAATTCATTTTCCAGTTGGTCGGGCAGGCCGAGAGAATTTCCACGAGCGAGAAACCCAATCCGTCCTTCTGGCATTGAAAGGCCTTTTTAATTGCTTTTTTCGTTTTGTTGACAGTCGCCGGAGAGCTGACTGCGCACCTTTCAATATAAGTGGTTCCCTGCAGTTGAGAAAAAATTTCGCTGACTTTCAGTGGGTAGCCGTCCAGTGTTTTGTGCCTGCCGGCCGGGCTGGTGGTTGTTCTCTGGTTGAGCAGGGTGGTGGGGGCCATCTGTCCGCCCGTCATGCCATAGACAGCGTTGTTGATAAAGATGACCGTAATGTTATCGCCGCGGTTAGCGGCATGAAGGCTTTCCGCAATTCCGATCGCGGCCAGATCGCCGTCGCCCTGATAGGAAAAGACCATGCGGTCGGGAAGCACGCGTTTGATAGCCGCGGCCATAGCGGTTGCCCGTCCGTGCGGCGCCTCGACCATATCGATGTCAAAGTAATTGTAGGCCAAAACGGCGCAGCCCGCGGGCGGGACGCCGATGGCAATGCCTCGGATGTCCAGCTCGTCAAAGACTTCCGCGACGAGCCTATGCACAATGCTGTGTCCGCAGCCGGGGCAGTAATGAAAAATCTTTTCCTTTAGACTATTTGGTTTTTTGCTGACGATTTTTACCATGGAATTGAGATCCTTAAAAATACGTTTAATCATTTTTGTTGTAAACGCGCGCGATGACGTTGGTTAGTTCGGCGGGCGTCGGCACCGCGCCGCCCGGACGGCCGTGAAAATCGATATGGGCGTAACCCTGAAGGGCGAGACGAACATCGTCCAGCATTTGTCCCGTGCTGAGTTCAAAAACAAAGAAATTTTTGATTTTAGCCGACAGTGCTCGCAGTTTCTGTTCCGGGAACGGCCACAATGTAATGGGTCGGAAAAGACCGACTTTCATGCCGTTGTCCCGCAGACGTTTAATCGCTCCTTTGGCGATGCGGGCGGACGTTCCATAGGCGACGATGACCATGTCGGCGTCTTCAACGTTATATTCTTCGCAAAGCGTTTCGTTTTTTGTGATGACTTCGTATTTGCGCGCCAGTTTCCAGTTGTGCTCTTCCGCATCGATGGGGTCGAGCAGCAGGGCGCGGATAAATTTGCTTTTGCCAGTGCCTGCGCCGCGCAGCATGAACTTTTCAGGATACTGGCGGGGTGTGGGTTTCTTGAAAATAACCGGTTCCATCATTTGCCCCATCATGCCGTCGGCGAGAATCATCACCGGCGTCCGGTATTTGTCGGCAAAATCGAACGCATCCATCGTCAGATCGGCCAGTTCCTGGCAGGTGGCCGGCGCCAGCACGATGGTGCGATAATCGCCGTGTCCGCCGCCGCGGGTGGCCTGAAAATAGTCTCCCTGTGCGGGACGGATGTTGCCCAGCCCGGGGCCGCCGCGCATGATATTTACGATCACGCCGGGAAGCTCGCAGGCCGCCATGGAGGAAATGCCTTCCTGTTTGAGCGACATGCCGGGACTGGAGGATGATGTCATCACTCTGGCGCCGGCAGCAGCGGCGCCGGCAATCATGTTGATCGCCGAGATCTCGCTTTCCGCCTGAATAAACACACGGCCTTCATTGCTGCGCATATGTTCCGACATATACTCGGTCAGTTCATTCTGGGGCGTAATCGGATAACCGGCGTAAAAATGGCAGCCGGCGCGGATGGACGCCTCGCCGATAACATGATTTCCCGACATTAATGTTTTATTCACGGTAAACCTCTATGGCGATATCCGGACACATCGTGGCGCAAATGCCGCAACCGGTGCATTCTTTTTCTTCGTTTACGGCAACAGACCTGTATCCCTGGGAATTATATTCTTTTGTCGGCGCAATATGATCCTTGGGGCAGAAATGAATACACAGATGACATTCCTTGCACAGTTCCTTGTTTATCTTGATATATCCCTTCACAGCACGTCCCCAAAAAGTTTTTGTCGATGATTTATGATTTAAGTGGAAGCTATCTGGCGCATAACGCCTAGAATGTCAAGTATTTTTTAGATACCTATTCATGTCATGCCATTGAAAAAAAAATCATCAAATCTTGCTGATTTGAAAACCTTCCAGCTTGATCGCTACGGATCGCTGGAGTAATTCTATGGAAATAACGAAAAGTTCTTTTTCCAGGTCGCTTTTAATCACCGTGCCCTCAATGCCGGCAAAGGGGCCGTCCATAATCCGCGCCGGTTCTCCGGCTTTCGGATACTGCAGGGTGAACATTTCCACTTTTTTAGCCAGCAAGCGCTGGATGGCGATGATTTTTGCTTCCGGCACCGGCAAAGGTTCTGTGTTTAATTTTTTCCCCAGAATTCGAACAACTCCGGATGTTTTGAGAATGATCAGTTTTGTTTCGTTGTCTAAAGAGGCTTCCACAAAAAGATAGCCGGGAAAAAGCGGCACGGATATCTTCTTTTTTCGGTCTTTTCGCTTGCTCCAAACTTCCATCTCCGGTAAAAACGTTGTCAGATTTTTCTGAGTAAGGCCGGTAAAGGCTTTATATTCGTGGCGGCTTTTTGTGGAAACGGCATACCAAGGCATGGCAAACACCAACTTTTAATGTATTGAGAATCCGTCCAGTAAAATATGAAGACGTTTACAATAGGTGTGGAGTTTTTGCAATGGAGAAAAAATGAGAGTGATCCGTCTTAACGATTTACATCTGACATTGGATGAGCAAGAAGAATGCCTGGCGGCAAAGGCTGCTCAAGCGCTTGGCATTCCCGTTGCCGGCATTGCCTCATTGGCCGTTATTAAAAAAGCTCTGGATGCCCGGCGCAACAAGCCCCCTCATTTTGTTTATGCGGTAAAGATAAGTTTGACGGACACAGTAGCGCTACCGGAGGCATTGCCGGAAGGAATACAGATTTCGACGTTTCATGATGAACCGGTCATTGACTCGTCATCAGTCGGATCATCTGATGTCCTCCGCCGGTGCGTTAGTCCGGCGAATGCTGGAGGGGTGACGCCCGGCATACGCCGGGTAGACTATGCGCCGGGGGTGGAGAGGCCTCCCGTTGTGGTCATCGGCAGCGGTCCCGCCGGTCTTTTTGCCGCCTACACGCTTACCGTAAAGGGCATATCGGTTGTGCTGCTGGAGAGAGGGCGACCCGTCGAAAAACGCGTGGAGGATGTGCGGATATTTTGGGAAAAAAGTCTGCTTGATCCGCAAAGCAATGTTCTTTTCGGCGAAGGAGGGGCCGGGACTTTTTCCGATGGGAAATTAACCAGCCGAAGCAAAAACCCATATTCTTTGTGGGTTAAGAAAATTCTTGTGGACATGGGTGCACAAGAATCAATACTAGCCGACGCCAAGCCGCATATCGGCACGGACAGATTGCGTGAAGTCATCATCCATCTGAGGAAAAAACTTATAGAGATGGGCTGTGCCATTCAATTTGAGGCACAGGTAACGGATTTTATAATCCGGCAAGATAAAATTGCGGCAGTTGTGGTCAACGACAAACAAGAAATAAAAGCAGATGAAGTGATTCTCGCAATTGGCCAGAGCGCTGATGATACCTATCGGAAATTAGATGAACGCGGTGTAAAGATGGAGGCCAAGCCTTTTGCGATGGGTTTGCGTGTCGAGCATCCTCAGACCCTGATTAATTCGATTCAGTATGGCCGGTGGTCGAATCACCCGCATTTGCCGCCGGCGGAATATTTTGTCACCGCCACGACAGGCGGACTGAATCGTTCCGTTTATACATTTTGCATGTGTCCGGGAGGGCAGGTGATTGGTTGCAGCGCGCTTCCGGGATTTGTTATGACCAATGGCATGAGCAATAGCGAGCGCAGCGGAGAATTTGCCAACAGCGCCGTCGTTGTGAATGTGCGGGTGGAGGACTTTGCTGCACAGGGGGAGCCTCTGAGTGGCCTGGTCTTCCGCAGTCATTGGGAGAGAGAGGCTTTTTTGTCGGGTGGTGGCAACTATTGCGCCCCCGCTGAGAGGCTTTCCGGGTTTATCGAACAAAAATCATCCGGCGCTGTGGGTCGGACAAGTTTTTTGCCCGGCGTGAAAGCCGCTTTTCTTGCGGACGTGCTTCCTGATTTTGTGTCTGATGCGTTGCGGGTCGGGATCAAACAATTCGATAAAAAAATGCCGGGTTTTATTTCTGAGGAGGCTCATGTAATCGGTGTGGAAACCAGAACGTCATCGCCGGTGCGTATTTGCCGCGGGGTTGACGGACAAAGCGAAAATGTCCGGGGACTTTACCCCTGCGGGGAAGGTGCGGGTTACGCCGGAGGGATTATCAGTTCGGCGCTGGATGGCATTAAGGCTGCCCAGAACGTGATTGCGGCAATAAACGACTGTCAATAATGATATCAACGCCTTTTTTCATAACGCTTTGCACGGATAATATTTTTGCCTCTTCCAGTCTGCGAATATTGAGATCGCCTATCGCTTCAATTCCTTTGCCGATAATCTTCGGCGCAATCACCGTAATCAGACGATTGACCAGGTTGTCTTGAAGGGCGGACGTAATGATTTGCGCGCCGCCTTCGATCAAAACCGAAGAAATATTTCTTGCCGCAAGGTGCTGAAGTAATTTTTTCAGATTGACGTGGTTTCCCTCATCAGGATCAACCGTAATCAACTCAGCGCCCGCCATAGACAGGTTTTGAAAACGCGGATCGGAAGCATTTTTAGTTGTGACGATCAGCGTTGGTGTCTTGAAAATATTTTGCATCACGTTGGCCTCAGCGGTGATGGCCAGGCGGGAATCCACGACAATTCTTAACGGATTGCGGCCGCGAACTCTTCTGACCGTCAGCGCCGGATTATCCTTGAGGACTGTTCCAATCCCCACCAATATGGCATCATGCTCAGCCCGCAGTTGATGGGCGAATTTCAGGGATGCGGAAGAACTGATCCATTGTGACTGGCCTGTTACTGTGGCGATGCGTCCGTCCAGCGTTTGAGCGTATTTGACGGTGACAAAAGGCAGTCCCGTTTCCATGAAATGAAAGAAGACTTCGTTGAGATCGCGGCATTCATCTTCCAAAATGCCTGTTTTAATTTCAATCCCTGCGCTTTGCAGGCATTGAATGCCCTGACAGGAAACCAGGGGATTGGAATCGGTGGCGCCGACCACGACGCCCGCAATTTTATGTTGGATAATCCTGTCCGTGCAGGGAGATGTTTTACCGGAATGGCAACAGGGTTCCAGCGTCACATAAAGGGTAGAGCCTGTGACATCTTCCGTCGCGTTTTGGATCGCATTGACTTCCGCGTGGTTTTGGCCGCAACATTGATGGTAGCCCTGCCCGATGATTCTGTCGTTCTTAACAATAACAGCTCCCACCATCGGATTGGGGCTGGCATATCCCCGACCTTTAGCGGCCAGCTTCAAGGCCAGTTGCATATAGTGTTCGTCATTCATATTGATTTTATTATCTCATTGACTAAACCAATGCAATCAATTTTGTGATTGGAATCACCATAAATTTATTGACTTCTGACGAAAAGAGAGTAAAATTCTAGTCAAAGCTTGAAAAGGGCAAACCACCTGAAAAGGCGGGACGCAAAGTTACTGGCCTAAGTCTTTGACGGGATAAGGCGGCAGGACTGCCGGGCAGTTTAACACAAGTCCAGCATTCCTGAAAAATCCCATAAAAAAAGTTCAAAAATTTAGAAGAGAGTTGCCATGAATTTAAATATTTTTGCCTTCATCTTCGGCGCCGCCATCGGTAGCTTTCTCAATGTCTGTATTTTTCGCATACCGGATCATGAATCCATCGTCAAGCCTCTTTCCCAGTGTCCTCACTGTCATCAACCGATTCGTTTTTATGATAATATTCCTATGATTAGCTTTCTTGTTTTGCGTGCCAGGTGCCGGGATTGCGGCGGAAAGATTTCCTGGCGATACCCGCTGGTTGAGTTGATTACCGCCCTCCTGGCCTTGTTGCTGTTTATGAAATTCGGTCTGACGCTCAATTTTCTGGTTTTTTTCATTTTTACCGCTGTCTTGATTACAATCAGTTTCATCGATCTGGATCATCAGATTATTCCTGATATTTTATCTCTGCCCGGCATTCCCATCTTTTTCCTGGCGGCTATCTTTATCGTAAGGCTTCCCTGGCAAGAGGCCCTCATTGGCTTACTTATCGGCGGCGGCATGCTTTTTCTGATTGCTTTCGTTTATGAGTTCATAACCAAGCGTGAAGGCATGGGCGGCGGCGATATTAAACTGCTGGCGATGATCGGTGGTTTTCTGGGATGGAAATCATTGATATTTGTCTTACTATTCAGCTCATTAGCCGGGGCCGTCGTCGGGATTACGGTAATGATTATTAAAAAGCAGGACATGAAATACGCCGTGCCTTTTGGACCTTTTTTATCGCTGGCGGCAGTTGCCTACATTTTCTGGGGCGAGATATTTATGAGATTTCTGATTTTCCGATATTGACAGGCGAGATGAAATGTTTTTCAGGAGCGACAATGCGAAGAAAATTGGTAAGCGGCTTTACTTTAATTGAATTAATGATTGTTATCGTAATAATGGGTATTTTGGCGGCCATTGCCGCGCCAAATTTTATGGAATATATGAAGTCCCGGAGATTGAGTGGAGCAACAACGCAGTTATATGTTGATCTTATGAACGCCAGAAGTCAGGCTGTCAGCCAGAATATGAATATTATTGTGTCATTTGACAACAACCACCAATACAGAATTATCCCGGATCTCAATGGGAACGAAACGATTGACACTGGTGAAACAGGTCCATTGCGTGACATTCACCCGGATTATGCTGATGTAACGTTTTCCACAACTTTCAATCCCGTCTTTCGTGCTAATGGAACCGGAAAGAATCCCACAATCACGATAACCAGTGCATCTCTTGCACAACCCAAAAAAATTACGATAAGCACTGCGGGTCGTGTAAAGATCAACTGATGAGGCCAATATGAAAAAAATAAAATCTATTCATAGTAATATAGAACGAAATCATGGGTTTACTCTTATTGAAATCCTGATTGCCATGTTTATTTTGACCGTTGCGATTTTGGCTCTGGTATCCGTCACGATCATGGTCATCAAAGGAAATTCGTTAAACAAAATGATGAACACAGCCACAACTTTAGCGAAAGATCAAATGGAAACTCTAAAAAATTCCAGTCAGACTGATGATGCCGGTTTCAACAGCATTGCTTCTTCCAGTTGGTCAGCCGTAACAGGCTTTCCTGACTATCAAAGACAATGGACGGTAACCACGACTACCGGTAACAGTTCATGCACAGCATCGGGCACGCCATACACGTGCTGTACTGGCAGTACGACGGGGACCTGTCCGAATAAAAAGAGCGTCGCTATGGAAGTCCGTTGGCAATGGCAGGGCAGTGATCATAATGTGACGTTGAATACGATTATTACTGAAAAATAAATAGAAACGTGAAAAAAGTTATGAAAAACAATCATTATCTATCCAAGACAGGCAAAGCTGAAGTTTTCAATTGTGAAAATAAGCACAAAGGTTTTACGCTGATTGAATTAATGATTGCGATGGCTGTGGGACTCGTATTGCTGGCAGCGGTCTATTCTGTTTTTATCTTGCAAAATAAAGAGTTAAATAAACAGGAACAAATAGCGGTGATGCAGGGTAATGCGAGAATGGCTATGGATATGATGATCAAAGACATCATGATGGCGGGATATGCAGGTTATAATAGTACCATTATATTAACTAGATGTGTGGGTACAACTACCGCGACCAACGCACCTTGTGTTGGAGTTACCGTGGCCAATGCCAACACCATCAGTTTCGCGATGGATGTGAACGATGATTCGAACAGTGGGAGCGCCGACGGAGATCGTGACGATGCCAACGAAAATATTACTTATGATTTATATACATCCGGCGGCGTACAGGTGCTGGGACGTAAATCGTCCACTTCGGCAAATAAACAACCCGTTGTCGAAAATGTATCCGCCCTTGTTTTTTCCTATTTACCTGCTACAGGAACAACATCCACAACCAATCTGGCTAACATTCGTAGAATTCAAATCAGCGTTACAACCAGGACGGCAAACATTGATCTGAATACAGGCAACTACC
This sequence comes from Syntrophaceae bacterium, assembly GCA_009773315.1. Classification (GTDB taxonomy): domain Bacteria; phylum Desulfobacterota; class Syntrophia; order Syntrophales; family Smithellaceae; genus UBA8904. Next base: position 22,634 of record WRPE01000018.1, read on the forward strand.
TTTACTATAATCTGATTTCAATTGTTACGCCACGTAATCTGCAACTACCAGGTTTTTGAGAAGAAAGATGAAATATAATAACGCAAAACAGTTCATTATTCTGATAAAATTATTGACACGAAGTTGATGATGATGAGGTAATTTATGCAATTCCCGCAATCGCCGAAAACAATAAATAATGAAAAAGGCATGGTTCTGGTCGTGTCCGTCATGCTTCTTGCCGTATTGGTATTGATTGGTTTTACGGCTCTTAATGTGACGACAACCGATATGAAAATAAGCAGTAATTATAGGGAGGGCGCGCGGGCTTTTTATAATGCCGAAGCAGGCGTTGAGATGGTCATCGCTTACTTACGCACCAATACGGTATCCTATCCCACTACCGACGCCAATGCAACGGACATCGCCGAAAATACCACCTGCTCCTCTGGGTACTGTACGCCAATCCCATTGACCGTCCCAACGGGGTTTTCCTTTGTGGCAAAAGCCTTACCCTCACGCATCACTCCAGTATACCTCTATGGCTACAACATTGCTAATAAACTCTATGTTTTCCGCGTGACTGGAACAGGGCCCAATAATGCCTCCAGAACGATTGAGGTCGTCATCGAAAAGATTCCGATGCGGCCCCAGAACGCGGACGGTGCGGTGGCCATGTATGGCGGCGGACCTGCGGTGCAATTTAAAACGGGCGGCGGCGGTGGCTATGCTGTTGACGGTCATGATTATCCTGTTCCCGCGAACCCGGCCTGCAATGGCAGTGCCTGCGACACGACGGCGACCGCATTGCCCGCCGTACCGGGTCTGTTTACGGTCATGACCCCGACCCTCACTGGAAATGTTGACGCTCATCTGGGGGGGGTCCCAACGCAAACGTTGGGTCCCAGCAAAGAACCTGAATACAATGATTACGTGAACTACATTATTGCGAACAACCTTTACCAGACCACCCTGGGTACGCGGGCCAATCCTGCCGTCACGGTCATTCCGAACGGCACCACCCTGAATGCCTCCGTAAACGGTGCAGGCATCATCATCGTCGATAATGGCGGATCACTTCAAGTTAATGGCAACTTCTGCTACGAAGGGCTTGTCATTCTGAGGGGGACCGGCAGAGTTTTCGGTTCCGGTACGGGTAATATATTCGGTTCCGTCGTGACGATTGGTCATACGAGCAAGCTGATCGATCTTACAGGTAGCATCAACCTGTTTTACAGTTCTGCAGCCCTTTCCAACCTCAGCAACATTCCTTCAACCAGGCAAGGAAAACGAAAGGCTTGGCGGGATGTTTCCTAAGTTTTAGAGCATTAATGTTTTCCCGTTTTATGGTGTTGCAGATTCCTCCCTGCCGACTCCTTCCCACCAATCGTCGGGCAGTTTGCCTTTGTTCTTTGCCTTTAGTTCGTCGGTCAGTTTCCACATTTCCGCTGAGATCCTGCGGTTCTCTTCTATTGCGCCATCCATTGCAATCTGGTCCTTACTTGCTGTGGCTTTCCTCATACGCGTAAGAGTCTTGTTTATGTCAGCCTTCAGCTTGTCCATTTTCTCCCGGTAAGCCTTCAAATCAACCTTTTCTTCTTTTGCGTTAGCTTCTGGAACAGTTGTTACATTCGCATGGGGAACAGTTTCTTCTTTAATTGTTTTTTCCAGGGCTGGAGTAACCTTAGGGATAATTTGTTTGGACTGATTCGTTTGATAATCATCAGCATGAATCTTCGACTTCTCTATTACCTTAACCGTATCCTTCTCAATACCCATCGTTCCGCCGCGGACAAAGAAAGTAATCTGGCCGTCTTCCTCCCAGTATTTGGATGTAATAAACTGTCCGCCGCCTTTCAGGTGAATGATATAAGACGCATGACTGAATAAAGGAAAAGCAAAAAATGAAATCAGAATAAATGCCGATAGTATTATTTTTTTCATGATTAACATCCTTAAAAGTCATTTGTTTGCAATAATATAGAAAAGACCATAACGGATGTCAAACGATTCTTTGAACAGCAACGGCAGGGATTGGAGAAGTGAAGTTTGCAATAAACCTGACAGTTCAGCTTGCCATGACAAGCGGCAAATGATAAAAGCCTCTTGTCACTTTTTTATAAGAAAGGTTTTTACGCTTTGTAATGAAGAATAAACTCGTTGCCCTGATCGCAAATGCCTTAACGGCTTGTACGCAAAAAGGCCTGTTGCCGGACGTGGAATTGTCGCACATTGAAATCGAAGTGCCGGCCAATCCCGAACATGGCGATTACGCTTCTAATGTGGCTATGATTCTGGCGTCCCAGGCCAACCAAAATCCCCGCAACATTGCTAAGATTATACAGGAAAATCTGACCGATCCGGAAGGAATCATCGAAAAAACACAAATAGCCGGTCCCGGTTTTTTGAATTTTCGAATGAAAGACGATTTATGGCGGAAAACCCTGCAAAACATCCTACGTGAAAAGGAAAAATACGGTTCTCTCGATATGGGTCAAGGGAAGAAAGTTCAGGTGGAGTTCGTCAGTGCCAACCCCACGGGTCCTCTGCACATTGGCCATGCGCGCGGCGCGGTGGTCGGGGATGTCCTGGCCAATCTGCTTTCGGCAACCGGTTATGCCGTTTCCAGGGAATATTATATCAATGATGCCGGGAACCAGATGAATAATCTGGGAAAATCCGTGCTGTACCGCTATCGGGAACTTCTGGGCGAAAAAATCGAGTTTCCCGAAAACTGCTATCGCGGTGATTATATTAAAGATATTTCCGCCGATATTATAAAAAAAGACGGCAATCGCTATCTGACCGAAAACGAAGAGGAAACGGTTCCATATTTCAACGCCATTGCCGGCGGCGTTATCCTCAAAGAAATCAAGACGGATTTAAAGGACTTCGGCGTGACCTTCGACTTCTATTTCAGCGAGAAGGAATTATACAAGGAAAACGGCGTGAGTGATCTTTTGTCCTCTTTGCAAGAGCAGGGCTTTATTTATTCGGACGGCGAAACGCTATGGTTTAAAACAACAGCTTTCGGTGATGAAAAAGACCGTGTCGTTATCCGAAAAAACGGCGAGCCGACTTACTTTGCCGCCGATATCGCCTATCATAAAAATAAATTTGCCCGCGGTTTTGACATGCTGATCGATATCTGGGGCGCGGATCACCACGGGTATATGCCCCGCCTCTGGGCCGCGATTCAGGCCCTGGGACACCGCAAAGACGATCTGAAAATCATTCTTGTGCAACTGGTAAATTTATTACGCGCGGGTGAGCCGGTGGCCATGTCCACGCGTTCCGGCGAATTTGTAACGCTCAGGGAAGTATTGGACGAAGTGGGCAAGGACGCGGCCCGCTATAATTTTCTAATGCGTCGATCGGACAGCCACCTGGATTTCGACCTGGACGTTGCTAAAAAACAATCCAATGAAAATCCGGTTTTCTATGTCCAATACGCGCATGCCAGAATCTGTAGTATTGTTCGGATGGCAGAGGGGCGGGGCATGGCGCTGCCGACTTTCGAAAATATTAATCCCTCTCTCCTGATAGAACCGGAAGAAAGAACATTAGTTAAAATGATGGCGCGTTATCCCGAAATGCTGGAAGGCGCCGCGAAATCGCTGGAGGTTCACCGCCTGACCTTCTATCTGAATGAACTGGCGGGTATCTTTCACAGTTACTACAATAAGAATAAAGTCATGACGGAAGATGCGGCGCTGTCGGACGCGCGCCTGGTTTTGGTCGATGCGGTGCGCATTGTGCTGGCGAACGCGCTGAAAATATTAGGTGTCAATGCGCCGGAGAAGATGTGAAAGGCATGAAATGGTTTCCGGTAATATAAAAAAATTTGAATTGAAATTGGGGAGAACCGGATTAATTATTGTTATTGCCGGGATGACTGTTCTGTTGTGCCTTTCATTCATTCTGGGCGTCGGGGTTGGTAAGAATATTAATACCTATCCTGAAAAGATTTCTTCCGTGCCGCAACAGATTTTAGCGTTGTTCTGGCGGCCGGCTAAAGTTGCCGGTGAGCAAAAAAAAATGGCTAGTATGGAATCTCCGCCGGATAGCGGCAATATGGATTTGACATTTCATGATACGTTGACCGGTCAGAAAACGCTGTCGATTCAGCAGCCGCCGGTCGCAGAAAAAAAACCGGATAATGCCATGGTGAAGGATCAAAAAGCCAAACCGCAAAATCCACCGGCCGTTTTGTCCCCGCAAGAAGAAGCCGTTTCATCCAAAGCAGAAGCTTCCGAATTGAAGGTTACGGTCAGTGAAAAATCACCTGTGGAAAAAAAATCTAAAATAAAAGAGGTTCCAACCGCTGTTCAACCTGCCGGATCTTCATTTCTTGTTTATGTGGCGTCCTTGAAAGACAAGGCTAAAGCCAATCAGATTAATAAAACAGTTGCCACGTTGGGTTATTCCGCGAAAGTTGTAAAAGTGGACATTAAAGGGAAGGGGACATGGCATCGCGTCATTGTCACGGGATTTGAAACCAAGGCACAGGCGCAGGCTGCTGCCGACCGGATTTCTAAAAAGGTCAAGACAAATTGTATCATCCGGGCCGCCGTTCCGGATGCGATCAAGACCCAGTAAATAAAGGCTTAATTTATGTTTGAAAGTTTAGCAGAGAAACTCGAAGGTATTTTTAAAAAACTTAAAGGCCGTGGCGTCCTTAACGAGGAAAGCGTCAATGCCGCGCTCAAGGAAATCCGTATGGCGCTCCTGGAAGCGGACGTGAACTTCAAGGTCGTCAAGGATTTTATTGAAGATGTGCGGCTGCGCGCCATCGGCAAGGAAGTGCTTGAGAGTATTACGCCCGGACAACAGGTCGTCAAGATTGTCCATGACCGTCTGGTTGAACTCATGGGCAATACGAGCGCCAATATCAAGTTCGGTTCGCGGATTCCGGCCACGATCATGCTTGTCGGCTTACAGGGTTGTGGAAAAACGACAACAGCCGCCAAGCTGGCGCTAATCTTATCCAGAGAAAAAAAAGTTTATCTGGTTTCGGCAGACGTTTACCGGCCTGCGGCGATGGAACAGTTGGCCGTTTTGGGCAGGCAGATTAAAGCGAGAGTCTTTGATGCAGGCTCTCTTCGCGATCCCGTAAAAATATGCGTTGAAGCGGTTGAACAAGCCAAAAAAGAAGGTTACGAAGTTGTCATCATTGACACCGCCGGAAGATTACATATTGACGATCTGTTAATGGATGAGCTTCGCAAAATTAAGGACAAGGTCAATCCTTCGGAAATTCTTTATGTGGCTGATGCCATGACCGGTCAGGATGCCGTCAATGTCGGCATAAAATTCAATGAATTGATCGGTATTGACGGCGTTATCATGACAAAGATGGACGGCGACGCGCGCGGTGGAGCGGCCCTTTCGCTTAAAGCCGTTGTCGGTAAGCCGCTCAAATTTGTCGGTATCGGTGAAAAAATTGACGCCTTGGAGGTATTTCATCCGGAGAGGATGGCTTCCCGGATTCTGGGGATGGGAGATATTTTATCGTTGGTGGAAAAAGCGCAAGCCACCATCGATGAAAAAACAGCCCGGGAGATGGAGCAGTCTCTGCGTAAAGGAGATTTTTCATTGGAAGATTTCCGCAATCAACTTCAGCAAGTCAAGAAAATGGGTTCACTGAAGGACATGATGGGCATGATTCCGGGCATGGGCAAAATCAAAGCGCTCAAGGATGCCAAGCCGGACGACAAGGAACTGGTAAAAATTACGGCGATGATTGATTCCATGACTAAAAAAGAACGTTACAACTACCTGATCATTGATGGCCGCAGGCGCAAAAGGATCGCTTTGGGCAGTGGCACGATGGTTCAGGATGTCAACCGGCTTTTGAAAAATTACGTGGAAATTCGCAAGATGATGAAAAAAATAAATCAGAAAGGCGGGATAAAGTCTCTTATGAGGAATTTCCCCTTTTAATATCAAATCAATTATGATAGAGGCAAATCAGATAACTATTTTTTTGAAGGAGGTTTTAAGTAAAACTAAATGGCAGTTAAAATTCGATTAACTCGTATGGGCGCTAAAGGCAAACCCTTTTACCGTATTGTGGCCGCAGATAAAGAATATCCGCGGGATGGAAAATTTCTTGAAATATTAGGGAATTATGACCCAAAAAAGAATCCCGCAGAAATATCTTTAAAAGAAGATCGTGTTCGTGATTGGTTGTCCAAAGGGGCAAAACCGACGCTGACAGTTTCTCATTTATTGAAAACAAAAGGCATTGAAGCCAGCGTTAAGTAGTAAAATTGTCGCGTTATTTGTAAAGGTATGAGACGGAATAGCAGCCTCACATCATTAAAATTAAACAAGCAGTGCGAATATTGCAGTGAATTTTCCAGATGCGTTAACTAAAACTCGTGGAGGTGCTGATGATGAAGGAATTAATTAAGTATATCTCTCAATCTTTAGTTGATAATCCCGACAAAGTGGAAGTAACTGAAATCATAGGTGAGCAAACGTCCGTTATTGAACTGCGTGTGGCAAAAGAAGATTTAGGGAAAGTTATTGGGAAACAGGGAAGAACGGCCAAAGCCATCCGCACCATTTTAAGCGCTACGTCAGCCAAAATGCATAAACGGGCAGTTCTGGAAATTATAGAATAAAAAATGGACCTTTTTGTTTTTGGAGAGATCGTCAAAACGCGCGGTCTCCATGGCTGTGTTAAAGTTTTATCTTTTTTAGAATCACAGGATATTTTGGACGGGCTTGATTTTGTTTATCTGGAATCAAAGTCCGGACAAAAAAGCCGTCATGAAATCAAAAAGATTGATCCTGCCGGTCAGTGTCTGTTTATTGAATTTCAAGATATTTCCGATGTTGATGCGGCCGGAGCGCTTGTAGGTTCCAAGCTTCTACTGCCGCGTGATTTGCTCGGCGTTCTTGCGGAGGACGAGTATTATTGGTCCGATATCATTGGGCTTGAGGTTTATACACCGGAAGGTCGTCATCTTGGCCGGATAGAATCAATATTCCCAACAGGCAGTAATGATGTTTATGTTTGCCGGGGAGACGATGGAGAATTTCTCATTCCGGCAATCGCCGATGCCATTGTGCGGATAGACCTAGCCTCGCACAAAATAACCGTAAAATTGCTGGAAGGCCTTTAGCCGTGATTCGATTTGATATCCTCTCTATTTTTCCGGAAATGCTTCAGTCACCTCTAAATTTCAGCCTTTTGAAAAAAGCTCAGGAAAAAGGTCTGATCGATATCGGCCTGCATAATATTCGCGATTGGGCGGAAGATAAACACAACATGACCGACGATGCCCCCTATGGCGGTGGATGCGGAATGGTGATGAAAGTTGAGCCCGTGGAGCGTGCGCTTGCTGCGGTGAAGCGTACGGATGTTCAACCGCTGGTGGTTCTGATGACGCCCCAGGGAGAGGCATTCAATCAGAAAATTGCTGCCCAGCTGGCCTGCGAAAAGCAAATCATTATGATTTGCGGGCGCTATGAAGGGGTTGATGAGCGAATTAGAGAACATCTGGCTGATCGGGAAATATCCATTGGTGATTATATCTTAACTGGAGGGGAACTTTCCGCCCTGGTTGTCATCGACGCCGTCTCCAGGCTGATTCCCGGCGTACTGGGAAATGATGCGTCCGCCGTTACGGAATCTTTTTCACAGGGACTTCTGGAGTATCCACAATATACGAGGCCTGCCGAGTATAAAGGATGGTGTGTCCCCGATGTGCTGGTTTCCGGAAATCATGCCCAAATTGAGCGTTGGCAAAGGGTCGAAGCGATTAAAAGAACCTGGCTGAGAAGGCCTGATCTTCTTGAAAAAACAGAACTCGCCGAGAGCGATAAAATAAATTTGGAAAAAATTAAACTCGGTCGGATATAAAGTCTTGATTTTCAGATGTGTTTAAGGTAATTAGGTCAACTTTTTTAATCCCGCTCACGTGGGACGAGCGATAATTCTCTGCGGCTTGATGCGCTACAATGACGTTCATTTCATACCTCGACAGCGAGCTCGCGAGGTGGTTGATTCGGGGTGAATTTTTTCCGGATGAAAGATCAGTCCCCCAAAGCGGGTATGCTTTATATAGCTCTTTTACATTATCCGGTTATCAATAAAGAAGGCAAAGTGGTTGCCACGGCCATTGCCAATATGGATATTCACGATATTGCACGAACAGCAAGAACGTTCGGGGTCGAAAAGTTTTATGTGATTAATCCGATAGAGGCTCAGCGAAGGCTTGCCGGCCAAATCATCAGCCACTGGCGGGAAGGTTACGGCGCGGCTTACAATCCGTCCCGAAAAGACGCTTTTGAAAAAGTGGAAATTAAATCCAATCTGGATGAAGTGCTTGCGGAGATTAAAACAGTAAGTCACTGCAAACCCCGAACCATTGTAACAGGGGCTAACTTTCAGGGTGAGTTATTAACGTGTGTCAAACTGAGGGAAGTCATTAAAAGTAATCATTTGCCTTATCTTTTAATTTTTGGTACAGGTTCAGGTATTGCAGAAGAAATAGTGAATCAGGCGGACTATCGCCTTGAGCCGATCAGAGGGAAAGATGGTTATAATCACTTGGCGGTGCGGTCAGCCGTTGCCGTCATTTTGGACAGAGTTGTAGAAATATCATAAAATAATATTGCGAGTGTCGCGGGAGGAAATATAAAATGAATGTTTTGGAAATGATTGAAAAAGAGCAAATGAGAGGGGATATTCCCGCCTTTAAAACGGGTGATACCGTTAAAGTATATGTGCGCATCATTGAAGGCCAGAAAGAGAGAATACAGGCCTTTGAAGGTGTTGTCATCCGCAAACGCCGCGGTAACAGCCGGGCAAATTTCACCGTAAGAAAAGTTTCCTATGGTGTTGGTGTCGAAAGAACATTCCCCATGCATTCGCCGATTATTGACCGTGTTGAAATCATGACCAGGGGTCTGGTGCGCCGTTCACGTCTTTATTATTTGAGAAGCCTCAGAGGCAAAAAAGCAAGGATAAAGGAAGCGACCAACCACTAGTAGACGTTTTGTCTTTGCTATCAACAGACGCTGTTTGCCATGAGGACGTTTTGGTTTGGGTATATGGTTTTGTGCCGGTTCGTTCGCCAAACGAACGAATGGGGCTCCGCTGGTGCTGTCACGGCGAGCTCCGGCAGACAGAAGGGCTCCGTCTTCTTTTTGCGATGAATACATTCGAAAAGCTTGCTTATGGTGAAGGCTACCGATGCGTCGCGGGTGTTGACGAAGCAGGCCGAGGGCCGCTGGCCGGACCTGTTGTTGCCGCAGCAGTCATCTTCCCTCCCGCGTATCAAAATTCCGAAATTAACGATTCCAAGAAACTGACCGCCCGCAAAAGAAATGAGCTCTATAAGGTCATCCCTGAGGAAGCTATAGCCGTCGGTGTGGGCGTCGCTGAGGTTGCCGTCATTGACCGGATGAATATTCTCAAGGCGTCGCTTCAGGCGATGCGTGAAGCCGTTCTGGATCTTTCAATGGCTCCTGATTTCATCCTGATAGACGGTTTGTACACCCTTGCCGTCAACACGCCGCAAAAGGCATTAGTGAGAGGTGATGCGCTAAGCGTGTCCATCGCTGCCGCCTCTATCATAGCCAAGGTCTCGCGGGACAGGATTATGGAAATGTATCACCGCCAGTTCCCCCAATACAATTTTCTGCAAAACAAGGGATACGGCACTGCCGAGCACCGAAAAATTCTTCAAGAGATCGGTATGTGTAAAATTCATCGCCGGTCATTCCATTTAAAAAATAAAGATATTCATCAAACAGTTTTAGATTGGTCCTGATGATCGAAAAAAAAGACACGCGCAAAATAGCCACCGGGAAAGAGGGGGAAAAGATTGCCGCCGACTTTTTGAAAAAAAGCGGCTATCGGATCGCTGAAGTCAATTATCGTTGCCCGATGGGCGAAATCGACATTGTGGCTCGAGACAAAAACGAGCTGGTGTTTGTGGAAGTAAAAGCCAGAAAATCCAGTGCGATGGGTTATCCCGAGCAGGCAGTGGGTGTCAAAAAACAGAAAAAAATGTCGCAACTGGCTTTGTGGTATCTTCAGGACAAAAAGTTAAACGATGTCCATGCCCGTTTTGATGTCGTAGCCGTCCTGATGCTGCCTCAAGGAAATGACATTCGTCTGATTAGAAACGCTTTCGATTTTATTGCTTTGTGAATCAACCACCTCGCGAGCTCGCTGTCGAGGTATGAAATAAACGTCATTATATCGCGAGCTCGCTGCGGAGAATTGATGCTCGTCCCGCAACAGCGGGATTAAAGACGGCTCAAGGCCGGCTTCCCTATGGGAAACACATTAAACCCGATCTCAAAACATTTCTGCTGATCAATAATATTGCGTCCGTCAAAAATAAACGCCGGCTTGATCATCGATTTGTAGATTTTACGATAATCCAGCCTCCGGTATAAATCCCAGTCCGTCATAATCGCCAGCGCGTGACAGCCGGCGACTGCGCGGTAGGGATCTTCAATGTAACTGATTTGACCTTCATCCTGAGCCAGATCGATGGCGGCGTTCCCGAGCGCTTTGGGATCGGAGATGACCACTTCGGCATGTTCCGCCAAAAGCTTGCGGGTTATATGGATAGCCGGGCTTTCACGCGTGTCGCCCGTATCCGCCTTAAATGCAAAACCCAAGAGGCATATTTTTTTCCCGGCCAGGGTGTTAAACATCGATTGGAGAATGTTGGCAATGAAACGATCTTGCTGATATTCATTGATTTTAACGACGTTTTCCCAATAGTCGGCGACTTCCGGCAGATCGTAAAAATGACAAAGATAAACAAGATTTAGAATATCTTTCTTAAAGCAGGAACCGCCAAAGCCGATACCGGCCTTGAGAAATTTACTACCGATGCGGCTGTCCATACCCACGGCCCGCGCCACTTCGGATATGTCGGCATCCGCCTTTTCACAAAGCGCCGATATGGAGTTGATCGACGACACCCTTTGTGCCAGAAAAGCGTTGGCCACCAGTTTAGAGAGCTCAGCACTCCAAATATTGGCGGTGATTATTTTTTCGGGCGACACCCAACGCGCATAAATATCTACTAATTGCGAGCGGGCTTTCAGGCCGCTTTTGGTTTCGCGTGATCCGATCAGCACCCGGTCAGGATTTGCCAGATCGTCGATGGCGGTTCCTTCCGCCATGAATTCCGGATTGGAGAGGACGTCAAAGGTAATATTTCCTTTTCCGGAAGCCAGGATTCGTTCCATGGCCAGCGCAGTTTTTATAGGGAGTGTGCTTTTTTCAATCACAATTTTTGAAGATTGAGAACTTTCCAGAATCTGCCGCGCCGTTTTTTCCCAGTATTGCAGGTCGGCAGCCATACCGGCGCCCGCACCGAAAGTCTTGGTCGGCGTATTGACACAGACGAAAATAATATCATTTTCTTTAATCTGATTTTCGATATCCGTGGAAAAAAATAAATTTCTGCCGCGTGTTTTTTTGACGATTTCATCGAGTCCCGGCTCATAGACGGGAAGTTGATCGGAGTTCCAGGCATCGATACGCTGATGGTTGATATCGACTACAGTGACTTTATAGTCCGGGCATTTGCAGGCAATCATAACCATTGATGGGGCGCCGACGTAGCCTGCCCCGATACAAAGAATTTTCTTTTTAAATTTCATTTTTCCTGAAATTTCCTCCGTTTTTAGGCCGTTTTTAAAGTATCGCGAAAATACTGAATGGTCTTAAGCAAACCTTGCGTGAGCGCTATTTTCGGTTGCCAGTCCAATTTGTTTTCCGCGAGCGTTATGTCCGGTTTGCGTTGCGTTGGATCATCCGCAGGGAGCGGCTGAAAATCAATTTTAGAGCTGCTGTCCGTTAAATCAATGATCATCCGGGCTAATTGTAAAATGGTGAATTCACCGGGATTACCGATATTAACCGGTCCAAAAAAATCATCGGCGGAATTCATCATTTTGATTAACCCATCAATCAAATCGTCGCAATAACAGAAGGAACGGGTGTGATTTCCATCTCCATAAACCGTAATGTTTTTTCCCTGCAGGGCCTGAATAATAAAATTACTGACGACGCGTCCGTCATTGACGGCCATGCGCGGTCCGTAGGTATTGAAGATGCGCACGATTTTGGCGTTGACGGCATTTTGCCGGCGGTAATCCATCATCAGGCATTCAGCGGCTCTCTTGCCTTCATCGTAACAACTTCGGATACCGATAGGATTGACGCGCCCCCAATAAGATTCTTTCTGCGGGTGCACGTCCGGATCGCCATAAACTTCCGACGTGGATGCCTGAAGGATTTTCGCTTTGGTTCTTTTGGCAATGCCCAGAACATTGATTGCGCCCATGACATTGGTCTTAATGGTTTTGATGGGATTGAACTGATAATGCACAGGCGAGGCCGGGCAGGCCAGGTTGAAGATTTCGTCCACTTCCAGATAGATGGGGTTGATGATGTCGTGACGAATCAGTTCAAAGTTTGGATGACCGAGAAGATGGGCGATATTTTTTTTGTTGCCGGTAAAAAAGTTGTCCAGGCAGAGAATATCGTTTCCTTCTTTTAAAAGCCGGTCACAAAGATGGGAGCCTAAAAATCCCGCGCCGCCGGTAATTAATATTCGTTTCATAATCTCCAACTGTCGTTCATGATAGTATTTTATCTTTTTCTTTGCTATTAAAGCCGAAACAAGACATGGATGTCAACAATAAAAAGCGTTTGATGAAGATTATATGAATAAAAGCGTGGGTGAAAAGCAAGGGAATCTCTACATGGTTGCCACGCCGATAGGCAATCTGGAGGACATTACACTCCGGGCGCTTCGGGTGTTAAAAGAAGTGGACCTGATCGCTGCGGAAGACACGCGCCATTCCAGAATCCTGCTGAATGCCTACAATATAAAAACGCCGCTGATCAGTCTGCACGAGCACAATGAAAAGGAACGAAGCGAACTTATTGTTTCCAGAATCAAAAACGGAATAAGTATTGCTTATATTTCCGATGCCGGTACGCCCTGTGTTTCAGATCCCGGTTATCACCTGGTCCATATTGCACTGGAAAACCAAATCAACGTGATTCCCGTTCCCGGACCTTCCGCTTTAATTACAGCTTTGTCTGTCTGTGGTTTTCCCGCCGACCATTTTTTGTTTTGCGGCTTTTTACCGTCCAAAGAAAACAAGCGCCGCCGGTTTTTGGAGTCCATTAAGGATGAAGAAAAAACCATTGTATTTTATGAGTCGCCGGCAAGAATCATCGATGCGTTGAAAGATGTTTATGACGTGTTGGGCGACAGGCAGATCGTTGTGGCACGGGAGCTGACCAAGATATTTGAAGAGATCAAACGAGGATGGATCTCAGACATTGTAGCGGAGAGGTCCGTCAGTAAAGCAAGAGGGGAATTTACGGTCATCCTGCAAGGAGCTTTCCATGGTCCTGTTTCGCTTACGGACGATGAAATTCAGGAGAAGCTTCTGCAACTTTGGGCGGAAAGAACGATATCGTTGCGCGATGCTGTCGCGGAGATTGTGCGGCGAACCGGATTATCCAGGAAAAAAGTTTATGATATGGCCGTTAAAATCCGTCAGGCGCCTGATCAAAATTGAAACCCGGAACAATGCATATATTGCTTGAAGAGTTTTTTGCACTATGGTAACTCACTCGTGAAATCAATAGAAATCTAATCATTTTATTATTATGGCGCATTAGGAAGAGGGAATGAAAGATGATGGAAGCTTTCGGGACGGTTCAAGATAAAAAAATGCACGAACTGACCGAAATATATGACGAACGAAGCGGACAGGGTCGCAGTGCGACTGACGGGAAAAATCCGCAGCAAATTATCGTGATTGACGGACGGGGCTACGAACGTGTCACATCGAATGGCGATAAAATTCATGATCTGACGGAGGTCGTTGAACATAATCATTTAGCTCCTCAAATCAACGACGCGGTCATGAAGCGGACGGTGGAAATTATTGAAAGAATCGCGCGGGACATTATTCCTGATATTGCCGAGCGCGTGATCAGAGAAGAAATTGAAAAAATAAAGATTATGCACAAAGACCGTTTGTCGGGTCAGGATTAGGTAATGAGAAAAAACCTGTTGCTGATGTTTCTGTTGCTGATATGCCTTTTCCATCATTCTGCCTATGCCGTTCAGGCGACGACGGATTTAACTCTTCAGGTTGAAGGGCGCGCTCCCGTCGTTAAAAATGATGAAGCCCGCGCTCGTGAAGAGGCTGTAAAAAACGCATTGGAAAAAGCGATCATGCAGGCAGCGGCCAAAATCTTGTCGGATAAATTTGAAGACGAAAAATTCCAGGCTGTGAAAAGCATCATGATCGACAAGGCGGATCGCTATATTAAGAACTATCGAATAATATCAGAAAACAGACAGCACGATGAATATACCGCTAATGTGCATGTTGCTGTAGCTTTAGCGCCTGTCAGGGATGATCTTTTGCAGATGGGCGTTATTCAGGGGCAAAAGGTAAAAGAAGGTGTCTCGGTTTCTTTATCATTAAAAGGGATGAAGAAATATTCAGATTTTGCCCATTTAAAGACTTTTTTACAAGGCCGTCCCAAAATAGTCCAAAGTGTCTATCCTTGTCGTCTGGAATGGCAGCAGGCTCATTGTGATCTTGTTCTTGCTGGAGAAGTTCAAAATTTATTGCTTGAGTTCGAAAAATCAGGAAAATATTCACTGGAAGCCCTTAAGAAGAATAAGAATGTTGTTGATATCAGTTTGCAGGTTAAAGAGGAGACACAATGAGAGCCCGTAATATTCTATTTGTCGTGTTGATAACGTTTTGCTTATGTCTGTCCGGTTGTTCATCCCGTGCGCCGGTTGTCTTAAAAAGCGATCAAAATCCGGGCGCCGTGAACGTTATTGCTCTGCTGCCTGTGGAGAGCAATATGGCAGACTCGAAAGCTTCGAAAATGATGCGGATAAAATTGGGCGATGAACTTCGCTTTAAGGGCTATCCTCAAATAGCTCCTGATCTGATTGACAGTAAACTGATGCCTCTGACCGGCGGTGCGGCAGTGAAAAAAAATGATGTTGTCCCACCGAAGATAATAGAAGAATTGCTGGGTGCCGATGGTGTCATGTCCTGCTCGCTCATGGAAAGTAAAACATCAACAGGTATATTTTATGCGCCGGTTACGGTGTCTGTCCGATGCGCATTACGCAGCACGAAGACAGGCGAAACGATTTGGAACGCTCAATATAAATCGACAAACAGAAGTTTTGATTTGATTCGGACAAGACTAAAAATGAAATCCCGCGGGGATTTGGAAACGGCATTGGAGGAAGCTGTCGGTAAAGTCATGGAGACCCTTCCGTACGGACCGAAATTAAGGGGATAGTCTTTTGTTCTCCGATGAAACTTTTAAGGAATTCTTCATGAAGCCGATAAATAAGGAGAATGCCATGAAAAAATGGATGTCAATCGTTTCTTCAATAGTCCTTCTATTGATTTGTTTCACCTCCGCGCAGGCCAAACCGCCGGTGAACGTTAAAATGACGAAAGGTGAAGCGAAAATAACCATGTTGGAAGGAAAAGCCGACGTCATTTGCGTGGGGCAGAAAGAAGCCCGTTATCTCAAAAAACATGATCTTATTAGAGCCGGCTGTGAAGTGTCAACAGGTGCCGGCAGCCGAGTGGAAATGGTTCTTCCTGAGAAGAGTATTATTCGTTTTGCCGAAAAAACAACGTTTAAACTTGTCCAGGCTGACACGGGTGAAGACGGGAAGAGGGTCGTCGAAGTTTCCGTGACCGTTGGCAAACTATGGACGAATGTGCGTAAATCTCTTCCTGGCAGGGATGATAAATATGAAATTTCCTGCCAAAATGCCGTTGCCGGGGTTCGCGGCACTGTTTACCGGATGGATGTTGAAGGTGACCAGTCGGTGTTGGTGAAAGTTTATGACGGTGAGGTTCTTGTCGCCGGTGTTCCCAAAAAGCAGCTGCCGGCGGTTTCTGCTGTCGGACCACCGAGGCCTGTTTCTGGACCAACTGTGATTGAGGGTCCCAAACCCGTATCCATGGAAAAATGGGTGTATATTATTAAATCCATGCAGCAGATTTCCATTACTTCTGATGGCCAGGCTCAGGAGCCGAAAGAGTTCTTGGAATCTGAGGATATGGACGATTGGGTGACGTGGAATAAGAAAAGAGATAAAAGATCCAGTAAATAAACCAAGGTGCCAGGCTAATAGATGAATATACCAAATTTTTTATCATTACTTCGGATAATCCTTGTACCTGTATTTGTCATTTTTCTGATTCAGGCTGAGTATGACAAGGCATTGATCGCTTTTATGGTGGCCGGCCTGACCGATGCATTGGATGGGGCGCTGGCGCGCCTGTTGAAGTGCCAGACAACTCTGGGCGCTTATCTTGATCCTATTGCGGATAAATTTCTACTGGTTACCAGTTTTGTTACGTTGGCGATTTTTGGTCTTATTCCCGGCTGGCTGGCTGTTATTGTCATCAGCCGTGACTTTATTATTTTACTGGGTATCGCGATTCTGACTTTAATGTCGGTGGCTTACGAGATAAAACCGGCTGTTGTCGGGAAAATGACCACGGCGTTGCAAATCGCCACGATTTTTTTCGCTTTGCTTTACAAAGCGGTTACGCACGATTTTGGTTATTATTGGATAATAGGTCTTTGCTGGACAACGGCTTTATTCACTATTATTTCCGGTTTGGTTTACATTATTAGAGGGATCCGGATACTGAATAAATCCGTACCCGAAGAGGCTAAAAAATAAGATATTTGCTTGACACAGCAGCGTTTTACTGCTAGTTGACCAAACGCTAAAAGATGAATATAGGCAAGTAGCTCAGGGGGAGAGCGCCATCCTGACGCGGTGGATGTCCAGGGTTCAAATCCCTGCTTGCCTACCATTTTTTATGTATGAACGCGTATATACCGTAAATGCCGATAAAGAAAAGGGCATCAGCAAAATAGTGATGCCCTTTTAAAATGAAATAGAATAATAAATAGTGAGATTACCAAGTAACATGATGGATATAAAAGTTATTTTCCCAGATAATAATAAACGAACATTTTCCGCCGGTATAACCATAGGCGAAGCCATCAGAGACTGGCAAAAAGATATTTTCAAATCTACTGTTGCCGCTAAAGTCAACGGCGTATCTGTTGATTTGAGCTTTATTCTAAAAGAAGATTCAACAGTAGAGCCGATCGACATTTTATCGAGAAATGGCCTTTCCGTCTTGCGCCACAGTATATCTCATGTTATGGCGCAGGCCGTTCAAGAGGTATTTAAGGGCGCCAAAGTCGCGATTGGTCCGTCTATAGAAGATGGCTATTACTACGATTTCGAATGTGCCGAAACCTTTACAATGGATGATTTTGAAAAGATTGAAAAGCGGATGAGAGAAATTGTGGCCGCTGATTATCCATTTGTTCGGGAAGAATTGACCCGCGAGAAAGCCGTTGAATTGTTTGCCCAAAGAGGCGAAGATTACAAAGTGGAGTTGATTCGTGATTTACCCGCAGATGTCACTGTAGTCAGCCTTTACAAAGATGGAGATTATGTCGATTTGTGTCGTGGGCCACACATTGCATCAACGGGCAAAATCAAGGCGTTCAAACTGCTGAGTGTGGCGGGAGCCTACTGGCGTGGCGATGAAAAAAACAAAATGCTCCAGCGCATTTACGGCACCGGTTTTGCCGATGAGCAAGCTCTTGCGGATTATCTGAATCTGCTGGAAGAAGCCAAAAAAAGAGATCATCGCCGCCTGGGCAGGGAACTGGATCTGTTTCAGATCAACGATGAGGCAGGCGCTGGCTTGGCCATCTTTCATCCCAAGGGAATGTTACTGCGTTACATTATTGAAGAATGGGAAAGAAAAGAGCATTTAAAGCGCGGTTACGATATGGTCATGGGACCTCAGATTCTTAAAGTTGATCTGTGGAAGAAATCCGGCCACTTTGATCATTACCGCGATAATATGTATTTTACCGAGGTTGACGAGCAGACTTACGGCATTAAGCCGATGAACTGTCTTTCACATATGCTGATCTATAAATCAAAGATCCGCAGTTACCGGGATCTGCCGCTTCGGTATTTTGAATTGGGCACGGTTCACCGTCATGAAAAAACGGGTGTGTTACACGGGTTGATGCGTGTGCGTCAATTCACGCAGGATGATGCTCATATTCTCTGTATGCCCCAACAGCTTAATTCTGAAATCCGCGCCATTGCTGATTTTGTCAATTATGCGATGGGTATTTTCGGTTTTGAATATGACGTGGAATTAAGTACCAGGCCTGAACATTCCATCGGGTCCAATGCGGATTGGGAGCTGGCTACTTCTGCGCTGGAAAACGCTCTCAAGGATAACAAGATCAGCTATGAGGTTAATGAAGGCGACGGCGCTTTTTACGGGCCGAAAATCGATTTTAAACTCAAGGACGCTTTAAAAAGAAAATGGCAGTGCGCGACGATCCAGTGCGATTTTACACTGCCGGAACGATTTGATTTGAGTTACATCGGCGCGGACGGTGAAAAGCACCGCCCCGTCATGCTTCATCGGGTTATTCTGGGCGCGATTGAACGGTTCATGGGTGTACTCATCGAGCATTACGCAGGCGCATTTCCAGTGTGGCTGGCGCCAACGCAATGTGTTTTGTTGACGGTGACGGATAAGCATATTCCTTACGCCCAGACGGTTTATACCCGATTAATCGATGCCGGCATCCGTTGTGAGACCTATTTTGACAATGAAAAATTAGGCTATAAAATCCGCCAGGCTCAAATGCAGAAAATTCCTTACATGCTGGTCATTGGCGATAAGGAGATGGAGGCCGAAACGGTTGCGCCGCGTATTCGCGATGGTCAGAATCTCGGTGCGCTGCCGGTTGAACAATTTATTGCTTTAGTGCAGGAAATGTGTGAGAAAAAGAAGTAACATTTTAATCAACCACTTCGCGAGTTCGTTGTCGAGGTATGAAATGGACGTCATTATATCGCGGGCAAGCTGCGGAGAATTAACGCTCGACCCGCAACAGCGGGATTAAAGAACTGATTACTGGGAGGTGCGGTATAGTTAAGGATTTAAGAATCAACAGAGAAATAAAGTCGGCGACTGTCAGGGTCATTAATGAAGAAGGACAGCCACTGGGCGTTATTTCCCTGGATGAAGCGATTGCCAATGCGGAAAGAGTCGGTCTGGATTTAGTGGAAGTATCATCCAACACCGAGCCGCCGGTCTGCAAAGTAATGGATTATGGAAAATACCGTTATAAACAAAGTAAAAAAATCCATGATGCCAGAAAAAGCCAGACGGTTATTCATGTGAAGGAAATCCGTTTAAGGCCCAAAACAGAATCGCATGACTTGCAGACGAAAATAAAGCATATAAAAAAGTTTTTGGAACAACACGACAAGGTGAAAGTATCAATGATGTTCAGGGGGCGTGAGATCGCCTTTACCGAGATCGGCCGTAAATTGATGGACCAAATTAAAATCGCGTTGGCTGATGAATGTATTATGGATCAGGAACCTAGGCTCGAAGGCCGGAACATGATCATGATTGTTTCACCCAAGAAATAAATTAATGATAATAAAGAAGAGGTGATGATATGCCAAAAATGAAAACACACAGAGGAGCTGCCAAGCGCTTTTCGATTACTGCCAAAGGTAAGGTGAAGCGCAGTAAGGCTTTTGCCAGCCACATTCTCACAAAAAAGACAACAAAAAGAAAAAGAACTTTAAGGAAATCAACGCTGGTTCATTCGGCAAATGAGAGCGCAATCAAGAGGCTTATTCCTTATTTATAGTCGATAAAGCAATACAGAAGCTGTATGAATTGAGGAGAGTAAAAGAAAATGGCAAGGATTAAAAGAGGCGTCACTGCCCGTAAAAAAAGAAGATCAATATTAAAGAGAGCTAAAGGTTTCTTTGGTGCACGCAGCCGATTGCTCAGAACCGCAACGGAAGCTGTCAACAAGGCCCTGAGCTATGCTTATCGCGACCGCAGGGGCCGTAAAAGAGAATTTCGTCAGCTCTGGATAGCGCGTATCAACGCCGCTGCCCGTCTGAACAATATCTCTTACAGCCGCCTCATGGATGCCATGAAGAAAGCGGACATCACGTTGGATCGCAAAATTCTGGCCGAACTGGCTGTTAATGACCCGCAGGGTTTCGCTATGATTGTGGCTACAGCCAAAGGCGAGCAGGCGGCATGATTGCGGATATTCAACAGCTGGAAAAAGATGCCCTTGCCGAACTGGAAAATGCCCGGGCGGAAGATTCGATTCTGGCTGTGAGAACAAAATATCTGGGACGCAAAGGGCTTCTCACCGGTCTTTTGAGAAATATTTCTCAGGTGCCGATTGATGAAAAACCTCTTTTCGGCAAACGCTGCAATGAAGTGAAGGAAATTCTCGAAACAAAAATTGATGAGGCTCTCCAGCTTCAGACGCAGGGTGAAAAAGAAGAAATTCTGGCCAGAGAGAAAATTGATGTAACGCTGCCCGGCAGAGGTATTCGATCGGGCAGAATGCACCCTGTTATTCAAATCCGCCGCAAAATTTGCGATATCTTCGCCTCTTTTGGTTTTTCAGTTGTCGAAGGCCCGGAAGTCGAGTTAGACTATTACAACTTTGAGGCGCTCAATATTCCCAAGGATCATCCCGCCCGGGATATGCAGGATACCTTCTACATCGAAGATAATATCGTCCTGCGCACCCACACCTCGCCGGTTCAGGTAAGGATTATGGAGAAGGTGAAACCGCCCGTGCGTATTTTGTGCCCTGGACGGGTTTACCGACCAGATTCCGATGTTTCCCACACACCGATGTTTCATCAGATTGAAGGATTGCTGGTGGATAAGGGAGTCAGTTTTGCCGATCTGAAAGGCATTCTGACCGCCTTTCTCAAAAAAGTATTTGGTGACGATACAACTTTGCGTTTTCGTCCCAGTTTTTTCCCCTTTACCGAACCGTCCGCTGAAGTGGACATCCGTTGCGTAATTTGTCAGGGCAAAGGCTGTCGTGTCTGCGGACAGAGCGGCTGGTTGGAAATTCTAGGGTCAGGCATGGTTGATCCCGCCGTTTTTCAAAATGTCGGTTATGACGCGGAAGTTTATTCAGGGTTTGCTTTTGGTCTTGGACTGGAACGCATTGCCATGCTGAAATACGGCATTACCGATATCCGTCTTTTATTTGAAAACGATATTCGATTCCTTAAACAATTCTAGGAGAGCTTCATCTCATGCTCGTTAGTCTTAAATGGCTTAAAGATTATATTGATCTGGAATTAACGGCACCCCAGCTTGCCGACCGTTTAACGATGGCCGGTCTGGAAGTGGATGAGATCAAGACGATTGCCCATAAGTTTTCCGGTGTCGTGGTTGCAAAAATTTTATCCGTGAGAAACCATCCGGGGGCGGACAAGCTGTCTTTGTGTGACGTCACGGACGGATCTCAGACGTATTCGGTTGTCTGTGGAGCCAAAAATATAAAAGCCGGCGATGTCGTGCCACTGGCGAAAATCGGCGCGGTTATTCCCGGTGGATACACGATCAAAGCAAACGTATTACGCGGTGAGAAATCCGACGGCATGCTTTGTTCGGAAGCGGAGTTGGAAATCGGCGATGACACATCGGGTATTATGCAATTACCGATCGGACTGACACTGGGAACTCCCCTGGAGTCGGCCCTGAATCTGGGCGATACCGTTTTGGATGTCAGTATTACGCCTAACCGTTCCGATTGTCTGAGTATGATCGGCATGGCCCGTGAAGTTGCCGCCTTAACTGGTAAGAAAATTAAAATGCCGGTCATCACCATAAAAGAATCAACCGAAGAGATTTCATCACTTTCCTCGGTATCCATTGTGGATGCAGATCTGTGTCCGCGTTATTCCGCCCGAATGATCAAAAACGTCAAAACCGGCGACTCTCCGATCTGGATGAAAACAAGGCTGGAAGCTGCCGGTTTACGCGCGATCAATAATGTTGTGGATGTGACAAACTTCGTCATGCTGGAAATGGGTCAGCCACTGCACGCTTTCGATTTTCGTTTCTTGGCAGAGGGACGTATAGTTGTGCGTAAATCAAAAGTCGGTGAAGTATTTGTTTCGCTCGATGAGAAAAGTCGCATCCTTCCGGAAAACACCTTGTTGATCTGCGACGGTAAAAAGCCCGTGGCCATCGGCGGAATAATGGGTGGCCTCAATTCTGAAGTGAAAGAAGATACAGACACCATTTTTCTCGAGAGTGCTTATTTTAGCCCTTCGTCTATTCGCCGTTCATCGCGCCACCTGGCGATGCCGACCGATGCCGCTTTTCGTTTCGAAAGAGGTATTGATCCGGAAGGCGTGATTCGAGCGCTCAATCGCGCGGCGCAATTGATTGCCGAGCTTTCCGGTGGTTCTATCTGTAAAAACCATCTTGATGAATACCCGCATAAAATAACGGCTATTGCAAACATTCCCCTGCGTCTGGACAGAATTCGTGAAATGATTGGCACGCCCATTGCGAACAAGGACGTTATGCGAATCCTGAAGAGTATTGGCATGACGGTCCGCCAAGAGGGCCATGGAAAGTATCTTGTGACGCCACCGACGTTTCGTGTGGATATTGAAAGAGAGATTGATCTGATTGAAGAGGTTGTGCGCCTGTATGGCTATGATCGCGTACCTACAACCCTGCCTGCTGTTTCGGTGACGGAGATGGCGGTCATTCCTCGCCTCGACCTGGAGGAAAGAATACGTCAATTGCTCATCGGCAGTGGCTATTCGGAAATCATCAGTTATAGTTTTACATCGCCCGCCTCGGTCGAGTATCTTTGTTTGCCGGAAGCTGATGCACGACGAAACTTTGTGGTCATCAAAAATCCACTGACGGAAGAACAATCCGTGATGCGCACCACCATGGCTTACGGATTGTTAGAGACCTTGAAGAAAAACATTAATAATGCATCTTTTAATTTAAAGATCTTTGAAATAGGACGGATATATCAGGCGCGTGAAGCAGGCGAATTGCCGGAAGAGACGAATATTTTGGCCGGGTTGTTGACAGGAAAAACATCGGATGACCTTTGGGGCTCGAAAGTGAATGTTGATTTTTACGATCTTAAAGGTTGCCTGGAAAATGTTTTTTATGATTTGAAGCTGGATGATTGCCGTTATTGTGCTGAAATATCAGAACAATTTTTGCATCCCGGTCAATCATGCGGCCTGTATGTGAATGATACTCAGATAGGTTATTTAGGCCAGGTGCATCCGGAAGTGATGCAGAAAATGGATATCAAGACGACTGCGTATCTATTCGAAATTAATATTGATATATTAGAAAAACAGATAAACAGACGGATCACTTACAGGGAAATATCCAAATTTCCGGCAGTCACTCGTGATGTTGCTTTTGTCATTCCCTTCTCTATGGAAGCGAAAAAGATGCTGGAAATTGTTTTAAGCCAACGTGAAGATTTGCTTGAAAATGTGGTGATTTTTGATATATACTTTGGTAAAGGTCTTAACGAAGGGGTAAAGAGTCTGGGGGTGAGATTTTCCTATCGCGCTATTGACAGGACTTTAACGGATACTGAAATCAATTCTATTCATGACAAAATCGTGCACAACACCGTCCGACTGACGGGTGCAAAAATACGAGCCTAACAGTTTAAATGACGTTAAAACGGAGGAAAAGAAATGACGAAAATTGATATTATTCAGAATGTTTACGAAAAACTCGGGTTTTCAAAAAAAGAATCAGCGGATATTGTTGAATCCGTGTTTGACATCATCAAAGACAGCCTTGCACAAGGTGAGAGGGTAAAGATTTCCGGATTCGGCAATTTTATGGTGAAAGAGAAACGCGCCCGACGAGGCCGTAATCCCCAGACCGGACAGGAAATATCCATTACCGCACGCCGGGTTTTGACTTTTAAGTCCTCTCAGGTACTGCGTAAATCTTTAAACGGTTAATAATTTTATTCAAATGCACCGATGACACTGAACATTTAAAAGGCTTTTCTCGTTCTGGTTTTTAGACTGGGGGTTTTTTAATGTTTTAGGTTATCAGATGTCTTTCTCCTTAAGGATTCAGGAATTGTATGGATAACATAATTCCCGAAAAGGCTTATTTCCGTATTGGAGAAGTGAGCAAAATCCTCAGTGTTGAACCTTATGTCATTCGTTACTGGGAGACGGAATTTAAGACGGTCAAACCGGTACGGACCAAGGCGGCTCAGCGTCTGTATCGAAAAAAAGACGTAGAGGAATTATTAACGATTCGGAATTTGCTCTATCAGCAGCGTTTTACTATCAATGGCGCCAAAAAACAGCTGATGAAAAAGAGCGGCGATGATGAATCGGTTCTTACCGCCGGCCATCATGAAAAATTGATTTTAATTAAAAAGGAATTGCAGCAAATAAGAAAGATTATGAGCTAAAAAGCCGGCAATGATGATTGCCGGCTTTTTAGCTTTTGAAGAGCATCAAGCGTCATTTCTTCTTGCTTGCTCTTTTCGAAGCTTTGAGCGGGTTAATCTTCTGAGCTTCTTTGATTTCTGTCTTAATGTGTGATGCGGTGGGGCAGTTGCCGTTCATCCACTTGCTTTTCGGATCAGGATAGACCTTGCAATATTTGCCTGATTCGTACTCAAGAATTTTATTACAATCACCGCATTTGTCGATTATCAGAATACAGCTGCCGCCGAAGAATCCACAGCCTTTTTTGCTCATGAAACCGCATTCCACTCCATTTTTAACTGTCAGACAAAGCATTTTGCACGACCCCCTTATATAATAAATTACACGATATTTTTTAGACGTTGCGAAAAAAGACAATAAATAAAGAAATATCCACAGTCGTCCTCGACATTAAAACCGGCGTGTCCTTAACAGCAAAAAAAAAGCCTGTCAAGAAAAATTAAAGCGTCTTCGTTTCCCTGATTAAATTGACTTAGATGGTCATCTATGTTAGCTTCTTAGGGAAACAAAAATAGGAAAATAATCAAGATATACGCGTTTGGGGCCGTAAAGAATGAAAAAAGGGTCTTTAATTATAATATTTTTGAGATCTTTTTTTATCCATGCCACACTAAATTTTCGACGCATGCAAAATATTGGTTTCGCGTATGCAATGATTCCGTTTCTCCGGGAGCGGAAATTATCCGAAAGAGATGAAGAAGAGATGCTGATCCGCAATTTGCAAATGTTTAACACGCATCCCTATTTATCTGCGCCGCTGATTGGTTCGATAATCCGCATGGAAGAAGAGTTGCGAGACGGTGATGAATCCTCATCCATCTTGATTGTTAAACAAAGCCTGACGGGCCCATACGCCGCGATTGGCGATAATTTTTTCTGGGGTGCGCTCAGACCCTGCGCGGGAATATTTGCGGTTGCTTTGGCCTGTATGGGCTGGATTTTAGCCCCGTTAGCCTTTATGCTGATATACACGCCCGCGCATATCTGGGTAAGATTGAAGGGATTTATTGAAGGGTACCGGGGAGGGAAGCAGGGCATTGAATTCATCCGTAGAATTGACTTACCGCGCATTGCACCCCGGGTGCGATGGTTGTCTCTGGTGGTCCTGTCGGGCTGTGGAATCTGGCTTTTGCAGGACGGGTATTTGACCTTTGCCGCAACATCATGGATGGTCGTTGCGCTGGCAGCGCTGGCCATCATTTTGCTTTGCTTGTTGTTAATTAAAAAAGGCGTATCGCAAGTTTATATTCTGTACGGTACAATGGTTATATTTCTGATTATTTCGTTAAGAGGGTTATTGGTGTGGTGGAAATGAAAACATTAAAATTAAAAAATAAATTAGGAATGCATGCGCGCGCGGCTGCGTCATTTGTTCGCATCGCGCAGAAATACGGCGCGGAAATATTGATTGAGCGCAATGGTCAGACCGTAAATGGAAAGAGTATCCTGGGGATTTTGACACTTGCCTGTCCGATGGGCGGTATGATAACAATGAGGGCCCAGGGCGCTGACGCAGCTCAGGCGCTGGATGAGCTCGAAGCGTTGATCGAAAATAAATTTGGAGAAGAATAAACCATAACATGACAGCTGATCAGGGGAAAAAAACATTTGTTCTTAAGGGGATTGGCGTTTCTCCGGGCGTGGTGATTGGCAAAGTTTACCGATTTGATCCGCTGGATGCTCAGATATCTTTTTATAAGCTCAATAACAAAGATTTGATCCCAAACGAAATTGAGCGTTTTAAGAATGCGCTGAAAGAATCATCACGACAGCTTTTGGAGATTCAGGAAAATCTGAAAAAAACGAAAGTAACTGAGCCGCTCTATATTATCGATGTTCACGTTTTACTTCTATCGGATAAAAATTTTATCGATCGCACCGTCAAATATATACGCCGTTTGGGTGTCAACGCCGAATGGGCGGTGCGAATGACGTTGGATCATTACAAGCAGATATTTGAGGGCCTGGCAGATGCTTATATCAGCGGCCGCATCAGTGATGTGCAGTATGTTGTGCAGCGCATTCTGCGCAATCTGTCCGGTGAAAAACATGAAATTGTCTGGGAAGTCGGTCGTGAAGGTGTGGTGATCGTTTCACACGATCTGTCGCCGGCCGATACGGCGCAGATGAAACTGGACAAAATCGTCGGTTTTGCCACCGACAGTGGCGGTCGCACATCGCATACCGCCATTGTGGCCCGATCGATGGAATTGCCCGCTGTTGTCGGCCTGGATAATGTCACTCGCTTCGTCCGGACCGGCGATGAAATCATCGTGGACGGCACGTCGGGACTTGTTGTGGTCAATCCATATCCCGATATGCTCAAAAGATACGAAGAGAAGAAGCGTCATTATGACGACGCCAAAGACGAGTACCTTAAATATGCCAAGCTGCCGGCCGTGACGCTGGATCATTACCATGTGCAAATAGGTTCCAACATCGAATTTATTGAAGAGATTCCTTCGGCGATTGCTCACGGAGCGGAGTACATTGGGCTTTACCGGACGGAATTTCTTTATATCTACCGGGATGATTTACCGACGGAGGAAGACCATTTCAATAATTATCGTCAGGTGGTGACTGAGAAAAATTTGTCGTGGGCAACTATCCGCACATTTGATTTAGGCGGTGACAAATTTCCAAACTACCAAAAACAGACTAAAGAATTAAACCCACAAATGGGATTGCGCGCCATTCGTTTTTGCCTGAAAGAGATCGAGCTTTTCAAAGCACAGCTTCGCGCCATCTGGCGTGTGAGCGCCCTGGGCAGGGTAAAAATTCTCTTCCCGATGATTTCCGGTATCGAAGAAGTCCGTGAAGCCAAGCGTTTACTGGAAGAGACCCGTCAAGAGCTTTTGGCCCAGGGGGTGCCGATCGCCGACCGGATGGAAATTGGGGCAATGATCGAAGTGCCTGCGGCCGCCGTCATTGCCGATCAACTGGCACAGGAAGTCGATTATTTCAGCATCGGCACCAATGATTTAATTCAGTACTCTCTAGCGATTGACCGCTCCAATGAAAGGGTAACGTATCTTTACGAACCACTGCATCCCGCTGTTTTGAGATTGATTAAGGGCATTGTGGATGAGGCCCATGCGGCAAAGATTCGCGTGGCCATGTGTGGTGAAATGGCGGGAGACCCGCTTTTCTGTCTGATCCTTTTAGGAATGCAATTGGATGAATTAAGCATGAATCACCTGGCAATTCCCCGCATTAAAAGAATAATACAACAGTCAACGCTTTCGGAATCCCGTGAGTTGTTAAAGCAGGCGATGTCTTATAATAATGCCGTGGACGTGCGGGCTTATGTTCAGGATTATATGAGCGATCATTTTCCGAATGAATTTCAGAAGAAAGAAACATAGTTTCTATAAGCTTATTTGCCGATAGCTCTGCAGAAGAAACCGGATTATTTATGAGTGAAAAAGTGCCAATAATTGCCGATGGTCAGGAAAATGAATACTATGCCGGATGTCTTTATGAAAAAGAGGATATCTGGCGTTTTCGTCCCGCAAAAGCTTACCTTTCGCGTGTTTCCATTGCCGATGAAGAAGTTAATGCTCTCAAAAAGCTTGCCGGTGAAGGTGTCATCGTTTACGCCATCAAACAGAGAAGTAAACTTAACAGCCTGATCATTGCCGAACTTGCAGGCCGCAAGGGTCTGGCCAGACCGGTGTATTGTCACGGTATGAACATGTCCTTTTGGCAGCCCTTGTCCAATGTGCTAAAATTTTTCTGGTCATCCTTTTTGCGCCGTTTCCGCAAAGATCAGGTCAACCGTCAAGGCAAACTGGATTTTCTGACAAGAAAAGTCGCGGGGAAAGAAAGTATTATCATCCATCTGGGTGAGTCGGAGTTTATTGAAAGTCGTTCCGCTCAGGATGCGCTAGCCAGCCTGACCAGCCTTCAAGGCAAAATATCCTTTCCCATCTTTATTGTACCGGTTTTGGTGGCTTATGGTCGCCGCCGGGAAAAGGAAGACGAAAGCCTGTTTAATATCCTTTTCGGACAGATGGAACATACCGGCACGCTTCGCCGGTTGATTACTTTTATACGCTATTCGAGACAGGCTTTTGTGATTCCTACAGAGCCGGTCAACCTGGCTGATTATTTAGTCAACGGCAGGAAAAATATGCCCCAAGACGAACTCATTCAAGAATTGCGCGGAGAAATGATTGATCGGATAAGCGAAGAGAAAACAGCCGTTGTCGGACCTGCGTTGAAATCGCGCGCGGAGCTCATCGGCATGGTGATGCAGGATACGAATCTTAACCAGTTTATAGATGATTATGCGCAAAAAACAAAGAAAGACAGAGCCGGTGTTGTAAAAGAGGCCCGCCGTTATCTTTACGAAATTGCATCTGATTACCAGGAGACATTTGTTGAAATATGGTTGAAGGTTCTCACATGGCTTTGGAATACGGTCTATGACGGACTGTCCGTTGATTCCGAAGGGCTTGCCAAAATTCGCAATTTGTCTAAGAAAATGCCTTTTGTCATCATTTCCTGCCACCGCAGTCATATCGATTATCTGCTTCTTTCCTACGTTTTTTATAAAAATAATATTCAGATGCCTTTCATCGCGGCAGGTAACAACCTTTCTTTTTTCCCCCTGGGGTACATTTTTCGCCGCTCCGGTGCGTTTTTCCTGCGGCGCAGTTTCCGGGGTAACGAACTTTACGGAGAAGTCTTTGCCAAATATATTGCTACGCTTCTGCACGAGGGTCTTCCACTGGAATTCTTCATCGAAGGCGGCAGAAGCCGGACGGGGAAAATGGTTATGCCCAAATACGGCCTGTTGTCGATGATTATTCAGGCCTATCAGGACATGTATTGCGAGAATCTGGCCTGTGTGCCCGTCTATATTGGTTATGACCGTGTCATAGAAGAAAGATCCTATCTCAACGAATTATCCGGCGCGCCCAAGGTTCAGGAAAATACCGTTGAAATAATCAAAAGTACCAAAATCCTGCGCAAACGATACGGCCGCGTTTATATTAACATCGGCGAGCCGATCATCATGAAAGACTATCTGGCGGCGCAGGATAAGGCTATGGACGAGATGACACTGGATGAACGTCAGAGCCTTTATCGGAAAATCGGTTATGAAGTTGTTTTAGAGATCAATAAGGTTTCGGTGGTTACGCCATTTTCGCTGGTGGCTGCCGGTCTGTTGAGCCATGACCGGCGCGGAATATCTCATGATGAACTGAGCGGTATTTTAAAAGAATTTTATGAATACTTATCCACCCGACGGGTGAAATTCGCCGCAACGTTTGCGCATAGGGAAAAAGCGATTGCCGACGCATTGAACATTTTTGCTGCGACGGAAATTATTTCCACGATTGCAGCCCAAGAGGAGGAAGAGGAACTGCAGGAGGTCGTTTATTCTCTGGCCGATGCAAAAAGATTGAATCTGGAATACTACAAAAACAATATTCTGCACTTCTTTATGTCCATTTGTTTCGTGGCCACGTCCATGGTGAAAACTCCTGAAGATTCCATGTCACTGGCGAAGATTATGGGGGACTACAAGTTTCTGAAGTGGCTTTTATGGAATGAGTTTATTTTTGATGAGACCCGGGATGATGTGGAAGAAGTGGAGGATGTCCTGGCTTATTTACACGCGAGATCCATGATCGTCACCACCGAGCGCCAGGGCAAAGTCTGGATTGAGGTTAAAAGTAAAGGCGACGCGAAATTAAAACCTTTTGCCGGACTCATTCACAACTATCTGGAGTCCTGCTGGATTGTTATTCGCGGATTGGTTTATCTCAAGAAAAAACCCCTAACGCAAAAAGAGTGGCTGGCCAAGATCCGACCTTTGGGAGACCGCATGTTTCGCAAGGGAGAAATATTGCGCGCCGAAGCCCTGTCCCAGGCCAACTATCAGAATGCCATCAAATTTCTGGAAGACGCCGAAGTAATTATTTCCCAGGCCCGAGAAGAAAAAGGCGGCAAAAGAGAATTCACATACACCTTGACGGACAATCGGGCGCAACTGGAAGTGCTAAGGCGCCGCCTGTTCAAGTTTTTGTAGTGCAGTGTTTCATGAATCATTCCATTATATTTGTAGGGGACGGTCTTGCCACCTGCATGTTTAAAGCAGCATCCTTGACTATTTTTTCTTTCCGGCTCTAGTCGTAGTCGGTTGTTTAATGCTGTAAAAAGCCTCTTTTCCGAGGTATTTGGCCGAGTCGCCCAATTCTTCTTCGATGCGGATCAGTTGATTGTATTTAGCCAGTCTGTCTGTGCGGGAAAGCGAACCGCTCTTGATCTGGCCGCAGTTGGTGGCGACGGCAATATCGGCCATAAACGTATCTTCCGTTTCGCCGGAACGGTGGGAAACAACGCAGGTATAACTGGATTCTTTCGCGCGGCTCATCGTTTCCAAGGTTTCGGTAAGAGTTCCGATCTGATTGAGCTTAATCAGGATGGAGTTGGCGATACCCAACTCGATGCCTTTGTTCAGACGTTTGACGTTGGTGACAAACAGGTCGTCACCGACGATCTGAACTTTGCTTCCCAGTTCATCGGTTAACAGTTTCCAACTGGCCCAGTCGTCTTCCGCCAGGCCGTCTTCGATGGAGATGATCGGGTATTTTTCGACCATGTCCGCATAGAATTTAACCATGTCTTCGGCGGATTTCTGGGGTTTGGCTTCTGCCGCCAGAATGTATTTGCCCTTCTCGTAGAAGGAGCTGGCCGCTGAATCCAGAGCGATCATGATATCCTTGCCGGCTTTGTAATTGGCTTTCTCGATGGCCGTCATAATGCATGTCAGAGCTTCTTCATTGGATTTCAGATTCGGAGCAAATCCGCCTTCGTCGCCTACGCTCGTATTATAGCCTTTGCCTTTGAGAACGGATTTCAACGAATGGAAAACTTCTGCGCTCATGCGGATGCCTTCCTTGAAATTGGGAGCGCCCACCGGCATGATCATAAATTCTTGAATATCCACGTTATTGTCGGCATGCTGGCCACCGTTGAGAATATTGCACATGGGTACCGGCAGAACATTGGCATTAACACCACCCAGGTAACGGTAAAGCGGCAGGCCGGAAATTTCCGCACCCGCTTTGGCGCACGCCATGGATACGGCCAGGATGGCATTGGCGCCAAGCTTCCCTTTGTTGGCGGTGCCGTCGAGTTCGATCATGGCAAAGTCGATATCGCGCTGTCTGCGGCAATCCATACCGATGATTTCCGGTCCGATTTTGTGAAGAATGTTTTTAACGGCAGTTTCAACGCCTTTTCCGTTATATCTTTTCTTGTTGCCGTCACGTAATTCCAGCATTTCATGCTCGCCGGTGGAAGCGCCTGAAGGCACGGCTGCCCGCGTTGTAAATCCTGATATGGTGGTGACTTCCGCTTCGACGGTTGGATTTCCACGGGAATCCAGTATTTCCCTGGCATGAATATTGATGATTTCTGGCATATAAAAACCTCCTTTTTTGCTTTGGCCCAAACTATAACAGAGAGAGGGATTGATTTCAAGATGTTAATCAAACGAGCTTGATAACTTTTAGCAAGTCATATAGAAGGAAACTTATTTTTCAGCTAAAAGGAGTCAACAGAATTTGCAGACGGGTATTGTAAAGAAAGATAAAAATACCAAATTATTTCTCCATTTGAAAAAATGGCTGGAAAAAGCTGTGCTGGATTATGCCATGATTGAAGAAGGAGACCGTGTCTTGATCGGTATCTCCGGCGGCGCGGATAGTTACGCGCTTTTGGATTTACTCGACTCAAAGATGATCTTTGTTCCGCAGTTTTCCTTTATTGCCGTGAATATCGACATGGGTTTTGATCAGGATTTCATTGCCTATCGTGAATTGGAGAAATACTTTCGGGAACATCAATACCCGTATGTTATGGAAAAGACTGGCATCGGTGTGCTTTCGCATTCAGATTTTAACAAGAAAAACCCCTGTTTTTTGTGTTCGCGTCTGCGGCGTAAAAGAATTTTTGAAATTGCGAATGAAAAAGGCTGCAATAAGATTGCTTTTGCCCACCATCGTGACGATATTATCGAAACGCTGCTGATCAATATGTTTTACGGGCGCGAAATCAGCACGATGATGCCGAATCAGAGCATATTCGGAGGTAAACTGCATATTATTCGTCCGCTGGCCTATCTGCGGGAGGAACTGGTAAAAAAATACAGTCGTGAGCGGCAATTTCCCACGGTTAAAAACGAATGTCCAACCAGTGAAAATTCAAAAAGGATTTATGTAAAAAAGCTTTTAAACGAACTGGAACGCGACAATCCTGACATCCGGCATAATATTTATACCGCTATGAGCCATGTAAAACAGGATTACCTGCCATTCGGGTGGAAAAAATAAAAAATATTTGTCATGATCGTCTGTAAAATGTTCCGGAATCATCATTTGTCATTCCCGCGAAGGCGGGAATCTGTGCGCCCGGGAGCGGGCGCGATCAGAGAGGTGAAAGTCCTCTCACGGGGGATGCTCACCTCCGTAAGCT
>WRPE01000072.1 GCA_009773315.1 Syntrophaceae bacterium
ATTTTTTCGCTGCTGGAACAGTTTTATGCTTTCCCGCATGGCTATCATGAGCACGAAGCGAAATGCGCGGGGTGACTTTTTACAGGTTCATCATTTTTATTGATCAACCACCTCACGAGCTCGCTGTCGATGTATAAAATGAACGTCATTATATCGCGAGCAAGCTCACGGAGAATTAAAGCTCGTCCCGCTTAAGCGGGATTAAAGAAATATCGCTTCATTGGCGCGGGGCGCATATCATAACGTCCCGTCCGATCAGTTCAGCCAGCGGCACGATCCGCATTCCTTTATTCATGATTTCCATAAGAATTTTTTCTATTTCTTGCAATAAAATTCCATTATCTTCGATTGGACGGGCGGACATATCATGCAGCAGAATGATAGCGTCGGCTTTTATGTTTTTCGAAATGCGGGCGGCAAGATTTTTTACACGGCGGTTTCCGGCATCCAGGGCGCGACAATTGAATGTCACGCAAAAAAGTCCCAAGGCTTCAAGAATGGAAGGAAGCTTGGGATTAATAATGCCGACAGGCGGACGGAAAGCCAGCGCTTGAATACCCATTTTTCGCAAAACGCTCTGCGCCTCATAGACCTCACGGTAAAGCGTTTGGTAAGGCTTCGTCATGACGAAGGGATTATGGCTGTATGAATGATTGCCGATACTGTGACCCCGGGCAACCATATCAGAAATAATATCCGGATGACGCAAAGCCGCCACACCGGTGACAAAGAAGGTCGCTTGAATATGATATGTGTCCAACAGATCAAGAATTTGTCTGGTTATCGGCTCTGATGGCCCATCGTCAAAAGTGACAGCCACGTAGTTTTTTCCTGATCTGCCCCGGCTGACCACCTGCCCCAGAAAATTTATCTGCGGAAAAAAACAGGCAACCACACACAAGACGATATAGAACAACAAAAGGACGATCGTAAACAGGGGATGGATAAAATAAGCCGCGATAGCCGCAAGCAGAAAAAGCATCCCTGCGATCTCGGCCCGGTTTCTGTTCCGCAGGTTCTTTTTCATGAAATCAGATGTTCCCACAATGGCCCTGTGTATCCCCGGTCATAGAGTCTGGGTAATATCCGGGTCGCCTTGCTTTCCCCCGCGCCGACGAGCCAATTCAAACGACCGCCGCCATGCGCTTCGACTCTTTTAATGATTTCCACATCGGAGATGAAAGGAGATCGGTAAAAAACCGGATCGAGAAGATTCTGCGAGAGGCTGATCTGGCCTTCGCGTAAGGCCGTGTCATATAAAGCCGTATGCGGGTAGATGCGGATGCCGCAGAAGAAGAAAAATACCGCCTTCTCGAGCTGATCGACGCCGCTTAATGTCTCCCGCAGAGTTTCTTCGTTTTCACCCGGACCGCCCAGCAGAAAATAATGGGCGATATACAAACCGGCCTTCAAAACTTTTTGATGAGCCTGAAAAACATCCGCAGTGACAAATGGTTTTTGCAGGTTGCCCAGCATGGTGTCACACATCGACTCTGTGCCGAATTCCACATGAGTCAGACCGGCGTCAGCCAGCTTTTGATAATAGTCGACAGGCGGAATGGTGGGAGCGAAAAACCCTCCCCAGGGTATGGAAATCCCGGCATCCATAAAAGCCTGGGCCACTTTCAGGCTATGCTCATAGCCGGCGTTGAAAGCGGAATCGGTCATAAAAATATATTTGGCGCCGGCTTCCTGTAACTGGCGAGCCTGCCTCGCAACTTCTTCCGGCTTGAAAAACCGCATCTTGCCGCCTTCAATGTGGGGGTAGGTGCAGTAGCTGCACCGAAACGGGCAGCCTCTTTTGGTCTGTAAATTGAGCATACCGCCGTAGGACAGATAATAATTCGTGTGCGCGGCATTCGGATCAAACGTCCGATGCATCTCGCCATCCCATGCCCGGTAAGGAACCGTTGCAGTCTGCCTCGTAACAACACCCGGAATGGACGTGACATCGGTTTTACTTTCCAGCGCAAGAAGGAGCGCGGGAAACCTCTCCCCTTCTCCGGCGATGCCGTAATCCGCATCGAGTGCGCGGATAAATTCCACAGGGAAAATAGTATAGCCGCTTCCGCCCAGAATGAGTGTCGCCTGTGAATTTTGCCGAAGCTGGCCTACCAGATCCTGATAGTCGGATAGAAAGCCCCGGCTGTTGATCGTGTCCGTATTGTCAATATTGCGTATCGAAAGACCAATATAATCCGGCGCGTACTTGCGGACTTGTTCCCCCAGCATTTCGAGGGATGGAAACTCATTCATGTCCAGAATTTTTGTTTCATAGCTGGAATTCAAAGCGCCCGCCACATAATCGAGTCCCAGCGGATAGACCGGATAGGGCCTTTTCATCATATTGGCGGAAATCAGCAATATTTTCTTCATGAAACCATCATGCTCTTTTTAATCGTAAAATAATAACGGTATTGGGCTTACGCAAAGATTAAGCCTTGGGCTTCTTTGCTTGCAAAATGTAAGTCGCCAGAGTGCGAACCGAGGCAAATACTTTGGCGCCCAGCTCCTTGCTCTCGATTTTGACGCCGTAATCCTTTTCAATCATCATGACCAGTTCCAGCACATCGATGGAATCAATGCCCGTATCGCCGCCCACGAGCTGATCATCATCCTTAATATCGTCGGGAGTTACATCCAGCAATCCCAGCGTCGCAATAATTTTTACTTTAAGTTCACTGATTATTTCTTCTACTGTACTCATAGACCACCTCGTTATGTTTAATTGAAGCTCTCCGCGGCAAGCCACGGAGAATCTTCGATTCTTAGGGAACAATATTATTCAGTATTCGTTCGAATTTCCCACAGCAAGCCGCGGGAAACGCGAGCACTGCCGAATTCAGCGCCTAAAACGCCTCAACTTTACAAGTTTTTTTTGTCTAAACCGGGTTCGGAAAGCTCTCGGACATCCTCACCGAGAATTTTTGTAAGCACAACCCGAACCATCCACCGGGAAAACAAATGGAAATATTTTTTCCCCGCCATCTTGATGCCGATGATAAATATAATGGTGGAAATCGCGTAGATGATGGCTCCGCCGATGATACCCACCAACGGTCTTCCCATCGAGACCGCAAGGACGCCCAGCACAATGACCGTCGGTAACCCGATCGCATAGCTGAACGCGATCAGGATGATGCCGACAATCATCGACATCGTCGGCTTTTCCCGAATTGCCGACAAATCGGCGCGATCCTCAATCGCGGTTCTGCAATATTTCTTACAGGCAACATAAAGGGCCATTTTTTTAATAATGTTCAAAATCAGTCCCAGCCAAGCAAGTTAGTCAACCACCTCGCGAGCTCGCTGTCGAGGCATGAAATGAACGTCATGATATCGCGAGCAAGCTCACGGAGAAATGACGCTCGTCCCGCAACAGCGGGATTTAAGAAAACCGGGCGATCATAGCCCCAATCGGGAAAGATTTTCAATATTTTTTATTGGTTCCAAACAATTTTTTTCTTTACCTTTGCATAATCCCGCCAACAGAATTTTTCGACCGCCTGGGATAATCGGGATAAACAATATCCTTAAAAACGCCGGTACGAGCCTGCCCTACAGTGGCAATGAGTTCATCATCCACATAAATCCGGCCATCGCCGATCACCACGGACGCGCCCGATTCCTTCAAACGTGAAAAACGCCGCACGTCGATTTCAAACCGGACTAATTTATTGTATGGGCGAATCTGACCGTTAAAAAACACATCGGCGCATCCCAGCGCCCGACCCGTACCCAGCGCCCCGCGCCAGATGCAATAAACACCCAGCAACTGCCAGATCGCGTCCACCCCCAGGCATCCAGGTTGCACCGGGTCGCCCGGCATGTGGCATTGAAAATACCAGGCATCCAGACGAATATCCTGTTCGGCGATTATTTTCCCGGCATTCCCTTTACTTTCCATCAACGTTATGCGGTCCACCATGAGAAACGGCGGCGCGGGCAGCCGAGCGTCAAAAAAAGGCGGCGGGTCCGAGACAAGGGTTCCATAGGCAAAAGCCAGAATCTCTTCAAAGTTAAAGGATTTTTTCTGCATAAACTCTTGATAAGTCATCATGATTTATTCTCTTTCTTTTGGATCAACGATGGATATGGCGCTGGAAGGTTTCTTTGTATTTAATCCAGCGTTTACATGCCCGGTCCGATCAGATAAAAGCACAAAATATCTAGTATTTGAAGTCACTATAAGAGAAACCGCAATTTGTCAAAAGAAAAAACCCTTAAAGAAATTTCGTGGCGCGGAAAATAAAATTCGGTTATAAGTTCGACCCATAAAATTAATCTGGGAAAGAGGAAAGAAAAAATGAACAGAGCAGCCCTTCATCACATCAGTTACGGCCTATATATTGTCACATCCGGTCAGGACGGAAAATTCAACGGTCAGATTGCTAATTCCATTATGCAGGCCACCTCCAAACCGGCCACGGTGATCATCTGCATCAATAAAGAAAATTACACCCATGAATTGATCAAGAGCAGCCGAAAATTTACGGTTTCTATCGTATCGGAAGCCGCGCCGATGACCTTCATCGGCCTGTTTGGTTTTAAAAGCGGTCGTGATGTTGATAAGCTCAAAGCTGTCAAAACAAAGCCCGGGCTAACCGGCGTGCCCATCGTTCTGGACTACGCGGTAGGCTTTATTGAAACCGAAGTGGAAGGCGAACTCGATTGTGGAACGCACACGATCTTTCTGGGCAAGGTCGTCGAGGCGGATCTGACAGGCGAAGGAAAACCGATGACTTACGCCTATTATCAAAACGTCAAAGGCGGCAAATCCCCGAAGACCGCGCCGACCTACGATCAGGACACGGCAGCCACCAAACCGAAACCAGCCGCCGCACGATATGTCTGCACCGTTTGCGGTTATGTGTATGATTCCGAAAAAGGCGACCCCGACAGCGGCATCGCCTCCGGCACCCGTTTTGAAGACATCCCCGATTCCTGGAACTGCCCAGTCTGCGGCGCGGAAAAATCAAAGTTTGAGATTGAAAAATAGGTTCAAGGTTCAGGGTTCAGGGTTCAAGGCTGAAGGCTGAAGGCTGAAGACCGAAGGCACAATAAAAACAAAGGAATGTCATTGCCGCCCCTCGGGCGACGTGGCAATTTTTCGACTCATTTGGTCATTTTCGGCACTGACGTGTAAACTTCAGGTCCTCGGAAATCCAGTGTTTTTTCTATCTTCCTAACCCGTCGATGGTCCTTTAATGGAACAACACTCCCATGTTTTCATGCAACAGGAAAGAAATAAGCGGCGAACAAATCAAGTCCACTGTATTGTTTTGTTACTCAGTCAATCCCGACTTTGACAGTTAAAAAAATAATATTCAGTAAAAATGG
Organism: Syntrophaceae bacterium; assembly: GCA_009773315.1. GTDB lineage: Bacteria > Desulfobacterota > Syntrophia > Syntrophales > Smithellaceae > UBA8904. The sequence continues at coordinate 5,341 of WRPE01000072.1, forward strand.
CGAGTTACAGCCGCAGATCAAGTTTGTGCCACTACATTTTCATTTTTTGTAAGA
>WRPE01000085.1 GCA_009773315.1 Syntrophaceae bacterium
CATCATCCCGCCTCCAGTTGAAAAAGTCTTCTTTCACTACTGGCGAAACTCATACCCCGACCGGCGGCATACGTAAAGATGGGTGGGCAAGACGGTTACAAGAGAAACGCCAGAGGGTAAGCTGGATATAAACGGCAAGGCGCTTAAATTCTCCCGCGATCTGGAATCGGACTGGACGGTTAAAAATGGCGTTGCCCATTACGGAATCAAGGAACATGCTTCTGTGGATGTTAAATATGGGTTTGTCCTGTCCACGGGGATGACGCCTGCTTCTCATCATGACAGTCCTTATCTCCCTCTTTGTGTGGCCGGCAGTTGTCATAACCTAAAGGTCACTCGTACGACAGACCCCATTAAGAAGGTGTTTGCGGATAAAGGGTATTTTGGAAAACCGAATCGAGAATTCCTTTCCATGAATAAAATTGAAGACGGCATTATGCGCAAATCTACCATCGGCAACGAGCTTACAGAATATGAGAAAGAACGTAACAAAGCAATTTCCAAAGTCCGGTACATCGTGGAGCAATATTTCGGATTAAGCCATTTATACAACAAGGCGTATCGGGCGAGGTTTCCAAGGTTGATTAAGAATGCGCTCGATGCGCTCTTCCGGCAAATGGCATTCAATCTCTCCCGGGCTACCAGAATACTGAAAACGGCATGACTCAGGGAGGCGTGCGTTTTACGCACGGGAAAACCGATAACCCGGGATAAATGAGGTCGCATATGGAGGGAAAATGGACTCGTCATAACCTTTTCAACTGATTCGGGACCGATTTATCGGCCGGAATTGAAATGCAATATTTGAAAAATTGGTAAAAACTTCTATTATTCTGAAATAAACCGTTGTTCAAACCTCTCTATAGGCTTATTGAACTGGACCCCGGCCTTCGCCGGGGTGACGACCATGCTGCAAACGGGTTACATGTCGTACTATTATTGATGCCCCTGTAAAAAGTCAAAAGTCATTTAACGCATTAAAATAATTCAATAAACAGCAATTTTTTCTTGACAAAATATTTAAAATATGGCATATA
>WRPE01000019.1 GCA_009773315.1 Syntrophaceae bacterium
GTTGATGGATGTGAAGGTTCAGAAGGCCGAGACGGATGCGGCGGCAGCCTCGGCAGATCTTCAGGATGTTACATCCCGCGTGGCCTTGAATTATCACGTTGTTCCAGATAAGGCTAATATTGTCTACCAGAACCTCGGTGTCCATTTTAAGGAGCGCATCATTGACCCCGCCATTTTGGAGGTCGTCAAGGCCGTAACCGCCAAGTATTCGGCAGAGGAGCTGATCACCAAGAGGCCTGCCGTCAGCGAGGCAATGAGGGCAGCTCTGACGGAAAGGCTTCTCGTGAACAATATTGCCGTTGACGCCTTTTCCATTGTGACCTTCAGTTTCTCGAAAATTTTTACCGAGGCCATCGAGTCCAAACAAACGGCGGAACAGTTGGCTCTAAAAGCAAAAAGGGATCTCGATAGGATCAAGATCGAAGCGGAACAAAAAATTACCACGGCGAAAGCCGAAGCGGAATCCCTCCGCTTGCAGAGAGCAAACATTTCGCCGGACTTGATCGAACTGCGGAAGATTGAAGCCAACATGAAAGCCATCGATAAATGGAATGGAATACTTCCCCAGGTAACAGGCGCCGGAGCCGTACCGTTTATTGGTGTGGGGGATGTAGCAAAAAAGGTTAAACCATAAACGGAGGTTCTTTCGTGGAATTTTTAATTAGCAAGCACTGGCATCACTGCCCGGCTGAAGAAGTCACCACCCTTTTGACAACGCATCCCGCCAAGGGCCTGTCCCCTTTTGAGGCCAAACACCGCCTGACGCGTTTCGGCCCCAACACAGTAACGGCCAAAAAACAGCAAGGACCGCTGATCCGATTTCTGCTGCAGTTTCATCAACCACTGGTCTATGTCCTGCTGGCAGCGGCTTTCATCACACTGTTTTTACAGGAATGGGTTGATTCGTCCGTCATTTTCGGCGTCGTTATTGTCAATGCCATCATTGGGTTTATTCAGGAGTCGAAAGCTGAAAAGGCCATTGAATCACTCAAAAAGCTGATGACTACGCAGGCAACCGTCTTGCGCGACGGCAAGTGGATGTCCATCGATTCCGTCAATCTGGTCGTGGGCGACATCGTTTCGTTGCAATCCGGCGATAAGGTGCCCGCCGACGTTCGCCTGCTTAAATGCCGGGACTTGCAGGTGGATGAATCCGCGCTGACCGGAGAGTCCGTCCCCGTCATAAAAAAAGAAGATGTTCTGGATCCGGAAACCATACTGGCCGACCGCCGCAACATGGCTTATGCGGGCACGCTGGTCACCTACGGCCAGGCGCAGGCGGTCGTTATCGCCACGGGCGACCAGACCGAGACGGGACGCATTTCTGAGATGATCGCGCAGGCGACGGATATGTCCACGCCGCTGACCAAGAAAATCGCCTCTTTCAGCAAGATTCTTTTGATTGCCATTCTGGCGCTGGCGGTGCTCACGTTTGGCGTCGGCCTCTGGCGCGGTGAAACCGCCATTTATATGTTCATGGCGGCCGTCGCTCTGGCTGTCGGGGCCATTCCCGAAGGACTGCCTGCCGCCGTGACCATCACGCTGGCCATCGGCGTGAATCGCATGGCGAAGAGGAGAGCCATCATCCGCAAGCTGCCGGCGGTGGAAACCCTGGGCAGCACCACGGTGATCTGTTCGGATAAAACCGGTACGCTCACGGAAAACCAGATGACCGTGCGCAGGATTTTTGCAGGCGATGCGCTCTATGAGATCGAAGGCAACGGCTACGCGCCCGTTGGCAATATCCTTCACGATGGCGCGCCGATGGCTGCGGAATTGCCCGCAGCGCTTTTCGAGACTCTGATGGCCGGACTTTTGTGCAACGACTCGCGTGTGATTGAGAAAGATAATCTCTGGCGCGTCGAAGGAGATCCGACGGAAGGCGCGCTGATTACCGTAGCGGGCAAAACCGGCCTGACAACCCGGAAGGTCAATGAAATCATGCCGAGGCTGGATGTCATTCCCTTTGAATCGGAACGCCAGTTCATGGCAACACTGCACCAGTCTGCCGATGGCCGTAAGATGATTTATATCAAAGGCGCGATTGAAAAGGTTCTGGAGGCCTGCGCCAATCGTCTGAAGTCAGATGGCGGCGCGGCCGCGCTGGATATGGATTTGATTTTCAAAAAATCGGACGAGCTGGCCTCGCAAGGCCTACGCTTACTGGCGCTGGCACGCAAAAGAACTGATACAGAACATCTGGACGTGGATGATTGCCTGTCGGGTCTTACGTTTATCGGATTGCAGGGTATGATTGATCCACCGCGAACGGAAGCGATTGCCGCTGTCGGCATGTGTCGCAGTGCGGGCATTGACGTAAAAATGATCACGGGCGATCACGCGGTGACCGCTACGGAAATCGCCCGGCAGCTGGGCATCGGCCAGGGTAATGGCAAGAACAATGCCGTCCCCGCGACCTTGACCGGAAAACAACTGGAGAGTCTGACCGATGCGGAACTGATTGAGTCGGCACAAAAGACATCCGTTTTCGCGCGGGTAGCGCCGGAGCAGAAGCTTCGGCTGGTGGAAGCGCTTCAGGCTCGCAAGCATGTTGTGGCCATGACCGGCGACGGCGTCAACGACGCACCGGCCCTCAAGCAGGCCGACATTGGCATTGCTATGGGCATCACTGGCACGGATGTATCCAAGGAAGCGGCGGACATGGTGCTCACCGACGATAACTTCGCGAGCATCACGGCGGCGGTTGAAGAAGGACGCAGGACTTTCGACAATCTGGTCAAATTTATTACCTGGACGCTGCCGACCAACGGCGGTCAAGGATTGGTCATTCTGGCCGCGATCATGAGTGGCATGACACTGCCCATATTGCCGGTGCAAATTCTCTGGATCAACATGACCACGGCGGTTTTGCTGGGCCTGATGCTGGCCTTCGAACCGGGGGATAAAGATACGATGAGCTATCCGCCCAGGCATCCGGACAGCCCGATTTTGTCGGGTGTCGTCATCATGAGAATCTTGCTGGTATCCGCACTGATGCTGGCGGCGGTCTTTTCCATCTTCACCTGGCAGCAAGCCAGCGGTTACCCGCTCGAAGAAGCTCGTACTGTGGCGGTTAATCTTTTCGTAATGATTGGGCTGACGTTTTTGTTCAATTGCCGGTCGCTCACCAAATCCATGTTCAGAATCGGGATATTTTCCAATCCTTGGGTACTGGTCGGCAGCGGCATCATGATTGTTTTTCAGCTGCTTTACACCTACGCGCCGTTTATGAATAAAATTTTCCAGAGCGCACCGATTTCCGGCAGAGATTGGGTGATAATTATTGTTATCGCCCTTGCGGTTTACGGGATTATCGGGCTGGAGAAGTGGCTGCGGCAACGCATTTTTATCCGTCAGGGAAAAAAGCATGCGGCGTAAGATGTTTATCGAACATGAAACGATAAAAACGATTCTTTAATCAAGGAGTTCCCTATGGACCTGAACCAACTGGTCAAACAGATGATCGCGTTCAATAAAGCAGTCTCTGACGATAACTTCCGGGCGCTTACCGCCGCGCATGAACAAACGGATAGAATGGTCAAGCAGTTCTGGGAAAAGTCGCCCCTGTTCCCGGATGAAGGTAAAAAAGCGGTTGCCGACTGGACGAAAACACACAAAAAATTCTGCGACGATTTTAAAAGCCGCGTCGATCACAATTTCCAGGAAGCAGAATACTATTTCGGCAATCCGAAACCAACCGATAAATAACCCTGAGGAGGTTTTTCCATGAATCCAAGCGAAAACGAAGAAGAATATTTTGCGCGACTGGAGTATGAAAAACAGCAGAAAATCGAGCGCGAAAAACACGAAAAGCTCAAAGTCGAAGAGCGTCGGCAGCTAAGGGATCTGCATTTCATGCGCTGCCCGAAATGCGGCATGGAATTGATTGAAATCGATTACAAAGGCGTCAAAATCGATAAGTGTTCGGAATGCGAGGGCATCTGGCTGGATGCCGGAGAGATGGAAGCAGTCTCCAAAATGGAAAAATCGGGTCTCGATAAACTCTTTTCCGTTTTTAAGAAGTAATTTGCCGCCAGCGGATTGCAAGAAAGTACACCCATGATGATTGAATTATTGCCCATACCTGTGCTCGTCGGCGTGGCGCTTGTTATAGCGTTTCTGGCCGCGGACGTCAAGGTATTGAACGAATACGAACGCGCCGTCGTGTTCCGTCTTGGCCGTCTTCTGCCCACCAAAGGACCGGGGCTGGTTTTTATCATTCCCGTCATCGACAGAATTGTCCGGGTGGCTATGCGGACCATAACGACGGATGTTCCGCCGCAGGATGTCATTACGAAGGATATCCAAAACGATTTGCCTGGCAGCGGTGTGACATTGTCGATGGATCGGAATAGCGTAATGGAATGTGATCTCGATGCAAGACTGGAGAAGCTATATGGAATCGCCCTTGATACTGCGGGCGATGCTGTTTTCATCATTAATGCAGATGAGATGGTTGTTTTTGCAAATGCTCACGCTGAAAAGCTTTTCGGTTTCAGCAGAAAGGAATTTCTCCACCAGTACCTGCCGGAGCTCTTGATCCCGAAAGATGCTTTAGAAATGCACCTTAACCTCGTCTCCCTGGCAAAAACGGGAAAAAACACAAGTCGATACCGAACATGCCGACTGACAAAGGCAGGGCGCCTTATCGATGTTGAAATAACGATGAGTCCTCTCTTTTCAAACGGTGAATTCCAAGGCCTCGTGAAAATTATACGAGACATCCGGGAAACGATGACTCTTGAAAAGGAAATCAGAGAGGCTTTCCATAAGATGGTGAACGTTGTTGGAAGATTTCATGAACTCAGAGATTTATACACCGCCAAGCATCAAACCCGGGTGAGCGACTTGTGCCGTCTCATCGGTCAGCGAATTGGGTTTTCAGAGGAAGAACTCGAAAGGCTCTCCATCGCCGCGAAGCTCCATGACATTGGCAAGGTAGCGATACCTCTTGATCTTTTAATTAAACCTGCACTGCTCACCACAGAGGAATTCGCTTTGGTTAAAACTCATGCCAGAAGAGGTTCCGAACTCCTTGGTCAGGAAGGTTTGGACCGGCTGCTTTGCGATAGCATAGAGCAACATCACGAGAAAATGGATGGAAGCGGGTATCCCTCCGGGCTCAAGGGAGAAAACATCCTTCTGGAAGCACGAATTATATGTGTGGCCGATGTGGTCGAAGCAATGTCTTCCCATCGCCCATACCGACCTGCTCTGGGCATTGATGCGGCTTTAGAAGAGATCCTGCGGAACCGGGGTACATTATATGATCCAAGCGTGGTGGATGCTTGCTTGGATATTCATCGCGAGAACGGTTGGGGCGCCGGTCGAGCAACAGAGGCGCTTCATCAACCGATATCGTAAAGAGTTGGTGCAGGGACATTAAGGAGCCATGCGAAAACACTACTATTTTATAGCCTTTGCCATCTGGATCGCCGCCTGTCTGTTCCTGTTCCATGCCTTCTATCAGGGGCCAAGGAGACCGCCGTCGCCGACCTCAACGCCCGGCAGACGATCCATGTCCGGCAGGCGAAACATCGCCTGGATGACGGACATCCACCTGAATTTCCTGCAACGGCCGGACATCCTGAAGTTCTGCCGGAAGGTCGCTCAACGGAATCCCGATGCGGTACTGCTCGGCGGGGACATCGGAGTCTTCGGGCTACTACCACTGTGTAGAGGACTATCTAACGGAGAACCCCATGATTACGACGGGCTTTGATCATGACATAACGGCCGGCAGCCTCCATGCCCTCATGGAGCATGTCCGGGGCTTGAGGGGAATTGATTTCACTGTCTACAAGCCCGGCACAATAAGGCGGCGCCTCCAGCTCAGGCTTGCCGCAACAGGGATGCCGGATTATGCCTCCTACCATAAATATCTCATCGAAAACCCGGGAGAGATGGATGCCCTGATAGATTCACTTACCATTAAGGTAAGTTATTTCTTCAGAAATCCCTTTGTATTTGAGGCGCTCCATGAATTTGTCCTTCCCGAGATCATGGATGCTTTTAAGGATGATACCCTGAGGATATGGTGCGCGGGGTGTGCCACGGGGGAGGAGCCTTATTCCCTTGCCATCCTTCTTAAGGAGTTTATTAAAAAAGAGGCAATATCTCCGAAGGTATTCATTATCGGGACAGATATAGACAGGCAGGCGCTGAAAGATGCAGAGAAGGCTTTATACAGCGCCGATTCCCTTTCAGAGGTTAAGAAGGGCTGTCTTGACAGGCATTTTACTTTCAAGGATGGTCTTTACCGGCTGGACGAAGAAATCCGGTCGATGGTGACCTTCGCCTATCATGATGTTACAGACCTCTCCCCTCCAAGGGAGGGTATATTTTCGGACTATCACCTCATATTTTGCCGGAATGTTCTCATATATTTTGAGCAGGACACCTGTAAGAAGGTCTTAAACAGCCTTTCAGGTTTTATTTTGCAAAGCGGCTGCCTGGCCTTGGGAGAGGCTGAGGCGATGCCTCCGGAGCTTATGAACGACTTTGAAGAGGCGCTGCGTAAGACAAAGCTATTCAGGAGAGTTAAATGAGAGAATGGATATTAAAAGAGAGGTGGAGGGTTATTCTCGCGGGGATGCTTCTGGTCGCGATTCCGCTTGCGAGCGTCGCCATGTTCGTTCATTTCGATATAACGGCCGCCCTCAAAGAGAGGATAATAACGGAAAACAAAGGGCTTGCCGTTATCGTTGCCAACAACATAGAGAACGGACTTAAAAGCGATATAGAGGTGGGCAAGGCGTATGCGACCAGGCCGTATCTTTTGGCGGCGCTAAAGAAAGGCGACATGAAGGAAGTGGAAAGAACCTTGAAGCTTCTCGTAGATAACTCCCGCACCATAGAGCGCGCCTACATAACCAACCCTAATGGTGTTCAGCTTTCCAATTACCCTTATCGACCGGAGATCATAGGCTTCGATTTTTCGGACAGGGACTGGTATAAAGGGGTATCCGAAAGCTGGAATCCCTACGTCTCGGAGTTTTATATGAGGCTGGCGCCGCCCCAGAAGTATCTTTTCGCGATCGCCCTGCCCATCATAGTAGAGGGCGGTATTATCGGGATACTCGTATTGCATCCCAAAGATGATTATATAAAGAGCGTCATTGGCAGCGCCGTCATAAACGTGAAAGATATCTATGTGGTGGATAAAAAAGGGGCTCTTATCTATCACGATGATTATGCGGTGGACAGAATCATAGACCTCTCATCTGCGCCGGTGGTCCAAAGGCTTATGCAGGGTCATGAAGGTGTTGAGAGGACAGTGTCTCCTCAAGACAAAGAGCCTGTAATAGCCGCATACCAGCCTGCTGGAGAATTCGGCTGGGGCGTGGTTGTGGAGAAGGATGAGCGTATTGTTATTGAGCCGGTAAGACAGATAACGTTCTGGCTTGTCGGCATTACCTTGCTGATGCTGTCAATCGGAGGTTTTTTTGCTTATAGGGGGGCGGAGCTTCTAGTTTCTTCACGACGCCTGACAGATGAGCTTAAAGACAGGGAAATTTCCGAGAAGAAATACACAGATTTCCTTACATTCCTTAACAGCCCCTTTTCCGGCATCAAGGATTTATGTGATGCCTCCCTCACAAAATTGAGCGGGCAAGCATACATGGATGCAGGGGTTTTTTATGTCCTTGAAGACCAAAAATGCGTGCCGTGTTCCGCCTTTGCCGTTCAGACGCCCGAGACGGTCGGAGGGCTTTGCTCTGAATGCATCGCCCAGAAAAGAATGCTCACGCTTAAAGATATCCCGCCTGATACCTACCTGAAAGTAAACACGGGCATCGGCGCTCTGGTGCCTAAAGATATAATCGCCGTCCCCTTGGTTTATAAAGGTGAGCCGATAGCCGCCCTTGAGCTTGCCTCTTTTAAGGGCTTTGCCGAGAAGGAGATGGAAAGCATTGAAAAGATAGCGGCGCAATTGGCAATAGGACTGCAGGGCGTTAAAGACGATCTCGCACAGAAGGCATTGTCCGAGGAGCTTTCACGCGCAAACGAGGAGCTCCAGTCGATGAATGAAGAGGTTCAGACCATGAACGAAGAGCTTCAGGCGCACCAAAGGGAGCTTGTGGAGGCCAATTTCAATCTTGCCAAGTCATCAAAGGCAAAGTCCGAGTTCCTGGCAAATATGAGCCATGAACTCAGAACGCCGCTTAACTCCGTCATCGGTTTTTCGGAGATTCTGACAGCGGAGCTTTACGGAGGACTCAATGAAAAGCAGCGGGAGTATGTAAAGAATATTCATAACAGCGGCGAGCATCTGCTTGGTCTCATCAATGATATCCTGGATCTCTCCAAGGTCGAATCCGGCAAGATGGATCTTGAGCTCTGCAGTTTTCCCCTGCGAGATGCTCTTGGCGCAGCAATCGTAATGCTCCAGGAGAAAGCGATTAAGCACAACATAAAGCTAAGTCTCGAAATAGAACCAGAAGCAGATAACATGATCGAGGCTGATGATAGGAAGCTCAAGCAGATCATGTTCAATCTCGTGAACAATGCGGTGAAATTTACGCCGGAAGGGGGCAGCGTCAACATATATGCACGAAAGGCCGGCAGTCAGCAAGAAACTGATTCTATTGAAATATCGGTCATCGATACCGGCATCGGGATCAAGAGCGAGGATATGCAGAGGCTCTTTCACGAGTTCACGCAGCTTGAATCGCCGTACACCAAGCGTTACGAAGGCACCGGGCTTGGCCTGGCGCTGACAAAAAGGCTGGTGGAGCTTCATGGAGGAAGGATATGGGTCGAAAGCGAATTCGGCAAAGGCAGTAAATTCATATTTACCATCCCGGTTAAGCAGCCTGTCAAGTCCGAGAGCGCCCCACCCGCCGGCCTGCCGATAGGCACGGCGCCGAAACCGAATGAAAAGAAAACCCCTTTAGGCAAACGCGTGCTCGTAATCGAAGATGATCCCAAAACACTGGATATTGTGGAGAAGGCGCTTGCCGCCGCCGGCTGCGGCATTGTCAGGGCCTCCGGCGGCAGGGAGGGGCTGGAGGCGGTAAAGAGGGATTTGCCGGACATGATAGTCCTCGACCTTATGATGCCTGAGATAAGCGGTTTCGAGGTGGCCGACATCTTGAGCAGGGACAAGAAGACGGCAGATATTCCAATAATTGTTTTAACGGCAATGGATCTTTCATTCGAGGATAAAAAGAGGCTCGAGGGCAAGGCAAGTCATATATATGAAAAGGGAAAGCTTACAAGGGAAGAGCTGGCGAATGAAGTTAAGAAGTTGATGGAGAAATGAAGGGTTTTATGAATACACAAAAAAGGATACTGTGTGTTGACGATGAGCCTATGAATCTGAAGCTTCTTGAGGCATTGCTTGTGTCTAAGGGTTATGAGGTGATCACCGCCGCAAACGGCAGGGAGGCGCTGGCGAGGATAGGCGAAAAGACGATAGATCTTGTTCTTCTGGATGTTATGATGCCCGGGATAAACGGTTTTGATACCTGTAGGATGATAAAAGAGGACGAAAGGCACGGGAATATCCCTGTCGTCATGATTACGGCACTGCAGTCCCGGAAGGACAGGATTCAGAGCATCGAAGCCGGGGCGGAAGACTTAATCACGAAGCCTTTTAATGCAGAAGAGGTTTTTGCGCGGGTAAAGATGCTGCTGAAGATGAAGGATATCAATGACAGACTGAACGATGCATACAACAATATCAACAACCTCACATCCTTTGGAGAGAAGATCGTAAAGACATTCGACCCCCTCAGTTTCGATTTTATGGCCAGGATTGACAGTATTGTTCGTCTGGTTATCGGGCAGAACGAGGAAATGGCAGAGAAACCCCGGATGATCATTACCGGAATACCGTCTGACACCGGCCGCTGGCAGTGGCATCGCTTCGTCTCCGTTTCCGGCGAACTTGAGCGAAAACCTATTAAATTAGACCTCCAGCATGAACTGCGTCTGCCTGCAAGCGATTCAACAATAACCTTTTTTAACGATGACGACCGCGAAAATCAGGAGGCGGGGCAGATTGCCGCAAAAATCGAGTCTGCAGGGATATCTGTCTCCAACATGGTTTGTTATTTAAGCGGCGACCTTATTATCCTTGCCCTCAATTACGGAAGGGATGTTACCAATTACGATGCCGCTGTCTTAAGAAGCCTTGTGATCCAGAGCCTGTTTCTGAGGTCGCTTTCAGCGCAGATAAAAGAGGTGGATGATGCATTTACATATACGCTCCATGCCCTTGCAAGGGCAGCCGAGGCAAATGACGAAGATACCGGGAATCACATATTAAGGGTCGGCGAGTATGCGGCGATTCTCTCAAGACATCTCGGAATGACGGAAGAATTTATAAACACAATAAGGCGTCAGGCACAGATGCACGATGTGGGAAAGATTCACATTCATCCGGACATCTTGAGAAAACCCGGCGAACTGTCCCCTGATGAGTGGGAAGGCATGAAGACTCACACGATTCATGGCTCTATGATACTCGGCGAACATGCCAGGCTTGCGCTGGCAAAAGAGATAGCGTTAGGACACCACGAAAGATGGGATGGGAGCGGTTATCCCTTTGGATTGCAAGGCGCACAGATACCGTTTCCTGCAAGGATAACAGCTATCGCCGACCAGTACGACGCACTGAGAAACCCTCGCGTTTATAAACCGGCATTTGAACATGAAACAGCACGCAGGATCATCACCGAAGGCGACGGCAGGACAATGCCTTACCACTTTGATCCGGAGGCGCTCAAGGCATTCAAAGAGATCGCATCACAAATGGAAGAAGCATATGCGCGGTTAAGTGGCTGATATATCTTCAGAGCGGGCGGCCCTCTGTGCCGATATAAATGAGACACTTCCCACCCTGTAATTTAGGCGCTACGGAAGGGATGGGCTACCGGGTCCTGGCGGCGCAGTCTCCCCGGCAAGCCCTGGCGATGGCCGAGGGGTTCGCGGGGGAGATCCACCTGCTCCTCACCGACGTGGTGATGCCCGAGATGAACGGCCGGGAACTGCGGGAGCGCCTCCGGCCCCTCCGGCCCGCCATGAGGTGTCTCTTCATGTCCGGCTATACGGCCAACGTGATCGTCCACCGGGGCGTTCTCGACGAGGAAGTCTCCTTCCTCCCGAAGCCCTTCTCCTCCCTGGAACTGGCCAGGAAGGTGCGGGAGACTTTGGACAGGGCGGATAGACCGGAGAAACGACATTGAACCAGGCGGCGAGAGGCGCGGGGCAAAGAGGTATAGTTCTTAATTTCGGCGCCGTGCAAAAGCAAGTTCTAAATGAAGGTCTGCATTTTCGGCTACCGGTGATGCAGGAAATTGTGTTAATGGATGTGAAGGTTCAGAAAGCCGAAACGAATCGATAGCAGGAGAAAAAATGATTGGAGCTTTACCGATTCCCGTGATTGTTATAACCGCGATGGTGGTCATGTTTTTGGCCTCCGCGATTAAAGTGCTAAATGAGTATGAAAGAGCAGTTGTTTTTTGTTTGGGTAGAATCAGGGCCGCAAAGGGGCCGGGTTTGATCATGATCATTCCCGTCATCGACAGAATTGTCCGGGTGGATATGCGGACCATAACGACGGATGTTCCGCCGCAGGATGTCATTACGAAGGATAACGTATCCATCAAAGTTAATGCGGTTGTTTATTTTCTTGTTATAGATGCCAATGCGGCTGTTGTAGGCGTAGAGAATTTTCTATAGGCAACCGCCCAGCTTGCGCAAACAACTTTAAGAAGTGTCTGCGGTCAGGTTGAACTGGATGAAATATTGTCCGAGCGGGAGAAAATCAATATGCATCTGCAGGAAATCCTGGATCGAAGCACCGATCCATGGGGCATCAAGATATCGCTGGTTGAAGTTAAACACATTGATTTGCCGGAGGAGATGAAGCGCGTAATGGCCAAACAGGCCGAAGCGGAAAGAGAAAGAAGGGCGAAGGTCATCAACGCAGAAGGCGAATTTCCAGCCGCACAGAAACTGATTGAAGCGGCCGCCTTGATGAAAACGCGGCCGATGTCGCTTCAACTGCGTTATTTGCAGACGCTCAATCAGATCGCCGGCGAAAACAATTCGACCATCGTTTTCCCGGTGCCTATTGACATGTTCAAATCTTTTATGAAAAAGGAGGAAAAATTATGAATTGCCCAGTATGTAATGTACCCTTAACAATGAGTGAACGCCAGGGGGTGGAAATCGATTTCTGCTCAAAATGCCGCGGCGTCTGGCTGGATCGCGGCGAGCTGGATAAAATTATCGAGCGCGCTTCGTCTGAAATAACGCCCACCCCGCCCCGCCAGGAGCGCGAGGATGACCGGCGCGAGAGTCACTTTGACAAAAACCGCGACCGCTATTACGGACAGCACTATAAAAAGAAGAAGTCATTTCTGCATGAGCTTTTTGATTAACTTGGAAGGGAGAATTCAATGGAAAAATCAATGCGTACAGGCTGGATAGTTGCGCTGGCCGGAACCGGAATCAATTTTGCTTTGGGTGTTCTTTACGCCTGGAGCGTCATTAAAAACGGCATCCCCGATTCATGGGGATGGACAAATGCCGATAAGGCCCTGCCGTATTCGGTGGCCGCGTTTTGCTTTGCGCTGGCCATGGTTCCGGCAGGATGGCTGCAGGATAAAATCGGTCCAAAAAAAGTAGCCACCATGGGGGGGATCCTGGTAGGCGCCGGATGCATGGTTGCCGCTTTTTCCGGGTCATCATTGCTTGGCTTCGTGATCGGCTTCGGAGTCATGGCCGGAATGGGCATCGGCTTCGGTTATGCATCGGCGACGCCGCCCGCGGTTAAATGGTTCCCACCTGAAAAAACAGGGTTGATTGCCGGAATCGTGGTCGCCGGTTTCGGACTGGCCTCTGTCTATATTGCGCCGCTTGCATCGGTCCTTCTGGACGCCTTCCAGACGTCAACCATCGGGGCATCAGGAACACAGATTATTGAAAAAGGCGTTTCCAATACCATGCTGGTTTTCGGCATTTCTTTTTTGATTGTGGTCGTCGGATTATCGCAACTTCTTAAAAATCCGCCAGCCGGACACGTAGCGCCCTCAACCCAAACAAACACCAGTGCAACCGCCCTGAAGAAAAATGAAATGACATGGAAACAAATGATTTCCACAGGTCAATTCTGGATTATGTGGCTGATGTATTTCGGGGCGGCGGGGGCCGGCCTGATGTTCATCAGCGTTGCCGCAGACCTCGGCAAGAAATCCATGGGCGAACTGGCTTTCATTGCAGTGGCCGTTCTGGCGGTCGGCAATGCAAGCGGCCGGATTCTTGCGGGCAGTGTCTCCGATAAAATCGGCCGGCAGTCGACATTGTTTATTGTTTTCATATTCCAGGCAATCGTCGTGTTGCTGCTCTCTTTTGCGGCGGCAGGAGCTTCCTGGGGCGCTTTATGGCTGCCGACGTTGCTCTTGGTTATTCTCATCGGCGCAAACTATGGCGCAAATCTGTCTATTTTCCCGGCTCTCACGAAAGACTATTTCGGATTGAAAAACTTCGGTCTGAATTACGGTCTGGTATTCACCTCCTGGGGGAGTCGCCGGCCTTGCCATGCCCTGGATAAACGGCATCGTTAAAGATATGGGCAAACCCCATCTCGCTTACTGGGTCATTATAGCCGTCCTGTTGGCAGGCGCTTGCCTTACTTTTGTCAGCAAAGGGCTCGCCAATGATAGCGGATGGAATAAGGTTAAAACCGGGCTATGCTTAAACACAACGCAGGCAAGATGCTTTTTTCTAAAGGATCGTCAGCCATGCAATCAGGAAAGAGGTTCGAATTGAAGATTCCCCGTTGTATGAGTACCCAGCATCCCGACAATGCGTCGTTGCCATTCTTCGCATCCTCTTCGGTCCTCTTCGGGGAGGACGAAATCCGCGAGGCTTACTACGCATTCTCGCACTTGGGATGCGACGAGCAGATGTGGGACGTCGAAGGCAAAGAGATCGACACATACGTCGTCAAGAAGCTGCTGTCCTTCTATCCCGAGTACTTTCGCAATCACACTATTGGCGAGGACCTGCGCATCACGCTGCGCGCTCCGAATCCTACCGTGGAGAGAACCGAGGCCAAGATTCTGCTCGAGATCCTCGAGAGCATCCCCAGGTCATTTGACACTGCTCGTCTTTTTTATGGGTGCGACACCCCACCCATCTTTGAGGTCATCTTGCCAATGACGACGTCTGCGCGCTGCATCGACCGTGTTTACCGCTACTACACCGACCACATTATAGCGCGCCAGAAGGTACGATTCCGTAATGACGACATCACAATCGCTGAATGGATTGGGGACTTCCTGCCGACTCATATCCAGGTCATCCCGCTTTTTGAAGACGTGCCGACAATGCTTAAAGCGGACGAAATCGTCGCGGAGTATCTGAGCGATAAGCGAATCACGGATCAGCGCGTTTTTCTCGCTCGATCCGATACGGCTATGAACTACGGACTCGTCTCCGCTGCGCTGGCCAACAAAATCGCTCTTGCGCGTCTGGATGCGCTCTCGAACCGCATCGGAGTGCGTCTCCACCCGATTATTGGCATGGGGTCCGCTCCATTCCGCGGAGGTCTATCACCACAGACTGCGGTGAGGGTCGGCACTGAGTACCCGAGCGTAGTCACCTTCACGATTCAATCTGCTTTCAAGTTTGACAATCCGGTCGAAAAGGTACATACGGCCTGCGAGTACCTGAAGACGCGGCAAATCGGACCCGCAACCCCCATCGACGTTGAGCGCGCCCTGTCGATTATCGACCGCTATAGCGCAGCGTATAGAGGTCTCATTCCCGCGCTCGCGCCTCTGATCAACAATATCGCCAAGTACGTCCCAAAGCGTCGAGCTCGCAAGCTGCACACCGGCTTGTTCGGGTACGCGCGAGAGCTCGATGGCGTGGCACTCCCGCGTGCGATTTCATTCACCTGTTCGCTCTACTCGCTCGGGCTTCCCCCGGAGCTCCTCGCGCTTGAATCGTTATCTGCGGAAGACTTCGCCTTCCTGAAGGAGACGTATCCATCCTTCTGCGCCAAGATCAGTGAAGCTCTGCCGTACGTTGACCCTTCCGGACCTCTCATGACTGATGCCCTCAGAGATGCCCTCGCCGCGTTCGGCTTCGACATCGCTCCGCATCCGGAGAATCTGGCGATCGTGCGCGCAATCCGTGAAGCTCTTGCGCGTGGTGACTCGGTTTCCGTCAGCGATCTCGTACTGAGAGCGGCTCTGCTGCGCCGCTTCTTGGGCTAGCGGAATAAACACAATAGTTTTTACACACACATAGCTCAATATAACAAGAAAGACATGATATGGAAAGATTGGTAACATCAAGTTTGAAACTGGGAATTATTGCGGGCGGACAACTTGGAAAAATGCTGATTCAGGAAGCCAGCAAGTGGGATATCATAACATATGTTTTAGATAATGACGAAGATTGTCCTGCCGGAAAAATAGCCTCATGTTTTATTAAAGGCAATCACCTGGATTTTGATTCAGTTTACCAATTTGGGAAAAAGGTAGACGTGTTGACCTTTGAAATTGAAAATGTGAATATTGAAGCTCTTAAAAAACTCAAATCAGAAGGTCACAGAATTGTACCTGACCCTGAAATATTAGAGTTAATACAGGACAAAGGCTTGCAGAAAGAATTTTATAAAACGAATGGAATTCCAACTTCTCCCTTTACGCTGTGCGAATCGGAAACTGCTATTGTACAGGGCATTGAAAAAGGGGACATCCATTTTCCATTTGTGCAAAAATTAAGGAAGGGTGGATATGACGGGCGTGGAGTGGCTGTTATAAACAACCGTGACGATTTGAAGAAAATGCTTCCGGGGCCATCCGTAATTGAAGAAAAAGTTGAGATAATAAAAGAAATTGCAGTCATCGCGGCACGAAACAGAAAGGGAGAAATTAAATGCTACCCCGTGGTCGAAATGCTTTTTGACCCAAATGCAAATCTGGTGAATAAACTAATTTGCCCTTCGTCAATAGCTGTCGAACAATCGGAAAAAGCAACGAATTTTGCCGGCGAAATTATAGAATTGCTTAATATGGAGGGTCTGCTTGCTGTTGAGTTCTTTATAGATTCAAAAGGTGGTGTCATTGTGAACGAAATTGCCCCCCGCCCACACAATAGTGGTCATCACACAATTGAAAGCATCATTACATCACAATTTGAGCAACACTTGCGAGCCATATTAAACCTGCCTTTAGGAAGTACTAAACTTAAACTTCCCTCAGTCATGATAAACATTTTAGGAGCTGATGGGTACAATGGTCCGGTAATTTATGAAGGATTAACGGAGAGTATGTCAATTGACGGTGTAAAGATTCATTTATACGGGAAAAAAATAACTAAACCCTACCGAAAAATGGGGCATGTTACTGTGTTGTCCTCATCATTGGCGTGTGCATTAAAAAAGGCAGAAAAAGTTAAACAATTAATAAAGGTGAAATCATGGAAAGAAAGTTAATAAGCATTGTAATGGGTTCAGATTCTGACTTGCCCGTAATGAAACAGGCAGCCGAAATGCTTGAAAAATTTGGCATCGGTTACGAAATGGATATCGTTTCAGCACACCGAACTCCCGAAAAACTATATGAATTTGCATCAAATGCTCATAATCGGGGAATTGTTGCCATTATAGCAGGGGCAGGCGGTGCAGCCCATTTGCCGGGGATGGTTGCGGCAATATCGCCATTGCCTGTAATCGGGGTGCCAATAAAGTCGAGCAATTCAATTGACGGTTGGGATTCAGTTCTTTCCATTTTGCAAATGCCGGGCGGCGTTCCCGTTGCCACGGTTGCGTTGAACGGAGCAAAAAATGCAGGTATTCTTGCGGCACAAATTGTGTCGACTGCTGACAGTTCGGTAAGGGACCGAATGATTGAGTATAAACAAGAGTTAAAAGAACAGGTAATCATGCAAGCAAAAAATCTGAAAGCCTGACATGGGATTCTTTAAAGGCAGGAAAGCCGTTATAGCAACCAAGCATAAAAAGGAAGAAGCCATTGCCCCGATTCTTGAAAATGAGCTGGGGCTCATTTGTGTTACACCTGACGGATTGGACACCGACTTGTTAGGCACTTTCTCAGGCGAAGTAGCACGATTAGATGATCCCGTCACCACTTTGCGAAAAAAATGCCAGATGGCAATAGAGGTGAGCGGTATAAACCTGGCGATAGCAAGCGAAGGCTCTTTTGGCGCTCACCCGACTATTTTTTTTGCTCATGCCGATGACGAACTTATTATGCTTATGGATAAGGATAACGAGATTGAGATAATAGAAAGAGAGCTAAACCTGGAAACAAATTTCTCTGGGGCAGATGTAAAATCAGTCAATGAACTTATTGAATTTGCAAATCGTATTGGCTTCCCCTCTCATGGAATTATTCTAAAAAGGACAAAAGAGAACCTCTCTGGCATGATCAAGGAAAGTGGATCTTTAGAAGAATTGATTGAAAACTACCATAGCATAAAAAATTTTGACTATTCAGCTTATGCCGAAACGGATATGCGGGCAATGCGCAATCCGACACGCATGAAAGTTATTGTCAAGGCAACCAATAAATTGGTCGACAAAATAAACACTTTATGCCCTCATTGCGCCATACCGGGCTTTGGTGTGGTAGATACCGTAAAGGGTTTGCCCTGCGAAATATGTTGTTTGCCGACAAGGTCAACGCTGAAGCACATTTACCGTTGCCAAAAATGTAATTCCCAGATGGAAAAAGAGTTCCCGTTTGAAAAACGAACTGAAGACCCGCGGTATTGTGATTATTGCAACCCTTAAATTCAAGACAAACGAATAACGGTAGCTTCGACGAATGATGACACGGACACATTCAAACATTGTGTTGATCGGGATGCCCAGTTCAGGAAAGAGCACGGTGGGGGTGATCCTCGCGAAGATGACATCACGGGATTTTGTGGATACAGACGTGCTTATCCAAACGTCGCACCGACGCACACTCCAGGACATTGTTGATGAAGATGGATACGCCGCCCTGCGGAAAGTCGAAGAAGATGCGCTCTTAGGCCTTGCCGTCCGCAACCACGTCATCGCAACCGGCGGCAGTGCGGTCTATAGTGACGCAGCCAATCATCTGGTTGGACGCAGGCGAACAGGAACCATGCATCAAGATGAAAAAATAAGGAGGATTATTATATCAGCCAATGCATAAAGAATCATTTGCTTCAGATAAAACATTGAGAGAAACTTTTTCCAGTCTCCAAAACGCTTTGCCTGACCGTGGCGTGACATTGTCGATGGTTCTCGAATTGCTTGGGAAAAAGAGTTTTCTTATCCTCGCGACTTTTCTTACGCTCCCTTTTCTAGCGCCAGTTTCAATTCCTGGCGCCAGCACAGTATTTGGTGCGATTATTTTGTTGATCGGAATGAGTCTGGTTTTTAATCGGTCACCTTGGTTGCCTGAGAGATTCATGATCCATATTTTCCCAACGGATAAACTCAGGATATGCATATCTCAGAGTTTGATATGGATTCAGCGGTTGGAGAAAATCAGCCATCGCCGAATGTCATTTTTATGCCATGGACCCTTGGTGGGCAGGGTCATTGGCCTGTCAATGGTAGTGGCCTCTCTGCTGCTAATGGCCCCACTGGCGTTTATACCATTTTCAAATACGTTACCCGCACTTTCCATCTTACTGTTGTCCATTGGTGTCCTTCAGCAAGACGGCATATTTGTAGCAGTGGGCCATCTTTTTCTGGGTGTGGCATCAGCCTATTTTACAATCATTGCATTCGTGGGTGCGAATGCTTTCAACATGGCAGTAGATATGGTATTGAAATGATTACGCAGAAAAAGTATTTCTGCTATGTGGAAAACAAAAAAGGAATGATGCTCCACGATTCATAAGAAGCGTTGGGGATAAGGATTAATACGGTGATCTTACAGATCACATAATCATGCATCATTAAAAGAAAGGAATAAAATATGTCGCATCACCACGGATACGAACGTCATTTGAGGTATCTTGCATCAGCAATAAAAATCTTCAAGAACAAAACATTCTTATTGCTGGCTTTGGCATTGCTCTTAATTGTATTGGCTGTCGGGATATGGTTGATTACCTTACTCATACCATTTTTGGGACAACTCTTGACAATCATTGAAAAAAACGGACTGAAAGGGATTATCGAAGCCGTAAGCCCTTACCTGTTGAAACTTTGGGAGGGTGCAGGCAAATAATTACACAGGCAAATAATTACAGTGAGATGTAAAGATGGTCGTGTTAAAATGACAAATGCTTTTTAAATCTTGACAAAAATGCAAACATCTTATAATTAGTAAGACAATTAAAATCAGTTCGATGGAGGCACTGAAGAAACACGGGATTGCCTCCGGCGAAAGGATTCAGAAATAAAAGCCTGAGAGTTTAAACGGGTCTTTTATCGCAGGATAAAAGATGTGAAAGAAAAATAAGGCTGCGACTCGCTTTATGAAACGAGTCGCAGCCTTATTTTATGCCGAAAGGAGAACTGTCCATGAATCGAATATCCGGTTTTAACTTTTTGCGTCAGGGAAAAGTTCGTGATGTATACGCTGTGGACAATAATCGCCATCTCCTGATTATTGCCAGCGACCGCATATCCGCTTTTGATCATGTCCTTCCGAGCATTATACCGGATAAAGGCAAAATTCTCACACATCTGTCAAATTTCTGGTTTGCTAAAACAAAGCATTTCATCGCCAATCATATTGTGGATACCGAACCTTTTTTTGTCAATTGGAAGGATGACCATCTCTGGCATCGCGATCAACTCAAACGGCGGACAGTGCTGGTAAAAAAAGCGGCACCGTTGCCGATTGAAGCCATTGTTCGAGGTTATCTGGCTGGTTCCGGCTGGAAGGAATATCATCAAACAGGCTGTGTTTGCGGAATTGCCCTCCCCAAAGGGCTGGTGGAGGCTGACCGTCTTCCCGATCCTGTTTTCACGCCGTCCACCAAAGCTGAAGCCGGCGCGCACGATGAAAACATATCATTTGAGCAGGCGGCGGACATCGCAGGACGGGAAATCATGCAAAAGGTTCGCGACGTCAGCTTAAAACTATACAAATTTGCTGCGGACTATGCCCGCGAGCGGGGCATCATCATTGCCGACACCAAGTTTGAGTTCGGCCTTTGTAATGGCGAACTCATTCTGATCGATGAGCTTTTTACCCCGGATTCATCACGCTTCTGGCCCGCCGATACTTACCGGCCCGGCACATCCCCGCCAAGCTTTGACAAACAGTTCGTACGCGACTATCTGGAAAAGATCCGCTGGAACAAACAACCGCCCGTGCCGCATCTTCCGGATGAAATCGTTTCTAGAACGGCGGAAAAATACAAAGAAGCGCTGAAGCGTTTATCGGTAAATTAGAAGGAGGTTTTTTAATGAACAAGCCGTCAGATCAAAAGATCCCGTTAGTCGCAATCGTGATGGGAAGCAAATCAGATTATGAGGTCATGAAAAAAGTGGCGAAATGTTGCAGAAATTAAGCATCCCGCATGAAGTGCGGGTGATCTCAGCCCACCGGACGCCTGATGTTGCACAAACGTTCGCGACCGGCGCCGAAGATCGAGGCCTTCAAGTCATTATCGCTGCTGCCGAAAAGGCCGCCCACCTGGCCGGTGTGCCCATGTCAACATCAGATATGGGCGGCCTGGATTCACTTTTGTCCATGGTGCAAATGCCAGCCGGCATTCCCGTGGGCACCGTGGCCATCGGCGAAGCGGGCGCGAAAAACGCCGCGCTGCTGGCCGTGTCGATTCTAGCCTTGTCCGACATTGGATTAAGCAATGAACTAAAAACCTTCAGGCAGCAGATGCGAACAGAGGTGGAAGCGGCAGATGCCGAAATCAGCAATATGCCGAATTGATAAATTACCGGGAATATAAAACAAACAACGCAACAAATGTTTTTTTTGGCAGGAATTTTCGGTTTTAGATCATCAACCGATCAAAACGTGACTGCAGGAAAAACGATATGACGAATATGACTCCTAATATACGCCCCAATGCTGCCGGTGACTATCCTGATATTCACCCTGACGCGTTTATTGATCCGTCCGCGCAGATTATCGGGAAAGTGAAAATAGAGAAAGATGTGTTCGTAGGCCCAATGTCCGTGATCAGGGCGGATGAACGAGGCCCCGATGGTTCAGTACAACCCATTGTCATCCATCAAGAAGTGAACATTCAGGACGGGGTGATTATTCACAGTCATGGGGGCTCCTCGGTTACAATCGGGCCTCGGACGTCGGTGGCACATGGGGTCGTCATCCATGGCCCCTGTTCCATTGATGAGGATTGCTTTCTTGCTATACGAAGCATGCTTTACAGTTCTACACTTGGGTCGTCCGTCTGGGTCGGTATGGGGGCAATCGTCATGCGCACCATTCTGGTGGCGCATACTCATGTATCGACCGGCAGCGTGATTTTGTCGCGTCCCGATGCTCTCGGATTGAAGTTTGTCTCCGCCAACCATCAACATTACATGGAAGAGGTGCTCAGAGCCGCTCAACGGCTGCTGGAAGATTACATAAATAATGCGCGACAGAAAAAGATTGAGTGCAGCATGACAACACTCACGTCGCAAACATATTCACAGACCGACATTTACTAAAAGGGTTATCATTATGAACGATCCATATCATGAAAAAACTATGGAAACCCTCGACAGGCTTCGCGAGGAATCCATTACGGCAGGCGGCCGGGAGAAGAAGGAACACCAGCACAGTCTGGGCAAGTTAACGGCGCGGGAACGCATTGATCTGCTGCTCGATGAGGACTCTTTTGAAGAATTTGATGTTTTGAAAAGAGGTCGGGGTGGCGTCGACGGGGATGAGCCCAGCTATGCGGGCGACGGGGTGGTCACCGGCCACGGAACCATTGATGGACGGGAAGTTTTTATTTTCAGTCAGGATTTCACTGTCGTCGGCGGATCACTGGGAGAAGCCCACTCGCAGAAAATATGTAAAGTGATGGATATGGCCGTCAAGGTGGGCGTCCCCATCATCGGGTTGAATGATTCGGGCGGCGCCCGTGTCCAGGAGGGCGTGGATGCTCTTGCCGCTTACGGTGAAATTTTTCATCGCAACGTCCGGGCCAGTGGTGTTGTGCCGCAAATATCCTGCATCATGGGCCCCTGCGCAGGCGGCGCGGTTTACAGTCCGTCCATCACCGATTTCGTTTTTATGGTGCAGGAATCTTCGTTTATGTTCGTCACCGGTCCGAAAATCGTCAAGACCGTCACCCATCAGGACATCACATCCGAAGATCTTGGCGGCGCTCATGTTCACGCGCAAAAAAGCGGCGTTGCCCACTTTATTCCGGCAAACGATGTCATGTGTCTGCGTGACGTCCGTCGCCTCATCAGTTATCTGCCTTCCAACCAAACACAAAAAGCGCCAAGGCTGGATCTTATGGATCCTGTGGATCGCGTCGATCCGTCTCTGGACAGCCTGATACCGGATAATCCCAATCAGACTTACGATATGAAGGTATTGATTTACAGCATACTGGACGGCGCGGAATTCATGGAGGTGCACGCTCAGTATGCCCGCAACATTATCTGTGGCTTCGGACGACTGGGAGGTCAGACCATCGGCCTGGTGGCCAATCAACCGGCGGCGCTGGCGGGCGTTCTGGATAACGACGCCTCCGTCAAGGCCGGACGATTTGTCCGTTTTTGCGACTCCTTCAATATCCCCCTGATCACGCTGGTGGACGTTCCGGGCTTTATGCCCGGTCCGGAACAGGAGCACGGCGGCATCATCCGCCACGGCGCAAAACTGCTTTATGCCTTTACCGAAGCGACGGTTCCGCGCCTTTCCGTCATTGTCCGCAAGGCCTATGGCGGCGCCTATCTGGTGATGAACTCCAAGCACATTAACGCCGATGTCAACTACGCCTGGCCAACGGCGGAAATCGCCGTCATGGGGCCAAAAGGCGCAGCCGAATTGATCCACCGTAAAGAAATTCAATCGTCTACCGACCCTGACGCCGTCTTGACTGATAAAATGTCCCAATACCGCCAGACTTTCGCCAACCCTTTTTGGGCCGCCAAGCGGGGCTATGTTGATGACGTCATTTACCCACGCGATACGCGTCGTCATCTGATTCGCTCTCTGCAGATGATGGAAGGGAAAACAGTCGGAAGCCCAAAACGCAAACATGGAAATATTCCTTTATGAGACATGACATGTTCAATAAAATCCTGATCGCCAATCGGGGCGAGATTGCCGTCCGCATCCTCCGCACCTGCAAGCGATTGAGCATCGCCACCGTCGCGGTTTATTCAGACGCGGACAGATACAGCCTGCATCGGCAACTGGCCGATGAATCCGTCCACATCGGCGGTGCGTCCGCCCGTGAATCGTACCTGGATGCAAACAAGCTCATCGAGGCCGCGATTGCAACCGGCTGCCAGGCTGTTCATCCCGGGTATGGTTTTCTGTCCGAAAACGCCCAGTTTGCCCGGCAGATTGCAGCAGCAGGTCTGGTTTTCATCGGTCCGCCTGCCGAAGTCATCGCCATGATGGGCGATAAAATCGCTGCCAAAGAGCTGGCCATCTCGGCCTGCGTGCCGGTTCTTCCCGGTCATATGGATGCGTTAAAAGATGAAGACGAGGCGCTGGCTATAGCGGAATGCATGGGTTACCCGGTATTGCTCAAACCCGCGTCCGGAGGTGGCGGCAAGGGAATGCGTGTAGTTCGCAATTCCTCGGAGATGGAATCCGCGCTCGCCGCGAGCCACCAGGAAACAAGAAAATCTTTCGGTGACCACAGAATCTTCATCGAGCGCTACATCGAAAACCCTCGCCATATCGAAGTCCAGATTCTGGCCGACGCACACGGCCATGTCATCCATCTGGGAGAAAGAGAATGTTCCATTCAGCGGCGGTATCAGAAAATCATCGAAGAGTCGCCGTCGCCCGCCCTAACCGCAGAGCAGCGGCTGAAAATTTGCCAGTCGTCCTGCGGTTTAGCCCGCAAAGCAAGTTATGTCAACGCGGGAACGATTGAATATTTAATGGACAGTTACGGTTCCTTCTATTTTCTGGAAATGAACACCCGCCTTCAGGTGGAGCATCCCGTTACGGAAGCCGTCACCGGATTGGACATCGTGGAGCTTCAGCTGCGCGTCGCAGCCGGACAACCTCTGCCTTTAAAACAAGAGGACATTTCCCTGAGCGGCTGGGCAATCGAAGCCCGGATTTGCGCGGAAGACCCCGCAAGGTTTTTCATGCCGGCCGCTGGAATGATCACCCGCTACGCAGAGCCCCGGGGGCATAATATCCGGGTTGACAGCTGTGTCGCCATGGGTTCCAAAATCGGCATTCACTATGATTCGCTGTTGTCCAAGGTCATTGGTTCCGGCAAGACCAGAGAAGATGCACGCATCAGTTTGATCGAAGCGCTCAACGGATATCATATTGAAGGCGTTGTCAACAATATCGATTTCGTCAACGCCATTTTATGCCATCCGGCCTTCGCTCACGGAAATCTGAATACTGGTTTTATAGATCAGTACTTTGAAAGAGGAAAGCCGAAAAGCCCGCCGGATTCTGAACACCTGGCGCTGACGGCGCTGACCGCGACTTTGATCTACCATGTCCGCGTCATTGCCGTGCGGGAGTCGCTTCGGCCCATGACATCAACCATCGGACGCAGCAATCCGGAAACGAAACCTTATCGTTACAAGGTCAAGTCTGGAGAAGATATATTTGATGTGCGGCTCCATGGAACATTGAAAGAAAGTTGCTGGATATTTCAGGTCAATGGACGCGATTATGACTTAGAAACGCCGCGTTTTGAGCTGTATCGCCGCAGACTTAAGCTCAAAATCAACGGACAGACACACAGATTCCGTTTACAGATCCAAGAATCCTTTATGCATGTGGCGTTCAACGGTGTCACCCGGCTTTTTGAAATTTATACCCCCAGGGAATATTTTTTGATGCATTACATGCCGCAAAGAACTGAAAAAGCGGTGGATAATATTGTCGTATGCCCCATGCCGGGTCTGGTGGTGGAGGTGCTTGTTCATAAAGGCGAGTGGGTTTTCCGCGGTCAGAATCTGGTTATTCTTGGATCGATGAAAATGGAAAGCGGCGTGGCTTCTTGCATGGACGGCGTTATCGCGGAGGTTTTCGTGGTCGCTGGACAGGCGGTCGAGGCCGGGGAAATGATGATGAGACTTGAGGTGAAATGCTGATGCATCGATTACTGGATGGACGGTTGAATGAAAAAATGCTGATGCTGGGCAATGAAGCCATTGCCCGGGGAGCGCTGGAGGCGGGCGTTTCCTTTGCTGCGTCTTATCCCGGAACACCTTCTTCCGAGATCGCTCTGCAGTTTTTTCAGATATCACGGGAAAGCGACCTATATTTCGAATACAGCGCCAATGAGAAAGTAGCTCTGGAAGTAGCGGCAGGCGCCGCCATGTGCGGACTCAAGACGATGGTCAGCATGAAGCATGTCGGCGTCAACGTAGCCTCCGACGCCTTGATGACACTTGCCTATACCGGCATTACCGGATCCTTGGTGCTGGTGGCCGCAGATGATCCGTTCATGTTTTCCAGTCAGAATGAGCAGGACAGCCGTTACTACGCAAAACTGGGCAACCTCCCCATGCTGGAGCCGTCCTCTGTGGGCGAAGCCAAGGAAATGACCAAGTACGCTTTTGAACTTTCAGAAAAACTAAAGCTCCCTGTTATTTTGCGCACCACTACGCGCATTAACCACGCCAGCGGCGTTGTAACACTGGGAGCCCTGGCGGAGAGGAATACGAAAGGTTCCTTTATTAAGGATCCCTTTTCCTATGTCTGCATCCCCTCCGTATCCCGCAATCTTCATCCCAAACTGCTTAACAAAATGGACGAGGCGGCCATCATGTCCAATCAAAGCATATGGAATATTATTGAAGGCAGCGGCAAACTGGGCATCGTCTGTAACGGCGCGAGTTACGGTTACGTCAGAGACGCAGTGCAGCAACTAGGCATTGCCGATCGCTGCCGAATCTTGCGCATAGGGTTTTCGCACCCCTTTCCCGACGAACTGACAAGTAATTTCCTGCAAAGTTGTGAAAAAGCGCTTATAGTTGAAGAAAGCGAACCCTATATGGAAGAAGCAGTCAGAAACTGCGCCCAGCAATCCGGGCTGACACTGCCCGTGCGCGGCAAAGGAAAAGATTTTTTTTCCAGGCTCTACGAGTTTGACCCGGCAGAAGTGACAAAAGTGATGGCGTCTTATTTTGATGTTTCCTATGAACAAAGCCTTCCCATGAAAACCGCTGATTTACCGGTGGCTCCGCCGAGGCCGCCCAATTTATGCGCCGGATGTCCTCATCGGGCAGCATACGTGGCAGTGCGGGAAGTTTTTGGAGACGAGGCGATCTACCCCACGGATATCGGCTGTTACACGCTCGGGCTGCTGCCGCCTCTGAGCATGGGCGACTTTCTCATAGCGATGGGCGCGGGTCTGGGCACGGCCGGCGGCTTTTCGATCGCCACAGGCCGCAAGGTGGTCGCTTTCATCGGAGATTCCACATTTTTCCACTCCGGTCTTTCTCCGCTGGCGAGCGCCGTTTACAACAACCACAACTTCACCCTCGTGATCCTCGACAATGAGACCACAGCCATGACCGGACACCAGCCTCACCCGGGCGCGAACATCCGTCATCTGGGACTGCCGCTTACCCAGGTATCCATTGAGCAAGCCGTTGCCGGTCTGGGCGTAAAAAAAGTTATCACCGTCAACCCCTTTCAGTATCGGAAGACCGTTGAAGCGGCAAAGGAACTTGCCGGCTACAAAGGCGTGTCCGTGCTGATTGCCAGGGCGTCCTGTCCTCTATATGACCGAATGCTTCACGGCTTTAAGCGTAAAAAACCTTTTTTTATCAACCATGAAAAATGTAATAATTCCAGGAACTGCGTGAACAAGGCGGCCTGCCCCGCTTTCTATGTCGGCGATCAAGGTCTTGAAATCGATGCGGATCGCTGTACCGGCTGCGCTTTGTGTTCACAGATATGTCCGGAAAAAGCCATCTCGCCAATATCCAAAAAAGAGGTGTCCTCATGAAAACAACCCGTATCCTGATTGTGGCGGTGGGCGGACAGGGAAATATACTTTCTGCTCGCGTGCTAGGCGAGGCGGCCGTCGCCGCCGGGATCGACGTGCGCATGTCCGAGTTCCATGGCATGGCGCAGCGCGGCGGCGTGGTGGAGTCCATGATACTTTTAGGCGACGGCAGCGGCTACTGCATTTCCGATGGCAACGCAGATGTCCTGCTGGGCTTTGAACCTTCTGAAACGCTCCGCGCCGCAAAAAAGTGTGGCGCAAACTCGGTAGTCATCACCAATGTGAGGCCTTTGCCGCCATTTACGGTGGCTCTGGGAAAAGACCAATACCCTGACATTGATTACGCTATGCATTTAATGTCCGAACGGGTAAAGAAGATGATTGCCTTCGACGCCACAGCACTGGCATTGCAAGCGGGTTCATCCCTGACCCTGAATATGGTAATGCTGGGCGCTCTGTCCCAAAGCGGCGCCATTGATCTACCCCAGGAATTGCTGGAGCGGATTATCCGCGAAAAAACGAAAAAGCAATTTACGGATATGAACCTGAAAGCATTCGAGTTAGGCATGCAGAAAGCTGCGAACTGCTGATTATCGCATCGAGGATGTTAGGTTAAATTTATGATGGAAAATACGCCTTTCAAAAATAATATTCCAGCGGTGCTTGCACTGGAAGACGGAAGAACTTTTCACTGCAGGTCGTTTACCGGACACGGTGAATCTGCAGGCGAGATCGTCTTCAATACGTCCATGACCGGTTATCAGGAAATCCTCACCGACCCATCTTACACGGGTCAAATGGTTACGATGACTTATCCCCTCATCGGCAACTACGGTGTGAACGCCTTTGATATGGAATCGGATCGCATCCACGCGCAGGCTATTTTAGTCAAAGAGTATCAAGCCTGGCCCAGCAACCACCGTGCGAAAGAGACCCTTTCGGATATTCTCATACGGCATCGCGTCATGGGCATCGATGCACTGGACACAAGGGCTTTAACGTTGCATATTCGAAACACAGGCGCCATGCGGGCTGTTATTTCTACTAGAAACCAGAACAGTTCGGCGCTTGCTGACAGAGCACAACAAATCCCCCGGATGGCCGGACTCGATCTGACTGGCGCCGCCTCCTCGAAAATACCCTATCGTTTCAGCAATGGACAAAAAACACTGCTCAACGAAGGCGGCAGCTTAATCGACCGCAACGTCTGGCGACACAGCGGACATAAGACCCCAGTCGTTGTTATCGATTTCGGAGTCAAACACAATATCCTGCGCTGTCTTGAAACTGTCGGCTGCGAGGTTGTTGTTCTGCCCGCCCGGGCTGACGCTGATCTTGTGCGTTCGCTCAATCCCGATGGCATTTTATTGTCCAACGGCCCCGGCGACCCCGAGCCGGCTATTGATGCCGTGAAGACCATCAGGGATTTAATCGGTTTTCGCCCCATATTTGGAATCTGCCTGGGTCATCAACTACTGGCGCTGGCGCTGGGCGGCAAAACCTATAAACTGAAATTCGGCCACCGCGGCGGCAATCAGCCGGTCATCAATGTGGTAACGAACAAAGTAGACATTACATCCCAGAATCATGGATTTGCGGTCGACGCGGAGAGCCTGAACCGGCGTGATATCGAAATCACGCATCTGAATCTGAATGACGGCACGGTAGAGGGTTTCCGTCACAGGCGACTGCCTTTGTTCGCTGTACAATACCATCCGGAGGCGGCGCCGGGTCCCCATGATGCGGCGAGCCTATTTTGTGAATTTCATGAAACAATAAAAGTGCTTCATAATTAAAAAGGAGAATAATATGCTCAGAACTATTGAAATTCGATGGCATGGAAGAGGCGGGCAGGGAACCGTCACTGCGGCGAAAACATTCGCTACCGCATGCTTGCACAGCGGACGACATGTCCAGGCGTTTCCCGAATACGGGCCTGAACGAGCCGGCGCACCCTTACAGGCTTATAATCGCATCAGCCCAACTAAACTGCAGTTGCATTGTCCTGTATCCCAACCCGACATTGTCGCCATCGTTGACGCCAGTCTGCTAAACGGCGTGGACGTATCCGCCGGCATGTGCAACGAGGGACTCTTTCTCGTCAATACGGACAAAAACCACGCGATCATCAAAAAGAAGCTTCAGCTGAAACCCAAACAGAAGCTCTATTGCCTTGATGCCTCCGGCATCGCACTGGCATGCTTTGGTCAGCCTTTCCCGAACTCTTCTATGGTCGGCGCGTTGGGGAAAATTTCCGGATTGGTCGATCTGAACGCGCTGCTCGAAGACGTCGAAAACAGTTTCGGCAAAAAATTCTCCAAAAAAGTGGTCAGCGGAAATGTGGAAGCCGTCAGAAGAAGCTGGAACGAGGTGATTGAAACATGAAAACAAAAATTATTGATCGATCAAACTGCCGACCCGTGATCACCCAAGCGGGCAATTCCGTTGCTTTAAAAACCGGAAGCTGGCGGTCGCTGGAACCTGTACTGCTCAAGGAAAATTGCACCAATTGCCTGCTGTGCTGGCTTTACTGCCCGGACATGTCCGTCATCGTCCGCGATGGGAAAGTTGAAGGTTTTGATATGGACTATTGCAAGGGATGCGGCATCTGCGCCTTGGAATGCCCCGGGAAAAAAGGGCAAAAAGCGATCCGGATGCGCAAGGAGGAAAAAGAATGAAAAAAAAGATAGCCGTAACCGGAAATGAAGCTCTGGCGGAAGCCTTAAGGCAGATCAATCCCGATGTCTGCGCGGCCTACCCCATCACGCCGCAGACGGATATGATGCAGCGTTTTTCTGAATTTGTCGCCGACGGCCTGGTCGACACGGAACTGATGCTTGTAGAAAGCGAACATAGCGCCATGAGCGCCTGCATCGGCGCTTCGGCAGGCGGCGGACGCGTAGCCACGGCCACCAGCGGGCCAGGCCTCGCGCTAATGTGGGAGATGCTCTACGTGGCCTCGGGTATGCGATGCCCTATCGTCATGCCGGTGATCAACCGCGCGCTTTCCGCGCCACTCAATATTCACTGCGACCACTCCGACGCCATGGGGGCAAGAGATTCGGGCTGGATTCAACTATGGTCGGAAAACGCACAGGAGGCCTATGACAACATGATCATGGCTTTCCGCATCGCCGAACATACAGATATTCGCCTGCCGGTCATGGTCTGCATGGACGGGTTTATCATCAGCCATTCTCTGGGGATCATGGAGTTTCTGGCCGACGATGTCGTCAGAAAGTTTATAAGGAAGTTTACGCCGCACGAAGCTCTGCTGGATATCAACCATCCCGTGAGCTACGGACCGCTTATCGTCACAGACCAGTACCATGAATACAAAAACGCGCAAAATAACATTATGAGCGAAGTTTTTGACGTCGCTTCAGATGTGGCTGCGGAATTTGAGAATATATCGGGTCGGCGTTACGGGTTTTTTGAAACATATAAACTAGAAGACGCGGAGATCGGAATCGTGATTTTAAACTCAGCTGCCGGCACCTGCAAGGATATGATCGACGAAGCACGTCGGGAAGGTATCAAGATTGGTCTTCTCAAACCCAGACTCTTCCGGCCTTTTCCCTACGAGATGATTGCGGCGGCGCTTTCTCACCTGAAAGTGATCTGCGTCTTGGATCGATCGGATTCCTTTGGAGCACATGCGCCTCTGTTTGTCGAAATCGCCACCAGCCTTTATAACTGCAAGCAAAGACCCGTTTTGATCAATAGAATTTACGGGCTTGGCGGACGCGATTTTATGCCGGAACACGTCTCCGGTGTCATCAACGAGATGATCGATATAGCGGGGAAAAAGATAGAAATCATCCCCAAAAAATACATCAGTTTGCGAAAATAAACTCTGGCGCTGCCTGGCTATATCCGGCAGACGCATCTAAGAAAAGGAGACATATGTCATCTTCACTTAAAATAAAAGAATTGTCGAAAAAAGAAATTCTGCTGGCTCAAGGGCACCGGATGTGCCAGGGCTGTGGCGCGTCCATCGTTGTCAAGATGGTCATGCTCGCCATTGACAAGCCAATTGTGGCTTGCTCGCCGACCGGCTGTTTAGAAGTTACCACCTGCATTTCCGATTATACATCCTGGAAAATACCCTGGATCCATTCAGCCTTTGAAAACGCCGCCGCGACAATGGCGGGCGTGGAAACCATGTACCGCTCCCTGAAAAAACAGGGAAAAATTTCCGAGGATATGTCCTTTGTCGTCTTCGCAGGCGATGGGGGAACTTACGACATCGGTTTCCAGAGCCTCTCCGGCGCACTGGAACGCGGGCACGATATGCTTTATATCTGCTACGATAACGGCGCTTACATGAACACGGGCATCCAACGCTCCGGCGCAACGCCGTTTGGCGCTTCAACAACAACCTCACCCGCCGGCAGTGCCGTGCCGGGCAAGATCCATCAACGCAAGGACATTACCCGGATCATGGCTGCCCACAATATCCCTTATGTGGCACAGGCCTCGCCCAGCCATCATCTGGATCTGATGCGCAAGATTCAAAAAGCCCTGTCGATCGAGGGTCCCAAGTACATCAACATCCTGTCGCCCTGCCATCGCGGCTGGCGCTCGAAACCCGACGACGCCATTGCTCTTTCCAGGCTTGCGGTGAACACTTCCTTCTGGCCGCTTTTTGAGATTGAAAACGGAAAGACCCGTGTGACGTATATTCCGAAGGACAAACGTCCGTTAAGAGAGTTTCTGCGGCCTCAGGGTCGGTTTGCCCATCTGTTCCAGCCGGAAAATGAATGGATTATTGAGAAATCGCAGGCAAAAATCGACGCCGACTGGTCCGCCCTGTTAGCTGAAGGCGCTTGCGAGGCCATCGAAGAGTAGCCATGCCCAGACGAGATGATATTCACAAAATTTTGATCATTGGCGCGGGACCCATCGTTATCGGCCAGGGCTGCGAGTTTGACTACTCCGGCACCCAGGCCTGCAAGGCTCTGAAAGCTGAAGGCTACGAGGTGGTGCTGGTGAACAGCAATCCTGCCACCATCATGACCGATCCTGAAATGGCCGACCACACATATATCGAACCGGTGACGCCAGACGTGGTGGCGGCCATCATCGCCAAAGAGCGCCCCGACGCCTTGCTGCCCACGCTGGGCGGACAGACCGGGCTCAACACAGCCATCGAACTCGATAGAATGGGTGCCTTGAACGCCTATCATGTCGAACTCATCGGCGCGTCTCTTGCGGCAATCAACAAGGCCGAAGACCGCGAGCTTTTCCGCCAGGCCATGTCGCGCATCGGATTACGGATGGCCAAAAGCCACATCGCCACAACACTGCCGGAAGCTCAGGAAGCCGCCATCCAACTGGGCTTTCCCGTAATCATCCGGCCGGCTTTCACGTTGGGGGGCACGGGCGGCGGCGTGGCCTACAATCCAGAAGAGCTCAACACGATCGCAGCAAGCGGACTGAACGCCAGTCTGATCGGACAGGTGCTGATCGAAGAATCGGTTCTCGGCTGGAAGGAATATGAGCTGGAGGTCATGCGGGATAAAAACGACAATGTAGTGATTATCTGCTCCATTGAAAATTTAGACCCCATGGGCGTGCACACCGGCGACAGCATCACCGTCGCACCCGCTCAAACGCTGTCTGATCGTGAATACCAGACCATGCGGGACGCCGCCATCGCCATCATGCGCGAGATCGGCGTGGATACAGGCGGCTCCAATGTGCAGTTTGCCGTGAATCCTCAAAACGGGGAGATGCTCGTTGTTGAAATGAATCCGCGGGTGTCGCGAAGTTCGGCTCTGGCCTCCAAAGCCACCGGCTTCCCGATTGCCAAAATCGCCGCGCTGCTGGCCGTAGGCTATACCCTCGATGAAATCAAAAACGATATCACCGGACAGACGATGGCCGCATTCGAACCCGCGCTGGATTATTGTGTGGTGAAGACGCCACGATTTACGTTTGAAAAGTTTCCGGAAGCCCGCGACGAATTGACCACCGCCATGAAATCGGTGGGCGAGGCCATGGCCCTGGGCAGAACCTTCAAAGAAGCTCTGCAGAAATGCCTGCGGTCGCTGGAAACCGGACGCTTCGGTCTAGGCGCCGATGGACATTCAAACCAAACTTTCAGTTTAGATGAAATCAAACAAAGGTTGACCACGCCCAATTCGCTTCGTATTTTTTATCTGCGTCACGCATTCATAGCGGGACTGTCCGTGGAAAAAATCCATGCTCTAACACGGATTGATCCATGGTTTTTAAATCAAATCCGGCAGATCGTTTTGCTGGAGCAGGAAATTGCCGCAGCGCCGAAACCATTAGCTGCGGCAGTCCTGAAACAGGCCAAGTCCTGGGGATTTTCAGACCGGCAAATCGCCCATCTTTCCTTCGACACTGAAGACGGTATCGCATCTCACCGCAAGGCACTGGGCATCCGACCGACCTATAAAATAGTGGATACCTGCGCCGCTGAATTTGAAGCCTGTACGCCCTACTACTACTCCACCTACGAGTCGGAATGCGAAGCCAGAATCACCGACAGAAAAAAAGTGATGATTATCGGCGGCGGTCCCAACCGGATCGGGCAGGGAATTGAATTCGACTACTGCTGCGTTCATGCCGCTTTTGCCCTTGCTGAAGAAGACATCGAAAGCATCATGGTCAACAGCAATCCTGAAACCGTGAGCACCGATTATGACACATCCAACAAGCTTTATTTCGAGCCGTTAACGAAAGAAGACGTGCTGCACATTGTTGAATTGGAAAAGCCCATGGGCGTCATCGTCCAATTCGGAGGACAGACGCCGCTGAATCTATGTATGCCGCTGCACTTGGCCGGCGTTCCCATTCTTGGAACCCATCCGGAAAATATCAGCAAGGCGGAAGATCGCGCGCTCTTTCAGGGCATGTTGAAGAAACTGGGATTGACACAGCCCGACAATGACACGGCCTTAACGATTGATGAAGCAGCCACCGCCGCGGCTTCTATCGGTTATCCTGTGATCGTGCGTCCCTCCTTCGTGCTCGGCGGCCGGGCCATGAAAATTGTTTACGACCCAGGCGAACTGGAAACTTTCATCAAACTTGCATTGGAGGCTTCTCCGGGTCATCCGGTGCTCATCGACAAGTTTCTCGAGGACGCGCTGGAAGTAGACGTGGACGCCGTATCCGATGGCAAAACCACCCTGATCGGCGGCATCATGGAGCATATCGAGGCCGCCGGAGTTCATTCCGGCGATTCGGCATGCGTGCTGCCTCCGCAGAGCTTAAGTCCGGAAATGATCGCCGAAATTATCAGCGCAACCAAAGCCATGGCGTCCGAACTACAAGTTATCGGCTTGATGAATGTCCAATACGCCCTGCGGGAAGGCAAGCTGTATGTGCTGGAGGTTAATCCCCGCGCATCACGCACATCGCCCTTTGTCAGCAAAGCCACGGGGGTTCCGCTGGCCAAACTGGCCACAAAAGTCATGCTGGGACGGTCGCTCGCCGAGTTGGGATTTGATGGCGATTTGCCTTTTCCCACCCATGTCAGCGTTAAGGAATCCGCTCTGCCCTTTAAAAAATTTCCCGGTGCGGACGTGCTTTTGGGTCCGGAAATGAAATCCACAGGCGAAGTTATGGGTATTGCGAATGAATTTGGCGCTGCTTACGCCAAAGCACAATTAGGCGTCGGCCAGAGGCTGCCTGTTGACGGCGCCGTGTTTATCAGCGTCGCGGATAAAGACAAATTGGCAGCTCAAGACATTGCCGCTTCGTTCCAGTCTTTAGGCTTCCAGATATTGGCCACACAGGGAACCGCCCTTTTTTTGAATGAGCGAGGCATTCCTTGTCAAAGCATCCATAAGGTTTCTTCAGGTAGGCCGCACATCGTTGACTTCATCAAGAATAAAGCCGTGCAGGTGATCGTGAATACCGGTTATGGCCGCAGCCCATCCAGAGATGGATTTGCGATTCGCCAGGCAGCGCTTAATTTTAACATCCCCTATACGACAACCATGGCAGGCGCCCAGGCCATGTGCCGGGCAATTGAAAGATTGAAACAGGGCGAATTGCCTGTATGTTCTCTACAGACCTACTATGCCCAACATACCATTGAATAGGTGAGCTATGCTGAATAACATGAAAAATACTATTGAAAAATTTAATCTACCCGAAGATATCATAGATCTTCTACAGAAGGCCCCTTCCGTACAGATCGCATCCAGTATTAGCGCACTCGAAGACCTGTCCTGCGGCGGCAGGAACAACACAAAATGGACGGTTTCCTATCAACTGCCGGACGGCCGGGAGGTGGATGAAGTGCAGGTGGTGCGCGTCAAGAACGGCGTCAGCGCCAACTATACGGAAGCCTACATGCGCAGGCGTGATCCGGATTGCATGTTTATCGCCGACGATAGCCTTTCCGACAAACCACGGTTCGAGGAGCAATTTGGCTATTCCTTTGCCGATATTCGGCAGGAAACATTCAATTGGCTGATGACGCAGGATTTGGCGGTTTTCGCATTCGAAATGGGTCAGCCGGGTCTGGGTGGAGATGCCGTGGCCATCTGCCCCGCCAATGCCGGCTTTTTCGCCTTTGGATTGGGGCTTTTGCAGGGGATTATCAACATCGAAGTGCTTGACCGGCCTTTCAATCCATCCATGATTCTCTATGTCGCACCGCCATTCCGGCATACCCATTTTGGCGGCAAGCAGGTTGTTGTACATAATCGTTTGGATATCCATGAAATATTTTCCTACAATCTATATCCGGGCCCCAGCGCCAAAAAGGGCGTTTACGGGGCGCTCATCAACATGGGTGTCCAGGAAAACTGGGTAACCGCCCATTGCTCCGCCGTTCAAGTCATAACGCCCTATGACAACGTCGTCACTTTTATGCACGAGGGCGCCAGCGGCGGCGGTAAAAGCGAGATGCTGCAGCAACCGCACCGCCTGTCGGACGGACGTCTGGTGTTGGGGAAAAACGTTATTTCAGGCGAGGAACGATACCTTGAAATTCAGCGCACGTGCGATCTGCATCCGGTCTGTGACGACATGGGGTTATGCCATCCCAGCTTTCAGGAAAAGGACGGCAAATTGTGGCTCATGGATGCCGAAGACGCCTGGTTTGTCCGCGTTAATCATATTGATGCCTATGGAACGGATCACGATCTGGAGCGCCTGACAATTTCGCCTTCCAGGCCGTTGCTTTTTCTTAATATCGATGCCGTTGCGGGAGGAACCGCCCTCATTTGGGATCATATTCAAGACGCGCCGGAGATGCCCTGCCCAAATCCCAGAGTGATTGTCCCCAGAAGCATCGTACCGGGAATCGTGAATGAAAAGGTTGCTATCGATATCCGGTCTTTCGGCGTGCGCACGCCACCCTGCACAAAAGATTTCCCCTCCTACGGCATTCTTGGCCTTTTACACGTTTTGCCGCCTGCGCTGGCCTGGCTGTGGCGCCTGGTGTCGCCCCGCGGTCACTCCAACCCCAGCATCGTGGATAAAGAAGGCATGAGCTCTGAAGGCGTCGGCAGTTACTGGCCGTTTGCCACAGGAAGGAAAGTCGACCAGGCCAATCTCCTGCTTGCGCAATTCCTGGAAACGCCGCGCACAAGGTATATCCTGACGCCCAACCAGCACATCGGCGCGTGGGAAACCGGATTCATGCCTCAATGGCTGGCCAGGGATTATCTTGCAAGGCGCGGCCATGCCCGGTTTCAGTCCGATCAACTGGTCCCATCCCGTTGTCCTTTACTGGGCTATGCTTTGGATAAAATGCGCATTGAAGGTTTTACGATTTTATCCTGGTTTTTACAGGTGGACACCCAGCCGGAGGTCGGCCCGGCTGCTTACGATGAAGGCGCCCGGATGCTTACAAAATTTTTTCACGAACAAATTGTGGAATACCTGCAACCCGATCTCGATGACATTGGGAAAAAAATTATCGAATGGTGTCTGTCTGGTGGCAAACTGGAAGGCTACGATAATCTCATGGGAGGTTAATATGCATCATCATAGATCAGCTATTTTTCTGGATCGTGACGGAACGTTGATCGAAGATGCCGGTGTTCTTTGCAAACCCGAAGATATTCGATTGTTTCCGGATACGGTTGACGCATTGCGACAACTCCAGAAAAACTATCTTCTATTCGTGGTGACCAACCAGCCCGGCATCGCCAATGGCCTGGTGACGGCCTCACAGGTCGCGGAAATCAACAAAAGTCTTGACGGGATTTTGTCGCACGAGGGTGTTCATGTCATACACTGGTATGTATGTCCCCATGACAGAAAAGATCTTTGCCAATGCATCAAGCCCAACCCGGCGTTTCTGCTTCAAGCGGCCACGGACTATGAGCTTGACCTGAGGCAATCCTTTGTCATCGGCGATCATCCTCATGATGTATTGACTGGCGAAGCGGCCGGTGCATTTGGTCTCTATCTGCTCACGGGCCATGGCCCGAAGCATTTAGACGAACTGCCGCAGGACAAACTAATCTTCCACACGCTGGGAGACGCGGCCGGATGGATCCTCAAACATCCGAATGCCGGAAGAGACATCACCTGCGACATCCAGCTGGGCGCACAAGCAATCTGCCGGGGCGGCCTGGTCGCGTTTCCCACGGAAACCGTCTATGGTCTTGGCGCGGATGTTTTCAACACAGCCGCCGTGGCGCGCATTTTTGAAGTCAAAAAACGGCCGCTGCATAATCCATTAATTGTCCATGTTTCAGAACAAAGGCAGGTCAAACCACTGGTGACACACATTTCCAAAACAGCACAGAAGCTGATGGAAAGATTCTGGCCGGGTCCATTAACCCTGGTTTTGCCTAAAGCCGATCTTGTGCCCGACATCGTAACGGCTGGAAATTCCACGGTCGCAGTCAGAATGCCGGCGAATAAGTGGGCGCGCGAATTAATCACTCTTTCTCAAACGCCTGTTGCCGCGCCCAGCGCCAATGCATTTGGCCGGACAAGCCCGACCACAGCAAGACATGTCGAAGATCAACTGCACGGTGGTTATGATGTTTTGATAGATGGCGGCGCGTGTCGCGTGGGGATTGAATCAACTGTTTTGTCGCTTGCCGGCGGCATGCCTCTTCTGTTGCGTCCCGGAGGCGTCAGTCAGGAGGAAATTGTTGAAATTACAAAGGCTATTGAGATTTTTCATCCTCAAAACAAAATCGGTAAACGCTTTGAAAGTCCGGGGATGATGTTGTCGCACTACGCGCCCTCTACACCACTGCGTTTGGTTGATGATGTGAAGCCTTATGCGAATCGATCTGATGTCGGCGTGATCCTCTTTCAAAATTCCACTATATGTTTTGAGTCTCCGGCCTTTGTGTTGAGTCCAGGCGGCGATTTGAGAGAAGCGGCGGCCAATCTTTATCAGGTCATGAGAAAACTTGACGCCATGGGCCTTAGCCTCATTGTGGCTCAACGCGCACCAGATAACGGATTGGGTGCAGCCATCAATGACCGCCTGAATAAAGCCGCGGTAAAATCACCACCGAATTGCCAAAATCGAGCCTAATGGAAGGAGGTTAACAAAGCAGAATAGTCATTCCGTCTAAAAGCAGCTAAAAATGACTTGACTAGTATTCCTGAATTGACTATGTCATTACCGACATAGTCAATTCAGGAATACTTTCTGTAATCTGATTGCAGTGTCTAATAAAACGGACGATACGAAAATGAATGCAATTGTAAAATAGGCAGGGAAGCTTACGCAATCAATAAGATAGCGTAATTTTCGACATAATTAAA
Organism: Syntrophaceae bacterium; assembly: GCA_009773315.1. GTDB lineage: Bacteria > Desulfobacterota > Syntrophia > Syntrophales > Smithellaceae > UBA8904. Next base: position 38,812 of record WRPE01000019.1, read on the forward strand.
ATGGTATTTTTTTATCATAGCAAATAGGCATTAATCACTTAAGTGGCTAATGCCTCAAAATACTGAAGGGGGGAATTATGGCAAAAGGAAATAACTCCGACTACAAAAAGATGATTGACAAGCATTACAAAGATCTTATGAAGCATTGTCAATCGCATATGGAACAGGTTGAAAAAACGCTGCCTGAACCGAGAGAAAACCTGCACGAACTATTAAAAGAGCGAGGCATCACACGAAGAGACTTCGTCAAATGGACGTCGGCGATGACGGCCGCTTTGATGCTGCCACCCATTTTCAAGCCGATGGTGGCCAAAGCGGCGGAAAACTTCAGCCGCATTCCGGTTGTCTGGCTGCATTTCGCCGAATGCACGGGTTGTACTGAAGCGCTCCTTCGTTCGTCCTATCCGAACGTCGATGACATTTTGCTGGAAACCATTTCGCTGGAATATCATGAGACATTGATGGCGGCTTCGGGCTACCAGGCAAAAGAGTGTCTCGATAAAGCCCTTCGTGATTTTTCGGGAAAATTCATTTGCGTCATTGAAGGCGCAATCCCCATGGGCTTAGACGGGAAATATTTGACAATTGGTCCCAAAGGGAAAACCGGTCTGGAAATCGCAAAAGAGGTGACCTCCAAGGCGGCTGCAACGATTTGCATCGGATCCTGCTCCGCTTTCGGAGGCATTCAAGCCGCCAACCCAAATCCGACGGATGCCGTCAGCATAAAAAAAGCCATCGGCATTCCTACGGTGAACATTGCCGGTTGTCCGCCCAACGTCGTCAACTTCACCGGAACTCTTCTGCATTACATCATGTTCGGCGGTCTGCCGGCGCAAGACGGTCTGGGAAGACCCATCTGGGCCTACGGCAAGCGTATTCATGATTATTGCGAAAGAAGGCCTCATTACGATGCCTCCGAATATGTCAACGAATGGGGAGACGCCGGCGCGCTTAAAGGCTGGTGCCTCTACAAAGTCGGATGCAAAGGCCCCTACACTTACGCCAACTGCGGCAGAGTCCGCTTCAACGAGGGCATCTCCTGGCCGATCATGGCCGGTCACGGCTGCATCGGCTGCACGGAACCCGCATTCTGGGACACCATGGCGCCGCTGGAAAAACCGCTGCCCGATAAATCTTTCAACAACCGCGAGGCAACCGTCGATAACATCGGCATCGCCCTGACGGGCATTACGGCTCTGGGCATCGCCGCCCATGCCACGGCCACCGCACTTCGGCACAAAGATGAAGACCAAGCGACAAAGCAGGAGGTAAAACACCATGAGTAAACGCATTATAGTCGATCCCATCACCCGGATTGAAGGGCACCTGAGAATAGAAGTAGAGGTAGACGATAAAAACGTCATCAAAGACGCCTGGAGCAGCATTACGCTGTGGCGCGGCATTGAAACCATCCTTAAAGGCCGCGATCCGCGCGACGCAGGTTTGATCGTGCAGCGTTTCTGCGGCGTTTGCACGTACGTTCATTATGAAGCCAGTATTATGGCCGTTGAAGACGCCTTCGGCGTCAAACCTCCGCCCAATGCCAGAATCGCCCGCAATCTGCTGGGCTCTACTCAGTATTTATATGATCACGTCATGCATTTTTATCATCTGCACGGCCTGGACTGGGTGGATATCGTCAGCGCATTGAAGGCCGACCCGAAAAAAGCCGTCGATATGGCCCGTGGATACAGCGACAATCCTTTCAATTGCTCGGCCACGCATTACAAGGCCGTTCAGGAACGACTGACCAAATTCGTCAAATCCGGCCGCCTGGGTCCTTTCGCCAACGCCTACTGGGGGAACCCCTCCTATAAATTACCGCCGGAAGCCAACCTGATCATCTTGTCGCACTACCTTGACGCCCTGCAGGTCTCCAAAGTCGGCGCGCAGATGATGGCCATCCTGGGTGGTAAAAATCCGCATCCGCAATCCCTGGTCGTCGGCGGTATCACCTCCGGCATGGATCTGTTCGACGCCGATCGTCTGGGCCAGTATAAATTCCGCTTCCTGGAATTGCAGAAATTCATAGAGACAGCCTACCTTCCCGATATCCTGCTTGCAGCCACATACTACAAAGACGAAGGCCTCCAGGGAATCGGCGGCGGCGTGAAGAATTACCTGTCCTACGGCGGCTTCCCGCTGGATGACGACGGGACAAAGATGCTCTTCCCGCGCGGCGTCGTGAAAAACCGCGATCTGGCCAAACCGCTGGAGCTCGATGAAAAGAAGATCACCGAAGAAGCGACGCACGCCTGGTATGATAGCAAAGAAGCCCAGCACCCCTACGAGGGAACAACTGAACCGCAATATACAGGCTACGATAAAAACGGCCACCTCAAAGGCGACGCGAAATATACCTGGTGCAAAGCGCCGCGTTACGACGAAAAGCCGCACGAAGTCGGACCGCTGGCCCGTATGGTTGTCGCTTATGCGCAGGGCCACAAGGAAATCAAGCCGTTAATCGATGGGACCTTGAAAAAAGCCGGCCTCCCGGCATCCGTCTTGTTCTCCACGCTGGGTCGCACAGCCGCCCGCGCGCTGGAAACCAAGTATGTTGCGGATCACACCTTGGAATGGGTAGATGAATTGGTCGCGAATATTAAAAAGGGCGACACCCGCACCTGGACACGTTGCGATGTTCCGGGCAAACCGGCTCAGGGCCGCGGCTTGACCGAACCGCCGCGCGGCGCTTTAGGACACTGGGTCAAGATCGAAAATGGCGTCATCTCCAACTATCAGGCCGTGGTCCCCTCCACCTGGAACTGCTCGCCGCGCGATAAAGCCGGCCTGCGCGGTCCGTATGAGGAATCCCTGATCGGCACGAAACTGGCCAAAGTGGATCAGCCGCTGGAAATCATCCGGACGATCCATTCGTTCGATCCTTGCATGGCTTGCGCCGTCCATATTATTGATCCGAAAACAAATGAAATTCGGAAATTCAAAGTGGCTTAAGCCCTGAAAGGAGGTTACCATGGAAAAAATCATCAGCGTTAAAGAGTGGACTTTAGCCATCCGGCTAAACCACTGGGCCATGGCTCTCTCGATTTTTATCCTGATTGTCACGGGGTTTTATATCGCCACTCCTTTTACCATTACGCAGGGCGAGACGGTCGATAAGTTCTTCATGGGCAATGTGCGGTTTGTCCATCTGCTCTTCGGGGTGTTTCTCGTGTTTTTGTTTATCTGGAGAATTTATCTGGCCTTCTTTTCCCGATTTCACGCGGACTGGAAGGATTTCCTGGCGTTCACCAATATTAAAAACTTTATCCATCAGATCAAGTTTTACTTGCTGATCACCAAGGAAGGGCCGGAATACAAAACCCTTTATGGTCCCTTGCAGTCCCTGGCGTATCTGGGATTGCTGTTCATGGTGTTTGTTATCTGCATCACCGGGTTGATTTTAATGGGCGCAGGCTACCATGCCGGACTTACGTCCGTTGCTTACACCATTTTGCGCCCCGTTGAAAATCTGCTGGGCGGACTGGCCACGGTTCGATACATTCACCACGTTTTCACCTGGTTTTTCGTCCTGTTTATCGTGGTGCACATTTACATGGCGTTCTGGTATGATTTTGTGCTGAAAAAAGGCACTGTGTCGTCCATGATCAGCGGCAACGTCTTCAAGAAGGTTAAAGAATAACAATGGACTGACCTTGTTATTCGAGAGATTCACCTGCAAAAGGGGAGAGATTCATTCTCCCCTTTTTGGTTATTTGCGTGATTGATTTATGACAGAAAGAAATAAGGTAACCGTCTTAGGCATCGGCAATATCTTGATGGGAGATGAAGGGTTCGGCGTCCATTTCGTTCGCTGGTTCTCCAAACGTTATGCCGAAACAAAAGGTTTACACATCGTGGACGGTGGAACCCTAGGTTATAAGCTTTTAGATATCATTTGCAGCTGTGACCACCTGATTGTCGTGGATGTCTTAAAACTGGATGATGCCCCCGGCTCCATTTACCGCTTTACCAAAGAGAAAATGGAAATGCACATGCCGCCGCCGACAACCGCCCATGAAGTCACTTTTCCAGACGTTCTTTTTAAAAGCGAGATGCTTGGAGAAGCGCCGGCGACGATTTTTCTGTGCATCATTCCCGAAAATTACAAGGATCTCGACATGAACATGTCCGGATTTCTTTCTGACAAATTCAATGATATGGAAAAGCTGCTTGTTTCCGAACTCGAAAAATTAAATATCCTCCCGGAGCGCCTGCCCGATGCATGAACTGTATCTTGCCGAATCGATTATTAATATCGTAAGCGACCATGCCAGGCGCGATGGATTTAAAAAAGTCAACAGCATCCTTCTTTCATACGGCAGGCTCTCCTGTATTGAATCAAAAACGCTTACATTCGCTTTTGAGGTACAATCCAAAAACACACCTGCTGAAGGCGCTGTACTCGTGTTTAAACTTATGCCCGCCTCCATCCATTGCTTTTCCTGCGAAAAAGATTTAGAAGTCATCGCACATACGGGTATTTGCCCCGCCTGTGGCGGCGCTGAAGTCATGCTCACCGCCGGAACGGAAGAATTACAGATTTTAGAATTGGACGTTGATTAGGATTATTTATGTGTATCGGATTTCCCGGAAAAATCATCTCCATCGATCAGGACAATTACGCCATCATCGACATTAGCGGCACGCGCCGCGAGGTTTGCCTGGATATTATCGATGAAGAGGCCACAATCGGCGACTATGTCATTACGCATGCAGGTTATGCCATCCACAAAATAGATCCCGCGACCGCTCGGGAAAAACTGCAATGTTTGCAAGAAATTATCGAAAATGAAATTTATTGACGAATACCGGAACCCGGCGATTGTGAAGGGTCTTTTAAAGCATATTGCCGACGTCGCTCAGAGGCTTGAAAATCCCGTAACGATTATGGAGATATGCGGCAGCCACACCTATGCGATCGGACGTTTCGGCATCCGCAAACTTTTGCCGGACAACATCCGTTTGATTTCCGGACCCGGCTGCCCGGTTTGCGTGACTTCGACTCGCGACGTGGATATCGCCCTCCATCTTGCTTCGCTGCCCAACGTGATCTTTGCCACGTTTGGCGACATGCTGAGAGTCCCGGGAACCGGTGGCGACAGCCTGCAAAAAAAGCGCGCCGAAGGCGCCGACGTTCGAGTGGTCTCTTCCGCCGATGAATGCATCGGGATAGCGCTTTCCCATTCGGCCAAAGAAATCATTATGATGGGCATCGGTTTCGAAACCACGGCGCCGACCATCGCCGCCGTGGTTTCGACCTGCCGGGAAAAGGACATCCGGAATTTTTCGGTATTTTCCGTCCACAAAATCGTGCCACCGGCCATCCACGCGTTGCTGGCCGATCCTCTTTTAAAAATCGACGGATTTTTATGCCCCGGCCATGTCAGCACGATGATTGGAGCCGACGCCTACCGGATGATGCCTGAAGCCGGGCGCGCCGCCGCCATCACCGGATTTGAACCGGTGGATATTCTCGAAGGCGTCTGGATGCTCCTGCAGCAGATAGAAAGTAATAAAATGGATGTCGCCATTCAGTATAGCCGGGGTGTGAGGCCGGAAGGAAACACACGAGCCATGACCTTGCTGCACTCCGTCTTTGAAACCGCAGATGCCCAATGGCGCGGACTTGGAACCATCCCGGCAAGCGGCCTCACCCTGCGCGATGAATTTGCGGCCTTCGACACAATGAAGAAATTCTCTGCGCCGGATATTCAAACGGGCGATATTCCCGGCTGCGGTTGCGGCGATATATTGCGCGGCATCAAACTGCCGCACGATTGCCCCTTATTCAGGAAAGTCTGTACCCCGATAAACCCTATCGGCCCCTGCATGGTTTCATCGGAAGGCACCTGTTCCACCTACTACAAATATTATTAACGGAGGTCACAAAGTGAAAGTAACCGTGGTTAAAAATGTGTTGGACGCCAACAATCGCATCGCGGAAGAAAACAGAAAACTCTTCGATCAGCATAAAATGTTTGTCATCAACCTGATGAGCTCTCCGGGCGCGGGAAAAACATCCCTTGTGGAGAGAACCATCGTCGCTCTGCGGGATAAATATCGCATCGCCGTGATCGAAGGCGACATTCAGGACACGTTTGATGCGGATCGCATCGCCAAACTCGATATTCCCGTCGTCCAGATCAACACGGGCGGCGCCTGCCATATTGACGGCAATATGATCCGCGAAACATTTCCCGCATTTGATTTCAGCAAAGTTGATCTTTTGATTGTCGAAAACGTCGGCAATCTGGTCTGCCCCGCGGAATTCAAAGTCGGCGAAAACATCAAGGTCATGCTGCTTTCCACGCCGGAAGGAGCGGACAAACCGGCAAAATATCCCCTCATGTTTCAGGAATCGTCTGCGCTCCTGATCAACAAGATCGATTTGATGCGTTATGTAGATTTTGATCTCGAAAAAGCAAAACGTGACTCACTGGCATTAAACAATGATTTAAAAATATTTGAAGTGTCCTGCAAAACGGGCACGGGACTGGAAGGCTGGATTGACTGGCTGACAAAACAAATTGATGCATTCAAAAAATAGTGGCGAAATAAAAAGAACCCGGTATCTTTTTTCCGGCACGGTTCAGGGGGTCGGTTTTCGGCCCTCTGTTTATCGTCTGGCCGTCAAAAACAGATTGAATGGCTTTGTTCAAAACATCCCGGAAGGCGTGGTGGCAGAAGTGGAAGGCCCACCCGCGTTTGTGGACGCCTTCGGGGCCGACATCCGGCGTGAACATCCGCCATTGGCTCGCATCACGAACATTGAATGCACCGATCTTGAAATCCGGCATGATCAGAATTTTCAGATCATCCCAAGCGATGCAAAAGGACACGCGGACGTACATATCACGCCCGACTCAGCCACCTGTCCTGACTGCCTTCAAGAACTCTTCGATCCCGCCAACCGGCGTTTTCGGTATCCGTTCATTAACTGCACCAACTGCGGCCCGCGCCTGACCATCATCAACGCAATCCCTTACGATCGGGCGAATACCTCAATGGCCTGTTTTCCTCTCTGCCGAGAATGCCTGGTGGAATATGAAAATCCGGACGACCGGCGCTTTCATGCCGAACCTAACGCATGTCCGGTCTGCGGCCCGCGTCTGACGCTGCTCAATGCCAAAGGTAAGCCGGTAGAAACGGCTGATCCCGTCAAGACCGCTATTGATTTGCTTTTCACGGGCCATGTCCTGGCCGTCAAAGGCCTGGGAGGCTTTCACCTGAGTGTTGATGCGGGAAGCATTGAGGCTGTAAAAAAACTCCGTTCCCGTAAATACCGCGAGGAAAAGCCGCTGGCGATCATGGTTCGCAATATCGACCAAGCCATGAAAATCGCCTGCGTGAGCCCGGAAGAAGAAATCTTGCTGACCACACCCCAGCGACCGATTGTTCTTCTTAAAAAAATTCAAAACGATCTCATTTCAGAGTTTGTTGCGCCCAACGTTTCTAATCTAGGCATTATGCTGCCTTATACGCCGCTCCATCATTTGCTTCTTAAAGACCGTTTAACCGCATTAGTGATGACCAGCGCCAACCGTGTGGATGAACCGATCTGCACCGGAAATCGTGAAGCGATAGAACGCCTGCAAGGCATTGCCGACTATTATCTTACGCACAACCGCGACATTCGAGTGCGTTGTGACGACTCCATCACATTTGTCGCAGATAAACAGCCAAGGCTGATGAGACGCTCGCGCGGTTATGTTCCTCAGCCGATCCGGATCAAACACAACTATCCGTGCGTTCTCGCACTGGGCGGGCAACTGAAAACTACTCATTGCATTTTAAAAGGCCGGTTTGCCTTTTTCAGCCCGCACATCGGGGACATGGAAACCCCTCAGGCGCGGGACTTTTTCCAGGAAAGCCTTACGCTAATGAAGCGCGTCACCAAATCCGATTCGCTAGTTATCGCCTGCGACCTTCATCCGGCTTATTATTCTACAGAGGCGGCACGAACGCTTCCCGCTGAAAGAGTCATCCAGGTCCAGCATCATCACGCGCATATTGTGAGCTGCATGGCGGAAAATCAAATTGACGGGGATGTGATCGGTCTGGCCATGGACGGCACAGGTTACGGCACAGACGGCAATGCCTGGGGTGGAGAATTTCTGATCGCCAATGAGACCCGATTTCAGCGCTTCGGCCACCTGCAATACCTCGTTTTGCCCGGCGGCGAAAAAGCTATCCGTGAACCCTGGCGGATAGCTGCAAGTTTGCTGAAAACCGCTTATGGCACGTCGTGGAAAGAAACAGCCCGGCAATTGAAGCTGATCCCAGATGAAACTCAAATGGACCTGTTCGATAAAATCATCGAGAGTAAAATTCATTCGCCCCTGTCCTCTGGCTTGGGTAGATTGTTTGACGGTGTTGCCGCGCTGATTGGTTTGCGCAGTCAAGTGAGTTTTGAAGGTCAGGCTGCCATGGAACTGGAAACATTGGCAACCGGTTCTTGGGAATCACCTTACCCTTTTGAACTCTTGCACAAGACCGATCAATCCTTTATTCTGGACATGTCTGCGGCGCTCAGGGCAATTGTTGTCGATCTGGAATCGGGTGAAAGCAAAGAAAAAATTGCAGCATCGTTTCATCAGACACTCATCAATGCTTTTGCCACCATGATGGACGAAATGCGGAAGGTCACCGGACTTACGCGTGTAGCCCTCTCGGGTGGTTGTTTCCAGAATAAAATATTACTGGAAGGAACGATCGACAAACTGAGATTTTCAGGATTTGACGTGTATTGCCACAGGCAAGTCCCCACGAACGATGGCGGCATTGCACTGGGACAGGCCGTCATTGCGGCGTCGATGATCAAGAAAGGATTTTAAATGAAATTCGATAAAATATTATTGGAACACGGAGGGGGCGGACTGCTGTCCAACGAACTCATCTCTCAATATTTTCTCCCCCGTTTTCAAAATCCCTATCTGGAACGCCTGGAAGACAGCGCGGTTTTAACTATCGGAAACCAGAAATTGTGTTTTACCACCGATTCATATGTTGTAAGCCCCATTTTCTTTCCCGGCGGCAATATCGGCTCACTTGCCGTCCACGGCACCGTCAACGACCTTTCCGTCTGCGGAGGTAAACCTCTTTATATGAGCTGCGGCTTTATTCTGGAAGAAGGATTCCCGTTTGCATCGCTGGAAATTATTATTCAAACTATGGCCGAAGCGGCAACCGAAGCCAATGTCAAGATCGTCACCGGTGACACCAAAGTTGTCGCACGCGGCGCGGTCGACGGCATCTTCATCAATACCTCCGGCATCGGTATCGTTGAATATTCCGGTATTCTGTCCGTCAAAAGTATTCAGCCCGGCGATGTCGTCATCGTCAATGGAACCATCGGAGATCACGGCGCGGCAATCATTCAAGCAAGAGAAAATCTCTCCCCCACGTCGGACATCCTTTCGGATTCCGCACCGCTAAACGACCTGATTGCCGGCACCCTGCAGGCCAGCCCCAATATTCACTGCATGCGCGATGCGACACGCGGGGGCCTGGGTGCTATTTTAGCGGAAATCGCCAAAAGCGCCCAGGTGCGTATTGATGTCGATGAAAAAAGCATTCCCGTGCGGGAAAACGTCCTGGGACTTTGCGAAGTTCTCGGCTTCGATCCGCTCTTCTTAGCCAATGAAGGCAAAATAATTTTGTTCTGCCCGGAATCGGATGCAAAAGCGGTTCTTGAAGCCATGCAAAGCCACAGATATGGCCGCGATGCCGCCATCATCGGTGGTGTGTGCAAAACCGAACAGGGCCGCGTCGTCCTCAAAACCTCCATTGGCGGCGAACGTATTGTGGATTTGCCGACAGGCGAGCTGGTGCCGAGAATTTGTTAAGTGTATTCAAATTTAAATCGAAGCATTATTTTAGTAATCGTTATAATTGATAATAATACATGATAAGCGAATCTATATGACATCAAGACCCTCCCTCAAAGGGCGGGGAGGTTTCCAGGAGAAGGAACATGGACAAGCGGATTGGTACAATTACCACTACCTGTATCGCCCTTTGTGTGAATGCTTGTATCTATGTAAAAATTGTCAAAACGCGGGGTGCAACGTATAGAGACAGACAATGCCCTCCTGCTGATTAATTTCCGCTTTTGTCAGTTCGCCATCTAAAACCTGCTTGACCATGCCAGTTATCCGTTGCCCCACTTCCCGCACCCCAATCCGACAACGAGCACGGCCGCCACATTAGGATGTTTTCCAAGATTCGCCAAAACCTTCGCGTGCATCGTTGCTTCAACACCGCGGCCACAACCATGCGCATGATAGAGTGGGACGGCCTCTGGAACTGCACGCGCAATGGCGGCCACCACACCATTGGCACAGGCCACAGAAGGCATGACGGCTACATAGTTGCGAATTCCTGCTGAACCATCCAGCCTTTCATAACCTAAAAAAGTTTCCATCATGATTACCTTTTCCTGTCTGAACCCCTCCCCATTGTCAAGACAAAAAATATACAAAGTTAAGGTGTGTTCAATAAGCCTGCACGTTGTTTAAAAAATCCTTTTCCCTTTACTCATT
>WRPE01000020.1 GCA_009773315.1 Syntrophaceae bacterium
TATATGCCATATTTTAAATATTTTGTCAAGAAAAAATTGCTGTTTATTGAATTATTTTAATGCGTTAAATGACTTTTGACTTTTTACAGGGGCATCAAATATTTTCCACCCTTGCCCGTTGTTTTAATAAACGTGACAGTTGAAACAAAGTTTCCAACTCCAAAAACCTCATCCATCAACTCCCGCACATGATGAACATTTTCATCACTCATTTGCACAAACACACTTCCGGATTCAGACAAAAGTTCCCGTGCCAAAAGAAGACGGTCGCGCAGTTAGATAGCTGTGAATTCCGAGTTCCCAGGTATCCCGAAAGGCTTTAATCATTTCTGGTTCTGCCGTCAGGTCTTCGTCCTTGCCGTCCTTCACATCCTTTTTATTCACAAAGGGCTGAAAGTTGGAACCGTATTTAATGCCATAGGGTGGATCGAAATAAACCATCTGGACTTTGCCGCCCATGCCCTCTTTTTCCAGAAGAGAGTTCATCACCAGCAGGCTATCCCCGGCAATCAGACGATTCGACCAGCCTTCTCTGTGTTTGTAAAATTCAATGGCTTCACGTAGCGGTTTTTTGTTTTCCTCAAAGAGCGACGGTTGCACCATATCACTCTTTTCTTTGCGCACCGTTTCAATAATCCGGCGCGGATCAATTCGCTCATGCACATGCAGGCTGACGGTCGCCACTTCAAAACTGGTATGTTCGGCTTTGCCCGCCCATTGCAGTTGCGGATCAAGATGCGGATCATACTGGTAGGTTTTCTTTTTCTGCCCGCCATTATCAGTGTGGGCATCCACCAATCCCACCGGTGGATTGTTGAGGCGCTGCTTGTCCTTGTGTTCGTATTGTTCAAAAAGTTTTTGCTCGGTTGAGTTTGATTTTTTCCGTGCCATATGAGCTCTCCTGCAAACGTCACTTGTGTTTTCTGGTGGTGGTTCAATTATCTTGAAATTACTTGCAGATAATGCACATTTTCCGACAGTTCGTCAATGAAGATGTTCTAATCACATCCGTCACGGTTTCCCTCTCAACAAGCCATAAAAAAAGGCGGGTTTTGCAACCCGCCTTTTTCTGATTAAGACCTTCTGGTCTGTTTTTTAATGCCGTTTGGTGCGCTGTCGAAAATCTTGGACAGCTCCCATTTTTTACGCGTTTTCCAGCTTCCCTTGTGGTAGGCGTAGCTGGCCAGAAGCGGCAGGACGGTTGTGGCTTCGGCGTAAACCATCTGTTCGCAACTGGAATCCACCTTGCCCCAGGAATTGGCTTCCTTCAGCGTTGAACTCGAACACGCGCCGTCGCGGACGTCGGCCACGGTAATTTGGATGGCGTATTTATGCATGGGAACTTCCTTGCCCAGAATCTCGGCACAAACCACGGTATCCTGCGCGAAGTTTTTCGGCACGCCGCCGCCGATCATGAGCAGACCGGTCTTTCCCGCTTTAATCTTTACGTTGGTTAATTCCAGAAAATCCTTGACCGAATCGATGGTCAGATGATTGTCGGGCCGTTCATACTGGTGCAGCACCAGACCGAAACCGGCCGAGCTGTCTGAAAACGCGGGACAGAAGATCGGTACGTTATTTTCGTAGGCCGCCTGCACCAGCGAATTTTTCTTCTTGGCGTTCTTCACTAAATACTTACCCATCTCCGCGATAAATTCCCGCGAGGAATAAGCACGCGGAGGCAGTGCATCCGCTATTGTTTTAATCGTGCGGTCACAGTTCTGTAATTCTTCTTCACTGATGAACGTGTCGTAAATCCGGTCGATATAAAGACTGCGCAGTAATTTGTCATCAACAAACGGCGTGCCCTGATAGTGTTTGAAACCCAACGCCTCAAAAAAATCCATATCGACAATCGACGCGCCGGTGGCGACAATCGCGTCCACCATATTATTTTTCACCAGATCGACATACACCTGCATGCAGCCGGCGGCGCTGGTGGACCCGGCCAGCGTCAGGATAACCGCGCAATTTTTTTCTTTGAGCATCCGGTCATAAATATCGGCGGCATTGCCCAGATCCCGCGCGGAAAAGGACATCTTCTTCATGGCCTCGATCATTTCCACGGCATTGATGGCTTTAATGTCGATATGTTCGACCGTTTTCTTCAATAAATCTTTTTTCTTCATCCCTTCACCGATCCCTTATAGTTTTTGCCTTTATTTGTTCTGGTTATTAAATCAGAGTATGATAAAAGTCAATATATGGATACTTTTACACTGGCGGCAACCAGTTTTACGATCGCCTTGTCCCTTTTCATCACGGGAAAAATGGACAAGCTCCAAAAGTCTTTTGCGGGCTTTTGTCTGGCTATTTTTATTTCCCAGGCGGCGGTTTTTTTCCGGGGGCTGTTTGCGCCGGGATTCTGGATATATATCGAGCATATCGGGCTTCTGTCCATTGCCCCCCTGGCCGTCTGGTTTTTCCGCCATCTGACCCACAACAAATCTTATCTTTCACAAAGTTCGGTGGCGCTGACGTCTCTCATCAGTCTGGCCGGCGTCAGCTTGCTATTTTCACCCCTGCGAGCCTGGCCACATTTTCGCGTCACGCTGATCGCCTATGCCTGTCTCGTGCTGGTCGTCTGCTATTTTGCCCTGCTGCGGCACGTCGGCAAACTGTTTCCGAGTACGGAAAAAAGACGGCTGCGTTATCTGCTGATTGCCTGTCCGGTAGCTGTATTGCTCTCGGGCGTCGATCTGCTGGGCTATCTGGGTTATAATTTTCCGCCCATGACCGGTTTGGTTTTATCCGCCCTGCTTTACTTTACCCTGCTGATTATCGCTTATCCCCAGCTTTCCGAACTGCATGATTTTTTCGCCCGCGCTCTGGTCATTTTTATCAGCACCCTCACCGGCGCCTTTATCTTTTATTTTGTTGCTTTCTTTTTCAGTCCCAGTCTGCCTTCTTTGACCAGTGTCGTCATGGCATCGTTTTTAATCGTCATTTCCGTCACCCCGATCAAGATGATCTTAAAGAAAATTTTCAGCTTCCTTTATCCCGACAGCAAGGACGTCTTTACGTCCCTTTATGAGTTTGATGAAAAGCTGGAAAGAGAAAAGGCCCTGCTGCTGGCCGAAATGGCCCCCGTTTTCGCCCACGAAATCCGCAATCCTCTGGGGTCCATCAAGGGAGCGGCGCAATATCTCCAATCCGAGACGACCACGGAAGAACACAGCAAACTTTTAAATGTAATTATTGAGGAGGTCAACCGCCTCAACACGGTCGTCAGCCAATTTCTGGATTATGCGCGCCCTTTTTCCAGCAAAATTCAGCCCCAGGACATTAATGCCGTTATGGACCGGGCGATTTCAATCATCGCGGCCAATCGCCTGGCCGAGAATATTTCCATATCACGGGACCTGCAGGAAGGATTGCCTGCCGTCCATGTTGATGAGCAGCAAATTCTTCAGGTCATGATCAATATCTCGCTAAACGCGATGGAAGCCATGCCCCAGGGCGGCAGCCTGACATTCAAGACATCAAAAATTGAAACCAGCGCCGGCGTCGCCACAGGCATTACTATCCGGGATACAGGCCATGGTATAGGCCCGGACGATATCAAAAATATCTTCAAACCTTTTTACACGACCAAGGAAAGAGGCGTAGGACTGGGATTGGCGATCTGCCAGAGAATTATCAGGGAACACGGCGGCTCCATCCGGGTCAAATCTCTGCCCGGGCAGGGAAGTGTCTTCTTTATCCGGCTCAATGCGAACGGCAAAACATAAACACAATCCATCTTGATTTAATCGCCAAGCCATAATAGTTGTAGCCCATGAATAAAATTTTAATCGTTGATGATGAATTGAATATGCGGCTGGTTTTGGCGGCCATGTTGAAGCGGGAAGGCTATGAAGTCGCCTCCGCCGCTGACGGCTCCGAAGCGCTGCAAATTTTGAAATCCGGTCGGATTGCCGCCGTGATCACGGATTTGAAAATGCCGCGCATCGACGGTATGGAACTGCTCCATCGTGTCAGCCAGGAATACCCGGAAGTTCCCGTGATTATGATCACCGCTCACGGTACCGTGGCAACGGCCGTTGAAGCGCTCAAAAAAGGAGCCTTGGATTACATCACCAAACCCTTTGAACTTGAAGACCTGAAAAATATCGTCTCCAAAGCCATCAAAACGCGTAATTTAAAAGAGAATGAATTCCTTTTACCGCCCGAAGAAATTGAGCGCGCCGACATCATCGGATCAAGCCCATCGACCCTGGACCTGTTTGACGCGATCAAACGGGTGGCGCCCACCACCACCACTATTCTGATCAACGGAGAAACCGGGACGGGCAAGGAACTGGTCGCCGAAGCCATTCACCGTAATTCACCGCGGAAAAATAACCCGATGATCAAAATCAACTGCGCGGCCATTGCGGAAACGCTGATGGAAAGCGAACTGTTTGGCTACGAAAAAGGCGCTTTCACGGGCGCGGCCGTTACCAAGCCGGGCAAGTTTGAACTGGCCCATAAAGGCACCTTATTTCTTGATGAAGTGGTTGAAATTCCGCGGGATATGCAGGTCAAGCTGCTGCGCGTTTTGCAGGAGCAGGAATTTGAGCGGGTCGGCGGTCTCAAAACGATCAAGGTGGATGTCCGCTTTATTGCCGCGACCAACAGGAATCTGATGCAAAGCGTGCAGAATGGAAGTTTCCGTGAAGATTTATTCTATCGCCTGAATGTTTTTCCCATTAGCGTGCCTCCCTTGCGGGAAAGAAAGGACGATATCATCCCTCTCGTGGAATTTTTTGTCGATAAATTCAACAAGAAACTGGCGTTGACGATCGGCGGTGTGGACGATGCAGTAAAGGACATGCTTTTGCGCTATCGATGGCCCGGCAATATCCGTGAGTTGGAAAACCTGATGGAACGAATGATGCTCATGGCCAAAACACCCATGATCACCGCCGGCGAAGTCCCGTCGGAATTCAAGGCCAATCTGGAAAAAGATGTCGAAGCCTTGACGGATGAAGACAAAAAACCCTTTAAAGATTTTATGCGCACGCACATGGAAAATGTGGAGCGTCAGATGATCATCCAATGTCTTGACGAATGGGAGGGCAATGTTACGAAGGCCGCCAAACAACTGGGTTTAAGTCGCAAAGGATTGCAACTCAAAATGATTAAATACAATCTGCGCAAATAACTACTTTTGATCAGCGGTCATTATGAATAAGCCGGACGGCTTACTTGAGCCGGCCTTCCTGACGCAGTTTGGTCATCAACTGATTAATGGCCGGCATGGCTTCGGTAGCCGCTTTTTCGCCCTCCATGATCGCTTCATGCCTTTTGGTAAAATCGCTCGCACCGATATTGCCCACTTTGGGTTTGATCACGACATCAGCGCTTCTGAGTTGAAGAACCGCCATCTTGTTATGCATAACATCAATCGCCTGCATCATGGTTTCGACGGTTCCCTTGGGCGCGGTTGGCGACAGACTGGCTGATATATCGACGGCAATAACCACATCCGCGCCAAACCTGCGGGCCGCATCAATGGCCACAGGGCTGACCACACCGCCGTCCACATAAGCTTTATCACCGATCATCACCGGATTAAAGATACCCGGAATGGAACAACTGGCGCGCACGGCGCGGCCTGCATTGCCCCGGCCAAATACCATCTCCTCGCCGGTTTGAATGTTGGTTGCCACAGCGTAAAAGGGTATTTTGAACTTATCGATGGTCGTGTATTTCACTTTATTGTTGACAAAATTTTCCAGTTTTTCGCCTTTAATGAAACCGTTATCCGGAATGATGTAATCGGCCAAATCATCCTTCTGAAGAGCAAATGCAATCGTCTGCAATTCAAAGGGGTTATAGCCGTAGGCATAGAGGCTGCCGACAAAAGAGCCGACGCTGGTGCCGACGACCATATGGATGGGAATTCGATGGGACTCGAGAACTTTTAACACGCCGATATGAGCAAACCCCTTGGATGCTCCCGCGCCCAGCACAACGGCAATTTTCGCGGGCTTCGTCGGAGGCAGGGGCACAGCGACAGGCGGTGTTGTTGCGCAGGAAACAAACAGGAACAAACAGCCCCAAAAGACAGGATAAAGAAACTTTCGTAAACGATCAAAATTAACCGGCATGGCTATGGCGTCCTTGGTTTTCTGTTTCTTGACCGCGGCCTGCCATTTTGGGGTTTGGGCTTGGGGCTCAGGCTTGGTTTTGGTTTGGGCCGGCTTCCCTCTTCTATGATATCGGCCGCGAGTTGAACCGGTGGCGCATGCAGAGTCTGTTGATAATAATCGTCCAGCAGCATGGTGATAATCGCCAATTCATCTTCGGCCTGCGCCAGATTTCGCGCCAGCGGCAGAAAACGCTGCATCCGCTCCATCTGAATATTGTCGCGACCACGTAACCTGGCCTCCAAAAGAGCGGTGATCCTTTCGGCAACCACTCTTTCGAGTTCCTCATCGCCGGGCAGCGGACGTTCTTCCATGCGAATATTGTAAAAACGAGCAATACTTTGCATCTTGAACTTTTCCATTTCCGCAACCACGGAAATAACCACGCCGCTTGACCCCATCCTTCCGGTGCGTCCGGCGCGGTGAATGTAGGCTTCCGGGTCTTCCGGCGGCTCATACTGAATCACGTGCGAAAGATCGGGGATGTCAATGCCGCGCGCCGCCACGTCGGTAGCCACTAAAAAGCGCAAGGCCCCTCGCCGTACCCGGGCCATCACCTTTTCCCTCGCGCTTTGGGCCAGATCGGAGCTTAGTTCATCCGCGTCATAACCGAAGCGTTTCAGCACGACGGACAGATAATGCACCGTGTCTTTGGTGTTGCAGAAAATAATGGCCGAGGCGGGATTCTCGATTTCGATAATCCGCACCAGCGATCGCTCCTTGCGCATGCCCGGCACAACATAATAAATATGCTCGCTTTCGGCGATATGCACTTCGTTGCCGCTTAAACTCAGCAACTCGGGCTTATGTAAAAATTGACCGGCCAGACGAATGACCTGCGGCGGGAAAGTAGCTGAAAACATACTGCTCGTAATCTTGCCTGTCGGAATATATTTACGGATTTTGACCATATCGGGATAAAATCCCATAGACAGCATCCGATCCGCTTCATCAAAAATCAACATCTTCAGATGATCCAGCGAAAGCGTGTTTTTAAGCAGATGATCCAGAATGCGTCCCGGCGTGCCGACCACCAGTTGAGCGCCGCCCCGAAAAGCTTCCAGTTGGGAGGTATAACCGACACCGCCGTAAACAACAGCCGTTCGCAGCTCGGTCCCCTGAAACAGCATCAGCGCTTCCTGGGACACCTGCAGGGCCAGTTCACGGGTAGGAACTAAAACCAGCGCCTGGGCAACATTTTTTTGCATATCGATTTTCTGCATAATCGGCAGCAAATAACCGCCGGTTTTGCCGCTGCCGGTTCGCGACTGAATCATCACATCACGGCCGGAAAGAAGGTAAGGAATGGATTTGGCCTGCACGGGCACCAGAGACGTCCAGCCCGCACGCTCACAGGCCGCCTTCAGATCGTCAGTCAGTTCTTCTAGACAGATATCGCGGGGGCCATCGGCCACAGGCTTATCTATCCCTTCATTGGGATTATCGTCGCTCATAGAAACATAAACCTCTCATTTCCAAAATATTTATAAATATCATTTAGTTTAGTGCGGCTCAGGAATCAAGGAAAAACTTTTGGATGATTCTATCTATTACATGATATTATCCTTTTACCGGCAAGAAGATAACTGTCAAGAAAATATCTTGACAGTTTGTGCTGATTCATATAGCGTGACAGCCAATTCGTCAGAGGCTGATTCAGCCCTGCCCTTTGGAGCGATTCAAGTATTCAAATAAACAAGCCGATAATAAATCCGTAACTGCTTAAAAAATCGTGAATATCCTCTTGTGTTTCTTGAAAATTAATGCAGTCAATACAAATACATTTCATCCCAATAGCGAGTCTGTTACTAATCTAAATTAAGGAAATATTTATGAACATCGAAGACATTAAGAGGCTGCCTATCAGCGAGCTCAACAATCTGGCCAAGGAGATAGAAGTTCCGGGGGCCAGCGGCATGCGCCGCCAGGATCTGATTTTTGCCATTTTGCAAACCCAGGCAGAGCAAAACGGCGTTATCTCCGGCTCCGGCGTTCTGGAAATCCTGCCGGATGGTTTCGGCTTCCTGCGCGCAGTCGATTATAACTATCTGCCCAGCCCCGACGACATTTACATTTCACCTTCGCAGATCCGCCGCTTTAATTTGAGAACCGGCGACACGATTTCCGGTGAAGTCCGCCCTCCCAAAGAAGGTGAAAAATACTTCGCCCTCTTGAAAGTTGATGAAGTTAACTTTGAAAGCCCCGAGTCAGCCCGCGACAAAATCCTCTTTGACAACCTGACCCCTCTTTATCCCCAGGAAAAACTGAATCTGGAATTTGATCCGGAAAACTTTTCAACTCGAACGCTGGATTTGTTCGCACCCATCGGCAAGGGACAGCGCGGCCTGATCGTTTCGCCGCCGCGCGCCGGCAAAACGGTTCTTTTACAGGATATCGCCCACAGCATCACGGCCAATCATAAGGAAGTCGTTTTGATGGTGCTGCTCATTGACGAGCGTCCCGAGGAAGTGACTGACATGCAGCGCAGCGTCAAAGGCGAAGTGATCTCGTCAACCTTTGACGAGCCGGCTTCGCGCCACGTCCAGGTTGCCGAAATGGTTATTGAAAAAGCAAAACGCCTGGTCGAACATAAAAAAGACGTTGTCATTTTGCTAGACTCGATCACCCGTCTGGCACGCGCATACAACACCGTCGTGCCGCCTTCCGGCAAAGTACTCTCCGGCGGTGTCGATTCCAACGCCCTGCACAAACCCAAGCGCTTCTTCGGCGCAGCCCGAAACATTGAAAACGGCGGTAGCTTAACCATCATTTCCACCGCCTTAATCGATACCGGCAGCCGTATGGACGAAGTTATTTTTGAAGAATTCAAAGGTACCGGCAACATGGAATTACATCTGGACCGCCGTATCGCCGACCGCCGAATCTTCCCCGCGTTTGATCTGATCCGATCCGGCACACGCAAAGAAGAATTGCTGATCCCCAAAGCAAATCTCAACCGCATCTGGATTCTGCGCCGTCTGCTGCAGGAAATGAATCCGGTCGATGCGATGGAGTTTATTATCGGTAAAATCAAGAGAACGGCAACAAACCAGGAATTTCTGGATTCCATGAATTCATAATCATCCGGCGGCATGTTGAACCCCGTCAATAATTATCTTGAATTTTTACCGCTTATAGGATAATGCAGCGCATCTGTTTAAAATTATAGAGACCTTTGTCAAATATTGCAGACAAAGGTTCAGGAGGAAGAAGGAAAAATGAAAGAAGGTATTCATCCGGAATATAAAGAAACAACCATCACTTGCGTTTGCGGCAATGTGATTGAAACGAAATCAACCAAAAAAGACATCAAAATAGACATTTGCTCCAGCTGCCATCCGTTTATCACCGGCAAGCAAAAGCTTCTGGATACGGCGGGCCGTGTGGAGAAATTTAAAAGGAAATACGCACCCAAAGCGGAAGTCGCACCGGTTAAAAAGAAAACAACCAAAAAAACATAGGCTTAACTTACCGTTAGCGTACAGACAATTTTGGACTTTGTCCTTATGAGCAACAGATCAGAACATTCCCGGCATTTATAGCTGCGTCCTCCCAAAAAGAGGAGCGCTATAAATGTGTCTTTCCCCCTCAAACAACATTTCTTGAAGATCTACCGGCCAGGTCAACTATGGATATTTTACGAAACAAACTCCGAGATATTGAACTCCGCTACCAGGAACTAGAAGGGCTGCTTTCCGACGCCCAGGTGGCTTCCAAACAGGGGTTATATCAGAAATATGCCAAAGAACACTCGGACTTAACGGGACTGGTGGAAAGTATTCGCCAGTATGAAAAAATCAAGGCGCGTATTGCCGAAAACCAGGAACTTCTTGACGAAAACGATGAAGAAATAAGGGCGATGGTCAAGGAAGAAATGCCGCTCCTGCAGCAAGAGCTCTCCGAGATAGAGGGAAAAATAACGATTTTACTCCTGCCCAAAGATCCCAATGACGATAAAAACGTCTTTCTGGAAATCCGTGCGGGCACCGGCGGCGATGAAGCCGGCCTGTTTGTCGGTGACTTATTCCGTATGTACGCGCGCTATGCCGAAGCGCAGGGCTGGCACGTGGAAATTGTCAGCAGTTCACCGGCGGGCGGTATGGGCGGCTTCAAGGAAATCATCGCCCTGATCGAAGGCCGGGGCGCATACAGCCGTTTAAAATATGAAAGCGGCGTGCATCGTGTCCAGCGCGTCCCCGTCACCGAGGCACAGGGAAGGATTCATACCTCGGCCGTCACTGTCGCCATTATGCCGGAGGTGGAAGACGTGGAATTGACCATCGACCAAAACGACCTGCGCATTGACGTCTACCGTTCAACCGGCCACGGCGGCCAGAGCGTCAACACAACCGATTCCGCCGTCCGCATCACCCATTTGCCGACGGGACTGGTCGTAACCTGCCAGGATGAAAAATCCCAGCTTAAAAACAAGATCAAGGCCATGAAAGTTTTACGGGCGAGACTTCTGGATGCCATGGTGCAGAAACAAAACGCCGAACAAGCCCAGGTACGCAAAAGCCAGGTAGGCACCGGTGACCGTTCCGAGCGCATACGCACCTACAATTTTCCGCAGGGACGCATCACCGATCATCGCATCAATCTAACCCGCTACGATCTTGACAATTTTATCAACGGCAACATCGGCGTTATGATTGACGCACTCGCCTCGCACCATCAAGCCGAACTGCTCAACAAACAGGGACAATAACGCATAGCTTTCTAAAACAGGAGGCAATCCATGAAACAAATTGAGTTCACCGACATTGAAGGAATCGACGTAGGGCACGCGCAGAATTTGAACGCCGCGACCGGTTGCACCGTTATGCTCTGTGAAGGCGGCGCAACAGCCGGTGTGGATGTGCGCGGCGGCGCACCCGGCACGCGGGAAACGGATTTGCTTAACCCGGTCAATCTGGTGCAGAAAATCCATGCCGTGATGCTGGCCGGCGGCAGTGCCTTCGGGTTGGATGCGGCGGCGGGCATCATGCAATATCTGGAAGAAAAGAAAATCGGTTTTGATGTGGGCGTCACCCGGGTGCCGATTGTTTGCGGCGCGGTGCTGTTTGATTTGACCTTTGGCGATTTTAAAATCCGCCCGGATAAGGAAATGGGATATTCGGCTTGCGTCAACGCCACGAACACGTTCTGTCCGCAGGGCAATGTCGGCGCGGGAACAGGCGCGACCGTCGGCAAAATCCTGGGCATGAATCGCGCCATGAAAAGCGGCCTGGGTTGTTATGCCTTGCAGGTCGGCGATTTGAAAGTCGGTGCGCTGGTGGCGGTCAACTGTCTTGGCGATGTGATCGACCCGGAAACCGGCAAGAAACTTGCCGGGCCATTAAATGTCAATGGGAAAACTCTTGCTGACACGGAAGACATCATGATCCAAGCTTATGCGGACAAGAAAAATCTATTCAGCGGCAACACAACGATTGGCGTTGTCGCAACGAATGCAGCCTTGGATAAGGCGCAGGCAACGAAGCTTGCCTCCATGGCGCAAAACGGCTACGCTCGAACGATGCGTCCTGCGCACACGATGGTGGATGGTGACACCATCTTTACGCTCTCCACCGGTGACGTCAGTGCGGATTTAAGCGTGGCCGGCCTTTTGGCCGCCCGCGTGATGGAGCGCGCCGTCGTTAACGCCGTCAAAAACACGACGTCTCTTTGTGGTTTGAAATCTTACTCGGATATTTTTTAGAGACGGCAAACGCAGAGTTGTGCGTTCTCCCCCCCTTTTTCGACTTTTTTTCAAAGCCGTCACTGCTGGATCGGCGGCAGGAAACCCGCTCCGGACTTCGTGTCCAGTTGGATGCCGAAGTCGTCGTAAAAGGTATTTTCCGCACCCGGACCGGCAAAGCAGACAGAGCTAGCGGAAGACGCCTGGCAGCCGGAGGTGTTGAGAGCGATCGCATCGCCGGTAAAGTCCGCGGCGACGCTCCCGCTGGTCCATGCCTTTGAATTCAGGGCGGGTGTCTTGATGACGGCCATATAAAGGTCTGTCGTGCTCAGGGCCGGAACAAAAGAAGCCACATTTCCCTGGCCGTCGGCCGTCGTGTCCAGCGTGCTCATGTATGTGTCTGGCGTCCCGGCTGAAATCGAACTGATCGTGAATCTGTTGTCTCTGCCTGGCGAGTAAAAAGTGAGAGGATTCGTGTTTGATGCTGTGCATGATAAATCGCATGAGCCTACAGCACTGCAGGTGCTGCTGGTGCAGCCCCCGATTGTATAGTAGAAATTTCCAGAGGTTAAGCTGCTGACGTTGACGGCAACATTGTAGGTCGTGCCAATACTGAGGGCGGCGTGCGAAACCGGTTGATTTTCCGCTGTTGTATGGGGTGTCACGGAAACCGCAGTGATACGGAATCTACTGGTATTGGTCGGGGTAAAGATGAGATTTGCCGTGGATGTTGCCGTGATGTCGGTCGTGTATGTGCCGTTCGCGGCGATGGTTCCCCCGCTGACTCCCCCGAGGGAGTACGTGAAAGACCCCGCCGTGCGCTCGGTAACGGTAATCGTAACAGCGTATTTCACGCCGACGGTAATGGTGAGGGCGGGATTGGGCCGCGCGGTTCCCGTGCCGTTGGCGTTTTTCTGCAAATTGCCACTATTGTATCTCCATCCCGAACCAAGGGTCCACCCCGAGGTCAGAGACGGTGTTATTGGAGTCCCATAAGCCGCAACCCTGCTCAAGTTACCGCCCGAGTATGACCATCCGTTTGCCGGTGTCACGTTTAAGGACAGCCCGCTGCCGGTAACCAGGTACTGCCATTTCACCAGCGTAAAGTAGTCGTTACCCGGCGGTGAGGCCGTGGGAAGCCCCGCGGCCCGGTCCGTCCAGTCGTCAGGGGGCCAGGCGTTACCAGCCAGAAAGTCCGCGCCGTCTCTTGCATTGCCGATGCGCGTATTGTCCGCCTGGATAGTATTGCCGGCCACTGCGGCCTTGTTGTCGCTGTAATAGACCATGATGTAGCTCGCCTTTGTCGCCGCCTGGGCGCCTGCGGCCCGGGCATAGGCGCTGCTGGTCCCGCCTGCCAGGTAGATATCCTCGTTGACGGAGAACCCGCTTCCTGTCACAGTCGTGAGGATCAGCGTTCCGGCTGCTACGAGCGAGTTGGCTCCCCCCCAGTTCGTCGTAATAATGGGTGTGCCGATGACGCGCGCCGTTTTGGTCCCGGCAAGGTTGCTGATCTTGTCGCCGTACTTAAGATGCCGGCTGCTCGCATCGACCAGGCCCCGGGTAAAGGGTAATTCGTACCCCTCGACCAGGCGGACCATCAGGGAGGACCAGTCCTTGAGGCGGAAGTTCGGGCTCGAACCCGTCAATACACCGTCACTTGCCGTCAGAATACGGTAGGCGAGAAGCTTGAAAGCGCCGGTGCCGGTCGCAGGTCCTGTCCGCTGCCAGAGAATGATCGCCGGGTCGGAATACTGATCTTGACAGGTCATATAGCCGCACGAGTATTCGGAACCTGTCTCCGGGCTACTCGGATAGAGGCCGGCGGGAATAAGTCCAGCAGCCATGTCACTATTTTGTGTATAACCAGACCACTCAAAGAGCCAGAATTTTGATCTCGTCTGCCGCGCCCTCACAAAAGACACGCCATATTGATACAAATCCGTACTGTTTGAATTATTCGCCATCCGAAAGCCGAGACCGGCAAAGAAATAGGGTCCGGCATTCTTGACTTTGACCTGGAGATCGTAACTCAGACAACCGCCTGCATCTAGCCAGGACTTGGCCAGATTGGTATTGGTGTTGCCCCAGTTAAAGGCGTTGAATCCCCAGAACCCGTTGCCGCCCCACCCGCTCAATCCTTGCAGAAAGGTCCCGAGGCCGCTTGCCCCGGATGGATTGACAACAGAGGTGACCTGCATGGCGCCGCCGCTTACGGTGTGGGTTCCCATGCCCTGAGCGGTGAACCAGTTGGCGTCGTTTGTGAACTGGTCGATAAACTTTGCTTTCCCCAATTCCCCGCCGCCGGCAATCCAGCCGACCGGGACGTTGTAGTTCACCTCGCGCGAGGTGCTGCCGAGGGTCCCTGTCGAGGAAAGACGGATGAACTTATCGAGCACAACTTTGGTTGTTGCGGGAACACTTACGGTACTCGTCCAGTTTGCGTTTTGGGTGCCGTCGGACAGCGTGACATTGACGAGTGTGTTTCCGGTGCGTTTTGTATAGTTGAAGACCGCGCCGCTCGCCATGCCCGTCGGCGCGGGGTTCAGGATGAAATTGCCGTTCAGGAGAGGAAAGGCGGCGGAGCCGGTCCCGCTCAGGGTCAGGCTGCCGCTTTTGGAAAGGCTCTGGTCGCTGCCGGGTTGCGTCACGGGCTGAACATCCACTCCTGCGGCGGTTATCGGTAGAGCGGGGGACAAGCCGCTGAAGGTAATCGCTGTTCCCGAGCCGCTGCCGGAGGTATAGGAATAGTAACCGCTGCCCACCTGGATTTGCCCTGCGGAGAAGCTTCCGGTGAACTCCGTCGGGATCGTGCCGTAAACCTGTGTCGTGAGCGTCGTCGCACCGGCTGAGGCCGCCTGGCTCTTGAACCAGTAGGGATAGACCCGGGTCGTAAAAGAGCCTGCGCCACTCAAAAGATTGCAGGTCTTATTGTTCATGGCTGTCATGGTCGTCAGCCGTGCCGCCTCGTTTCCGGCGTTGAGAAACTGGCTGGCCGCGTAACGGAAGCCGGACTCCGCCAGATAGTATGTCTTTCGGCCCTGGTCCGCGTAAACCTGGTTACTGTATGAAGCGGAGAACAGGGTCAGCATGACTGCGCCAAGTGTCGCCATGATGACCATCGTGACAATCAGGACGATCAGGACGCTTCCCCGGGCGCCAAAAACGCCCGACCGAAGCGGTCTCACCCCGCGCCGGACGGCCGAGAACAGGGCGCCGGTCAGGATCAGCGAAAGGATGAGGATAACGGGGAGCGCCCATGGCGCATAGACCAGGAAAAAGGTCAGGGCGACAACCGGGGCAAGCAGGCCTCTGACTGCCCCCATGGCGAGGGGCCGGTTGCGGATCAGATCAGCCGCCGCCGGACCATGGGCGTAATACTGTTTCACGAGCCACCGCCCCCCACTCCAGGGGAGCAGATACCGATCGCGAAAGTCCCGCAGGATCTGGACCATCGGGTGACCCGAATCCCCGTAGGCCGCCGTCGCGACAAAACAGCCGGTTCCATAGCTCGGCGCCGAGGGCGGCGGCACGCTGGGGGCCGCGCCTCCCTGGTTCTTGTTGTTCCGGGGTGCCACGCGGTTGACGAAGGTCAGGACACCGCCTCCCTCCTGCTTGATCTGCAGGCTGATATCAATGGCCGTCAAGGTGGTGATGTCGTTCGTGGCCGGCCAGGTTGAAGCGGTCACAACGGTTCCGGAGGAGGGGTCGCGGGAGTAGTAGGTCAGCGTGAAGGCGTTAATTTTATCAATCAGAATATCCCCGCCGGCCAGTGTGTCCGCTCCGAAAGCCATCTTCACCGCCCCGTTGTCGAGCCCTATGGTCCTGTTTCCATTGCTGTTATTAATGGGCAGGGCCGTTGCCGTCGCATCCGAGGGGATATTGATCATTTCAATGATTTCCCTTGTGATCCGCGACATGGCCAATTGGGACTGTTGAGTTATCGTTGCGTTTTCACGCGTCGTCGAGTACCCCTGAACGACTTGCAAGATGGCCATCCCGCCCATGGAAACCAGGATTCCCAGCAGAACCAGGGAAACGATGACCTCGATAAGCGTGAAACCCGCCTGCGATCCGATAACGCGACCGTTCAAGATCGGGAAACGTCTTTGCGTCCTTCTCGGGGTCGGCGGCGTCGTTCTGGAAGATTCCGGTGTAAACATCAATTCTACTCCGTAAAAAGGGCGGTGACCGACAGGGTCCGGTACTGGATCGTGACCTTGAGGATCTTGCCGGCGTTATCCGTCTGTTCCGTGACCGGGCTCCCGGAAGGAAATGAGATACGATGATTGTCCACGACGGTGTACGGGTGAGAACCATCGGCATAGCGCGTTTGCGACGTCCCTTCCGCTCCGACGTTGGCTATGAATGTGGTCAGCGGGGTCGCCGATGTGGCCATCAGGTATTTATAGTCGGCGCCCATGTTCTCCACGATCTGGTTCAGGTAGGCGCCGTTCTGCGCGAGGAGAACGGGATTGGCGCTCTGCACCACGGTCGATCCCATGAAGGAGACCAGCATGACGCCGAGGATGGACGCCACAATCAGAGAGACGATGATCTCGATGAGCGTGAAGCCCCTGCCGTCTTTCATTCTGATGCGAAAATGTTTGCGCTGCATGCCTCTCCCCCGGTGAATGCCTATGGGATGAACCCCGTGTTTTTCGTTACGGTAATGTTTCCGCCGCTGGTCGCGATCGTGACCGTCGTCTCCCCCGGACTGCCGTAGGCGTCGAATGTGATGCGCAGGGGGGCCGACGTGATGGTCAGGGCGGATTTTTTTGTCGTCAGATTGACGGTTGTCGTGTCTTCACCGAGAAGCTGGACCGGCGTCGTCGATCCGGCGCCCTGGAAAAGGTAGTAGGTCGTTGAGGAGGTGAAGTTGATACCCCAGGGGCTGCTCGTGCTCATCGCCCGGGCCTGCGCCAGGCGCAGATGCGCCTTGACGACTTCCATCTGGGAGGAACGATCGTATGCGGCCGTGTCGGACATCCGGACGGCTACAACGGCAGCGATGATCCCCAGGATCAACAGCACAGCGACGATCTCGATCATGGTGAAGCCGGTATTTCCGATAGTCTTTTTGAGGGTTTGCTTCATGCATGTTCTCCCCGGCGCACCCAGGCTTTTAACATCCTGCTCCATCCGTCTGTCCTATTCTCAATTTCCTTTTGGAAACTTTAAGATAATTCTATAAATCTGTCAATAGATTGCTAAAAACTGCGCTCGAAGGACAGAGGAGGCGCCATCATCGGTTATTATTCTTTCTCCGGTTCAAACTGATTTTTGGCCGACCAGAAAGACGGCAGGTGGGAGAGCAGATAAAGAAGGCTTTTGCGGTGCTGCCAGATGCGCTTGCGGAATCTCTTACGCCACGCGGGATCGGAATAAAATCGTTTGACGTGTTCGTTGTAGAGGTGATCGAGTTTTTCCTTGGATTCGATCCCGCGCGGAATGAAAACAAAGTTCAGACAATTCATCAGCCGCCAGTCTTCTTCAAATGTCCCTTCGTCTTGAATCGTTGCCCACAGAGGCGCGCCGGGGAAGGGCGTAAATTTCGCCATGTTCATATCGTCGAGCCCCAGCGCAATAATGAAATCGGATGTGCGTTTAATCGATTCTTCCGTTTCACCCGGCAGACCCATCATAAACAAACCCTTGGCACGCAAGCCTGCCGATTGAATACGCCGCACGGTATCGCGCACGTCGTCGAGCGACACACCGGACTTGTGGCGAGCCAGCATGTCCGGATCAGCCGATTCAATGCCCAGCGACACCATCAGACAGCCGGCATTTTTAAGCATCTTTAACAAATCATCATCCGTATAGCCCACGCGCACGGCGCAGTTGAAGTTCATGCCCAACGGCTGCCGCGCCAGTTTTGCGCATAGCTCCATAATCCGCTTTTTGTTGGCGGTAAAAAGATCATCGTAAATATTGACATGCCGCACGCCGAATTTATCGCGCAGGTATTTCATGTGCTCGTAAATATAGGCCGCCGAGTTGTAGCGGAAACCCTTTTGAAAAACGGAACGGTCACAGTAGGAACACTGAAACATGCAGCCGCGCGAGGTAACCATCGTCGCGCCGGGCGTCTGACTATAGCTGAAGAGCGGCAGATGATAGTCATGGGGAAAGCCGGTGAGTTTTTCATAGGCTGGAAACGGCAAATCGTCGAGATTGACAATATGTTTTCGGGGTTCATTGGCGCAGGCTTTGCCCGCTTGCCTGCGGATCAGACCATGGATAGAGGCGGGATCGACGCCTGCGGCCAGCTCACTCATCGTGACTTCGCCTTCGCCCGCCACAAAATAATCAAAGAACGGATACGAGGCAAGAAGCTTTTCTTTAAGCGCGGAAACATGAACGCCGCCGCACACGGTGACGATATCGGGCTTTCGCTCTCTGATTTTTTGCGCGATATTCGCGGCATCAGGGAATGACGACGTGGTCGTCGAAAATCCAATCATCTGCGGTTGAAATTCAAGAATGGCCTGAACCTGTCGATGAATATCCACCGGCACGCCGGGACCGAGGCAGTCATAAACAAACACCTCATGCCCCTCGCGGATCAGATAGGCCGCGATGGACAGCATACCCTGCGGCACCATGCGGTTGGCGATGTCCGTGATATCGCGACGGCCTGGAAACCAGTTAGACCCGCGCGGATGAACCAAGACAATCCGTTTTTTTTGTTGAGAGTTTATTTTTGTCATCTTGATCAGTGCGCCAAAGGGGAAGGTTATTTCGTCGCCGCCACAATAAGCGCCGGTTTCCCCGAAGCGGAACAATTATAGTGAACGAGAAGAGAAGATGGCTGTTTTTGCAGCGCATGGGCCAGGCCAAAAGCGGCGGCCACCGGATGAATGCCGCAAGAAGGCAGATAATCATGCAGACACAAGCTGTTGTGCCTGCCCATCATCGAAGCCACATTCTTCACGCGGAAACCCGGCAGCAAGAAGCGTTTTTGAGCGTCCGTAATGATTTTACGGTTTGACGAAGAACAAAGGAGATCGTCCAATCTGCGGAGGAAATTTTCACTTTGCAAATATTCGTCCGGGTTAACTCTTTTTGAATTTACGTCCACCGCCCATATTTCACCGATGCTTTGCAGCTCTTGCGATCCCAGCAAAAGCCAGGAACTGCCTTCGCCGATCGGAAGCATACGGGAATTGTCCTTCGTCACATTCATCCGTTCCCGATACTCCTCTACAGTCGGGGTATAGACATCGCAGCCGCCAACCAGCGCCAGATCGATTTCGCCGCTTTCCAGATAAGTCCGGGCCAACCACAGAGCCGACTCAAAAGACAACTCCTCGTCGGACAGGGTCAGAATAACCCCCTTGATATCGCAAAGACGCGCCAGAAAAAAAGCGGCGGCATTGCTGACGGAATTGGCAAATTGATTCGGGCTGGGAAATCCGCCGTTATATTTGAACACCTGGGTGATAAAGGGCAATATCTCATCGCCGTTGCCCAATCCCGTCGCCAGAAAGATTCCCGTCTTCTTTCCCTGCAACATCTCGTGCGGAACTTTTTTCAAGCAGGCCGTAGCACCCGCGCAGACCATCTTGATGAATCGTCCGGCGCGGCGCATCGGCTGCCCGAGAACCCTGACCACCAGATCATCACAATGGAGCGGCAGACTCGCTTCATCCCAGGGCAAATCCTCGTTGGGCGAAAGCGATGGCCCCAGGTAACTGGCCGAGATGACAGGCATGGAAAAAGGTGATAATTTTGTAGTCATATTTCTAGATTCGATGTCATCCCCGCGTAGGCGGGAATCCAATAAGTATTTGTGTCACATTTTCTCAATAATGTAGCTGGTGCAGGTCGCACCAAACCCAAAATATGTAAATAAATAGGCTCCTTCCGGCGCCGGAATGTTCGCCTGCGACGGCGCAAAACCAATTTCCGGATCGACTTCAGTAAAACCGAAACAGCGTGGAATCGCCCCCTCTTCCAGACAGGCAAGCCACAGTGCTGTCTCCACCGCACCCGCGGCGCCGAGGCCATGGCCGATAGCGCCTTTGAGAGAAATTACCGGCGGCAGTCTGTCTCCGAAAACCCTGGACAGCCCCCGTCCTTCGGAAAGATCATTGTCCCTTGTTCCCGTGCCGTGCGCTTTAACCGCCACAATTTCCGCAGGCGCGATCCCGGCCTGCGTCAAGGTTTGTTGAATAACATTTTTAACCATTGCGCCGTCGGTGCCGGCAGAGGTCAGAGAGCTGTTGTCATTGAACAGGTAACCGCCTTTCATGGCATATCGGCTCTTTGCTGCCGCCGGCGGCGCGCCTTCTTCCAAAATGACACAGGAAGCAGCCTCGCCGATCTGCATACCGGAACGCCTGTTGCAAAAAGGCCGGCATTGTTCCGCATCATAGAGCAGAAGGCTCGAAAATCCGTGCAACGTCATATTTAAAAGCGGTTCAAAACCGACGACGATCGCCCGGCGTATTTTCTTCTGTTGCAAAAGCCGTGA
This sequence comes from Syntrophaceae bacterium, assembly GCA_009773315.1. Lineage (GTDB taxonomy): Bacteria > Desulfobacterota > Syntrophia > Syntrophales > Smithellaceae > UBA8904. The sequence continues at coordinate 20,291 of WRPE01000020.1, forward strand.
CGCAAGCACCAGAGCATGCGAACTGGAAACGCAGGCCATGCTTAGCGTAAAGGTTATGCCGCCGATGCCAAATTTATCCGCGATGAATTGGGTTACTTCGCCCGGGCCCCGGTTACGGCAGGAAATGGGCGGCGATTCCTTATCCGGGTGGAGACGCACGGACTCGGTAAAATCAAATTCGTTGCGGATGAACAAACCACCGGTGGTGCCGACCAGAAGGGAGCTTTCGGCAATTTCGTCTTTCGACAAACCCGCGCGTTCAAATGCTTCGGACACCGAGGCGTCCAGCATCGCCAGAGACTTCGAAAGAGGGCTGCCTGCAAAAGCGATTTCAAACGCCTTGAAGTCGCTTTTGGTCAGATGGGACGATGTACAAACGCCCGCCGGCGGAACGTGCCCCAAAATAAGATTGCGTGCGGACTCAGTTGCGCTCCAACCCAGCGTTGTGACGGCACCCCAGCCGCGGATATGAACGTCTTCGTTTATCACTTTTTAACCTTCGGCGCCTGGATGACAAAATCGGCCAGCGAGTCGAACGACTGCATGGCCTGCGCCGCCGTGGATGCGTTCTTCAGCTCGACGCCAAAGGTGAACCGCAGATCCATCGCGATTTCCATCGCGTCGAGCGAATCGAGCTTAAGCGGTCCCGGCCCGCCGATGAATGGAACATCGGTCGGTACATCTTCGGGCTTGACGTCCCTGACGTCACACGCCCGGATCACCAGCTCCTTGAGCTTGAAAATCAGATCCTCCCTGGAGGATACGTTTAATTTCTGATAAGCTTTTTCTAAATCCATTGAACTCTCCTTCCCGCAATATAAAAGCAGATTCCTGCAAAAAGTGTCAACACAATTAATTTAGGTAAAATGGCGACCAAGGCCGCATCGCGCAGAAAAATATCCAGATACGCCTGATGCGCCCAATACATCGGCGAAATCATCGCCAGCTTTTTCATCAACACCGGCATGACAAAGTACGGCACCATGATGCCGCCCAGCACGCCCATCAAGATGGCGCCCGTCGCCGCAAGCGTTGAAGACTGCTCGGGTGTTCGCGCCAGCGCCGCCACAAGGACGCCAAACCCTGTTGTGGCGGCAGCAACCACCAGGGTGACCGGAATCAGGTACAGGGCATGGTCACCCAGATGAAAAGAGAAGCCGATGACACGGGGCATCAGATAAAAACCAACCAGCAGCATTAAAACAAACTGGAAAACATTAATCAGATAATAAGGAATGATCTTCCCCAGGGTCAATAAATTCGTGCTGACCGTATAAGTAAAAAGACGCTGGAGAGTCCCGTCATTCTTTTCCTTTAAAAAACCGATGGACATGGGAATGGCAATAAAAAACATCGCGAAAATCGCATACGCCGGAACGGTTTGCTGAAGCGGGCTGGGAATCTCCCGGTTCGGTTTTGTTTTCTCGACGATCAAATTGGCAACAACGACTTCCAAATTATCTATACCCATGACGACTTCCACCGTCAGGCTGGTCATGAGTGACCGAATGGCGATTTTGTAGCCGAAATCAAGCACCGGGTCAAAATTAATTTCGACCGGTTTCTCCCCCTCGTCAAATCCCCTGGGGATCCTGACGAGGGCCTGCGCTTTGTTTTCCGCGAAAATCCTTTCATTATCAATACCTTTGGGCCGATCAACGCGGGAAATCAGTTTGTGGGATTCAATCTTTTGCTCAAGCAGATTAGCCTTGGGCAACTTGCTTTCGTTTTCAATCACCAGTTGAATCTGCCGTTCGTATATTTTGTCCGTATAGACGCCTTTCAGCGCCAGCGTCATAAAAAAAATCAGCGCCACCGGCATCAGGAAAAGAAGCAGGATCGTTTGCCGGTCGCGCAGCAGAATCAGGATTTCCTTGCGGATCAGTTCTCTGAGTTGCCTAATCATCACGCAACCCCCGCCCCGTCTTCGCCAGAAAGAACTTTTCCAGATTGTCTATTTCGGACATAGGGCCGTCGTAAATCATCTCTCCCTTGTCGGCCAGCGTCACACTCGAACACAGGCGTTGGGCTTCTTCCATCATATGCGTGGACAGCAAAATCGTCATACCCGCCTTGTTGAGTCCCGTCAGGGTTTCATAAATATGATGGCGGCTTTGCGGATCAACGCCCACCGTCGGCTCGTCGAGCAGCAACAACTTTGGCGAATGCAGCAGCGCCACGGCCAGATTTAAACGTCTTTGCATCCCGCCGGAATATGTGGCAACCTGTTCCTCAGCATGGTCGGCAAGACCTGTCTGCCCCAGGACCGCCTCCGAACGTTCGATGATCTGTCTATCGGATAGATTGGCCATCGTGCCGAAAAAGCGCAAGTTTTCACGGGCAGTGAGCGTCGTATATAGCGAGATAGCCTGGGGTGCATAACCGATGGACACAAGCGCACGGTGGTCGGGCATTTTGCGCCCGAAGATAAAAACATCCCCTGAATAGCGTTTCATCTGCCCGGTGACAATCCGCATCAGGGTTGACTTGCCGGCGCCGTTGGGTCCCAGAAGCGCCTGCATCCTTCCCTCGGCAACGGTCAGAGAGAAGTTCTGCAAAGCGCAGACGGGGGCCCCGCTGTAGCTGAATGTAACCGAAGAAATGTCCAGTGCGTTCATGCCTTAAGTTGCCTTGCGACTTTCTGGAGTTTTCTAAAAAATGCTTCTTCGCGGTCCGCACATTTCAAAATCAAGCCACCCGCCTTGGCAAAGGTTTCTTCCGCTTTGTCTTTTTGCTTGATAATACGCGCGGCCGTCAAGGAAAACTCGCGCCAGTTATCGCCAATTGCTGTCATTTCTTTGGACAAATCGGCAAGCTCATCCGAACTGAATAATCCGGCCGCTTCGTGGAAAAAAGCGGCATACATGTAACGAAATCCGGCGCCCCCCGTGCCGGTCTCTTCCACCCAGCGAACCGTACCGGCAAGATGACGGCAGGCTTCCTGAAAACCAAGTTTGTCCGGACTTTTGATGATTTTTTTGGCCAGAAACCGCATGCCGCGAACACCAAAAATCGGCAGAGGAATTCTGAGCATCAAACTGCAGGAATCCTTCATTCCCTTGATACAGGCCCCCCGCAGATCAGGATGGGGATTAACGGATTTGGTATAATACATATAACCGTGGGGATTCAATGGACCAGGTACGAAACGTGCCTGGTCCAATCCATCGGCCGAGCAATCTACCGGATCTCCAAATGTCGGGTCACTGATGCGAAAACCACCTTCGATCTCACGCAAAACAATGATGTTGTGTCCGTTAAAATTATGGCGGTGACGTTCGGTCACATAGGGAAGCCAGTAAAGATTAGTAGACAAACCAACAATCTGACCGGTTTTAAGCACCTGCCTTAATTCATCCATGCCTTTTTGGGGATCGCGATAAGTCTTGATCACAAAATCTCCGCCCAGTCTTTTGGCCGCCTTGTGAAAGACCGCTCCGGGTTTATAGCGAAAAGCCGTGACCGGCAAATGTACCAGTTTTATAAACGGCAGATAACCAAAAAAAATACCGCTGCCGATGCCGAAAATCATCGGCTCGGAAATATCCACACCCTGATAGCGAAACAGGGCGGATGTCACGGCTGTTTCACAATGTGCACCATGATGATGGACATATGGCTTGCCATTGGCTGCGAGTTCTGTTGTCATGAAAAGACAGCATCCTTTCTTGATTTTAGCTATTCGGCACGGTTTTTAATTCTTCCAGTGTGACCCTTAGAGCCTTTGTATAACGATTTAAAACAGATGGTTTAAGTTTCGTGAATACGTCGGGGCGCAAATGTCTTTTAACCCGAAATACCGCCATGCCCGCCGCCTTGGCCAGCATCCCCGGATCCAACTGTCGCAATTCCATATGATAACAAAGCGGGCTTTTCTGACCGGCAAGCACTGCTTTTCTGATTTCCTCAAGATTGGCGCGATTACCAGCAATAATCAGGGCACAAGATACTTTTTCCGCCCAGGGAGCGTTTGTCTCAAGAACATATTGCCCGTTTTCATTGTGCTTGTAATACGCTTTCGGCAACCCATCATTAAAAATTTCATCTTCTAATTCCATGGCCAGTTCCTTTTGATCCTTCATGCTTGAAGTTTCTTTGCGATGCGATCGAGTTCCTGAAACAGCTGTTCTTCGCGTCCCGCACAGATCAGCATCAACCCGCCCGCTTTGGCAAACGTTTCTTCGGCCTGACCGCGCTGTTTGATGATGCGCGCGGACACCACGGCAAACTCGCGCCAGATGTCGCCGATAGCGGTCATCTCCTTTGATAATTGTGCAAGTTCAGCGGAGGCGAACAGATCGGCTGCTTCTTGCAGGAAGGCTGCATACATGAAGCGAAACCCCGCGCCGCCTGTGCCGACCTCTTCCTGCATGCGGACAATATTGGCCAGCCGCCGGCAGGCCTCTTTAAATCCCAGCTTGTCGGGACTGGAAATAGTTTTTTTGGCGAGATAGCGCATTCCCCTGATACCGACAAAAGGGAAAGGGGTTCTCAGCATCATATTGCAGGTATCTTTCATCGCCGCAATGCAGGCCAGACGTAAATTAGGATTCAACGGAACATTTTCCGCGTAATACATAAAACCACGCGGTTCCAGCGGCCCTCGTGCGAATCGCGCCCGCTCCATATCCTCGGTCAGGCAATCCACCGGATACTCCAGCACCGGATCGCTCACCCGGAAGCCATTTTCAATTTCGCGCAAAACGACGATGTTATGACCGTTGAACTGAAAGCGGAAACGATTGGGAAAATACGTCAGCCAGTAGATGTTGGTTGTCAAACCGACAATATGTCCTTCGGAAAGCACACGCCTCAGATCGGCCATGCCTTTTTTCGCACTATGGTATTTTTTAGTGAAAAACTTTCCTCCAATGCGTTTGGAGGCTTTGGCAAAAAGCGTTCCCGGACGAGATCGAAAGGTTGTAATCGGCAGTCCCACCCACTTGATAAACGGCAGATGGCCGAAGTAAATGCCGCTACCGATACCGAAAATCATTGATTCGGAGATTTCCACACCTTTATCCCGAAACAACGCCGATGTGGTGCCACTTTCGCAATGTGCGGAATGATGATGGATAAATGGTTTACCGGCTGCTGTTACTTCTGAACTCATTGATAAATGTTTACCTTCCTTGTTTATTTTTGTGGAACGGTCATTAATTCCTGTTTGGTTATCGCGAGTGCTTGAGCGTAGCGGTCTAAAACAGACAATTTCAATTTGGCGAAAATTTCGGGGCGAAAATGCCTTTTAACCCGGAAGGCAGCAATGCCTGCTGTTTTCGCCAAAATCTCCGGGGTCATCTGCCGCCGTTCCATATGATAACAAAGTGGGCTTTTCACCCCGGCCAGGACGGCTTTTCTGGTATGCTCAAGCGTCGCTGCAAGGTCGTCAACAGCCAGACCGTTAACAACGGCTTCATCATCCCAGCCGACGCTGGTTACAACAACATATTTCCCTTCATCATTGAGAGCAAAACATGCTCGCTTCACGCCTTCATAGTACGTAATGTCCTGTGGCACTTCATTGACTTTCATTGCCGGCTCCTGCCCAGTCATCATTAATATCTTTTATTTCTTATACTAAAATGAACACAGCGCAAAGAAAATTCTGTATCCATTCTTATTTATTGTTTTTATTTATTTTTCCCCCAAGAAACGGCTCAAAATGATGCCACTCGAAAGGATGCTCCGAAGCAAAACGGGCCAGATCGTCGGCATAAGTCTGGACGGATTCCAGCACCACTTTTTTTCGATCCGCGCGCGTGGCGGCGAAAACCTTTCGGCCCTTGGAAACTTTGATACAATATTTTCCTATAGAGTCCTGATAGACGAAAAAAGTCATCAGCGGCGCACCCGTCATCAGGGCAAATAAATGCGGCATATCCGGCAAACGCGCCTCATGACCCAGAAAATCCACTGTTACATGCGTCTGTTCACCCCAGAGACGATCGCCCGTCATCGAAACAATGCCGCCTTCGCGGAGGAAGTTGATACCCTCCAGCAGAGCGAACGGCGATTTTTCTTTTTCATCCGTCGTCACAATTTTGATGCCTTTTTTCGCCAGATTATCTTTTTGAATACGCTCGACCTGCTCTTTGTGCTTGGCGCCCAGAAAGAGCATGATCGGCAGACCTTTCCGGTTGAGCCTTTGTGCCGCGAGTTCCCAATTGCCGATATGCGACATTACCACAATTGCGCCGGTCTTTTTCTCCACCGCTTCGTTCAGATGTTCCCAACCTTCGTGCATGAATTCAGCCTGATCCGCCGCCCAGGGAATGAAGCGGTGGATATAGACATCGGTAAAGTTATGAAACTGCTTCCAGGTGCAATAGAGATGATAGAAAAAACCGCGCCCGGGAAAAAGCGCACGGTAAAATTTCAGACTATCCGCTACACGCGCCGGGAAAAGGAAAAAATAACCGGTTGCAATACACCACGAAAAGGTTCGGAAAAACCACACCCCCAGTTTTCGGGAAAGATAAAGGGCAATTTTGTAAGTAAGTTTTTTCATGTAACTCGAATGATCTCTAAGCAACCCGTCGCGTGTGGACTTCGTTGTTAATTTTTATTCCCATGGCTTTTTCCGTTATTTTCAGATCATAGCTGGTTTGCAGGTTGAGCCAAAACTGCGCGGTTGTCCCCAGATAGCGCGCCAGCCGAAGGGCCGTGTCGGGTGTGATCGCGCGGCGTTCGCGTACATATATCATTGATCCTGGGCGCCGGAACTTTAAGCGCCATCGCCAGCGCATGCGCGCTTAACCCCAGCGGCACGAGAAATTCCTCACGTAATATTTCCCCGGGATGAACGGAACGCATCTTATTTTTAACGGTCGTCCTACAGCCTCCTCTTACCCTCACCCCGCATACTTTCCCTCAGCTTTCAGTTTGGCGATTTCTTCTTTTTCCAGCACATTGTAGGCCACTTTGCCGACGAGCGTTTTCGGCAGATCGGAGCGAAACTCTATGGACCGGGGACAACTCCATTTAATCAACTGATCACGGCAAAAGTTAATCAATTCCTTTTCTATTTCCGGACTCGCTTCGCCTGGATTCTTCAGGACGACGAACGCCTTCACCGCCTGAACCTGGGCTTCATCGGGCACACCGACCACGCAGGCATCCCGCACCTGCGGATGCTTGTAGAGAACTTCTTCCACCTGAGCGGGATAGACATTCATGCCCGATGATTTGATCATCCGCTTTTGCCGCAGCTTGAAATAAAAGAATCCGTCCGCATCCATGGAGCCGATGTCGCCAGTGTGCAGCCAGGTCCGGCCGTCGGCATGTTTTTTCAGCGTATCGGCGGTTTCCTGAGGTTGATCAAGATAGCCCATCATCACGGCGGGACCGGCAATACAGATTTCGCCTTCTTCACCGATGGACGCTTCATCGGTCGTGCCGAGCCGGATAATCTTGGCCAGCATGTCCGGAAAAGGCACGCCGATGCTGCCTTCCCGATAATAGCCTATCGGCGTAGCCATAATGGCGGTGACCGCTTCGGTGAGTCCGTATCCTTCAAGAAGCTGAACGTTCCCACCCTGCTTTTTGACCAGTTCTTCAAACCGCTCTTTGACCGGCCGGGGCAAAGAATCCGCGCCGGAAAAAGTAGCTCGCAGACAGGAGAGATCGGCTTTGTGCATCTTGGGATTGCGGGAAAGCGCGTCGTAAAGCGTCGGCACGCCGACCACAAAAGAGGGTTTGCGCGAACGAATCAAATCAGCAACCGTCTCCGGCGTAAACATCGGCACCAAAATACTTTTGCCGCCGCCCATAAAGCAGGCATTCACGCAAACACCCAGACCAAAGCCGTGGAAGATCGGCAGAATGGCCAGAATGGAATCCGCGCCGGAAAGTCTTCCCCATTCCGACACCTGTTTGCCCTCAGAGATAAAGTTCATATTGGAGAGCATGATACCTTTGGGCACGCCTGTTGTTCCGCCGCTGTAAAGGATAACGGCCAGATCGTCGGTATCCATTTTCGCCCGGGGCATTTTTGCATACTTGACTTTCATCAGATCCACCCACCATTTCACCATGGGGTCTTCGGGAACTTTGGGAATCAACCTGCCCTTGGTCAGATTGAAACCAATGCGTTTGAAGAGATTCAGATAATCCGGGATCCGCGCCAGAATGAGCGTTGAAAGCAGCGTCGTATTTTGGACTTCTTTGAATTTGGCATAGAAGGCATCAACGGTCAGGGCAAAGCGGCTTTTGGCCACATTGAGATAAAATTCAATTTCCTTAGCCGTAGACAAGGGATGGATCATGCTGGAGACAGCGCCCAGTTTATTGGCGGCGTAGAAGCAGATAATCCCCTGCGGCGAAGTCGGCATCGAGATGGTGATGCGATCCCCTTTTTGCAGACCGAGCGCCGCCAGAGCATCGGCGCACTGGTCGATCTCTTCCATAAATTCGCGGTAGGTTGATGTGTACCTGAGAAAATCATAGGCAATGGAATTTGGATTGTCCCGCGCCGTTTGCTCGAGGGCTTCATACATGGTAACACGGGGATAATCGATGGTATGTGGAACATGCTGATAGAATTTCAACCAGGGCTTCTGTTCATACATTGTCGTACCTCCCTCTATGTTGTAGGGAACGGTCGCGACCACCCACGTGTGACCATATCAGGTTATGCGGGTGGCAAGACCGTTCCCTACGTTTTACCTTCAGTCTTCAGCCTTCGGTCTAATAACCTTTTCCCCTACAAACCACTTTTCTTCCACACCGGCCGTCGGTGACGTATGAACCTGGACGGTAAATCCGGCAGTGTCCATAAAACCAGCCATTTCTTTTTCCTGACGGAAACGTTCCTGCATGCCCGTGATTTTTAAGCGGGTCGCTTCAATCCATCTCTTCCACGGAACCTTTCTTGCCGAAGGAACGGTCGCACGAATGAGCAGCGTACCGCCTGCTTCCAGCTTATCGTAAATCCGCTGCAAAACAAGCTGTAATTTTTCATCGGTAATCAGATGCAGCATGTCCAGAATCATCACATAATCCACAGGGCCGTCTACTTCCGGCAAGTCAGGCGCAAGTCCCACCTGCACCTGGCCGCGCTCTCCAATGGCACGGTTGGCAATCAGGACTCTTTCTTCATCCGGCTCCAGGCCGAACACTTGCGCCTCAGGATAAATTTCCAGAAGCCAGGTGGCCGGAACGCCGTAGCCGCAGCCGATATCAATGATCCGGCGGGGATTCTGAACATACCGATTCAATTCCTGAAACATCGGATCCATCCTTATTTTAAACCGGGCAAAAATCCGCGGATATCCCGGCAGATGACGGTAGCGCAAGACCGTCCGGCGCAGGTGTTCTTTCGAACCAACCACCAATTCGCCCGTGGGAAACACAAACGGCGTAAAGATGTTTTTCATCAATGACGGCAGGATAAAATAAGTGCCGATCAGGGAATAGCCGATACCCAAAAGAGAGACAAGACCAATACTGCGCAACAGTGAATGACTGGCAAAAACCAGCACGCCAAAGCCGATGAAGGTGGTTGCCGCAGATAGAAGAATCGACAACTTAATCGTATTCATCGCCGGATGATACTCGTCGGGATAACGCTGATACATGCAGACATAATAAATGGCATAGTCAATGCCCATGCCCATAATGACAATCCACAGCATGATGCCGGGAATATCCAGCGGATGGCCGATCATCTTGAGCGTGCCCAACGTGGCGCAAAGCGCAAAGACAACCGGGGCAAAGACCGCAAAGGATAAACGCCAGTCCAGAAAAAAAAGAAATATCACCAGAACCAGACCGATGCTGACAATCAGGGCAATTTCGATGAATAAATCTTTCAGGAATTCACCCAGCCTTTTATTGAATAAATCAGCATCAAAGAGCTGGGCCAATCCTGTGGAAGATATCCCGCTGAAGAATTCTTCGGCATTATAATTTTTCCCGGCAGAAAACAGACTCAATTGCGTGTATCCCCGGGTGGTTTTGGCGATGCCCAGCATTTCAAAATATTGTTCAGGTATCGCGAAAACGCCCGGCTTGCCTTCATGAATAATTTTCCAGAAGGGTTCAAAAGCATCGGGTACAAACCCATTTTCCCTCGCCGCTGCATCAAGGTCGCGTTTCAAGGTCGCCACGCGGTCTTGGTTCCAGAAATTCCGCCAGGCCGCAAAATTGCTTTGCGCCGATGGCGAAGACGGGAATAAAATGGAAGGCAGAAATACCGGGGCAAGTTTTTCCTTCTCCACATCAGCGGCCAGCTTTGTCATCAACCGCTCATTTTTTTTCTGCAATTCTCCAAGGCTTGACGATTCCAATAAAACATAACATTTGCCGGATAGATTTCCCCAGTTTTCCTGCATTATTTTTTCAGCAATCATCGTATCCTTGCTTAAGGAATTCATCGCTTGAAGGTCGACATTAAAAACTGGCTTGGCAAAAAACAACATGATCAAAGCAAAGATAACGGCGGCGGTTATCTTCCATTTTGCCGGGGCGGCAATTTTATTCACCGCAGTCTGCAAAAAGCGGTTGGTCCGACGTTTGGAAGGGGGCATGGCCGGAAATATTTTTGGAAAAACAAAATGGACAAAAAGCAGGGCAAAGGCCACGCCCAGCGCTGAAAAGACACCGATTTCAGCCAGAATTCTAAAGTCGCTGATTAAAAGCAGCAGAAACGCGCCAATGGTTGTCAGCACCCCCAGCAATTCCGCCGACCAAACTTCTCGCGCCACCTGCTTTCCATGGGTCGTATGGGGCTGATCCAGAAACAGAAGATAAGTAAGACCCAGATCAATGGTGAAAGCCATGATCGCGCCGCCGAAACCCACTGCCAGCATGGACATGGACGTAAACAAAAAAGAGCAGACAAACAAAGCGGCAATCGCCCCCACGGTGGAAGGCAACAGCGCCAGCAGGCCGATAAGCGGACGGGGGAAAGCGAAAAGAAGCAAGAGCGCGATGCCCAGCGTTGTCAGAATAATGGCCAGCCGCATATCGCGTTTGGCGATGGTTTCGTTATCCAGCGCCGCGCGATATGCGCCCACCGGCGTCAGAATATATTGATCTTTTAAATCCGGATTGGCCGCAAGTTCCCGCTGGCCTTCTTCAAGAAGTTTTTTGATCTGGGCCGCCTTGGACGTATCCGTTCCCGAGCCGGCAATGCGGGCAATGATCAGTGCGTGCCGGCTGTCAGCAGAAAGAAGTTGCCCTGAATAAAACTGAGCTTTATTTGCCGGGAGAAGAGCAGACATTTGTCCCAGAATAACGCCTGCAAAACCCAGTGGGTCTTTGGACATCATGTCGGCCCGGCCGATGCCTTCGAGCTCACCCAGACTCTGCCGGTTTTGCGTCATGGCTTCCCGAATTTTTGCAGGCGTGAGAAGCGGCTGAATTTTTTTCTCCAGATCCGACGCGCTCAAAAGCGACGGTTGATTGCTTATGACATGCGCAATCAGTTTCGGGACATGATTGGCTTCATCACTGACACCAACTTTGGCAAACAACCCGCTCTTGTTCAATTTGTCTGTAAGGATAGACGCCGCGCGGACCAACTTATCTCGATCAGTGGATCCCTGCTCCAGATTAATAAAAATTTTGTCCTGAATGGGCAGACGGCTGATCACCTGTCGTGCCGAATTCAACACCGGATCGCTGTGCGGCATGGATTCCAGAATATCGGTTTCAATTTTTAAGTAGTTGGTTTCCCAGAAAAAAAGCAGGGCCACAATTACAGCGGTAACAATTACAATCGACCATTTTATGGCGTGTTTTCCTGATGACATGCAAACCCTTAAATTAACACCACTATAAATACAATCTGCACCTTTAAGCTCAGTGCCTGCAGAATATCCGGGTAAAAATCAGGCGGGTAAACGTTTTGGAGTTGCGTACAAAATCAACAAACGGACGGAAATGGGAAATTCTTGAACCGTCAAGATTATAAAAAACGCGTATCGGCGCTTCCAGCACCTGGATGCCTTTTCTTTTGGCCTGCACCAGAATTTCCACCTCGAATTGAAAACGCCGCGCCCGCGTATTGAGGCTCAAAGCTTCCGGCAGAGGATAAATTCTCATACCGCTTTGGGAATCCGAAAGCTTTGGTCCGCCGGATATCCAAACCCAGAAATTGGAAAATTTCCGGCCAAACCGGCTGGTCCATGGAATATGAGCGCCGAGGCTCGCGGTCATGCCTTCGCGCGCCCCGACAACGATGGGACGCATTTTTGCGGGGATAGCGTCAATCAACGTCAACGCGTCTTCGGGATAGTGCTGCCCGTCCGCATCGAGCGTAATGGCATAATCAGCCACATAGGACGCGGCCATAAAACCGGTCAAAATCGCCGCGCCCTTGCCTTTATTTTTTGAATGATGCAAGAGAGTGATTCCTTTGATTTGGGCCAGCCGCTGAGGCGTTTCATCGGTCGATCCGTCATCCACAATAAAGACGGGATAGTTCAAAGCCAGCGCCTGCCTGGCCACCTGCGCCACAGTCGCGGCATGATTGTAAACCGGAATAATAAAAGCAAAGCGGTTGACATTTCTCGTTGTTCGTATCTCGTCGCTCATATCTCGTTGTTCGTCACTCATTGCTCTTCACTCGTATCTCGTAGCTCGCAGTTCATAGCTCATAGATGATAGTTCTTGAACCGTTGAACCTTGAACCTATCGCCTATCGCCCTTAGCCTATAGCCTGCTCCAACGGCAGAAAGGCCACACCCCACGTCCCCGGGCCGAAATGCGCGCCGGATGTCAAAGAAATGGGTTGCAAAATAATGTCCGCCAGCGGATAGAGTTTCCGAATTTTTTCTCGAATTTCAGACACCTGTTCGACATTGTCCGAATATTCCAGCATGATCAGCGCGCGAGATCCTTTGTTGAGCGTCGCCGCCAGCTTTTCTTGCGCCATCTTGATCTGGTCTTTGCGGTTTCTCACCACGCCGACTTTCTTGGCGCCTTCCGGCTGCGGCGAAATCACCGGTTTCATTTTCAGCATATCGCCGAAGAAAGCGCTGGTTTTGGAAAGCCTGCCGCCGGCGGCCAGATATTGCAGCTTTTCCAGAAAAACATACTCTTCACAGGTTTCTACGGCTTTTTGAGCGAATGCATAAGCTTTTTCCATATCGCCTGTTTTCGCCAGATAGCTGACTGTGGACAGAACTATCGTTCCCAGCCTGCCCGAGGCGGCGCCCGTATCGATCACCAGCAAACGATTTTGCGGATCATGCTCCTTTTTCCAATCGAGGGCCACATGATAGTTACCGGTATAAATGGAACCGACGCACAAATACAGAACTTTCTCAAACCGCGCCAGCGCGGCTTCATAATACTGATGTCTTTCAAAAATGGAGGATTGCGATGTGGAAACCTTCACCTCCGCGCACATGGCGCTGTAGAGTTCATCGGGATGAAAAAAGGTCTCCGGCAGAGATTTTTCACCGATATTGAGATAACTATTCAAAAGGGTAAAACCGTATTTTTTGGCATCCTGACGCGTGAGCGAACCGGCGGCATCGGTCATGACATGCAGCTTGGAATCGACGGGCGCGTTCATAAACTCATTAATCTGTGCCGCCAGATTATCTTCTTCCCAATGGACGACGCTGCCCAGCGCCGCCATTTGAGCTTTAATTTTTTCCTTGTCTCCCGTATGGAGATGAATTTTATAAAGATCGCCTTCGTTGATGATAACAGCGCTTTCCTGCTGGCGTGCAATTTTTGTCAGATCATCGGGGAACGACTTATTTGCTTTAACCACAAAGTCAACACAGTAGCCGTCCTCTGAAATCTCCTTAAAGGCCGATGAAATCATGAGACGGTCTTGAAATACTTCCGTCACGGGACGATAATGATGGGGATAGCCGGCCAGCGTATAGAAAAAGCCCTCGAAAAAAATATACATACCCAGAGCCCCTGCATCAACAACACCAGCCTCCTTTAATTTCGGTAATAGGTTATGCGTCTGGTGCACGGCCTGTTCCAGGTGTAAAATGATCTGATCCGCGCTTTTTTGATCGGGTGTAAAGCTCTGCCGGCAGAGGATTTCATCTAAAGCATCAAAGACGGAAAGCATGGTTCCCCGACGAGGATCACTCACCGCCTTCCAGGCCCTGGCATTTCCCTCTTGTGCGGCCGTTGTCAGATTGGATAAGGAATCAACGGCATAAAATGCCGAAAAATAACGGGATGCGATATTACCGGAATTGCCGCGTGCAGAAAGCAGAAGTTTTCTCACCACAGGGTCTGTGTCCCGATCAGGCGCACGCAGCGGAGAAAGACTGATGGCCAGATTCCTGCCTGTATCGCCATCCGCTATAGGAAATACATTAATCGCGTCGAGCAAATCCGACCAGGCCGCGACACGCTCTACACCGGCCACAAAAGATTTTTTCAGAAGATCATTCATCATTAAACTCCTAATCCATTACGAATATCCTGCGGAATACTGAACAGGGTTTCCATTCCCGGCGTTTTGACCGCCACTTGTTCCGTGCGCCCACGCGCGCAAACGCTGCCGTCCCCCGCTTTCCGAATTTCAAAATCCACCACCAGCTTAATATTGACATCCACGAGGGTCGCCTTGATGATCACCTCATCGCGGTGGCGCAGCGGAAAAATGTGCTTGGTCGATGTCCGAATGATGGGGAAAATAATTTGTTCCCTTTCATAATAAGAGTAAAGATCGACGCAATAATGTTTAAAAAGCGCCGCGCGAGCGAGTTCAAAGTAATTCAGGTAATTGCCGTGCCAGACGATCTGCATGGGATCCAGATCAAAAAAAGGCACGCTCATTTTCACTTCAAATGTTTTCTTTTCCATCCCCATTATTTCATCCCATAGAAATCTGTATATCGGATTACCAAACACAGCTTTTCGATATCCTCATCCAGCGGCCGGTCTTCAATGACCGGATCGCTGACCAATCGAATTTTTTGCAGCGCTTTAGCCAGAAGCGGCCGGAGGTTGACATTTTGCCGAATGTCACAGGCCTGCGCCGCCGACAGCAGATGAATCGCGACGACCCGTTCGGTGAGCGTGCAAACCCGTTCGGCGTCACGCGCTGCGATAGTGCCCATGCTGACTTTATCCTGATTATGGGATTCCGTCGAACGCGAAAAAGACGCGGCAGGCATGGTGGCTTTCAGGGCTTCGGCGGCCAGAGCCGATGAAGAAATCGACATAGCCTTAAAACCGTGATGCAGGCCGGTTTGGCCGCCGTTGAGACGCACCAGATCGCCCGGCAATCCCCGGTTGAGATTTGGATTCACTAGCAGCATGATCTGACGGTCGCACATATCCGCAGCCGACGCCAGCGCGGCTTTGAGCCCGTCCATCGCAAAGGCGATATGACCGCCGTAAAAATTACCGCCCATTAAAATTTGCCCCGTGGCAGGATCAAAAATCGGATTGTCGTTGGAGCTGTTGGCTTCGACTTCCACCCATTGTTTAATCCAGGAAAGCGCGTCGGACAAAACACCCAGAACCTGCGGCGCGCAGCGCAGCGAGTAGGGATCCTGCAGCGTTTCGAGCGCGCCGTCTTCCAGTTGAGGCGCCGACACGCTGGTCTGCAGAAGCTGGGCAATCTTTTGCGCGACAAACATCTGACCGGGAAACGGTTTGGCCTCTGAAATAACCGGATGATAATGATGGGCATTGCCCTTCATGGCGTGAACACTGAGGGCTGTCGCATAGATCGCGGCGGACAAAATGCGTTCGGCCCGATCCACATTCAGCGCGGCAATCCCCGTCATCGTCGTTGTGCCGTTCACCATTGACAGTGGTTCTTTCGGCAGATATTTGTAAGGTTTTAATCCGGCTTTCTTTATCGCCCGGGCCGCAGGCCAAATGTCACCCTGATAAAACACGTCGCGGTCGCCCGCCAGAGCCGCGCCAATATAGGACATCGGCGTCAGATCGCCGGACGCGCCGACCGAGCCTTCACAAGGCACCACGGGCGTAATGCCGCAGTTTAAAAAATCAGCTATCTGTTGAAGCAGCGCGATCGAAACCCCGGAATAGCCGCGCGCCAGACAGATGATCCGACACAGCATGGCGGCTCTTGTCTCCTCAATGCCGATGGGTTCCCCGGTGCCGCAGCCGTGAAAACGAAAAATATTTTCGCCGTTTTTCAGGGCAATATTCATGCTGATCCGGCTGCCGCAGGATTTGCCGTAACCGGTATTCACGCCGTAAACTGCAACGCCCTTTTTCATCGCATCCATGAGCATTTTTTGCGTCAGCGCCATCCGCTTCACAAAACGCGGCGATTTGCTGATGGAAACCTGCGCCCCGTCACGCGCGACGGCAATCATATCCTTAAAACTGACACGGTCGCCATCGATGACGACGGCGGCCCCCTTGCCAATTTTCTTCATGACCTTAACCTCTCCTTCCACCTTTTCCCTTTTTACCGACGGACACGCTGCTTGTAAGTGCCGTCTTGTTTTTCTTTATCAATAACCCTCTTGAGCATCTTGAACATTTTATAATTCTGCGGCTCTTCTTCATAAAACTTGTCCCATGCGTAATAATAAAGAGATTGCAATTGTTCCGACGTCAGCAATTTAGGCTGGAACACCACTTTACCGCAGGTGTAATCGTTCCAGTCATAGGAGAAAATTCTGCCGGCATTATGCAGATCGTCAAAAGTCCGGGTGTGTGGAAACGGCGTGAGCACTGTGAACTCCGCCATATCCAGTTCGATTTCCAGTAAAAAGTCAACCAGCTTCTTGATATAATCTTCGGTATGATAATCCAGACCCAGTAAAATGCTGCCTTCCACGCCGATGCCGTAATCGTGATAGCGCTTGACGCGTTCGCGGATAAAATCGGATGAATCAAAAATCGCCTGATAGACAAACCACGCCCCGGCCTGCGCCGCCAGATCCAGCACCTTGTCGTCGTTTTCAATCGGATGGCAGCACCATTTCTTTTTCAAAGGGATCATTTCCTTGAACAGACCTATTTCCCATTCCTTATCCTGCGCCAGAGAATTATCAACAAGGAAAAGGCGGTTGTTGTTAATGCTGGCCATTTCTTCAACAACTTTGTCGTAAGGCCTGGGACGAAAACTCCGACCGCCTAAGAAGCTAACGCAGCAGGGATAGCAATTGAAGCGGCAGCCGCGGGAGGCATGCACCAGATCGACCATCTGCACGCCCTTGTAATTATACATCTCGCGGTTTAGAATACTACGTCTTGCCGTTCCGACACTTTCAATCAGCGGAAAATTCTGCATGTAGTCATAGATTTTTTGCAGATTATTGTTTTTGAAATCGGTAAAGACCTGTTCCATCCGGCCTTCGGCCTCCCCCAGGAAAACAGCATCCGCATGCTCCTGGCTTTCTTCGGCATGCAGCATCGTGGCAATCCCGCCACAAATCACCTTGATCCCCCTGGCGCGAAAGGCATCGGCGATTTCCCAGCCACGCTTCACCTGCGCGCTCAGCATCATCGATATCCCGACAAAATCGGCTCCCGCGTCAAAATGAATCGGCTGAATATTCTCATCGATAAATTCCACGTCCACATCAGCAGGCAGCGCGGCGGCCATCACCACCGGTCCGTGCGGCGGCAGGGTGAAACGTGTCTGACGCTCCAACTTTTCCCATTGGGGATAAATTAATTTAAATTTCATAAGTCCTCTTTACAAATACTCCATTCGCTGTTTCAAATTTTTCCTCTTTACCCTTCACAATGACTGATAACAAGATAAGCATAAGTTCCGCCAAACGAAATACCGGCCAAAACCGCTTGCTTTATCGCAGCTTCTTTTTTCTCTCCCATCACAAAATTTATTGGGGCCAGCGGCAGGTCAAGTCCGATTGTCTGCGCCATCCATCCTTTTTCCACAGATAACGCCAGAGCGCAAGCCCGAATCCCGCCTCCGGAAAAACTCTCGCCGATCGCGCCTTTGATGGACGTGACAAGCGGCTTTTGCTCACAAGAGGCGAACAGTTCATCATAAGCCAGGGCTTCCACCTGATCCAAAATCCTGCCGCCATTGGCCGCCGCCATCACCGCCGATATATCCGCGAGCGCAACACCCGCGTTCTTCAACGCCCGCTTGCAGGTCCGCATGATGCCCTCCGTATTTTCCGGCCAGGCAACAGGCGTTGTGGGCGATGATCCCAAACCGACCCCGGTTATTTCGCAATAAACCCTTGCGCCGCGCCCGCGAGCCGCAGCCAGAGACTCCAGACAGAGAATACCGCAGCCTTCCCCGGCCACATAACCGTTACGTTGTCCGTCAAAAGGACGAGCGCCTTCTTGCTGTCCGTTATCCGGCGACAGGCCGCGAAACTTCGTCAGGGACTTATAATAAAATTTTGACAGAATGTCCACCCCGCCGGTCAGGATCACATCCGCCACGCCGCGCCGAATTTCCGAGACGGCATAAGCGATGGCGGTTTCGGCGGAAACGGCAAAATGCGTAATGGTCGTATTGACGCCGCGAAATCCGAGTTCAATGGAGGTATGTCCCGCCGGCGCGTTCATCACCGTGTTGGGCACCAGGATCGGATTGACTGAAGACGGTCCTGCTGAAAGCAGCGAGCCGGCAAACGAGACGGTAACGTCCGTCGCGCCGAACGCCGTACCCAAAAGGATACCGATGCGGTCGCGGTTGCCCAAGGTCACGCTGATGCCCGCATCATCAAGCGCCAGGCGCGCCGAAGCAGCAGTCATGAGCGACGTTTTATCCATCCGCCGCAGATTTTTTACCGAGATGAAATCGCGCGGCGTGAAGTCACGAACTTCCGCGGCGAGATGCGACGTCACCGCTTGCGTATCAAACGCCTGCACCATGTCAATACCGCAATCGCCTTCAAAAAGCCTTCGGGAAAATTCGTCTTTCCCCACACCCAGAGGCGTCACCATTCCCAGACCGGTCACGACAATGCGTTGATTGTCCGGTCTGTCGCAATAGTTATCCATGGACCGCACCCTGCCCTTCATATTTGCCGAAAATAACCGTGGTATTGTTTCCGCCAAAAGCGAAAGAATTGGAAAGAACTACGCGCAGGTCGGCTGGTCGTGAACCTTCTGTAACATAATCCAGATCACAGTCGGGATCGGGCGTAACACAATGGATGGTCGGTGGGATAAACCCATGCGTCAGAGCCAGCAGACTGACAATCCCCTCGAGCGCGCCTGCCGCACCCAGCGTGTGAGCATGCATGGATTTTGTTGAACTCACCGGAATCGAATAGGCGCGTTTACCGAAAACGTCCCGAATGGCTTTGGTCTCCGTCACGTCATTAACCGGCGTGGCAGTCCCATGGGCGTTGATGTAATCAATATCGGAAGCGGCGAGTCCGCTGTCTTTCAGGGCGGCCTGCATAGAGCGCACGGCGCCGGAGGCTTTTTCGTCCGGCGCCGTCATGTGAAACGAATCACAGGTCACGCCGTAACCCAGAATCTCGCCGTAAATCTTTGCCCCGCGTGCAAGCGCCCCCTCAAGAGGTTCCAACACCAGAATGGCCGCCGCTTCGCCCAGCGAAAGACCGGCGCGAGTCTTGTCAAAGGGACGGCAGACATCCTCGTCAACGGATTTCAGGGCATTAAAAGCGGCATAGGTAATCCGGCACATCGGTTCCACACCGCCGGCGAGCATAATGGAGGCCTGACCGTTTAAAATCAAATCCCTCGCATAACCCAGCGCGGTAGCCCCCGCGGAGCAGGCCGTCATAAATGTGGTTTTTGGGCCTAAAAGTTCCAGATTGGACGCAATCCGATCGGCGGACGATGCGCAATAAATGGTGGACAACCGGGAAAACCTCGACCGGTCGATACCTTTCTTCAAAAGCTCCACATAAAAGTTTTCCGCCTCAAAAAGTCCGCCGGAGCCACCGCCGATGGCCACACCCATATTTTCTTTATAGGATTCGAGCAAAGGATAAAGATCGGCATCCGTCAGCGCTTCCACCGTCGCGGCAAAAGAAAGTTGATCGGCCCGCGACATGCGCTTGATGGAAAATTCTCCCGGGATCGATCGGCGGGGATCAAAATTCTTAATTTGCCCGCCTTTATGGGTTCGGAACTCGCTCGCATCAAACAGGTCAATCTCAGAGATACCGCAGACGCCCTGCCTTAGTGCGACGGCAAATTCCGCGACATTGCCGCCAATGGCATTTTTTGTTCCTAAGCCCGTAATAACAATGCGCTTATTTTTTTTCATGCGGAATTTTCACCCGTACGTTAAAGTCTTCCCTTAACCTTCAGCCTTCAGCCTTCAACCTTCAGTCTTCAGCCTCGCGTCCCCTTTAACATCGGCGATTTTTTGTTCGAAAACCTGTCGGGCCTGATCCAAAACCGAGCTGATTGAAAAATTCCGGGCCTGATAGTCAGGGTGGATCGATGCAATCAATTCCAGGGTAATGACATTATCTTTACGTGTGTTAAATGAAAACGTTCCGGGGCGGAAGAGTTGATCCGTGCCGGTGATAAAAACCAGATCAAGACTGACGCCGCAATAGCGCGCGATACTGAACACACCCCGGTTGAAAGTCGAGAGATTGCCGTCGCGGCTTCTCGTGCCTTCGGGAAAAACAAAAAAATTGCCACCCGCCGCCAGATGCGCCTTGACGTTCTCCAGATTTTTAATCATGGCCTCCCCAAGCATTTCAGCGGGTGAAGACGGCACATAGCCCGCCCTCCTCAAAAACCAGCCGAATATGGGTACGCGGAAAAACGTGTTTTTTACGATGGTCGTCTGTTGCGGGAAAAGCGACACCAGCAGAATCGGATCAAGATACGAGATATGATTGCAGATGATAATGGACGACCGAAGCTCGCGCACTTTCGGGTCGATGACGTATGTTGTGCGGGGAATCAGCCGCCGCGTCAGCATGAAGAACCCTTTCAGATGCAAGTGGTTCAGTTTCTGTAAAGCCACTGTGCCGCCCCCGGCCACCCAATAATACGGCACAAACAGAAACAATAAAATAAAGAGGTAGCCAAACATAAAATATCCCCACAAAACAACCGTGAGGCAAAACCCGATCATGCGCTGGAGTGGTCGAAGAAGGGCCATTTTAATTTCAGGTCAACTTTCGAATCAGCAGGCTGGTGTTGACGCCGCCAAAAGCAAAATTCTGTATAGCTGCGGTTGAAACCTTCTGTTCGATGAGTTTTTGGACGTGATGAATCATCGCGCAGCGTTCATCGATATCTTCGAGATTGAGCGTCGGCGCAATGAAACCTTCCTGCATCATGTAAAGCGTTAAAACCGTCTCGATGGCGCCGCAGGCCGCCATGGTGTGTCCCATATAGCTCTTGAGAGCCACCACGTAAGGTTCGGGGCCAAAGACCGCTCCTGCGGCCTGCGCTTCTATGATGTCGCCCATCTTGGTGGCCGTGGCATGAGCGCTCACCAGATCGATCTCTTGCGCATTGATCCCCGCGTTGTCGAGACTCAACTGAAGCGTTTTCGTAATGCCGCCCAAATTGGGCAAAATCAGATCGCCGCCGTTCGAGTTGCAGGCAAAACCGATCACTTCAGCCAGAATCGTCGCGCCGCGTTTCTTTGCAAATTCATATTCCTCCAGCATGACGGCGCCCGCGCCTTCGGCGACAACCAGACCGTCGCGCGCTTTATCAAACGGACGGGGCGTTTGCTGGGGCTGATCATTGAAAGCGGTGGAGCAGGCCAGCAGATTATCAAAAACCGCCACCGTTATCGTGTCATATTCATCTGCGCCACCGCAGATCATGGCATCCTGCAAGCCATACTTGACAGCCTCATAGCCGTAACCAATAGATTGGCTGCTGGTCGTACAGGCTGTCCCTGAAGAGATAATCCGGCCCGTAATGCCGAACATTTTGGAAATATTGACGGCGGTGGTGTGCACCATGGATTTCAGGTAATCGACCGCGCCGATCCCCTGAAAAGACGCTTTATCTTTGGCTTCAAAGAAAATGCGGTAAATATCGCGTTGCACGGTGGGAGAACCGTGAATCGAACCAAACGCGATGCCAAGCCTGCCTCCCGTTACAAATTCAGAGGGAAGCCCCGCCTGCTCCAACACGTCCTTGGCAACCTGACAGGCATAATAAGCCACCGGCCCCATGGTCTTGCGGTGCTGTCGGCTAAAATTATACGCTATCGGATAACTTACCGTACCATAAACACGAGAATGAATAAAGGGGCTGATCAGATCATCTTCGCGCAGCGTTTTTACGCCGGAGACGCCCTTAACAAGGCTTTCGACGATTTGTTCCTTGCCGTGACCGATGGGCGATATGGCCGAACAAGCCGTAATAACAACCCTGCGTTCTCTCATTTATTTTTCTCCGGGAGCGTCTTGCGTTTTGCGGCCAGCACTTCAATATAGTCGATAATCTGTTTCATAGTACGGATGTCCATCGCCTGCTTTTTCTCTTCCTGCGTCAATTCCGAATCCAAAAACTTTTCGATTTCCAGTAACAATTCAATGGCATCGATACTGTCAAAACCATAGGCTTCCCGCAGATTGACATCCATTTCGGGATTCTCAATTTCAAACGCTCTCAGAAAAATATCGCGAACTTCTCTTTCAATATCCTGACGTGTCATTGAATTTGGATAACTCCTTCTTATTGTATATTCGCAAGCTCCGGATGGTTTCGTCTTGAGCCGAAAGTGCCTCAAAAATTAGCATAAATCAGCGTCGCCGTCCAGCATTAGAGTTGCCGGTTAAATTCTCCGGCAAAACGCTGATCGCCGATGAGCTGCCGCACCGCGTTGAATGATCCCATGATACTGCCCATGACCCCCGGCGCCATAGCGTTTTGTCCGGCCAGACATAATCCGCCAATGGGCAGATTATTTAAAGAGGCTATTTTCAGCAGTTGACGGGCGGAACGTAACACGCCATAACAGGACCCTTCGGGACAATTCATGTAATCGCGCAGCGTCAAAGGCGTGAACACATCCAGGATTAGTGCATTTTTCAGAGGTCCGAATAGTTCCTCGGCTTTCCTCAATAGATCACAGGCCATCGCCAGTTTCTTTTCCTCATAGGCCGCCCCACGCCGCCCGGTCAACGTATTTTCCCAGGAACTCCAATCGTTATAGAGCGAACGGGTAATAATAGACAGTAAATTGGTTCCCTGATCATCGCCGCGCCGTATCTGATAAAAAATGCCGTCATCGATAAAACCGCGCTCGTCTGCGTGCAGACGGTAAATATTATAATCGACTTCCCCGTGCGCCGCGGCATCAACACTGGCCTGCACGGCAATCACGCCGTCTGTTTCCTCAAGCGCTGCAATTCTCTCGCGCAAAGACGCACGCAGAGCACTTTCATCCAGCAGGCCGAGTAATGTCTTCGGATGGATTGCCGCTACCACTGCGTCCGCAGGTAAATCAACGCCCTTATCCAAGCTGATCGAGACTACGTTACCGCCTTCGAGATTAATTTTCCGCACGGACTGATTAAGAATAAGATTTCCGCCCAGTTCGGTAAAACGCGCGGCAAAGACATCCGCCATTTTGGCGCCGCCATCTTTTAACCGCCACGACGAAAATAAATACCCGGCCACCACCATGTGATGAAAGATCACCGGACAATCGTTAAGCTGGACGCCGATGAGTTGGCAGGGCACCGCCAGAACGGCGCGCAATCGCGGAGACGCCGCAAGGTCATCGAGCAACTCTCCCATCGGCCGGAAATGATCCATATGCTGAAAGGGATTGCCCGAATTGAGAAAGAAAGATGGCGCCATCATGGTTCCGGCAATCTCGCGTAAATTTTTCATCAGAACATCGAGCGCGGCGCTGTCGAGCGGAAACGCCTTCCGCAGATTTTTTTCATACGCGTCAATACCAACCGGCAGGTCGAAAACAAAATCATCAAAAATGTATCGGTCGGTTACACGCTCGTCCCCCATGCGGTAAAACAAATCATCCACGGAAATACCCAGAACGCCAAACATTTTGCCCAGCGGTTCGAAAGTATCCAGCGCGCCGACATAATGCACGCCCACGGGACAATCGATCCCCCGTCGCGAATAAGAGCGCATCAGGCCGCCCGGCTCCCGATTTTTGTCCACAATCGTAACGTGGTAATCCAGAAGCGACAGCAGAATGCCCGTGGACAAACCGCCAACGCCTGCGCCGATGACAACAATATTCTTCCCTTCAACCGGATTTCTCATGGATGGGGTCCTTTGGCTTATTCCATAAGCTGCGGCTCATCTTGAACCGCCTCGGATTCGATCAGCGTCATCATCAGCGTGTAACTGACCAGTTCCGACGCGTGGAGTTCTATGGTTGAATAGGGGTTAAACGGCCTTCCCGTCAACGTCACACTGCGTTTTAAACTACCGCCTTCCGAGTAGCGTCGGATTTGGATGCGCCCGTCACGACCCTCCGACACATCAATCCAACCGCCTTGTTTTTTATGGCGGCGGCAGACTCTTTCACCTGCGGCCAGAACACCCTGTTGCGCAAGCGCTTCCTGCGGCGCAAGAAAAATCAGGTCGATATCGTCCATCATATTTCGGGCAAAGTCCCCCGAATCAAAGGGCGGCAACGCCCGGCTGATTTTCAGCCCATCCGGCCCCGCGGCGGCTTCAAAAATAACCATGCCCTCCGCACTCATGAGGGCGCAGGAAATCGACCGCGTAACAGGATCCGTAATCGTCACACCGATCATGACCGTCTGCGTTTTTCCCGCTGCGCGCACTTCAATCGCGTGGATAAGACGTGTTTTTTCCGTAAAAAACGGAGACGGGCACGTAAACGTTTTTCCCAGCGAACCCGTGGGCGGCCGAACTAGCGGCAATGCCGCGCAAGACACGAGTAGAAAAGAGCCTATCAGCAAAAGGAGGCCTTTCATTGAACGTCCTGAAACACGGAAGGATGAATGCCTTTATTGATGACGACTTGCTGAAAGTCAATCCGGGTTTCGGCGGTGACGCTTTCTACAATCCGCACGGATTTAACCGCCGCATCTTTGCGGGAAACCGTAATTTCAATTTTTTCGATCATGCCGGCCATGCTCTTGCCAACCGGCGTCAGAGTAATCTGCGTGCTTGGTCCTTCCTTGAGGGTGGCGGTAAAGGAGGGATTGGAATCAAACTTGCCGCTCATCCAGCCTGCCACTTCATTAAGCACAATTTTCATCGCCTGCGCGCCGCCGGTTTTATCTTCAACCATTTTACCCCCGGAGGCGATATAGCGTTTCGTATTCCCGCGGCCGGAAACAACCACACTCTTGATGGGTTTACTATATTCCCAGCGGATGGAATCCGGCGCGGCATAATAAAACTTCCCTTCCGAGATCAGCGGTCTGGCCAGAATTTTCATAAATTTCTTCTGCACAAAATCGGCGGAAATGGTCGAAATGCGCGCCGAATCCCTGCGCAGTTGTTCAAAGTCGTCCGCACGCACGCTCGCCGGCAGAAACATCAGCCAAATCAGCAAAACCAGCCATGTTTTTTTCATAGAAGCAACCAGACTCATAATCAAAACATCCCACCATTGATGGCAATGACCTGCCCCGTGATATATGAAGCATCATCCGAACACAAAAAGCGGATCACACGGGCGACTTCTTCGGGTTTCCCCACCCGCGCCATCGGGATGGCGCTTTTAATCATGTTTGCGTCCATTGGCAGGCTGCTTAGCATGTCTGTTTCAATGGGACCCGGCGCAACCACATTGACACGAATGCCGAAACGCGCCACCTCTTTGGATAGGGAACGCGTGGCGGCGTTGACCCCGGCCTTGGCCGCCGCGTAATTCGCTTGGCCGCGGTTGGGGATCATGGCCGAGATGGAAGAAACAGAGACAATCGCGCCGCGTTTCTTCCTGACCATTTCGCGCAAGACGGGCTTTGTTACATTAAAAAACCCATTGAGTGTTGTATTAATAACACGGTGCCACTCGTCGTCCCCCATCAGCATAAAGAGACCGTCGGCGGTGACGCCGGCGTTATTGACCAGGACATCAATTCTTTTATGTTCCTCAACAACTTTCGCCAGCGCTTCTTTCACTTCTTCAGCGTTGGCCACGTCGAATTTTCGTATCTCACCCGCCTGCCCCACGGCTTGAACCTGCGCCAGCGTTTCAGCCGCCGCCGCCTCGTTGGCGTTGTAATTGATCACGACATAGTAACCGGTTCTGGCCAACTCCACCGCCGTCGCGCGGCCGATACCCCGGCTGGCCCCCGTCACAATAGCTATCTTTTTTTCACCCATGATCTTAATGATCTCCTTATTTCATTTCAGGATACATCATGATTCAGGCGTATGGCCTGAAGTATCGCCGTAAGCAGGATATCGTCACCGGATTTCACTTCGCCTTCGATCACACCATATTCATCAAACGCATATAAACTTCTGACAGCTACCGTGATACGTGTGCCCAGAGGGATGAAATCCTTTTTAAATTCGGCAGACTTGATACCGACCAGCCAGCCTTTAACACTATCTTTCCCTTCTTTTTTTCGTTTGTAACTTTCCACCAAGGCGGCAGTCTGGGCAAGCGCTTCAATTAAAATAAGCGAACCAACCGTCCGGCCGTCGCAAAGAGGCCAGTGCTCATTGACCACAGCGGCGGCAATGCCGGAATTATCCTTTAGTTCTATGATGTCCGTGATGATTCTGATCGGTTCACGATGCGGAATCAACGATTCGATATCGATCATCGGCTTGTTCTCTCTTTTTTTTCAAATTAATGAGAAAATGCTTCAGAAGTCAACAAAAAACATTTTGGCGGCTCCTGCATCAAATAACCGGAGATTCGGACATGGGGTTTTCCTTAAAAAAACCAATATTGTTTTTTTTCTTTATTTCTTATAGATAATGAACCACCCTGCAACAAGCTACGGGGAATATGACCCGGAGAGAGTCAAAAAAACATTTTATAAATTAAAATCATTATGGCCATCGAAGAAAAAGACCATTTTATCACTGCTTATAAGAAAATTCTGGTTCCGTCTAAAACGCTCTGCCGGAAAGAGTTCACGTATTCCGGATATACCTACGGTGAAATTTTTGAACTGGCCGCCGGGTTAAAAAAAACCTTAACCAGGCGCGGTGCGGAAAAATCAGTTTGTCTGTGCACGGAAAATAAAGCCGTGGTCGCCGCTTCCATTCTGGCCTCGCTTGCGGGTGCCTGCAAACTGATCCTGCCTCATTCGTTTTCTACGCACGCCCTGATGGAAATGTATGACGCGGTTGGTTTCGACACCGCCATCGCCGATCATCCAGAAGAAATGCCCGGCGTGGAAATCATCACACCAATAGCTGGAAACCCCGACGATTTAAATCCAGAAAGCATGCGCAATCCTGACGAGCCTTTTTTGAGCCTTTTTACCGGCGGCTCAACCGGCAAACCCAGAGTCTGGTCAAAATCGCCCCGCAATTTACTGGCGGAGGCCTTATACATAAAAGATAAATTCGATCTGACACCCAAAGATCTGTTTATATCGACCGTTCCACCTTATCACATTTACGGCCTGCTGTTTTCCATTCTAACGCCTTTTCTGGCCCATGCCAGGGTCATGCCGGAAATATACACCTTCCCGCAGGAAATCATCTCCACCATCAACCGGCATAAGGCCACCGTGCTGGTCAGCGTTCCGATTCATTACCGGTCTTTAAAAGTCGAGAATCTGTCCACGCCGTCGCTCCAGATCGCATTTTCTTCTTCCGGTGTTTTAAACCGCTCCGACGCGATACATTTCCTGAAAAAAACCGGCCTGGGCATTACGGAAATCTATGGTTCAACTGAAACGGGAGGCATCGCCTCGCGCAGTATCCGGGAAAACACGAACAGCTGGAAGCCCGCGGATGTGGTATCCTGGCGACTGTCCGGTAAGCGATTGGCCGTGCGTTCCGATTTTGTGTCTCGCGAAATGGAAATGGACGCCGATGGCTTTTGCGTGACCGGCGACGAAGTAGAGCCGGATAAAAACGACCGTTTTATTCTGCTGGGGCGCGCTGACGGCATTGTCAAGGTTGCCGGTAAACGCGTCGATCTCTTGGATGTCCAGAACAAAATCAAGATGTTACCCACCGTGCGCGACGCAGTCGTCATTGCGCTCCCCGTTGAAAAGAGCCGCGAAAGCGTGATTGCCGCGCTGGTTGCCTGCGAGCTCACTGAAATGCAGCTCAAAAAAATGATTTTGGAAAAGCTCGATCCTTACGCCATGCCCCGACGCATTAAGATTGTTTCATCCATCACCCAAACCGCCACCGGCAAAATCGACTTCCGCCGCGTTGAACAGATGTTCCTGAGTGAAAAAGATAAAACCGCTTAGAGGTAAAAAATGACAGCGCAGGAAATCATTGATCTCTTCGGGCTGGAACCCCTTCAGGAAGAAGGCGGGTTTTTCAGATCGTCCTATCGCTCATCGGATATTCTACCGGCCACAGCGCTTCCGAGGCGCTACGACGGACCACATTCTCTGGGCTCGGCAATCTACTATATGCTGACACCCACAAGCTGCTCGCGGATGCATCGGTTGCCGACCGATGAACTATTTCACTTTTATCTGGGAGCACCGGTAAGCCTCCTTTTACTTTATCCCGACGGCACATCGGATATTCTCACGCTGGGACAGGATATTCAAAACGGACAGATTCTCCAGGCGCTCGTTCCGCGCGGTTGTTGGCAGGGCGCGTATCTTACCGCCGGCGGCGCATTCGCCTTGATGGGCGCGACGATGTGTCCGGGATTCGATTACAGCGACTATGAATCGGGCGATCGCCAAACGCTCATTTTATAATACTCCCCAAAAACTGGACAGGAGGATAAGGTGGGTGATAGTCTGCCATAACCGAGAAGGAGAGAGGATATGGCGAAGAAAATGCGGAAGAGT
>WRPE01000073.1 GCA_009773315.1 Syntrophaceae bacterium
GGCCTGCCGAGACAAGAAAAAGAAGTCCGGCATACGCAAGGCCGTGAAGAAAAAAAACGGGAATGTCACTCATTAGGGTTCCTTTCTTTTTATAGATGTAAAATAAAAGCTTCGCTCCCATCTCTGGGAAGCTTATTACATTTTATTGGTTATTACCTACTGCCGGGACTGAAAATCATCATGAAACACCTGACTATTTTTTATTTCCCATGAAATTATTCATGGCCTTATTAATTCTTACCTAGAAAGATACCGGTGGGATCCAATTCTTCTCTTAATATCCTGATCACTTCCGGAGTGGGACGTACCGTTTCCTTCACATCTGCCGCCATTTTCAAATCCCATCCAGTATTCAATTTGATCTGTTCGATAGTCACACCAGGGTGGTAAGATTCCAGGTACATTTCTTTTGTCTTGACATGAAAACGGAGAATACCCAAGGTAGAGACAACAACACTCGGACCATCCCCCGGGAAGCCCATCTTCTCTCTTTGTCCTGCACCATCGAAGTAACCCGGCGTCGTAACAAAATCGACTTTCTCTGGGAATCTCTGCTTTTGATGGAGCATCATGATAACTGTCCGCTTACAGCCTGCGCCGATATCATTAGAGCCACCGCTCCCTGGCAAGCGAACCGTCGGGCTATAGTAGTCACCGATGACATGGGTGTTGAGATTTCCATATTTATCGATCTGTGCACCTCCAAGAAATCCCACGTCGACATCCCCTGCGTGGACTATGCCCAAACCGTCGATCAATCCACCCTGCATGGCTGCTCCTGGAACCAATACAGGATCGGCCACCGAAAAAGGCGTAACCAAAGGTTTGCAGTCGATAGCTCCAGATTCATAAATAGCGATCATATTCGGCGCGTGGGTTCTCTGGGCAAGAAGTCCTCCTAACAGCGGGAGTCCCGTTCCGATAATGACTTTTTCTCCGTCCTTAATCTCAGCCGCAGCTGCTACTGCCATAAGTTCTTGTAATGTAAAGTCGCTGTATCTATTTTCACTCATCATCATTTACCTAATATCCATAATTAACAGAACTGGAACTCATGTCTTTTGCTTTCAGACTTTGGAACTTCTTCATGCCAAATGTATCAATGTATTTTTTTAAATAGTCCGCTCGATTTGAAACGCCGTAAACCCATTCATCCATGAATTTTTTCCAACCTTCTTCTGTTCGGGATTCCTGAATGTACTTGAATATGAAATCTCTGTCAGCGTTGTAATATCCCTGACAGTTCTTTGGATGGGAGCCGAAAGGATCCTCAACCACAGCGACAACCTTATAGCCAGGCAAAACAGTCCGGTTCGGATCACGCCCTATCACATCCCGACTAACGATCTCTTCAACGGAAACAATAACTTTCTGACATGCTCGAACGCTATAGGGGGCATCGCCGAGAATTCCCCACATCTGGACATTTCCCTCTTCATCAGCTCGCTGAGCATGAACGAAACCAACATCCGGCTTGAGGGCTGGAACGAGAGCGTGCTCAACACCTGAGCCAAAGGGATCCTTCATCATCCTGACCTTGTTTTCTCCCATCCACGAAGAATACTTCATCATGTCGCTTCCCTTCATGGAATGAACAGGCATGTAAGGTATGCCAAGCGATCCCGCTAAGAATCTTGCCGCCATGGCAAAATTAGTATAGTCCTCCATCTCAATCTTGTTTGGAACACCCTTTTCCATTGCCCTCCTAAAGCAATTAAGGGAGCCAAACACTTCCATCCACACATAAGATGAAACAATTCGATCTACGCAACCTGCCCCAATTAATTGATCAGCATGTTCGTTGAAACTTGGCGCACAAATAGTAAGATGTTTTTTCTCTTGCCGGATGATCTCATGGGTGATGTTATAGGCAATGGTATGAAAAAAACTACCGATTGCTATGTTCATACCATCATCGATGAATTTCGATACTGCCTCTTTGGCGCTCATGACCTTTTCAATTTTCATAAATCTTATTCTCCGCTTCTCGCACCCATCGTCTTAAGACGACTTTGCTTCGGCAATGATTTGTCTTTCGCATCGACAATGTAATTTAATGATATGTCCTGTCCCCACCATTTTTTAAACAAAAATTAATCGTCGCTTTCATAACAAAAATATTACACCTACGTCTTGACTGCCTACCGTGCACGATATTTTGTGTTTCATTGAGGATAAACGTTCCTTTTCTTCATCGAGCCGACTAACGGCTTCCTCACTCGGTTCGGAACGACGAGAACTTCCGCATTTTCCGCGCGTAGCAAATTAACAATTACGTCGGGGCTGAGAAGGTAATCGATGCTGCTCACAATACCCGCGGTCTGCGTCCCCCAGATCGTCGCCGGAATTTGGTCATAGATCGGAGAAATAATGGCGACAGCGCCGTCTTTCCTCGCGATCATATCGCGCATCATGTTGGCCACACGCGTAATCTCTCGCGGGGTATGCCGAACTTTTGTTTCAATATCCGGGTGAAACCTCCCGACGAAGACAGAGTATAAGGAAGGTGGTCTAATAAAACAACCTTGTATTATTGTGTATAAACCATTTATTTCTTATAAATGGTTTAGGCAAGAGAGGAGAGATACGTTGCCAGGTTGGTTTTTTTCCCTTTTAGGCCGA
This sequence comes from Syntrophaceae bacterium, assembly GCA_009773315.1. Classification (GTDB taxonomy): domain Bacteria; phylum Desulfobacterota; class Syntrophia; order Syntrophales; family Smithellaceae; genus UBA8904. The sequence continues at coordinate 2,623 of WRPE01000073.1, forward strand.
GTTTTTTGCGGATGTGGTGCCTGTGAATTTCAACCGTGGCCTTTGAAATATTCATAAGATCGGCAATTTCTTTTGTCATTCTGCCCTCCTTGATCATCCCGGCCATCTGTAACTCACGGGGTGTTAATTTCAGATGCTCCGAGGACAATTTGCGGACAAAAGAGGAGGTTACCTCTTTAAGGTGGGCCTCGACTGCACGAATGCAGTTCATTTCAGTTTCTTTTAACGGACTTCTCTTAAGCTTCTCAATATACGGCATCACCAGCTGATTCAGAACCGAAAACACATTATCCTCGAGTTCGGTCCTGTCTTCATTTCTTTGCTTGAGAAGTACCCGAAGCGCCGCATTGAGTTCTTCCAGATTACGGCTTTTCTCTTGAAGCTCGGCCTCTCTTTTGATCAGGGCCGTCTCGTAATTCTTTCTGTCCGATATATCGATATAGGAGGACACACTTTGTTTGGTTTCGGTGATAACGGCGATCGTATTCAGGACATCATGAATCTTCCCCTGCCGGTCCACAAATCGGAATTCATAGACCCTGGGTGCCAGGCTTGGATCAATGCGACGGTCGCGGTGATACCCGATACTCCTGCCGACATCATCAGGATGCATATATTCTTTCCAACTGTGCTTTCCTTGCCAGTAGTCTTTACCGGCGCCGGAGAGCTTTTCGAATTCCGAGTTTACGAGGGATATTATGGTATCCTCCTCGGAGATCGACATGGCCGTTCCCGTCGTTTCAAATATGGTGCGATACAGAATATTCGATGCCCGAAGTTTCTGTTCAGCCTGCATACGTTCCGTTATATCCACCAGAGCTGCGACACTGCGATTGCTCCCGGGGATCATCGACACGAGCATGATAACTTGCCGTGAATTTCTCTGCTGGTCCAGGAAGTGGAATTCATATTTGTGGGGTGCCGAATCCGGATTGATGCGCCGGTCTTGATGATAACGGAGCATTCTCTTCAGATCCTTCTTATGCACAAACTCCCGCCAGCTTTTTTTCCCTTCCCAGAAGTCTTTACCGGCCCCGGAAAGCTTTTCAAACTCCGTGTTGACCACTGACACGGTCGTGTCTTCTTCCGAAATGAACATGGCTGTGCCGGTCGTTTCAAAAATAGTTCTGTAAAGAGCCTCAGATGCGCGCAACTGCTCCTGCGCCTGCCTGCGTTCCGTCACATTCAGGGTATTTCCCAAAATCATGTGATCCCCACCAACGGAATAAGGCCATATCCTCTCCATGACCCACCGTGTATGACCGGTTTTGGTTATGATTCGGAAAATATAGGGGACCCTGCTCTCGCCGCGAAGCATTCTTCGCGCCTCTTTCTTTACCGACTTCTTGTCATCGGGATGAATCAGGCAGTCGGCTTTGGCCCCGATCATATCTGCTGCCGGGTACTGGGTGTACCAGGAAACGTTTTTGTTGACAAAAAGGAATCTTCCTTTGTTGACGAGGTAAACACCGGCGATGGATTTCTCCGCCAGAGTCAGAAAGGTGGGATCAATATTAAGGATATCCGTTTTCATGATGCATAACCTTGCTTGGGAACGATCATAAATGATCATTGATCAGGACTGGTTAGCGAATACCACGGGGCATAGATAAATGTCAACAATCGTAAACAATCAATGATGCTCGTAGGGTGCGCCGCCATTGTATTCATCAAAAACAGGCTCTATGCCGGTGGCAACACAGGCTCTATGTCTATTTCGCCCATCCAGTATTTTATCGTGGTACAGTATTATTTTATTACGCAACCCATTATCCTTTATGAAACAGGCTGAATAAACTTAAACGTCCTCCGCTCACCACGGGCGACGGATCATAGAAAAGGAGAATAAACTTGAAAACACTTGTTTTACTCATATTTCTGTTTTGGCTGGCACATAACATCTTTGGAACAAGAAAATAAAAATGATAATCTATGCCAAAATAGCGGTCAAGAAACCGTTTATAGTAGAATGGTCATTTTATGTACCGAATCCAAGCGCTGCTTGGAGGTATCCACGGAAAATGCTCGGGCCAGGGTGTCGGTTGTCTGGTTGAACATCAACGTGTCAATGCCGTGCTCTATGATAACCTGGCGT
>WRPE01000021.1 GCA_009773315.1 Syntrophaceae bacterium
AACCGCACGAAAAAAATTGCTTGGCAATTCACCACATCAGACGCCCGGATTAAGCTGAAACGCCTTTATCCGAATTTATAAACGTTACAGGGTACTAGCGATGCATTGAAGTCAATGAATGCCTGCACAGATTAGAAAAAAGCAGAGACCACCATCGCGACAGACAGTCCGACCAGGATAATTACGGTTCCCCAGGAAATAACATTCATCAGCCTGCTATTGACATACTCACCCATGATGCGTTTGTCATTAATCAGAAACAGCATGAAAATTAAGACAAACGGCAGAAGGATTCCATTGATCACCTGAGAATGAAACATGATGGAGATCAGCGGCACATCCGGCAGGAGGATAATGCCCGCTCCCAAAAAGATCATCAGCGAGTAAAGACCATAAAACTGCGGTGCTTCAACAAATTTTGTATTCAGACTGGATTCCCAGCCAAAGGCTTCACAAATGGTGTAAGCGGTGGAAAGCGGCAGAATCGAGGCGGCAAACAAAGACGCATTGAGTAACCCGAAGGCAAACAAAAGCGAAGCGTGTGTTCCTGCCAGCGGCGCCAGTGCCAGCGCGGCGTCTTTTGCCGTTTCAATCTTGAGGCCGTTTTGAAATAAGGTCACAGCGCAAAGCATGATAATAAAAAAAGCGACAACATTGACGGTGATGGAGCCGAAGATAACATCCATCCGGGCATATTTGTAGCTTTCCGCTTTCAACCCTTTGTCCACGATTGATGATTGTAAGTAAAACTGCATCCAGGGCGCAATTGTTGTTCCAATGATGCCGACAGCCATGGTCAGCATGCCCAAATCAAAATTCATATTCGGCGTTAGTGTCGCCTTGCCGATGATCGCCCAGTCGGGCTTAACCATAAATCCCGACACAATATAAGAAAGGTAAAAGACACAAGCCACGAGAAATGCCTTTTCCACGGTCTTATAATTCCCCTTGGCCACCAGCCACCAGACAAAGAAAGCGCCTGCCGGAACGGAAATATATCTACTGACTCCGAAGATTTCCATACTGGCGGCAATGCCGGCAAACTCGCAGACTGTGTTTCCCAGATTGGCCAGTAGCAGAATAATCATCAGGTAAAAAGTAGTCCTTGCGCCGAAACGCTCCCGAATTAGATCGGAGAGTCCCTTGCCGGAAACGACCCCCATCCGGGCGCACATTTCCTGAATAATAATCAAAGCCACCGTTACAGGGATCAAAATCCACAGAAGACTTAATCCATAATGGGCGCCGGCCAAAGAATAGGTGGTGATGACACCGGCGTCATTATCGACATTGGATGTAATGATCCCCGGACCGATGAAGGCAAAAAAGAGACCCACTTTCCATAAGCCGGTCTGCAATAGTTTTTTCCAAAACGTTCTTAATTTTTCCATATTCTCTTACCGGTCTAAGCCCACTTCTTATTTTCCCAGCTGCGGAGCTACAACTTCTAAGAGATTTTTAAAGATGATTGTACCATGCATCTTTTCATTTTCATCAACGACGGGTATGGCCGTTACTGCATATTTGGCAAACTGCTCGGCAATCGTATCACCTTTGTCATCCAGTTTTACCGAAACAACGCGCTCATCCATGATGTCTCCCAGCTTTTGATCTGCGCCGGCCAGAATCAAATCCCGCAGGCTGATGACGCCTTGCAGACGTTCTTCCTCATCCGTTACATAAACATAGTAAACCAGATCCGCATCGGCTGCCTCCCGACGAAATTCATCCAAGGCTTCCCGGACCGTCGTTTGCGGATGGAAGCTCAGGTAAGACGTCGTCATCATACCGCCTGCTTCCTGTTCCGGATGGGCCATGAGTTCCTTGACGTCATCGGCAATATCCTTTTCCATCTCCTTTAAAATGCCCTCCGCCTTGGCTTTCGGCAGATCTCCGATCAAGTCGACCGCTTCGGAAAGAGACATTTCCTCGATAATATCTGACGCTTTTTCTGAGTTGAGATCGTTAATCAGGCTGACTTGAATTTTCGGATCCGTCTCTTCGAGTGCTTCCGCTGCGGTTTCGACGTCCAGCGCCTGAAATACTGCGGAGCGCTGCTTAATATCGAGCTCTTCGAGAATATCCGCCAGATCAGCCGGATGGATTTGACTCAACCGGTTTTGGGCTACATTCAACCGTAAAAGATCCGGCGAACTGAGCGGCTGGGTAAATTTCCAGGGAATAAGATGATTGGGTAATTTGTAATCAAACAACCCCTGCAAAATAGCGTCGAAAACTTTAATCAAACCGATACGGCGGATCAAGCCGCGAAAGCCGACATCCACGTGAACAAGATGAAGACCATGTCGCGTCTTCAGAAACTGAAGATCATTGCCCCGTCTAATTTTGGCGCCATCCGTATCAACCACCTGCTTATCCAGAAGGGCATCTTTGAGCAGCACCTCCCCTTCTCTTAAATGAAGCGCTGATAAATCCTGGATGGATGTTACGGAAACAGAGATGGTTTCATCCATGTCCACCACATCATTCCAGGGGAGGACGACAGGATTTTTTTCTGGGCAGATCTGAATATGATGCCGGTAACAATTGGATAAGGCTCTACAAACTCCGCGGTTAAATCATAAACGCGGCCCAATGTTTCGCCCGTGGCGCCAACAATATTTCTTCCCAGGATTTTGCTTAGAAACAAAAAAACCTGAGGTTCGCGATTAATCGCCATAGGTATTTCCTCCAGGTTGTCGATCTATATCAGCTATTATTTTCAAAGGAAAGCGTTTATGATTTTTTGCCATGGCATCAATACAGCGACGCTGTAAGGAGAGGAGCAGGCGTCATTTAGTATTTTAATCTTTTAGGGCTAAAGGGGGGGCTGGGGGGATTTTTTTACTGCCCTCGTAAAGTTCGTATTCGAGCAGGCGGCATTCGATCTCGCCGTTGTAAAATGTCAACCGCCTTTTCGTGCGCAGGCCAACTTTTTTAACGACGTCCAGATTGCCGGTGAAAATATAGCCGCGATAGCCCCGGCTGATGCTTTTGAAAAAATCGCCGCAGCCCTCGTAAAGCGTCTCCAAGCGTTGCAGGGTGCTGGGGTTGTTGCTTTTATGGGCAATGTCGGCGGCTTTGCGGAGAATGACTTTCTGTCCCGGCGCGATCTCTTTTCTGCGGATGGGCGAAGACGTCTTAATTTTTAAAGGTTCCATGCGTTCTCCGTAGGGAGGATTCATCATGATGACGCCGCCGCCCCCCGGTGTGGCTGTCTTTTCAAAAGGACAGGTCATAAATTCGATCAGGTGATCCACTCCCGCTGTCTTCGCGTTTTGGCTTGCCGCCTGCACCGCTTGCGGGTCAATATCCGTGGCAATGATTTTTGCCGGTAATGTTTTTTGGGAGTCATTACGGGCTTTTTTGCGCAGGTCCTGCCACAATTCGTAAGGAAAATCTTTAATGTACATGAAGCCGTAATTGTTGCGCCCCAGCCCCGGTGCGCGATGCAGCGCCATCAGGGCCGCCTCGATAGCTAACGTGCCACTGCCGCACATCGGGTTGACAAAGGGTGTTCGGCCCCGCCATCCCGTAGCGGCAATCAGCGCCGCCGCCAGGGTTTCCTGCATCGGCGCCGCCAGCGGAATCTTGCGGTACCCGCGCATGGAGAGACGGTCTCCGGAGGTGTCGATATAAACCATCGCCTGATCATTGCGCCAGTAAACGTGAATAACGGCCTTGTCTTTTTCCGGGCCGGAATCCGGCCGGATGCCTGACTTTTCTCGAATCCGGTCAACGATGGCGTCTTTGGCCTTGAGGTTGGCATAGCGGGAATCGGTAACCAGCGGATTATCAACGATGGACGTGACGCAAACATAAGCCTTTGGCCCGGAGTCGGAGAGGAGCGTTTCCCAGGGGATGGCGTTGATGTGTTCATAAAGAGCGCCGGGAGAGATGACTTTGAATATTTGCAGTTGATACAAGACGCGCTGGGCTGTTCGCAAATGAAGGTTCAGCTGCATGGTATCGGTGAGCGTTCCTTCGGTTTGAATGGCCGTGTCAATTTCATGCAGGACCGGAAACCCCAATGCTTCAATTTCCGCCTTCAAATAAGGCGCAACACCCTTCGGGCAGGTGACCAGTATTCTGTTTTTCTTATTCCAGATCGACATGGTGCAACCTTTAACACAGGATGTGGTAATTGGCAATCGATGACTGACTTCTTGATTTCAGGCGCGTTTTTGCGCAAGTTGTTGGACAAGATTCTATGCTATCGGTTCAGCTTTTGATTCTCTTTGTATCGCCGGTAATGACCAGGTTGTCGCGATGAATCACTTCATCATAATCTTTGTGACCCAGAACGGAGAAAATCTGCGGTGTTTTCAAACCCAGAATTTTGCGGATGTCGCTGGCGCTGTAATTGACAAGCCCCTTGGCCAGCAGATTACCTTCGCCGTCCATGCAGTGAACGGGATCGCCTGTGTCAAACTCTCCTTCCACGGCGCTAATGCCGGAGGGCAAGAGGCTCTTGCCTTTGTCCAGTAGAGCCTTTTTTGCGCCGTCATCGATGATCAATCGGCCTCGCGGACGCAAGGTATTGGCGATCCAGTATTTTTTGCTGTTGAGCCGGGAGGTTTGCGGTAAAAACAGCGTGCCGACTTCCTTTCCGGCCATAATATCCGAAAGAATTTTCTTTTTTTTGCCGGGCGCGATGATGCAGGGAATGCCGATGGAGGTGACTTTTTTGGCCGCGATAATCTTGCTTTTCATGCCACCCGTGCCGACAGAAGATGTCTCGGAAGTGGCCATGCCTTCGATCTCATCAGTGATTTCGCAGACCAGTGGAATGAGCTTTGCTTTTTTGGATTGTGACGGATTGCAATCGTAAAGGCCGTCGGTGGCGGTCAGGTTGATGAATAAGTCGGCTTCGATGATGTTGGCGATCATCGCGGCCAGATTGTCGTTATCACCGAATTTGATTTCATCCACGGCGACGGAGTCATTTTCATTGATGATCGGCGTCACGTGCCATTCCATCAGCGTCGAAAGCGTGTTGCGGATGTTGAGGTATCTTTGTCGATCAGTCAGATCCGAAAGTGTTAATAAGATCTGGGCGACAAAAAGGTTGTTTTTTTCAAAGGCTTTGGAATAAATGCGCATCAGGCGTCCCTGGCCGACGGCCGCCGCTGCCTGCTTTTCCGGGATGCTCTTGAGCTTTCCTGTGATGTTCAGACGATGTTTGCCCGAGGCAATGGCCCCGGAGGTGACTAGGACGATGGAGAAGCCTCTGCGCGTCAGGTCGCACATTTCCTGAACCAGGGCATCGATGATTTTCAGATCCAGCCCTTCAGAGCCGGTAAGCACCGCGGAACCGATTTTAATGAGTATCTTTTTGGTATGCGCCAGTGTCTCAAGACGTTTGCTATTCATGATCATCCGGGATATCCGTTTTGTTTAACAGGGTAACCATTATTTTTATAATTTCCTGTGTTCCAACGCCTGTCACAGCAGAAAACGAATGCAGTATTATCCCCTTTTTTTTGAATCGCGCAACTTCTTTTTTAACCCGATCTCTTACATAAGGAAGATCAATCTTATTGATGGCCACGATTTGCGGCTTCGCCAGAAGCTCTGGATTGTAATGCCCGAGTTCATCGTTAATGGCTTTGAAGTTTTTCCACGCATCCACATTTGGTTCCATGGAAATATCAATGATGTGAAAGAGCAAAGACGTTCTTTCCACGTGTTTGAGGAACTGAATACCCATGCCCAGGCCTTCATGCGCTCCGGTAATCAGACCGGGAATGTCGGCCACAACGAAGCTTCGACTGTCCGCGTATTTGACTACGCCCAGATGTGGCGTGAGCGTGGTGAAAGGATAGTCGGCAATTTTGGGGCGGGCAGCCGAAACCCGCGAGATAAATGTGGACTTTCCCGCGTTAGGAAAACCGATGAGTCCCACATCCGCCAGCAGTTTGAGCTCCATCTTGAGCCAGCGTTCCTCGCCTTCGATTCCTTCCTGGGCAAAGCGCGGCGTCTGGTGCGTTGAAGATGTGAAATGGGCGTTGCCTTTCCCGCCGATTCCGCCTTTGGCCACGATAAAAGTTTGCCCCAACTCAGATAAATCGGCCAGGACTTTGCCGGTTTCAAAATCTTTCACAACAGTTCCTGGCGGAACAGTTACGATCAGATCTTCAGCGCCATGGCCGGTGCGGTTATTGCCGGATCCGTGTCTGCCATTTTTGGCGATCTGACGCTGCTGATATTTTAAATCCAGCAGGGTGTGATGGCTTCGATCCGCGCGAAAAATCACATCGCCGCCCTTGCCGCCGTCGCCGCCGTCGGGGCCGCCTTTGGGAACAAACTTTTCCCGCCGGAAGCTCACGCAGCCCGGACCGCCATGTCCGCCCTTCACAAATATCTTTGCTTCGTCAACGAATTTCATAGGGTATCCAAAACAAAAAGGCGCTTGATTTAAGCGCCTTTAAAATCTCCAGTATCCAGCTCATTTTTTATGAGGCGTAAACGCTGACCTTTTTTCGGGTTTTATCCAGTCTTTCATATTTTACAACGCCATTGATGAGCGCGAAAAGCGTGAAATCCTTCCCCAATCCGACGTTGTTGCCCGGATGAATTTTTGTTCCTACCTGCCGCACGATAATGGACCCGGCGTGAATTTGTTCACCGCCATATACTTTGACGCCGCGTCTTTGCGCATTGGAGTCTCTACCGTTGCGGGAGCTTCCCTGACCTTTTTTATGTGCCATGATGTCCTCCGCTTATATCGAAATCTTCTTTATTTTCATGCTGGTTAACTGCTGGCGATGCCCGGTCTTCTTGCGATAACCCTTACGTCGTTTCATTTTGCCGATAATCAGCTTCGGGCCTTTTGTCTGAGAGACGACCTCGCCGATCACTTTGGCGCCTTCCAAAAGAGGTTTGCCGATTTTGACAGCGTTATCACCAGACACCATCAGAACTTCGTCAAAAACAATCTCGGTTCCTTTGTCCCCAGCAAGTTTTTCCACAAACAAAACATCACCCTCGCTGACCTTGTGCTGTTTTGCTCCTGTTTTTATGATTGCGTACATATACTTATCCTTAGTTAACGTTAAGAATGAAGCTTATAGACAAATCAAGCCTGTTTGTCAATAAAATTCAGCTGTCTCATGAACATTTTCCGAAGACATGCTGCAATGGTGTTAATGTGTTTATATTACTAGGATTATTATGTTCCAGGACGGAAGAAGTGAACACGATATGGAAAAAAACCAAGCCAGCCGGGGAAGCCTGGCACAAGACAGATGCGGTATTTATTGGACTAATCAAGACAGGTAGGAGGGGGGAATAAATCCGCTTGCATAAAATAGAATCGAAAATGTAGTATGGGCCGGTAAATCATCCTGGAGATTACACAAGCAGAGGTAGATGGGTGAAAAAAAAATTCATATACCTGATCATCTTAGCCACTTTTTTATTGCTGTCCGCGCCTTTTGGCTTCGCCAGCGAGCCACAACGGCGGTTGGTCGAAGAATTGCTGATTGCGGAAGGACTCGATCCGTCCCAAGCGCACAGAATCATGCAGGATTCCCGCGTATTCGTCCGTCCGGATATCGTCATAAAAAACCTTTTCTTTTCCAGTCCGAAAGGAACAGCCGGGAAACCCGATGTCATGGCGGTTGATCCGCGGCAGATAAAAAAGGGAAGAATTTTTATGAAAGAGAATGCCGATGTTTTATCCGCAGTGGAAAATCTTTTTGGCGTATCGCCTCGGATCATCACGGCCATTCTAATTATCGAGTCCAAGCTGGGATCCTATCCGATGCCCTATAACGTGGTTAACGCTTACGCCAATCTGGCCTTTTTGCTGGATCCGGGCTATCTGAAAGAAGTGCAGGATCGTTACGCGGTAGCTTATCCGCAGCTGCTGGACGACGCCACCATCGCCCGATCTAAACGAAAAGCGAAGTGGGCGGTAGGCGAGTTGTGTTATCTTGTTCATATCGCCAATCACCTGAACATCGATCCCTTGAGTATTTCCGGGTCATTTGCCGGGGCACTGGGACCGGCGCAATTTATACCTTCTTCTTTTTGGATTTTTGGTATCGACGGCGACCGGGACGGTATGGCCAATCCCTTTAATATGACGGACGCGAACCTCAGCATGGGTCATTATCTAAAGAAACACGGCTGGCGGGAGGATGCTCCCCTTGCGCAAAAGCGCAAGGCGCTCTGGTTTTACAACCGCAGTGACGTCTACGTGAATACGGTTATGATGATCTATGAACAATTGGGGCGGTAAAAAAACGTCCCAGAGACACGTGTTCTTTTCTCTTACCACGGATCAATGAAAGGATGCCGGGCATCCTGCGGTTGCCTTGCGGGCGCTGATTTAAGGCCTCGTATGAGCCACTTGCGGGTATCGGCAGGGTCAATGACCGCGTCGATTTCGAGATAAGCGGCCATGTTGATGGCTTTTCCTCGTTCATACAACTGGGCAACCAAAAAATCGTAGAGTTCTTCGCGCTTCTGGGGATCTTCAATGGCGGCTAACTCTTTTTTAAAACCGGCCTTCACTGCGCCTTCCAGCCCCATGCCGCCGAATTCTCCGGTGGGCCAGGCCGCTGTAAAGAATGATTCATGGAATCCCCCTTTGGCCATGGCCATAGCGCCAAGACCGTATCCTCTGCGCAACACAATGGTGAAATAGGGTACGGTGATGTGGGAGCCGATGACAAACATCCGGCAGACATGGCGCACCTGCGCACGTTTTTCGATTTCCGGCCCGACCATGAAGCCGGGTGTGTCGCAAAGAGACAAAATTGGCAATCCATGCGTATTACAAATTTGCATTAAGCGAGCCACCTTGTCCGCGCCTTCCGCTTCAATAGCGCCGGCCATGTGCATGCAGTTATTGGCGATAATCCCGAACGGACGGCCTTCGATTCGAAGTAATCCCGTGACCATGCTGAGGCCGAACTTGGGTTTGAGTTCCAGAAACGAATCCGTATCGGCGATGGCTTTGATGACGTTGCGGACGTTGTAAGTGCGCTTGCGGCTTTCCGGGATCAGTGTGCGCAATCGGAGAGGGTCGCCGGCTTCCCATGACGATGTTGCGCCTTGGAAATAGGACAGATATTTTTTTGCCGTGGCGACCGCTTCCACATCGTCTTCCACTTCAATATCAACCACGCCGTTTTGCGTCTGCACGTCCATCGGGCCGACGTCCTCCGGCTTGAAAACACCCAGGCCTCCGCCTTCAATCATGACCGGGCCGCCCATGCCGATGTTGGAGTTCTTCGTGGCAATGATCACATCACAGCAGCCCAGGAGTGCCGCATTTCCGGCAAAGCAGAGCCCCGATACAACGCCGACAACCGGTACGCGACCGCTCAGACCAGCGAATCCGCCAAAAGTTGATAGGTCCAGTCCCGCTACCATAACGCCTTCCGCGTCAACGTCACCGGGCCTTCCGCCGCCGCCTTCCGCGAAGAAAACCAGCGGCAGATGCTGTTCATGCGCCAGATGCAACATGCGATCCATTTTTTTATGATTGAAAAACCCCTGAGTGCCGGCTAGCACAGTGTAGTCGTAGGCCATGACCATACAACGCGCCTTGTCTTCGGGGAAAAGCGAGCCGTTGACTGATCCGATACCGGCGATCAGGCCGTCGGTCGGGGTTTTGCTGATGAGGTCGTCCAGCGACCGGCGTCCGCGTTGCGCCGCAATGGCCAGAGCGCCGTATTCGATAAAACTGTCTCTATCGTACAGGTCTTCGATGTTGGTTCGGGCCGTGCGTTGATTCTTTTCCTGTCTTTTCGCCACCACAGCGGGGCGATGCTCATCAAGGCCAAAAGCATGTCGACGGATTACCTCGGCAAGGTCAGGGCGTATGGGATTGTTTTCGTTTTGTTGTGCCTCGGCAGGTTTTGATGCCACCTTGTCTTTTTCCTGATTTGTTTTCATATTATGGATGCTCCCGTGTTGGTTGTATACTCATTATAGTATTGGTCCACCCGTCTTCTTGCTTGTCGGGCCGGACGGTTTCGATGTTTCCGATGTTATAATTATTTATTTTTTGACTAGTCCATATTTTTCAAAAACATAGTCATTATCTTCGCCGATATTCGCAGAAATCCATTTCACCCTGAGGGGCGTTTTAGTCATCTTCCCGGTTGTAGGCAATGTCACGATCCCATAGGAGGGATGGGCGATTTTCGGAAAAGTCCCGCGTGTTTGCCAGTGTTCTTCCTGAAGGACTTCATCAGGCGTCATCATTTTCGTCGTGACGGGAAGTCCACCGCCCCGCCATTTGGAGCCGGCTGCTTTGACGCTGTAAGATGCAAATTTTTCGTTAATCTGTTTGTAGGTAAATTTACTGACGGCTTTCTCCACCACGCTGTTGAGTTCTTTGACCTTTTCGACATCATCCGTGATCCGGTCGAGGAGCGTTTTCCATTCTTCTTCGATTTTCCATTGGCCCAGAAGTTTTAGGGCCGCACGAAAATCCTGATCGCGGAAGCAGGCAATGGCTACATAACCATCCTGGCACTTGAAGAATCCATATGGGCACAGCCCGTAATCAAGCGTTCCGTAGCGAAGCCTCGGTTTCTTCCACACATAGCCGATCGTTGGGGGAAATCCGACACAGGACGCGTAGGCGTCGGCCGTAGCGATATCAATCATCTGTCCTTCACCTGTCCGGCGCTTGAAGAAAGAGGCAACCAGCCCGCCGCAGGCCGCTCCAACCGCGGAGGTGTATCCGGCAGCATAAAACCCGGCGCGGGTCGGCCAATTATAAGGTTCCGGCGCATCCGGAAGGTCGCCGACCAGCGCGGCAAGACCCGACTCCGCCTGCGAGGTCAGGTCTGTCCAGGGCATCTCGGCCATTTCTCTGCCTTTGGCCGTGTAATGCCCGTAAGGCGAAATGGCGATATAGATGAGACCGGGATTAAGTTCCCGCAATTGCCGGTAGCCGATTCCCCAGGCATCCATCTGGCCTGGAGCATAGGTTTCAATGAGTATATCAGCCCGTTTGACGAGGCGTTTGAGATTGCCCTGGTCTTCGGGGCTTTCCAAATCCAGGGTGATCTGGCGTTTGTTACGGCTTTCCATCAGGTAGGGAATGCCGACGCCCTTCACATTGGCCCCGTAAGGGCTCATGATGCGCGATGGATCTCCTTCCGGAGGCTCAATATTGATAACCTCTGCGCCGGCTTCGGCCAGAAAACTCGCGGTGACGTTTCCGGAAAAATTAGCGTAACTCAGATCGAGGACCATCATATCATCCAGGGCTTCCGGCTTTCCTTCGGAGGTGGTCAATTGCGTTAGAATATTTTTCCAGTCGGACAGTTTGGACGCGCCTTTTTTCTGCAGGTATCTTGAATAAACTCGCTCTTTAATGGTCCTCACCTCCTTCATAATTAAACATTCTATCCTTGGACAGGTCGTGGTAGATCGGCGGTCTCTGACCGACCCGATAATCCCAGGTGCCCACGACCCGTTCTTTTTCCAGATCCTTAATCTGATCCTCCGTCAATCCCAGAATTTTCTTGAAGACGTAGCGGTTATGATAGCCGAGCGGACGGGTCAGCCATTTGATTCTGCCCGGTGTCTTGCTGAGCATGGCGATCGGTCCTTCCACGAGCAGCTTTTTATACATGTCATCTTCAAACAGAATTGCGCTGCCCCTTTCCTCGCGCCATTTGTCCTGGCTGATCTGCACGTCGTCCATGACTTCTGCTGCGGCAAACCGGTGCTTCTTGGCCAATCCGGACAATTCCTGCACGTCCTTGGTGATGACCCATTCCTCAAGAACTTTATTCAAGGCCAGCGCATTTTCGCGTTTGAGCCGGCTTGCGGCTTTTTTATAGGTATCGTTCTCGGCAAGGTCCTCGCGGCTGAGGGCTTTGCAAAACGATTGAAATTGCTTATCCGTGGCAATGGCGACGGCCACAAATTTTCCGTCACGCGTTTTAAATATCCCCGAGGGAGACATGGTCGGGTCCATGTTGCCGGTGCGCCCCAGGCTTTCACCGGTGGCGTCGTGGTACGTGAAATGACTGAGTGTCCGCATCAGGATTTCCGCCTGACAGCCGTCGATATACTGTCCCTCTCCGGAGCGTTCCCGGTAGTTGAGGGCAATGAGGATGAGCATGGCCGCGTAATAAGCCGGGAAAAAATCACCAAAAAAATCGGGAACCTTAAAATATTTATCGGTGTCCGGATGACCGGTGACCGACAGGACGCCGCTTGCGCCCTGAGCCAAAAGATCCCATCCCGGAGCGTACCTGCGCGGGCCGAATTGCCCGTAAGTGCTGAGGCTTGCGTAAATGACTTTCGGATTGATTTTGCTCACCTGGGAATAACCGATGCCCCAGGCTTCCACCGTTCCGGAGGTGAAATTTTCGATGATGATGTCGGCTTTTGCGGCCAGTTGCAGAATCAGATCCTTGCCTTTTGGTTTTTTAACATCAATGCCGACGAAATATTTACCGGGATTGATGAAATGCCAGAGAGGGTTGGAATGCTTCCAGTACTTGCCCCAGTAAGTTCCGCCCCGCCAGTAGTCTCCCTGGTTGGGGACTTCCACCTTAATCACTTCGGCACCATACTGCGCCAGGGTCTTTGCCGCCGTCGGCCCGAAAATCATATGGGACAAATCAAGCACTCGAATGCCTTTGAGTGCTTCCGCCTTTTTGTCGATGTCTTCTCGGGCAAAAAGCTTGTCTGTAAAATTAAAATAATCTTTAGTCATTATTACATTCCTATATAGGCTTTCTTGACCAGTTCGCTGTTCAGCAGAAATTGACTTGTTCCTGTGAGAACGATGTGACCGTCCTGCAACACATAGCCTCGGGTGGCAATTTCCAGGGCATAAAGCGCATTTTGTTCCGACAGGAGCACGGTAATTCCATTAGCGGGGAAGGTTTTGATAACATCGTAAATCTTTGACATGATGAGCGGGCTTAGCCCCAAGGAAGGCTCATCGATCATCAGCAGTTTCGGTTGGGACATCAATCCGCGGGCAATAACCAGCATCTGCTGCTCGCCTCCGCTCATCAGACTGGCCCGTTGGCCGGCGCGCTCTTTCAGGATGGGGAAGAGGTTACAGACCTTCTCCATCATTTCCTTCCTTTTTTTCCAGGCCTTTTTCGTGCTGGCTCCCATCAGCAAATTTTCCTTCACGGTCAGATAAGGGAAAATTTTCCTTCCTTCGGGAATCTGGGATATGCCTTGTTTGACGATGTTATCGGAGGACTCCTTTTGGATGTCTTCACCCAAAAACGAGATGGTTCCTGTTTTGGCGGGCAGAACCCCCGATATATTGTTGAGCAATGTTGTTTTCCCCGCGCCGTTCGCGCCCAGGAGGGCGACAATCTCTCCTTGATTGATCTGTAGATTGACGTCGTGAAGGACAGGAATCACGCCATAGGCGGCGTTCAGGTTGTTAATGCTGAGCATGACGGCCTCCCAGATAGGCTTCAATGATTTTGGGGTCCGAGGTCACTTCCCGAGGCGGACCTTCTGCGATCTTTTTGCCGTATTGAAGAACGACAACCCGTTGGGTCGCATTCATGATGATTTTCATGACGTGTTCGATCCACAAAATGGTAAAGGCAAACTGTTCCTGAGCACTCCAGATCATATCCAGCGCCCGCGACGCCTCCGTCGGATTGAGGCCGGCCATGACTTCATCCAGAAGCAGTAGCTTCGGTGTGGTAGCCAGCGCCCGGGCCAGTTCCAACATGCGCAATTCATAGAGATTCAAATCACGCGCCAGGGTGTCCCGCTTGGAGAAGAGCCCCACGAATTCCAGATAGTAGGAAGCCTCCAGGGCCGCATCGGGAACGCTCATGTTGGGACGATGCTTCCCGTTTAAGACGCCGACCATCACCCCGGCCAGGGCGGTCATGGATTCGAAGGGCTGGGGGATCTGATATGTCCGGGAGATGCCGAGCCAGCATATTTTATGGCTGGGAAGCCCTGTGATATCCGTTCCGTCAAAGCGGATCGTCCCGTGATCGGGCTTGTAAATGCCGCAGATCAGGTTTAACATCGTGGTTTTTCCGGCGCCGTTAGGCCCGATTAAGCCTACAACTTCACCCTCGGCAACGGAAAAGCTGACGTCGCTCACAGCGGCAAGCCCACCAAAATTTTTCGATACAGTCGTTATCTCCAGCACAGTGCTATTCTCTCCTTACATGCAGTTTTGGAAA
This sequence comes from Syntrophaceae bacterium, assembly GCA_009773315.1. Taxonomy (GTDB): domain Bacteria; phylum Desulfobacterota; class Syntrophia; order Syntrophales; family Smithellaceae; genus UBA8904. The sequence goes on from WRPE01000021.1 coordinate 14,163, forward strand.
ATAATCCCGGGGACGCTTTTTCTTATAGAGGCCCCACAGTCCTTCTCCACGGGGAAGAAAAACTATCAGTGCAATCAGAATCAGAGGGAACACGAAGTAGTTCACGGGACCGAGCCCCCTGAGAGAATCTTCGAGAATGGAGATCAGATAAGCCCCGGGAATCGCGCCATAGAGAAAAGCTCTTCCCCCGACAATGACGATGATCAGGATCTTCGTCATAAAATCCAGAGGAAGATAGGTTACGCCGGCGAAAGTGCGGAAGGTGTGGACGATGAACCAGCCGGCGATTCCGGTCAGGATGGACGGCGCTACGTAAAAGAAGATTTTGTAAGCATCCACTCTCACGCCCATCATGCGGGCGACGTTTTCATTTTCGTTGACCGCTGCCATACTGATCCCTATCCGCGAGCGTACCGTCCGGTCGCAGAAGAGGAGATACGTCAGCATCAGAAACAGGGAAAGATAGTAATAAGCAATGTAATTCCAGGAAACCTTTTCAAATGTCAAAAGCGGACTCATGCCCACGAGACCCACTTCTCCGCGGAAGAGATCTCCCCAGATGTAGGTGACATCCAGAAAAGTCAGCGGCAGAATCAAGGTAATAAGCGAAAAATAAAGTCCTTTGGCAATCAGGGTGGTCGGACTCAAAGCGAGCGCGATGACTGCACAGACGGTAATCGTTGCCGCAAGCGTCATGGCGGGACTCCAGCCGAAATGGAGGTTCAGCAGGGCGGCTGTGTAACCGCCGATTCCCAGGTAGAGCTGCGGACCGAAATTGACCCGACCGGTTCCCAGCATCTGAAGCGCCAGGGGAATAGCAATAGCCGCGTAAAGATTGGCCGTGGTGAACATGGTCAGGATGTGCGGATAGGAACGGACGAATAGGGGCAGCATCAGCAGAATACTGATGCCGATAATCGGATTTCTCCAGTAACGCGGTTCAATCACCCATTCCGTTTTCTTGTCCCGCCAGCGGGCGACAATGCGATCGCGGCGTAATTCAAAGTTTACCATAAGGTCTCTCCTGCAAAAATACCCCCGCGACGATATATCATCACCACCAGCGTGACGATTAAGGCGGCAAGCCCCATGAAGCGGGACACAAAGATGAAGCTGACCGAGGCATGGATGAATCCGATCAGGTAAGAAGCCACAATGCTTCCCTTGAGATTGCCTAGACCCCCGAGAATGGAGATCAGCATTGCGGTCATCAGGAGGGACGCGCCCATGAATGGATCAACGCCCCAGAAAGGCGCGATCATAATCATACAGATGGTCGGGGGGATCACCGAGAGGATCATGGCCAGATAGTACATCCGGTTGACATTCGCCCCCATGAGCAGGGCTGCCGGCAGGTTCTGACTGATGGCCCGGATGACCAGGCCGACTCTTGTTTTCATGAACCACAGCACATAGATTGCCGTCACCAGGATTCCCGCCAGCGCGGCAAGAATCATCTGGTAGGCAATGGTGACACCGCCGATGGAGAGGACGTCGTCAATGATCGTCGAAGGAATGCTGACGCCGGCCGTGACAGGATATAAATAGTTGGCCAGATGGGCGACGGCAAGAAAAATGAGAATCGAGACGGTCAGGAGAACTTCCTCCTCTTCCATGTAGCGTTGAAAAACGCCTTTGTAAAAGATAATAAGAGCGAAAACGCACTGGACCAGAAACATGAGCAGGATGCTGGGCACAAATCCCAAGTGCGCGTCCTCCATAAAGAACCAGGTGACATAAGCGGCCAGAATAAATACTACACCGTATCCCAGATGAAAGATACGGAGCACCCCGCAGATGAGCGAGAAGCCAAGGGATATCAGGAGGTAGATGGAACCCCAAATGACCGTGTAGATAATAATCTGCAGAAGGATATTACTCATAGGGTCCGCGCCCCCTTTATATTATCTGAAATTGCCGGGTATGAGGCAAATAATGTTGAAAAAACTGCGACACCGGATCACCCTGACCAAAAACGAATGAAGAGTTTTGATATCGGGGAATCCGCGCGAGCCTTTGCCCGCAGCGGATTCTCCGTACGGGTTATTTTCGCAAATCCTTCGGTGCCTTGTAATCAGCCATTTTATACTTCAGGGGGTAGATGACTTTCATTTCACCATCCTGCCACTGGACGATAGGCGTTACGTACTTGGGTGGGGGAAGGTTGTAATGGTATTTCGCGTCCCAGCCGATGGTGCCCAGAACAGCCACTTCTTCAACCTGCTCCAATTGTTTAATCAGATTGTCAATGTTACCCGTTCCGCCGGCTTTTTCGATGGCTTTCTTGAAACCGTATATGGTGTCGTAGGTTGTGTGGGAACCGAAGATAGGACCGACCTTATAATTTTTTACCAGATTATCCATGAAGGGAATCGTCTTGGGTGTGATGGCCACTCTGACCAGAGAAGACCCAACCATAATGCCGTTTACTTTACCTTCCGTCATTTTCCAGATCGGAGGCATGCCGGCGAGCCCTCCCCAGATAAATACGGGGATATTTCGCGCACTCGATTGAGCCCATTGTTTAACAAAAGCCGGTTGATCAATGTAACCGACGGCACAGTCGATGAAATCGGCTCCGGATTTGGCGATTTCTTCAAAGATAGGGTTAAACATCTTCTGATCGAGAGACGTGGTTGTCTCATAAACGACATTGACTCCCTTTCCCTTATAGATGGCCGCCAGGGATGGAGAAACGTTGGGAATGCCTTGACGCAGGGGTTTGGTCCACTCCATGTCTTCATATAGAATGGCCACTTTTTTGATTTTGATCTGGTTCTTGAAGCAATCGATGTTATCGGGCGCCAAAATCTTCAGATAATTAGTAGAGATGGCATAATATGTCTGGAAGCCGAACCGGTATTTTTTATAGTTGTCGCGCACGCGATGCCAGATGTCGTCTCCGGAACCGATCGTGCTGAAGAAGATGTGCGGGTATTCGGGAAACAGCTCCGCTCCGATCTCCATGCCGGCTACACCCATTTCCACTTTTTCCCCGATGAAGACAGCCAGTACCCGGTCGTTCATGACCAGTTTTTTGTAAATTTCAACGGCTTTGGGAATTTCTCCTTTGGTGTCTTCGACGATCAGTTTGATTTGTCGTCCGTTAATGCCGCCCGCTTGATTGATTTCATCAACGGCCATCGCCGCTGCAGCCTTGGCGCTTAGTGAAAAGGGAGCAGACATGTTCCCCATGAAGCCGATTTTGATTGGCCCGGTTGTGTCTGGGCTCGCCGCCCAGACTCCTGTGGTGATCAGCAGAAAAACTAAAACCATTGCGGTAAACAGATGTATCTTTTTCATCATGCTTCCTCCCTTTATTTTAAGTATTTTTCTGATAAAAACGCCATTCCCGTAAAACTCTATAACAAACACTATACAAAACTAAGTTACCCGGTGTCAATGAAAAATATTTTCTAGAGGGAAATCTTCATAAGGGCCTATTAAAAAAAAATAGAGTCGAATTCCTCAAGGTGCACGAGCAAATCATGTTCCTTCAATTTTTTTCTTATTATGATTGACAAAAGAAACTCCTTGCCAATATAGTGAGTCATCAATAGCACATATATCGACTCTTGTATAGAAGGCATAGAAATGAAAGTCAAGGATAAGAGTGACCACAGAACAGCAAAAGGCAATAAAAAAAACCTTGTATCTGAATCACGGCAGCAGATTCTGGACGCGGCCCTTGGGCTGTTTGCACAAAAGGGATATGCCGCGACAACCATACGGGAAATCGTGGATACGGTGGGAATAACCGCGCCCTCCCTTTATTATTACTTCGGCAACAAGGAAGGTCTCTACAGGGAGCTCATGCAGACCTATTCTGCCAAGATCGATTCGGTGCTGGAGTCGCATTTGCACACATCCGAATGCGCGAAAAACCGATTGAAAGACCTTGTCGACAAGATCTTTCTCCGTGTCATTGAAGACAAGAATTTTTTTCGGTTGATGTTTACCATTTACTATGGCCCGTCTAATGGCGCGCCCTATTGTGATTTCATTTTGTATCATGTGAAGATTCACGCAGCGATTAAAAAAATTATTGAAGACGGCATCGCAGCCAAGGAATTTCAACCAGGCAATTCAGGACACATGACCTGGATCATCAGGGGCGTGGTTCAATTGGCCATGGAAGAGCAAATCAAAGATGATCGGGAAAAAATAGACCGGCAGAGATTGCAGAAGATTCTCGATCTTATTGTGGATCGTTTCGGCAGACCGCCTTCAATCGCCTGAAGAAAATGCCGGGTGGGTGGCCTGTCTCGCATCGGAAGAAGTCGGAAGCATCACCGGACAGGCTTTCAGAATCGATGGCGGCATGGTGATGGGGTAAAATTATTCGCAGTGACCGGCAGACATATTAAGAATGATGGTCAGTTGATTATCTTCAATAATATTGACTGCATCATAAGTTAAAAAATCATTACTTCTGTGCATCAGGGCTGCTGAATGTTATTCTGATGTTGACATGTTTTGCTTTTTGAGTCAATGAAGTCAACATATGCAGAGATGGGGGATGGTCTAATCATTTCTCGGAGCTATAAAGAACAATAACTAAAGAAAGAGGAGGGACTAAGAATGAAGTATCTGAAGGTGATGGTTTGTTTGGTTGCTGCTGTTTTTTTCATGTCATGGGCGGGAAATAGTAAGGCTGATGAAATTGTCATAGGTTATACCGGTCCGCTCAGTGGCGTGGCAGCGGAATACGGGCAGGATATCCTAAGCGGTGTTGATATGGCTGTTAAGGACATCAATGCAGCCGGTGGAATTACGGTTGGCGGGAAGAAATACACATTTAAACTTGAAAGACTTGATGACCGTATTGACCCCACGCAAGCGGTTAATAACGCCCGTCGTTTCAAGTCGAATAAAGCTATCGCGGTTTTCAATGGTGTTTTCAATACGCTCGCTCCCATGATGAAAATCAATGAGGAAAAGGGCAACGAGTTCATCGTGATGGCCTATACCAGCACCCCAAAGGTAACGGAGATGGGCAATAAATTGGTGGTAGCCACTACAGTTGATTTTACCACCTATGTTCATGTCTTTGCCGATTGGGCGTTTAAAAAGGGATGGAAGAACTGCGCCATGGTTGTCACTCTGGGCGCCTATGGCGATGAGTGGAGAAGTGCATTTAAAGAATATTGGATAAAGAAGGGCGGCGTCATTACCACAGATAAGCCGGCTAATTATTTCACGGAAACAGACTTTTCTGCTCCGCTCGCTGCCGCCATCGCCACCAAACCGGATGTCATGCTGATCGGCGGACCTTCAGCCACAACGGCACTGGTGATTGAACAGGCCAGAAGCATGGGCTTCAAAGGTGGTTTTATTATGGTCGATCAGGCCAAGCAGGATTACATTGCTAAATTACTCGGAGGCACCAAGGTAATGGGCAATCTGATTGGTACAGGTGGAGTCGTGAGTGTTCCATTCCCTGGTGCAACAATTTTCGAAAAGAGATATCCTGAACAGTACAAGAAAATGGTCACATGGGAGTGCGCCCTCAATTACACAGCCATGCATGCTCTGGCTCGTGCAATCGAAGCCTCAGGGACAGTTGATGATGTATATAAGATTCGTGATGCATTTCCCACGGCACTGGCTAACGGGTTGCTGGGTGATAAATTCCCCAATGAAGTGTTTGGCATCGAGAAATCCGGACGTATGCATGTTGCAGCATCCACCCAGACTATTACGAATGGAAAATCCGATCCATCAACACTCTACGTTTGGTGGCCAAAGACCCAAAAAGAATTTGATCTAGTTAAGAAACGGTCAACGGCAAAACAAAATGAGAGCATTTGGATGAGGTTTTAATGTCAGCTAAAAATAAATAGACTCAAAGACTACGAAAGGACAGGGGGTTTCCCTGTCCTTTCTTCTTTTAGTCGAATTATCCCGTAAGCGAAGCTTGCAGGGATTAATGACACCACAATGCATTTAATTACCGGCAACCAATATCACACTTTTTTTTCGGAGCGCTTCAATTTCTTCCTGTTTGTAGCCGATTTCTTGCAGAATGGATTTTGTGTCTTCTCCCAGAGCGGGCGATGGTCCGGAGGGCTGGGCCGGTGTGGCGGAGAATTTCAGGGGAACGCCAATGCCCTTGATCTTGCCGCAGACCGGATGCGCTTGTTCGTAAATCATCTGCCGCGCCTGCATTTGCGGGTCTTTTTCAACTTCTGAAATATCCAGTACGGGCGTCAGGCAAATATCCAAGTTTTTCGTTGCGACCATCCATTCATCCCTTGTCTTGATTCGGAAAAGAGCGGCGATCTCTTTGCGCAGGTGATCAGCCTCTTCTCCCATCACCAGATGTTTCTCCAGCCACTCAGGATGACCGGCCATTTCGCAAAATATTTTCCAGAACTTGGCCTCCAGCAGGCCCAAAGCAATATATTTGCCGTCGGCGCATGGATAAACGCCATAACAGGCCAACCCTCCGGAAAGGGGCGGCTCTCCCGGCGCAAAGGTTATTTTGGTCGCCTGATAATGTGCCATCTGCAGGGTCATCAGCGGAAGGACGGCATCCAGCATGGCGACATCGACTCTTTGACCCTGGCCGGTTTTTTCTCTCGTCCAGAGGGCTGTGAGACAGCCAATCATGGACATATAGGCGCCACCCGCCACATCACCAAGTTGAGGGCCGGGGAGGACGGGACCTGTTTGGGCTAAGCCGGTTGTCGACAGGATTCCCGCGTATCCGATAAAATTGATATCGTGTCCGGCATCCCTGGCATAAGGCCCGTTCTGGCCGTATCCGGTGAGCGAAATATAGATAATATCAGGCTTCAACCGCTTTGCTGCTTCATAGCCAATGCCTTGTTCATCCAGCACGCCGGGTCGGAACTGTTCGATGACAATGTCCGCCGTTTTCAAAAGAGAGAAGAAAATATCAACGCCCTCTTTTGTTTTTAGATTCAGGGCCAGACTGCGCTTAGAGCGGTTAACGGCGATAAAGCCTGCGGATTCCGATTCCAGATAGGGAGGATAGGATCGCATATAGTCCGGCGCGTTCATGTCTTCAATCTTGATGACATCGGCCCCCATGTCGGCCAGCATCATCGTACCCAGAGGTCCGGGATAAAGCCGGGTAAGATCAAGAATGCGGATGCCCTGCAAAGGGCCGTTTTGAGGCTTTCTTTCCATGATTCGATTTCTCCGGCTGTGGCGGGAATTTCCCTTTTGAGAAAATTCCCGTCACAGCTTTCCGGCTTAAATTGCCTCGATTGTGGATGTCGGTTTAGACGTGATGTTGTAGGTGACGCTGACGACTTCCGGTATGTCTTTGGTTATTTTCGCGGCGATCTTTTCCAGCACATCAAAAGAAAGCCGGGTAGGTCTGGCGGTGCGCGCATCTATGCTGTTCCAGCAGCGGATTTCAATCTGATTGCCGAAAACCCGCTTGTTATTTCTCATGCCGGTTACGCGATCTTCATGCAGAATGGCCAGATACTGAAACGCCTTCACGTTTTTGAGCGCTGCTTCGGTAATGGCGGTTGCTTTTTTGACCAGAGCGATTTTGGCGGGCGTGACTTCGCCGATCACGCGGGCGGCCAGCGCCGGTCCGGGAAAGGGTATCCGGTCGAACATGCCAATCGGTAGTCCCAGTCCAGCTCCGACTTTGCGCACACCGTCCTTGCGCAACTCGATGAGCGGTTCCAGAATTTTATAGCCGAACGCTTTTTGCGGATCGATGCCCAGTTGTTCAAAGACATTGTGCTGCCGTTTAATTCCCGCGACGGTTTCATCCACATCCGTCAGAATGGTGCCTTGGAGAAGGTAGTTGGCCTTACTCTTGACAACCAGCTTGCCGAAAACGTTTTTATAGAAAGTTTGCGTGATGGCTTCTCTTTTTTCTTCGGGATCCGTGAGTCCTTTAAGAGCGGCAAAAAACGCCTTGGACGCGTCCAACACTTCCACTTTTATGCCCAGCTTTTTAAAGGCGGCCGCCACTTTGGCCGGTTCTCCTTCCCGCATAATCCCATTGTCGATAAAATAGGTTTTGAGTCTGTTGCCGAGCGCTCTGTGTCCCAGTGCGGTGACGACCGACGAATCGACGCCGCCCGATAAGGCGTTGATGGCCAATCCATCGCCAACGGCTTCCCGGATAGCGCGAACTTTATCATCAATAAATTTTTCCACATTCATGTTGCTTGCTTTGATTTCTTTCATCTTGATCATGGCGACTCCTTTTATAAATGGAATGGTTTGCAAAATTGTTTAAACGAAATTGCTTTGCGTTTCAAGTATTAAAGAAGAAAAGGACAAAATGGTTGCCTGGATGGCGTGTTTTGAATATTTTGGTTGTAAATTTGACGAGTTCGGTTTAAAAATCTGCAGTGCCGTGGCGAAACCGGTCAAATTATTTATTTATTCTGAAAGGAGATTTTTATGGAACCGATCAAAATCATGCCATGTCTGGATATGAAAAACGGACGGGTTGTTAAGGGCGTTCATTTTGTCAATATAAAAGAAGCGGGTGATCCGGTGGAGAACGCCGCATTTTATCAGGTCGAAGGTGCGGATGAACTGGCCATGCTGGATATTGCAGCCACGCTGGAAAACCGCAAAACACGTCTGGAATGGGTCAAGAAGGTTTCGGCTGTGTTGAGTATTCCCCTGACGGTCGGTGGTGGCATTTCCTCGATTGAAGATATCGAAATGGTATTGGGCGCCGGAGCGAATAAGGTTTCCATGAACAGCGCGGCGGTGAAAAATCCAGATCTGGTGAAACAGGCGGCTAAGAAATACGGGTCGGATAAAATCACTGTGGCCATTGACGCGAAAAGAAATGCGGCGATGCCTTCCGGTTTTGAACTGGTCGTGTCCGGTGGCACACTGCCCATCGCCAAAGACGCAGTAGCCTGGGCCAAGCAGTGCCAGGAACTCGGCGCGGGTGTGATTTTGCCTACCAGCATGGATGGAGACGGCACCAAGGCGGGCTATGACATCCCCTTTACCAAGGCCATCTCTTCCGTTGTCACGTTGCCGGTGGTGGCCTCCGGCGGCGCGGGCAAACTGGAAGACTTCTACGAGGCGGTTGTCGAAGGCGGCGCATCTGTTTTGCTGGCCGCTTCAGTCTTTCATTTCCGGATGCTCAAGATTCAGGACGTCAAGGATTATCTGAGGGAAAAGGGGCTTACCGTTGCCTGATGGGTCAGAATCCACTTGTCTCAAATTTTCAATATGATTTGTGCTGTCAAAGGAAAATAATATGAGCAGAATAGGCGACCTCTGTCATCGCGGTGTACATTCAGGAAGAAATGCTTGAGGCTATATCAAAGCGGGCCTTGGGCGCTGGTTTTGCGCACCGGATTACTCCGCAACTGGCCAGTCCGGTTTCTCTAAATGTCACGGTCCTGGCCGATTTTATTCTGGCTTTCTGGATGGCGCACGAGGTGCCGGATCAGAGAGATTCTTTGCGCAATTGTACGCGGTCTTGAAAGATGACGGCAAATTTCTTCTGGCGGAACCCAAACTGCATGTTTCCAGGCCACAATTCGATACTGCGATCGGCACGGCGCAAAAGGCCGGGTTCCGGCTGTTGGATCGTCCATTGGTTTCTCTGAGCTTAGCCGCCTTGTTTGCGAAACGCTAAAAAGGCACAACGTGTTAGCCGTTTTATTTTCTCGCTTCGATCAGAGACCCATTGATGAATTTATGGATGATGTCTTGAAAACGGGATCATTAATCTATATGTTAGTGACAATGGTGGCATCAGGCTTCCAGGCTAAAGGAATAAATGAATCTGTCTGTTGAGGGGACATGTATGGTATTGATAAAAAGTCGTATGTGGGTATGGATAGTCTTCCTGCTGCTGCCTTTTCTGGCCGGGGCAGCCGAGTATGATACGGGCGTACAGGGAAAGGTCATCCTTCAAGCGGAGATGACGAGCAACGGTGATCCCATTGCTTATCTGAAAACAGACCATCCCAAAATAACGGTCATGACCGTGGATATCGCGCCGGGTGCTAAAACGGGTTGGCACAGCCACTCTGTCCCGGTATATGCTTATGTGATGTCTGGTCATCTGACGGTGGAAATAGAGGGCGGAAAATCGGCTGCGTTCAAGGAAGGCGATGTCATCATTGAGGTCGTCAACACCCGTCATAACGGGACCAATAATGGTAAGATTCCGGTCAAGCTCGTTGTTTTTTATACTGGCGGAAGGGATATTCCCAATGTGATTAAGGCTGACAAACCCTGATCTTGTCGCCCGTATCTCGTCACTCGTCACTCGTGAAGCGTGAAGCGTAGGGAACGGTCAGACTTAATCTGACCACCTGATGACCTGAAGGTCACGCGAGGTGGCACGATGTCACGTGTATTCGGGCGTCTGTTCGCTATAGATTGGTTCTGAACGACGCTTCACGATCCACGTTCTTTCTTCCTTCTCCGATCATTTTGGCGAGCACTCTTTTCTTTCTGCCGATGATGAAACCTTCCGGCAAAAATGTAATTAACTTTACAAGCTTATCGCCTTATGCTATGAGGCAAAAAATATGAAAGATTATCTTTTTTCAGGAGAAAGACAATATGTCCGGCCATTCCAAATGGAGCACCATCAAACGGAAAAAAGGGGCGATTGACGCCAAACGCGGTAAAATATTTACCAAAATTATCAAGGAAATCACTTTGGCGGCGCGTCTGGGCGGCGGCGATGTTGAAGGCAATTCTCGTCTAAGGCAGGCGGTCATGGCAGCCAAAGAAGAAAACATGCCCAAGGATAATATCGACAGGGCAATCAAAAAGGGCACTGGCGGTGGCGACGGTGCGGCGGCTTATGAAGAAATCACTTATGAAGGCTACGGCCCGGGCGGTGCGGCGGTTATCGTCGATGTGATGACGGATAATAAAAACCGAACCGTCGCGGAGATTCGTCACATCCTTTCCAAGCACGGCGGCAATCTGGGTGAAAACGGCTGCGTGTCCTGGATATTCACAAAAAAAGGGAGTATCGTGATTGATAAAAAGCTTATCGGCGAAGACGAGCTGATGGAGCTTGCGCTGGAGGCCGGAGCGGAAGATGTGAAGGTAGAAGATGGTGAATACGAGGTTATTACGGAGCCGGCGGCTTTTGAAACAGTAAAAAAAGTTATTGACGCGAAAGGCATCAAACATCTGGAAGCGAGTATCAGCATGATTCCTTCTAATACCGTGAAGCTGGATGCAGGCAAGGCAGAGTCCATGCTGAAATTGATGGAGAAGCTGGAAGACAACGATGATGTGCAGAATGTTTACTCCAATTTTGACATCGATGAAGATGTCATGGAAAAGTTGAGTTAGGAAACAAGACTGATTTTTTAACGAAAGCTGATATTTTGCGAATCTTAGGCATCGATCCCGGAAGCCATGTGACAGGTTATGGCGTGATTGATAAAAGCGGCAATTATCTGCGTCATGTCGGTCATGGTGAAATTAAACCTCGTAAAGATTCACTTTTGTCTGAAGTATTAATGCATATCTATTCACAACTCTGCGCGGTCATTGTTGAAACAAAGCCGCAAGCGGTCGCTTTGGAAAATATTTTCTATGGTAAAAATGTCCGCAGTCTGATCCGACAGGCCCAGGTCCGGGGCGTGGTGATTTTTACTTGCGCAGACCATGGTATTCCCGTTTTTGAATATTCACCGCTGGAAGTTAAAAAGGCGGTTGTCGGTTATGGCCGGGCGGAAAAACGCCAGGTGCAGATGATGGTGAAGGCTATCTTGAAGCTAGATGCCCTCCCGCCCGCGGACGCAGCGGATGCGCTGGCTGCTGCGATCTGCCAGGCTAACTTTTTAAAGGAGCAGCCCCTCTGATATGATCGCCCTATTATCCGGTAAAATTGCTTACAAGGGAATTTCTCACATTGTGGTGGATACACACGGTGTCGGCTATCGCGTCTTTATTCCACTAACAACTTTTTATGAGCTTCCTGAGGCGGGGGAATCGGTGACCTTGCATATTCATACGTCCGTTAAAGAGGACGCGATTCACTTATTCGGTTTCTACACGTTGCAGGAACGCGAACTTTTTCAGATGATGATTTCCGTCAGCGGCATCGGGCCGAAAGTGGCCATGAATATTCTTTCGGGCATTTCATCCGCTGAACTGCTCGAGGCAATCTGTGGGGGCAATCTGGCTAAATTGATCACCATTCCCGGGATTGGCAAGAAAATGGCCGAGCGCTTAATTTTGGAGCTCAAGGAAAAAGCCATTAAAAAAATGGCGTCGGATCAGATTCCGGTCACGGATGTCAAACAAAAACGAAACGATATGATACGGGAAGACGTGCTTTCCGCGCTGGTCAATTTAGGGTATAAGGCCAACGCCGCAAGGGATGCCCTTGATAAAATTGCGCGCGATGCAGAAGGAGAGCAGGCGATGGATCAGCTCTTGAAAAAAGCATTAAAAATTCTTGCGGGCTGATACGGGCCTGATCAGGTAGGAAATTATGGATGGCCATCTTAAAAATTCGTTAATCAATCCGGTGTGTGCCGAAGACGAAGGATCTCTGGAAAGTACTTTACGTCCGCCCAAGCTTACCGATTATGTCGGCCAGGACAAGGTGAAAAGCAACCTGTCGATCTTTATTGAGGCGGCCAGGAAGCGACGTGAGTCGCTTGATCATGTCCTCTTATACGGCCCGCCCGGTCTTGGTAAAACAACGCTGGCCTATATTATTGCCAGGGAATTGGGTGTGGATATTAAGGTGACCTCCGGCCCGGTAATCGAACGTCCGGGAGATTTGGCGGCGATTTTGACGAACATGCAAGAGCATGAAGTGCTGTTTATCGATGAAATTCACAGGCTTTCTCATGTTATTGAAGAAATTCTGTATCCGGCCATGGAAGATTTTCATATTGATATTTTAATCGGACAGGGGCCGTCAGCCCGGTCGATGAAGCTCGATATTCCGAAATTCACGCTCGTGGGCGCGACCACACGAGCGGGATCTCTGACCTCACCGCTTCGTGACCGTTTCGGCATGCACTTCCGTCTCGAATTCTATTCACCGCAGGAGCTTTCCGTGATTGTCCAGAGGTCAGCCAGGATTCTGGGCGTCTCACTTACCGGCACTGGCGCGGAAGAACTGGCCACGCGCGCGCGCGGTACGCCCCGCATCGCCAACCGGCTGCTCAAGCGTGTCCGCGACTATGCGGAAGTGAAGGGCGACGGAACCATTGATGGGAAAATCGCCTGCGAGGCACTGGATGCTTTTGAAGTGGATCATAAGGGTTTTGATCAAATGGATCGCAAACTGCTTCTGGCGTTGATTGAAAAATTCAACGGCGGACCGGTCGGCGTGGAAAGTCTGGCGGCGGCAATCGGTGAAGAGAGAGTCACCATTGAAGATGTTTATGAGCCTTACCTGATTCAGGAAGGCTATCTGCAAAGAACAGCGCGGGGCCGGATGGCCTGCACCAAAGCCTATGAGCATTTTGGTCTCAAGGCGTCGGGCGCTCAAAAGGATCTGTTTTAATCCAAGGGGGCATTGGTTCTATGAAACTGCTCATGCATATCTGCTGCGGACCTTGCACGATCTATCCGCTTAAGGAATTGAGAACGTACGGTCATGACGTGACCGGCTTATTTTACAATCCCAATATCCATCCTTATCTGGAGTTCTCGCGCCGCAAACAAACGCTTCAAGACTATGCCGAAAAAATCCTTTTAAACGTCATCTGGCCGGAAGGTTATCTTCTGGAAGAATTCTTAAGTCAGGTGGCTTCCCGGCCCGAAGACCGGTGCATTTATTGCCTGACTGACCGTTTAAAATTCACGGCCCTACATGCAAAAAAAGAAAATTATGACGCCTTTACGTCCACGCTGCTCTACAGCCGATATCAGAAACATGATCTCATCAGGCAGATTGGCGAGACTCTGGGGCTTCAGTTTGGAATTCATTTCCACTATGATGATTTCCGCAGCGGCTGGAATGAAGGCATCAGGATTTCCCGGGAGGTGGGGATGTATCGTCAGCCTTATTGCGGTTGCATTTATAGTGAAAAAGAAAGATTCTATAAATAAATCATTATCTTCCGGCGCATGGTCTCCCTTTTTGCCATGTGTGTTGTTTTGGACACAAGAGTAACCGATCATTAGAGGGCCGTCCGAAAGTACTCTGATAAAATATCAATCAACACCAATAGTTGCTTAATTTATGGCCAGCGTCAATGTTTGGTATAATTATTGCTAAACATATGATTCAGTCTAAAGTAAAGGTTAAATATGCATTTACAGCGCACGCTGAAAAAAGAAATTTTTTGTTCTAGTATCGGTTTGCATACAGGCCGTAAGGTTAACATGATGGTTAAACCGGCCCCTGTCGATACCGGCATTATTTTTATTCGTAAGGATCTGCAGGATGCCAGGCCGATTCCAGCTGATTTCAATATGGTTTGCGATACAACACTGGCCACTTCTCTGGGAACTGATGGTGTTACGGTTTCCACCGTGGAACATATTTTATCGGCTTTCAGCGGAATGGGGCTCGATAATGCCTTGATTGAACTCGATTCTTTTGAAGTGCCGATCATGGACGGCAGTGCCCGCCCGTTTGTCAATATGCTCAAAGAGGTGGGGACACGGCCACAAGGTAAATCAAAAAAGATGCTGGTCATTAAAAAACCTGTTTCCGTAAAAGATGGAGAAGGAAGCGCCATGCTCCTGCCTTCCGATGAGTTTAAAATAACGTATGAAATTGATTTTACTCACCAGGCGATCGGCAGGCAATCTTACAGCGTTATATTTTCCGATAAAAACTACGAAGACAACATTTGCAGCGCAAGAACGTTTGGTTTTTTAAAGGAAGTTGAATTTCTGCAGGCCAAGGGGCTGGGGTTGGGGGGATCGCTGGATAATGTGATTATTCTCGACGATGAAAAAATCATCAATAAAGACGGCCTGCGAATGCCTGACGAATTTGTCAAACATAAAATTCTCGATGCCATTGGTGATTTGTTTTTACTGGGCATGCCGATTATCGGCCATTTTGTGGCGCATAAATCAGGCCATCGCCTGAATAACCTTTTATTGCGGGAACTCATGCGCCATGAGAACAGTTGGGAGATTATCACTGCTGGATATGATCAAAAGCAGTCAGCAAAATTCAGATCCTGTAAGATTCCACCCTTTACTACTCTGGATCCCGTGCCGATTTGAGGCTTTAAAATCATCGATGTCTTGAGCGTCCTAAATTAACCTTGATTTTTATCGACAGGTTACCTAATATAATTCATTAAAAAATTGGCAGCGTTGAAATCGTCTTTGCGGTAATTTTGCCGCGACTGAAAGCTTTGGCCGGAAACCAGGGTAAACTGAATGTGCTTTTTGCCGACGCCGATTGACGTTTGGCGGGAGAGAAATGCACTTATACTTATAGAAAGAAAATGGTTTGTATGAAAAATTATTTGGGTTCTGGCGGGAGGGTGTTTTACATTTACTTATTCATGATGATTCTAACGGTCGCCACGCCGGGTACGGCAAAGGCGGATATGAAACCCCGAATGGTTGATATTTTAATAACAAGCAGTACGGAAAACGTGCTTTTATACGCCAGACTGGTTGATTGTTTTAAAACAGAAATGGAATCTGCTATTTTAGCCGGCGTTCCCGCCGTTTTTACGCTTCATTTGGATGTCTATCAGGAAAGGTCCTATCTATGGAATAAACACATTGTCAGTAAAGAAATTCGCCGCACCATCAAATATGACAATTTGAAAAAAATATTTTCGATTACCACAAACGGCAGTAGTCAGCCGGTGATTTTTCCGGATTTTGAAAGCGCGCAAAAAGGCATGGCGGATTTGAATGGAATTTCCGTGATTCCTATTTCGTATTTGTCCAAAGGCAATAACTACTACGCTGAGATCAGGGTTAAAATTGATAAAGTGCGGTTGCCTTTCAATATGGAATATGTATTATTCTTTGTCTCCTTGTGGGATTTTGAAACACCGTTGTATAAAATAAGATTTTCCTATTAATTGGCAATCTCACAATCTGCGGGAAAGTTGATCTCATTCACTGATGAAAATTAAAAATAAATCCAGAAGAGCCTACCTTGATGAAAGAGAATTAAGAAAGCGCCGGCGTGAACGTATTCTCATGCTGGTTGTCGGCTGCCTGGCGATTGTTTTTACAATCCTGGCCAGTCAGCTTTCTTCCCGAACGGAACTGCCGATATCGGCCAACATTCTGGTTTATGGCCTGACCAGTATCAATATTATCCTGATCCTGCTTCTGCTTTTTCTTATCGTCCGCAATATTTTTAAATTATTTTCCGAGCGCCGCAAGGGCGTCATCGGGTCCAAGTTGCGCACCAAATTGGTTGCCGCGTTTGTCGGTTTGTCTCTTGTTCCGACTATTTTACTTTTTTTATTTGCCATTAATTTTCTTTCCTACTCCATTGAGTTCTGGTTCAACATTAAAATCGGTGATGCCTTGAGCCGGTCGCTGGAAGTTGCCCAAGTGTACTACACGCAGGCGGAGGAATTGGCCAAGTTTAACGCCCGCCAAATCAGTGTGGATATTACTAAAAACCGTCTCTATGAAGCTGGGAGAGCCGATTATCTTAATAGCTTGCTCTCACAGCGCCAGAAGAGTTACAAGGTTGGAAGGGTGGAGGCCTATTTTGATTTTAATGACAAAAGCAACATCTTTGCCGACGCTGAAAATCCCTCCTGGACACCCGTTGATCTGTCGCCGAAAATGCTGGAAGATATTTATTCCGGAAAGGAAATATCAACGGTGGTTTCTACCAGTGCAGGGGAGGCGATTGTTGGCGTCGCACCGGTTTTTTCTTATGCCGTTGAAACGGAAGTCATTGGCCGTGTTTCCGTCAGTTACAACGTTCCTCAGAAATTTGTTAATAAGCTGCGGAGCATTGCCGACGCCTCCGAACAGTACGGGCAGATCAAACTCTTAAAAAATCCAATTAAATTTAATTACGTTGTAACTCTGTCGATTGTAACCTTGGTGATTATCTTTCTGGCGACATGGTTTGGTCTGTCACTTGCCAAGAGCATCACGAATCCCATTCAAGATCTCGTATCGGCGACCAACAGAATCACTCAGGGTGATCTGACGAGCCGCATTGATATCGAGGCTGATGATGAAATCGGGCTTCTGGTCAAATCATTCAACCATATGACGGATGATTTACAGAAAAGTAAAACCGGTTTGGAAGAGGCCAATATCTCTCTGGAAGAACGGCGTAAATACATGGCTGCTGTTTTACGCAATGTTTCTGCGGGGGTTATTTCGGTCGATAAAAACGGCATGATTACAACCATTAACCGTGCCGCAGAAGCGATGTTTGAGATTGACGCCTCTCAATTTCTTTTCCGTAATTATCGTGAGCTTTTGCATGACGAACATCTGCTTCTGGTGGATACCTTTCTGCAGGAAATGAAGGATAACCATGACCGAATCCTGGAGAAGCAGCTGGAACTGGCACTACGGGATAAGGCATTGACAGTGCTGCTGACCTTGACAACGATTGAGGATGAAGAAGGCAATGATTCCGGTATCGTCGTGGTGTTTGAAGATCTGACGGCATTGCAGAAGGCGGAACGCGCCGCGGCCTGGCGGGAAGTGGCCAGACGCATGGCGCACGAAATTAAAAATCCGCTCACGCCCGTGCAACTTTCCGCGCAAAGGCTTCAGCGTAAATACGGAGACAAATTGGGCGAGGATGGCTCGGTCTTTAAGGAATGCACGCAGACCATCA
This sequence comes from Syntrophaceae bacterium, assembly GCA_009773315.1. Classification (GTDB taxonomy): domain Bacteria; phylum Desulfobacterota; class Syntrophia; order Syntrophales; family Smithellaceae; genus UBA8904. Next base: position 31,885 of record WRPE01000021.1, read on the forward strand.
TCGATCAAGTGGAAGTACTCAAAAATCTGGTTAATGAATTTTCCCGCTATGCGCGCATGCCCGTGACGACGCTTGTCCCCAATGATCTCAATGCGGTTGTGTCCGAGGCCGTAACGCTTTTTGTAGATGCGCATAAGGATATTAATTTTGAATACCGTCCGGCTGAAGGCTTGCCGAAGTTCAATCTGGATGCCGAACAGATCAATAGGGTCATGATTAATCTGCTGGATAATTCCGTCGCTTCCCTTCATAAGAAAACAGGGCATATCGGGGTTATTATCCGGTATGATGAGCCGCACAAGAAAGTAATCGTTGCCGTTGCCGATGACGGCGCCGGTGTACCGGCAAGCTATAAGCAGAAAGTATTTGAGCCGTATTTTTCAACCAAGAAGGCGGGAACAGGGCTTGGGCTGGCTATCGTTAGCTCAATTATATCGGATCATAAAGGTAAGGTCAGCGTCAGTGACAACTATCCGACGGGAACGATCGTTTCTTTTCAGTTGCCGGTTACGGAAGTTTAATCTATAGATAAAAGTGAAGTCGAGTGAACCTTATGAATGAAACCATTCTTGTTGTAGATGATGAAGTCAGTATCTGCCAGTCGCTGAAAGCTATCCTGGAGGACGAAGGTTATCAGGTGCTGGTGGCGGGCAGCGGTGAAGAGGCGATTAAGATTGTGGCCGAGGAAATGCCGCAGCTTGTTCTGTTGGATATCTGGTTGCCTGGCATCGATGGTCTGGAAACACTCAAAGCCATCCATGCCGCTCATCCGAATGTATTGATCATCATGATGTCCGGTCACGGCACCATTGAAACAGCGGTAAAGGCGACCAAGCTCGGCGCTTTTGACTTCATTGAAAAACCCTTGTCGCTGGATAAAGTGATTATTCTGGTGGGAAACGCGCTCAACGTGGTTCGCCTGGAAGAAGAAAACGTTTTATTAAAACAAAAAGTATCACATCAGTTCGAGTTGACCGGAACCAGTCCGGTTATTGCCGAACTCAAGGAAATGATCGGCATCGTTGCGCCGACCAACGCCTGGATCCTGATCATGGGCGAAAACGGGACAGGAAAGGAACTGGTGGCGCGCTCCATTCATCATTTAAGTCGCCGGTCGCACAAACCCATTGTGGAAGTTAACTGCGCGGCGATACCCGAGGAACTGATCGAGAGCGAATTATTCGGGCATGAAAAAGGCGCCTTTACCGGCGCGACAGAAAAAAAGCGCGGTAAATTTGATCTGGCCCATGAAGGAACCATTTTTCTTGATGAAGTTGCGGACATGAGTCTCAAAGCGCAGGCAAAGATTTTGAGGATTTTACAGGAGAAAAAATTCGAACGAGTCGGCGGCAATAAAGTCATCGATATGGATGTACGGGTTCTGGCCGCGACGAATAAAGATCTGGAAAAAGAAATGGAGGCGGGTCGATTCCGTCAGGATCTGTATTACCGTCTGCATGTTATTCCGTTGCGCGTGCCGCCGCTCAGAGACAGAAAAGAAGATATTCCTTTTCTGATGGGACGTTTCCTTCACGACTTTGCCGCGAAAGAAGGTCAGCAGCCGAAGACCTTGACAGACGGGGCTCTGGAACAATTAATGGCGCATAACTGGCCCGGCAATGTCCGCGAATTGAAAAATATTATTGAAAGACTGATTATTATGACGCCGTCCAATGAAATCAAAGCGGATGATATTCCTGAACTCAATATGAAAACAGAGCAAAGCACTTTGACACCGGAGGCGTCTACCATCAGTGATTCTTTAAGAGACGCCAGGCTGGATTTTGAAAGGCAATTTATTATTAAAAAACTTGAAGAATACGACGGTAATATTTCTAAAACAGCCGAAGCCATCGGTCTGGAGCGCAGCAATCTGCATAAAAAACTCAAGAGTTTGAAGGTAGGAACGAAGGACGAAAAATAATAGGCGATCGGCCATGGGCAATAGGCTATGGGGATCATGCTTATCTCTAGCCCATCGCCTCTTTATTTATTCATCTGTTTCGTCATATCCGCAATGGATAATTTGTTGAAGGGTAGAAAGATTACGCCCAGGACGATCAGAATAATCATGGACAGGAAGTGATAGACAAGGGCGAAGGAAAAACCTTCCGGTTTGGCAATGCCGAATAGACTCAATCCCAGAATACAGGCATAATGCCAGTTGCCGATAAAACCCGGTGCGGTGGGGATCGCGATGCCCGCGATCAAAATCACCATGACCACGAAGGCTGCCAGAATCGGCAGGCCAAAGCCGAAGGCCAAGAGAAGAGTATAAATCGCGGCGACATCCACAAGCCAGACCACAGCGGATAAAAATAATAAATATAGAAGCCTTTTCACGTCGGTGATCACTTGAAAACCATCAATAAAATGGTGGATCACGTTATGGACTTTTTGCGAAAGCTTTCCGGGCAGCAGCCGCAAAATCCGGTCGATGATTTTAACGGCTGTTTCTCTGCGCCAGACTAATCCGATCATACAGGCGATCATCAGCATGGTCATCATAAAAAAAAGGATGCCGGATTTAATCATCCAGGACGGTAAATCCTGCAGGACGAGAACAGCAATGGTAATGGTCAGCACAGCAAGGCTGTCCAGCACTCTTTCCACAATGACTGTGCCGAGCGCTGAAGACATTGTAATGGAGCTTTTTTTCGCGATCAGATAGGGTCTGGCCAGTTCGCCAATACGGGCTGGAATCGCGGCGATAGCCAGAAAACCGACGCTGGTTACGGCAAAGAGGGTAAACTGAGGGATCTTTTCCAGTGGCTGCAGGATAATCCCCCAGCGGTAGGAGCGCAAAGCCTGCATCAAAATGATAAAGAAAAGAGATAAGACGACATAACCCAGGTGGATTTTCTTCAGGTGAGCAATGGTTTCATGAAAGTTGATTCCCCGAACAGAGAAGTAAATCAGCACAACGCCAAGCACAATGCCGAAAATGAGTTTCTTATTCATGAGGATGCCAAGCCGGGCCCTTGTTTTAGTTGCGAAAAATTAAATTTTGGCCAGGTGTTCAGCAATTTTGTCGTGGAGAAGCTGGGATGATAGTTTGTTGCCAAGCAGTCCCACGCGAATAGCGACAGAGGTTTGATTTTTTGCCCGATAGGTAATTTCAAACTTTACCTTTTCGTCGTTGATCACCGTCGAGATTTTACCCTGAGCGATTTCTTTTACAGGCTGAACTTCGGTGCCGCGCATATCGGCGACCGTTTTTTCACAAGCGCTCCACACTTTATTGAAAGAAGCGAAGTAATCTGTTTTGAGTTCGCCGTTGATATAAAAATAGGTTCCCGTGCCGGCGCCGACTGCTGCGCCGCCTACGACCAGAGCTGTGGCGCAACCGGAAAAAAGAAAAAGAACAAATAGGCAGACGATGAAACGATATTGATGATTTTTCATATTTGCTCCTCCAAGCCATTCGATTAGGCTCATTTTAAACATATTGCCGGGTGGATTGCAACTCTATTATGTCACGATCTGAGTTTTTCAAATTCATGCAGGAGTTCTTCCTGCTTTTTTGTTAACTCCGTTGGAATCTGCACAAAGACTTCGATGATCTGATCACCCCGACCGTATCCCTGCAAATGAGCGATTCCTTTGCCTTTGAGACGGAACGTGCGGCCGTTTTGGGTACCTCTGGGGATTTTAATTTTTTCAGCTTCTTCTAATGTTGGCACGGCAATGGTACTGCCAAGCGCTGCCTGAACAAAAGATATGGGAACGCGGCAGATAATATCATCACCCGAGCGAACAAAAAAATCATGGTCCTCCACCTGCAAAAAAACATACAAATCACCACTGGGACCGCCTTGATCTCCCGCTTCGCCTTCGCCGCGCAGGCGCAAACGGGAGCCGGTTTCCACACCGGCGGGAATTTTCAACTCGACCGTTTTACGCTGCTGTTCTTTACCCGCGCCGCGGCACGTATGACAGGGTTTGGTGATAAATTTGCCATGGCCGTGACAATGGGGACAGGTGGAACTGATGGTGAAAAAACCACTCGATTGAGTGACTTGGCCTCTTCCGTGACAGGTTGGGCAGGTGGAAGGAGAGGCGCCGGGCGCCGCGCCCGTTCCCTGACATTCATGGCAGGTGTATAGTTTTTCCAGATCGATCGTGGTGGTCAGCCCGAATGCCGCGTCGAGAAAAGATATTTTCAGGTCATAACGCAAATCAGCGCCGGCACGGGCTGCCTGTCGTGTCCGTCCACGTCCCCGTGCGTGGCCAAAGCCGAATACATCTTCAAAAATGTCGCCGAAACTGGAGAAAACATTGTCAAAACCACTGAAACCCTGGAAACCGGTGTTGCTTAAACCGGCGTGGCCGTATTGATCATAGATTTCTCTTTTTTGTCTGTCGCTTAAGACTTCGTAGGCTTCGGCGGCTTCCTTGAATTTTTCTTCCGCCTGTTTGTTTCCCGGGTTTTTATCGGGATGGCATTGCATGGCTATTTTCCGGTAATTTTTCTTGAGCTCTTCGTCTGAGACCGTTTTGCCAACGCCCAGAATTTCGTAATAATCCCTCTTGGTCATGCGCTTTGTTTTACTTCCTCCGCTTTCATCTTAGTCGTAAGCGCGGTTAATAAATTCGCGTTATTGGTTTTCTCCAGAGCGTGCCTTGCAAATAAATATTTTTTAAGTTCGACGGCCGCTCTGGCGATGTCTTCCCAGTCGGCGTCTCGCAGTTCAATATGCTGCGCCTTGGCCGCGCCTTGAAAAAGGAATGTGTCGCCGCTGGCGAGTGCGAGATCCTTGATTTTTTGGACGCCGGAATGATGTCCGGCTTTGGCATAGAAGTCCAGAGCATCGGAAAGCGCACCTGCTTCCAGATATAAATCCCCATAACGGATCAGTGATGCGGCGGGTGTCTTGTCAATATATAATATTTTTTGTTTTAATCGGTAATCCGGCAGTTTTCTTATGCTCAAGGAGTTCCTCCTGAAAAAATGACGCCGTGTGGACAAACACGGCGTAATGTAATAACGGTTCGGCTTGTGTCAATGGTCCCAAAAACATTATTGTACCAGGCGGGAGAACGCCTCCTCATATTTTACCTTGGTTTTTTCGATAATGTCCGGTGGTAATTCGGGCGCGGGTGGTTTCTGGTTCCAGTGAAGGGAAAGCAGATAATCACGCAAAAACTGTTTATCAAAACTTCTTTGCGCGCGGCCTTCTTCATATTCATCAGCCGGCCAGAAGCGCGACGAATCGGGTGTAAGCAATTCATCGATCAGAATCAATTCTTTGCCGATCAAGCCGAACTCCATTTTTGTGTCGGCGATGATAATGCCGGTTTTTATGGCGATGGATGCCGCCCGCTCATAGATGGCCAGGGATTTTTTGATAACTTTGTCGGTGAGGTCCGTCCCGATAACATCTTCCATTTCGGAATGGGTGATCGGAGAGTCATGATCGCCTTCCGGCGCTTTGGTCGTCGGCGTGAAAAGCGGTTGGGGCAGTTTACAGGATTCCTTTAATCCCTCCGGCAGTTTTATCCCGGAAATAGATTGGTTATGTCGGTAGTCATTCCAGCCGGAGCCGGACAGATAGCCACGCACGATACATTCCACCGGCAGCGGTGTCGCCTTTTTGACCAGCATGCTGCGGCCTTCCAGACTTTCGAAATAGGGGGCGCATTCCGTGGGAAAATCGGCGGCATCCGTTGATATGATGTGGTTGCCGATAATATCTTCCATCTGTTTAAACCAGAAGGCGGACATTTTGTTGAGAATCACGCCTTTGCCCGGAATCGGATTGGGCATAATGACGTCGAAGGCCGAAATCCGGTCGGTGGCCACAAGGAGTAAATGATCCCTTACGGCATAGAGGTCACGCACTTTGCCGCGGTTGAGGAATTTTAGTTTCGGAAAGTTCGTCTTTGAAATGCTTTTTGTCATAGGTCGTCTGCTCCTTTAGCGAACTGAGGGGTTATACTTTTTTTCGTGGCCGATGGTGGACGTTGGCGTCCGGCCGTAATTGTGGCCGGGCATAACTTTGGTCTCGTCAGGCAACGTGAACAGTCTGGTCTTAATCGCGTTATACATGGTTTGCCAGGACCCGCCGGGCAAGTCGGTGCGGCCGACGGCTTCCACAAAAAGGGTATCGCCGGTAAAGACATAACCGGCCGTATAAAGACACATGCCGCCGGGCGAGTGACCGGGTGTGTGGATCACTTTCAGTTCAACATTGCCGACGGAAATCATTTGTCCGTCGCAAACCAGAATATCGGGTGGCGGCGATTGTGTCGCGCCGAACATCCGCAGCATGGCAGCCGGCGTGGAGGTGAGCATGATGGCGTCGCCTTCGTGCACAATGATTTTAGCGCCGGTCAGCTTCTGCATTCCGGCGTTGCCGCCGATGTGATCCACGTGGCCGTGCGTATTGACGATGTAGTTGATGCGTAACTTATTTTTTGCAGCCATTGCAAGAATTTCATGAGCATTGTCTGCCGGATCAATGACCAGCGCGTCGCCGGTGACGGGATCGCCGACCAGATAGGCAAAAACTGCCATGTGGCCGACCTGAATTTGTTGAATAAACATAACCGCTCCTTTACAAATTATGGGAGCGTAAACTAGCATGATTGTGCTGAATTCGTCAATTTAAATCCGGCGTCGCAAAACAGCCCCGAAAAAACCATCCGTCGTGTGGTGATGGGGGTAAGTTCTGAAAAAACGACTGTCCTTCAGATGACCGGAAATGGCCCCCGGGGGGGGCTCGACGGTAAATTGCGGATTATCCATTAAAAATTGCCGGATCACACCATCATTTTCAGCAGGCAGAATAGAGCAGGTACAATAAATCAGGCGCCCACCATTTTTAACGGCGGCGGAAGCATTTTGTAAAATCGTATTCTGGGTTTTTGAAAGCGTCGGAATGTCAGTGGATTTCAAACGCCACTTGATTTCCGGATTGCGCCTGAGCGTGCCTGTGCCGGAACAGGGCGCGTCCACCAGGATATGATCGAATGCATCTACAAATCCTTCAGGTAGAATTTGCCCCAGGTCGGTTTGTGTGGATTCGATGACGGAAACACCCATTCTTGTCGCATCTTTTGTTAATTGCGCGATTTTTCCCGGATCACGGTCCAGTGCCACAATTCTGCCCGTGTTTTTCATCAAGGCCGCCAGATGAGTGGTTTTGCCGCCGGAACCCGCGCAGACATCCAGGACGCTTTCACCGCTTCGGGGGTCGACCAGATGTGAAACCAGCTGTGCCGCTTCATCCTGGAGCCGTAAAAGGCCTTCCTTGAAAAAAAACGTTTTCTGAACGGGCCGGGGGGTATCGGATAGGATGATGCCGTCGGGTGAAAACCGTGTCGGCTCGCAACTGAAATCCTCGCTTTTAAGTTTTTGAGCCAGGTCTTCGCGTGAAGCTTTCAATGTGTTTACACGGAGAGTCAGAGGCGGCAATTCATTGTTGGCTTGACATAACGCTATTGTTTCTTCCTGGCCGAAAATATTGATCCAAATTTTGACCAGCCACGGCGGATGGGAATAAAACGCCGCGATATGTTCCGCCGGATTTTTCTCTAAAGAAGGGAAATAAATTTTATCCGTGTTGCGCAGATAGCTTCGCAACACGGCATTGACTAATCCGCCGGCCCCCGGGTTGATTCGTTTGGCGATTTTGACCGCTTCATCCACCACGGCGAAGGCCGGCAGCCGGTCGCTGAATTTAAGCTGATACAGGCCGGTGCGCAGGATATTTTTAACGCCGTCTTCCATTTTGGCAAAATCGCCGCGATACAGCTGGGCGAGCATCCAGTCCAGATGCCCCTGATGTCGCAGGACACCATATACAAGATGCGTCAGCAGCCGCCCGTCGGCAGTACCGGAAAGATGCTGCTCATCCAGGCACGCATCCAGCAAGTCTCCGGCAAAAGCTTGACTCTGCGAAATCGAATTTAAAATATCCACCGCCTCATGGCGAATTGTTTTTTTCATGTTAAACCTTATAGTTCGTGGCTCATGATTGATAGCCTTAAGTCCGGCATGCGCCGGATTCCATGCTTCGCATTCCCCCTTCAGTCTTCAGTCTTCAACCTAATACGCTTCCCTCTTTAATTCGGTACCCGCGCAGAAAGTCGCCAATCAGCATTCTCTTTTTTCCGGCTAACTGGACGTCTTTTAAAATCACGAAGCCGTCGGAGGCCGCAACCGGTAGACCTGATGCGCTGGGGGCGCCAATGGCGCCGGGGTGCTGGATGATTTCCGCAGGCAGAGCATCCGCCGAAAAAATTTTGAGTGCTTGCCCTTCCAAAGATGAATAGGCCGCGGGCGTCGGACTCAGGCCGCGGATGAGGTTAACGATATTTGTTACGCTGTCGTGCCAGTTGATTCTGCCTGTTTCCTTGGTCAGTCGGGGGGCGAAGGTGACCTGGTTTGTGTCTTGAGGTTGTCGGCAGGCAATGCCGTTTGCCACTTGGTCGATGGTTTGAAGAAGCAGTTCAGCACCCAGTTTAGCCAGACGATCATGCAACTGACCGAAGGTTTCATCAATGGCGAGCGGCGTTTCTTCCTGTGCTAGGATATCGCCGGAATCCATTCCTTCATCCATAAGCATAATCGTCATGCCGGTTTTCATTTCTCCGCGAATGATGCTCCAGTTGAGCGGCGCTGCGCCCCTGTATTTGGGCAAAAGTGACGGGTGGATGTTGAGGCATCCCCGCTTCGGGAAATTGATGATGGCTTGAGGAAGAATCTGACCGAAAGCTGCTACGACAATCATATCGGGACTGATCGAATAGAGCGTTTCCAGAAAAGCCGGATCGTTCACTTTCAACGGCTGTAAGACCGGTAGGCCGAATTCTTGCGCCAGAATCTTTACCGGCGGGGCGACCTCTTTTTGCCCTCGTCCCGCGGGACGATCCGGCTTTGTCACGACCGCGATAATCGGGTAATGACTATTATGCAGCATTTCCAGGGCAGGGAGGGCGAAAGCCGGTGTGCCCATGAAGAGAATGCGTAGTTTGGTCATGATGTTACGTCCTTATCAATTTTCTTAACCTATATGGAAATAACAAGAATGTGTCAAGAATTACCCGTGACTGGTGGTTTTTTGATAAATTCCTATTGTCAATTTCAGTTTCATGTTTTATATTAAAAACAAAGAGCATAACATCACGCTACGCTAGGTGGATTTTTTCACGAAAGGAGATGAAGCATGAAGACATACGCCATTAAGTATGTAGAGTTGGCCGAGCAGCACGCGGAGAAGATGGCTAAACGATGGGCAATGGATGTGCAAAACAATGTCAGGACAAAAAAATATAAGGAGCTGGATGAAGAGAGCATCATCAACCAAGGTGTAAAATTTTATCAGAATTTCAGTAAAATGTTCGCCGATGAAAAAATCGGCGAAAGCGCGTTGAAATATTTTCGTACTTATACTCAGGAAAGTTTCGCCATGGGCATTCCCATGGATGAGGCGGTCTACGCACTTATTCTCTTGAGAAGGCATATCTGGTTATATGCTGAGTTCCAGACGATCTTCAGCTCCGGCCTCGACCAGCGGCAGGCCCTGGACACCTTAAGCCGAACCATTTTGCTTTTTGATTATGCGGTGTATGAAGTGACTAAGGAATACCAGGAGTTGATGAAAAAAGGAAAAGGCAAAAAATAAATCCCGTTTCCCTATAAGCTCAAGCATTGGAGAAAGGAGCATCGTATATGGTAGAGTCGATTAAGCTGTTAGACGTACTGGAAGCCAACATTGATGAAATAGCGGGGCATTGGGCCGCCGATGTCAAGAAAAACAAAAGAACCGTTCACTATAAGGATATTGCCGACGAGAAGCTGGTGCTGCAGGCCATCAAATTTTACAGCCAGTTGAGAAACATGCTGGTTGTTCCCAATCGTTATGACAAAGCGCAGGAATTTTTCATGCATTACGCGAGAACATGTTATGAAAATGGCATTCCGCTGCATGAATCCATTTATGCACTAAACATGATGCGTCGCCACATGTGGCTGTACGCAGAATTTCAGGCGATTTTTATTAACGCGATTGAGCACCATCAGGCGATTGATTCCGTGATGAGAATTATGCTTCTGATTGATCACGCTGTATATGAAATCACACAATACTATCAGGACCGTATCCGTCTGGAGACGAAACAATGCTAGGTTAAGTGATTGATTAAAAAGATTGATGCAAGACAACGGCAGGATAATCCTGCCGTTGTCTTATTATAATAAACAGCAGGGGCGAAATATTATCAAGCGGATTAAAAATAGATTTTTAATGCTGCCGCGGGATTTCCGTTTATTTCTGGCCGCTACATTTGTATTTGGATTTTCTCAGAGCATTGTCGATTCCACCTTTAATAATTTCCTCAACGAGACATTTTTTATCAGCGACTGGCAGCGGGGTTTTTTGGAATTGCCCAGAGAATTGCCCGGATTTCTGGTCGTCTTTTTCGCTGCGCTTTTCTTTTTTCTGTGTTCGCGAAGGCTGGCGTTTCTTGCCAATCTGCTGTGCGCGTTCGGCATCCTGCTGATCGGCTTTGCCTCGCCCGGCTTTTCCGTGATGCTTGTCTGGCTGTTTATTTTCAGTGTGGGGCAGCATTTGTTCATTCCGCTCAATCAGAGCATCGGCATGGAACTGGCTCACGAAGGCCAAAAAGGCCGGAGGCTGGGGCAGTTCAGCGCTGTGGCCAATCTGGCGATGATTCTCGGCAGTTTTTGTATCTTTATGGGTTTTAAGTTTTTCAATCTTACTTTTCAGATTTCATATATCTTTGCATTTCTCGGATTTCTGACCGTCTCGGTTTTGCTTTACCTGATGACAAAGGACGAGCCTTATTCCGCCCGCACTAAATTTCAGCTTCGGAAAGAATACAAACTTTTTTACTGGCTCAATATTTTATACGGAACACGCAAACAAATTTTCCTAACCTTTGCGCCCTGGGTATTGGTGACGGTATTTCATCAGAAGACACAGGTCCTTGCAACCCTTCTGGCAGCAGGCGGACTGATCGGTATATTTTTCAAGCCCATGCTGGGGAAGGCCATTGATAAATTGGGTGAAAGATTTATTCTGACGGCAGAGGCCGTCGGTCTTGTTTTTGTCTGCATTGGTTACGGTTTTGCCAGAGAGGTATTTACGGAGACGGCGGCCCTCATCATCGCTTGTGTCTGCTATATTGTTGACCAGCTGATGATGTCCGTGGGCATGGCCAGGGCAACTTACCTCCAGAAAATAGCGGTCAAGCCCGAAGATGTTACCCAGACCCTGACGATGGGTGTCAGCATCGATCACATCTTTTCCATTGCTGTGGCGCTTCTGGGTGGCGTGATTTGGGTGAACTGGGGCTACCAGTATGTCTTTTTGATGGGCGCGCTCATCGCCGTATTGAATTTCTTTTCAGCATTGCAAGTTAAAACCAAAAAATGTATCACATAAAATTTTCCGGATCGACATCCACCGTAATCTTCACGGCGCTGGTGTCATGTTTCTCCAGAATATCGACGGCGATGGAATGCAGGATTTTGCTGTCGCGGCCTTTGATCAGCATCTGTTGGCGGTGTTCTCCTCGAATCTTGGCCAGTGGCGATTCCGATGGACCGATAATTTCAGCGGCGTTTCCGTAACGCGTGGCAAGTCTCCGAGCCTGTTTGCCGACTTCTTGCGCCGTTTCTATAAGCGCGTCTTTTTTTACGGACGATAGACGAAGATTGATGATGTATCCGAAAGGCGGGTACTGCAATGATTTGCGAAACTCTATTTCTTCTTCATAAAACGCCTTGTAATCGTGCGTGCGAGTGTGCTGCAAGACATAGTGCTGGGGATTAAAGGTTTGGATAATGACGCGTCCCGCGGCGTCGCCGCGTCCACCCCGTCCCGCAACCTGGGTCAGCATCTGAAACGTTTTTTCCGCCGCGCGGAAATCCGGCATGTTCAGAGACGTGTCTGCTGAAATGACGCCCACCAGGGTGATGAAGGGGAAGTCGTGTCCCTTGGTGATCATTTGCGTTCCCACCAGAATATCAATTTCTTTTTGTTCCAAGGCGTAAAGAATTTTTTCCTGAGTGCCCTTCTGGGCGGTGGCGTCCGAATCCATTCTTTGCACCTGCGCTCTGGGAAACAGACTTTCAACTTCCTTTTCCAGTTTCTGTGTGCCGGTGCCGTAGTTCAGTATCCGGCTGCCCCGGCACTTGGGGCAAAGCGGCATGGCTTTCTGCGCGTAATCGCAGTAGTGGCATTTAATGATATTTTCCGCCAGGTGGCTTTTCAGCGCAACGGCACAGTTGGGGCAGCGGAAATTATAGCCGCAGTCGGCGCAGACCAGAAACGTGTCAAATCCACGTTTATTCAGAAACAGCAGGATCTGCTCTTTTTTACGGAGCGTTTCTCCAACGGCCGTTATCAAGGCATCTGAAAGAATCGGCGTTTTGCCGTGTATCTCCTTTTGTGCTTTCATGTCGATAATGTCGATGTGGGGTAGGGGTTTGTTATTGATCCGCCGAGTCAGTTCCAGAAGATGGTATTTTGCTGTCCGGGCGTTATAGTAAGAACGAACCCCCGGTGTTGCTGAGCCGAGCACAACAACCGCTGCGCTGAATTTGGCTTTAACGATGGCCAGATCGCGGCCGTGGTAGCAAAGCCTTCCATCCTGCTTGTAGGAGGCGTCATGCTCTTCATCGACGATGATCAATTTTAAATCAGGCAGCGGCGCGAAAAGAGCGGAGCGCGCGCCGATGACGAGATTGATTTGACCGCGTTTGATTTGCCGCCATTGATCGTAGCGGACGCTCTGGGCAATGCCGCTGTGGATGACGGCGATTTTATTCTCGTCAAACCGACCGGCGATTCTGGAGATGAGCTGCGGTGTCAGGGCGATTTCCGGAACAAGATACATAGCCGTGCCGCCGTTTTTTAAGACATGTTCGATGGCATTAAGGTAAACTTCCGTTTTTCCGCTACCGGTGACGCCGTGCAGCAAGATCGGGTGGAATGTATCGGCATTGATGCTGCGGCATATTTCATCGAGGGCGGTTTTCTGTTCGCTCGAGAGATGAATGCTTTCGCGTGTCCGGCTGATGGTGGATGTCAGTGAGCTTTTGCGGATGATTTCTGCATCGCTGGAGGTCATGACGCCTTTTCCCAGCAGTTTTTTAACAATGGCGCTGGAGGTCCTGGCCGAAGCAATCAGGTCATTTAATCCCATTGGACCGGAGTTTTTTAGAAAATCAACCAGGGCTTCCTGGCGGGAAGTCAATTTCAGCGGTTCCCCGGCATCCGGCGCGAGTCGTATAATCTTTTGCGTGCGGATGGCCAGTGATTTATTTTGCTTTTCGCTGAACCTTACCAGTCCCGCTAAATGCAGACTGCGCATAACCGTTGCCGCGTTTTTGAGGCCGGAATTTTTTATCAGGTGACCGAGTGCGATACCCTGGGGATATTGGCGTAAAAAATCCAGAAGCTTTTCCTGTGATTGCGACAGGGCCAGATCCAGAGGTGCCGGCACGGGAACGATCCAGAGAAAATCTTTTTTTTCAGATCCTGAGGGAATCAGTTCGGCCAGCGTTTTCCCCAGGGGATGGATGAAGTAGTCGGAGATCCATGAATAAAAATTCAGATCGTTGCTGTCGAAAAGCGCTTTGTCATCAAGGATTTCGCTAATCGGCTTGATTTTTTCCAGATCGCAGGACGTCAATATGGCGACAATAAAACCGGTGCGTTTTCTGCGGCCAAAAGGGACAAAAACCCTTTTGCCGATTAAGGCTTTGGATTGTAGGTTGGCCGGCACGGCATAGGTGAAGAGTTTATCAGCCGGAATGTTGATGGCGACATTTACATACATGGGAGTTGATTATCATCTTTGGACAAAAAAGGGAAATGTTGGACACACAAAAAACCGGCCATAAAAAAGCCCCGCGGGCGGGGCGTTTTTATGGTCATGTGTGGGCCTTATTCGCCTTTGAGTTTTTCGAGCTTTTCCTGTTTGGTTTTACAATCAATGCATTCCGTGGTGACCGGTCTGGCCAACAGCCTTTTTTCGGAAATCGGTCCCTCGCAGGCCTCGCAAATGCCGTATGTTCCGTCATCAATTCTTTTAATGGCTTCCTGCATTTTTACGATGAGTTTGCGCTCCCGGTCGCGGATGCGTAACTCAAAGTTCCGATCGGATTCCAGCGAGGCCCGGTCGTTGGGATCGGGAAAATTTTCCTTGCCGTTGGTCATCTCCGTGACGGTTTTACCCGCCTCACTCAGCAGCTCATTGATTTTCTGGATGAGCAACTTGCGGAATGCCTCCAGTTTTTCCGGCTTCAAAGTCGTTTGTTTTTCCAATGCGGCTACTCCTTGTCTAGATGATGTTGAAATTGTCGCCCTTATTACCTAATGGGGTAATGTTTGTAAAGGAAAAAATTTTAACTGAAGAAAATCAATAAAACACTTTTTCCTTTTAGTAAAGAATCAGAGGGATCATATAAGCTTGTCAGTTTCCGGAACAATAGACGGAAATAATTTTATCCACGATATTGGTAGTGGATTTGCCGGCCACTTCCGGAATAATCGTAACGTATCCGCCCCATTGCTTGATTTCATCGCGTCCGACAACTTTGTCTTCCGGCCAGTCGCCGCCTTTGATCAGGATGTCCGGTTTGAGGTAGCAAATAATTTCCAGCGGCGTCAGCTCCGTAAATATCGTTACAAAATCAATGCATTCCAGCGCGGCGAGCACTTCCGCTCTTTCTGTTTCGGAGACGAGCGGTCTTTTTTCGCCCTTAATCGCCCGTACGGATGAGTCGCTGTTGAGCGCCAGAACCAGGATATCAGCTGTTTTTTTCGCTTCCTTTAAATAACGGACATGGCCAACATGCAGAATATCAAAACAGCCGTTGGTGAAAGCAATCTTTTTCCCTTCTTGACGCAGGGCTTCAAGCTTATCCTTTAGAATTTCTCTACCCAGTACCTTATTCATGACGACTCCTTTGTATAAGGTAGGGAAAGGTCTTGCCACCGTTAGTGTGGTCGCGACCGTTCCCTACTACAGTCTAAAGCACCCTGGCCAGCGTCAGCACCGCCACCTGATTAGCGCCGGCCTTGACCAGCGTTTTAGCGCATTCGTTGATCGTGGCGCCTGTTGTATAAACATCATCAACCAGGATCAAATTCCTGTTTTGAATTCTTTCCGGTAAAACGGCGATAAAAGCGCCGGAAATATTTTTTTCTCTTTCCTTTTTATCCAGACCTGTCTGCGTTAAAGTAAATTTGTGCCTTTTTAGCAAGGAAAAATCGACATCCATGCTATATTTCTTCCCTAAGGCGCGGGCTAAAATAAGCGATTGATTAAAACCCCTCTCTCGCAGACGCTTGATATGCAAAGGGACAGGGACAATGGCATCATGAGTGTCCAGGTTTATGTCGGCAAAATCAAAACCGGCCAATAGACGCGCCAACGCTGCGCCTGTTGTAATATTGCGTCCGTACTTGAATTGGTGGATTGCATCGAGAATGACACCATCATAGGCGACAGCGGCGCGGGCGGACGTGAACCAGGGTCTATTTTCCAGACAGGTTCCGCACAGGTGGTTCCCGGAAGGTGAGTCGGGGAATATTATGCCGCAAACCGGACAGCAACTACCGGTGATAAAGGTGATTTGACGACGGCATTCGGGACAGAAGACCTCTTGGGGGCCGGAGTCGAGAACCTCAGAGCACGCGAGACAAAGAGGCGGGAAAAGCACATCGGATATTTCATGAAAAAAATCATTTAAAATCAAGCCATATCCTTGGTTAATTTTTTTATTTCGGCGGCGTTTTCGTCAATCTTCATGCGTGGCGCGTCCCACAAGTCTTCCAGACCGTAGAATGAGCGGGCCGACTCCTGAAAAACGGAGATGACCACATCATCATAATCCAGCAGAATCCATTCCGCATTGGTTTTACCTTCCACCCCCAGCGGTCTGATATCTTCTTTCTTGAGATATTCCTGGATCGCGTCGGAAACAGCCTGCACCTGCCGGTCGGTTGCACCCGAGCAGATCAGCAGATAGTCCGTGAAGGAAGAAGTCTCTTTGACATTCAAAACAACGATATTTTTAGCTTTTTTCTGCAAGACGGCGTTGATGCATAAAAGCAGCCGCCGGGCCGATTCATTTTTTTTAACTGGCAAAATTAGCTCCTTGAATAGGTTTTTAGACTGACCCCCTTGCAGGGGGCGCGAGGTCGAGGGCTGAAGGTCTATTTTGAGCGTCTTCGACGTTTTAATAGTTCTGAATGACGGCATGTTTCACGCCTTTCATCTTAACCTTCAGTCTTCAGTCTTTAGTCTCGCGCCCCCTGCAAGGGGGTCAGCCTTTTCTTTTCTATGTCACAATTGCAAAGACTTGACAACAGGTCATTTTGAGCTTCATGATCTTCTGCGCACCAAAAGAAAGAATCATCTTTTTGACATCATTTCAGCCGGATGTATTCATGATTAAAATATTCACTTGATATTTACAAAAGATCTGCCAATATGATTACGTATTATGTCATAAACCACATATAATGGAAATATATTGACATGATTTTCCTCGCGTTTAAAGAAAAATTTAAAGATTTTGTGGTTTTCAAGTAACCGTCTTGCCCACCCATCTTTACGTATGCCGCCGGTCGGGGTATGAGTTTCGCCAGTAGTGAAAGAAGACTTTTTCAACTGGAGGCGGGATGA
>WRPE01000022.1 GCA_009773315.1 Syntrophaceae bacterium
AGTGTTCCGCAGTTGATTGCGGCAATCAAAGAGTATTTGGACAATCACAACCAAAACCCGAAAGTGTTTGCTTGGAAAGCGCCGGTGGAGAAAATATTGGCCAAGATTGCCAAATGTAAAGAAGCGTTAGACACACAACACTAGTGTCATAACCTTTCAGGTCACACGTTCCCGCGAAGGCGAGAATCTAGGAAGCTCTTGATAATACTGGATTCCGTCTTTCGACGGAATGACAAAATTACTATTTTATACAGTTATGCAGGTCTCAACACCAGATATCTCCCGCTGGTCGATAGGACAAGATTACCATGAGACCCTACACGGGAATCCTAAAATTCCTCGCCGATCTTGAGCAGCACTTTTATGACCAGCCCGGTATCAATTCTGTCACGATAAATAGCAGGTAAACGCTCCAGAGGTTCGCAATCGGAAATGAGCGGTTTTGCGTCCAGAATTCCCGCCGCCATCCATGCGAGGCACTGGATATTTTCCTGGTGCGTATTGGAGATGGACGCTGTCAGACGGACTTCCTTAAAATTGATAAGGAAGGGCGCGGCGATGGTGAGCGGTGTGAAGATAACGCTCACAATGCATGCTTGTCCGCCATCCGTGGCCAGTTGGATGGCGCGATCGACATTGGCTTTGACACCGGAACATTCGAACGTCTTATGAAAACCACTCGGAACGATCACCATGACTTGCTGATCCACATCCTTTTCGCGCGGATCGAAAGCATGATCGGCGCCATAGAGAAGAGCGATATCCCTCTTTTCCTTCACCGGTTCAAAAAGCACTATCGGACCATAGCCGAGAATTTTGAGGAGTCTAACGGCACACAGACCGATGGGCCCCCCTCCCATCACCAGAGCGGAACCTGTTTTATCTTCTGTGCAATTAATAGCGTGCAGGGCAGCGGCGAAGGTTTCCGCGAGTGCCGCATTGCGGGAATCGACCCCCGCGGGGATCGGAATCAGCATCTGCGGATAGACTTTGAGATACTCGGCAAAGCCGCCGGGTAAGTCGCCGATTCCCGCGGTTCGCCTATGAACCCGGCAGAGATGGGGCTTGCCATTGATGCAATTGGCGCACTGTCCGCAGAAAGTGGGACGAATACAGACTCTCTGGCCCAAGACAGCCCCCCCCGCGTCGGCGCCTTTGTCAACGACTACGCCGCTGATTTCATGCCCCAGGATGTAACCATCGGGTACGAGCCCACCTGCCACCAAAGAATGGTCGGAACCGCAAAAGCCTGTATTGGCCACGCGGACCAATACCTCATCGGGCGTGAGCTGGTAGTCGGGAACTTCTTCATAGATGAGTCTTTTATCTTTACGAAATACAACAGCTTTCATTATTTTTGCTCCTGGAAATAGTCCTTCAGTCCTCGCATTCCATCATAATCTTCTCCACTTTGCCCGCAAGCAAAGTTTTCACGGCTTAATCCTGCCAAATTGGAGTCAGGCGGTTTGATCAACTTCTTCCCCGGCGGGAATCTTTCTTCTGGAGAAAATGAACGCGGCGGCTAACCCGGAGATGATATGCCATGTTCCCCACCAGGCCACGACAATGGCCATTCCGCCAAGTCCGCCGAAGAAATTGAATACGAGCACGAGTCCCAGGGCGGAGTTCTGTATCCCCACCTCGATGGATACCGCCCGTGAATCGCGCTCACTGAGCCGAAAAAGCTTCGCCGCCCACCAGCCGATATTCAAGGCGAGCAGGTTATGAAGGAACACAGCCACAATGACGATATTCACATAGTTGAGAAAGTTTTTCCAGTTCGCCAACAGCGCACCGGCAACGATGATTATGAAAAAGATCAGCGAAAAGATCTTGAAGGGGCGACGCACCTTGTCCGCGATGCCGGGAAAGAGGCGCGACAGGGTCATTCCCACTGCCATCGGAATGCCGAGAATAATGAATATCGTGAAAAAGACGTCAAAGGGACTCAGGCTTACCCTCCGGAGTATGGCGTCTGTCTCCGGGTTGAGCCCGCCCCATACAGCAAGATTAAGCGGCGTCATCACGATCGCGAAAATAGTCGAGACGGCTGTCATGCTGATCGACACGGCCGTGTTCCCTTTCGCAAGATAGGTGAGAATATTCGAAAGGTTGCCACCGGGACAGGCCGCCACCAGGATCATTCCGAGCGCAATCGATGGCGCAGGTTTGATGATCAGCACCAGGAGAAAGGTGAAGGCGGGCAGGAGTATGAACTGCGCAATAAGCCCCACAGCCGGCGCTTTCGGTTTAACGAATATCCTTTTAAAGTCGTCCAGTTTCAGGTCAAGGGCGACTCCGAGCATCATAATGCCGATTGCCGCGTTGATAATGAAAAGCCCCTGGGGGTTGAAATTCAATCTTACCTGGTCTAGAGCAGATGCATCCATACATGTCCTCCTAAGTGGCGATATACTCCGTTGCTCAGTTGCACTTGTATCCACCGAGATTGGCCAGGGCGACACTGCCGGGGCTGATCACGGAAGGATCTACTTTGACGTTGACGCAGGCTGTCTTTCCGGAAGCAAAAGCCGCCTCGAGTGCCGGTCGAATATCTTCCGGTTTCTCCACACAGATGCCAAAGCCGCCCATGACCTCAACCATCTTATGGTAATCGACCCAGCCCAACTCAGTCCCGTTCGGGATATTGTGACCCAGACGCAGTTGCTGGCTGTGCATGATCATACCCCAGGCCTGATCATTGCCGATGACCACGACAATCGCGATTTTCTTGCGGATGGCGGTATGGTATTCCATAAAATTAAAGCCGGTAGAACCGTCACCCATGATAGCCAAAACGCGTTTATCCGGATGCTTCAGCTTGGCCGCAATGGCATAGGGAAGCCCCACGGCCAGGCAGCCGTAAAGACCATAGTCCAGGTAAGTGCCGCCTTTCTTGATGGTCCTGGTCATGCCCATCCAAGTCGATGTATCGCCGCCGTCGGCAACGATGATGTCATCTTCCAGATTCATAAAGTCGTTGACTTCTTTGGCCAGCCGCATCGGGTGAATGGGCAGAGTATTGCATTCCCACATGGCTTTGGCCTGATCTTTGCCTTCTAAATCGGCCTTGCGGACCGTGTCCACCCAAGGCTGGTATTGTTTTTTTAGTTTATCGCCGATGGCTTTTTCATCCAGAATACTGTTGAGCTCCTTCAGGAATGCCTTCGTATCACTGACGATCCCGAGATCAACCGTGCGGTTTCGTCCTATCTCGTCCGGTGCGATATCGACCTGGATAAATTTCGCTGACGCAGGAAATATTTCTCCGAAAATATAGAACAGACTGAGCCTGCCGCCTAAGAAAAGCACCAGGTCGGAACTCATCAGAGCCAGCATGGCGCCGCCGGGTCTTATAGCCAGAGAGGATTCGAAACAAAGAGGGTGAAGATCGGATAAGACACCCCGTCCCGCTCCCGCTGTAAAGGCCGGTATCCCTATCTTCTCTACGAACTCAACAAACTCTCTTCCCGCATCGGCATACCAGATACCGCTTCCACCGATGACGACTGGATTTTTAGCCGTCTTCAGGAGATCAACAACCTTCCGGGTATTTTCCCGGTCAACGGGTTTGGTTGTGAGCGTGGTATGCATCTTTTTGACCTTGGCCATGTCCACCGTGGCGTTCAGGACATCACAGGGAAGTTCCAGATAGACCGGTCCGGGTCGGCCGCTCATGGCTGTGCGGAAGGCGATGTCGATGAATTCAGGAATCCGCTCCGGGATATGGCAGACCAGTGCTTTTTTAACCATGGGTTCGATGACCGGAAGCTGGGTCATATCCTGAAGATCAAGCTTCTCGGCTGTCTCGAGCCCCACGCAGCCGGCAATGAGAATGACCGGCGCATTGGACAGCCTGGCGCTGGCGATGCCGGAGAGGGCATTGGTGAATCCCGGTCCGGCAGTAACCATCGCCACTGCCGGTTTGCGGTTCATCCTGGCCCAGGCTTCAGCCATAAAAACCGCCGCCTGTTCATGGCGTGTGTCAAAGATAGTAATCTTAGAATTTTCCAGAAATTGGTAAATGGGTGTAATATGCCCGCCGCTCAACGTAAAAATGTAATCGACGCCCCGCTCGATTAAGGCATCCGCAACAAGCTTGCCGCCAATAATTTTATCCATAGTATATCCTCCTAATGATCGATAAGTTACTTTATCGACCGATTCTAAATCAAAGATAGCGCTTTGATTTAGGATTGGTCTCATAGTTCCATGCACTGTCCGCCATCTATATTGATGGCCTGTCCGGTAATATACCGCGAGGCGTCGGAAGCCAGAAAGGCCACCAGATCAGCGGCGTCCCCCGGAAGACCGATGTATCCCAGGGGAATGGTTTTGCACATTTCCTTTTCCCGCTCCTCAACCGTCGTGCCGAAAAATGACGCTTCCAGACCAAAACGCCACTTTTCCAGATCCGTGGCAACCTGTCCCGGGCAGATGGCGTTAACGCGGATTCCGCCGCCGCCCAGTTCTTTGGCCATGGTTTTGGTCAACATGATGACGCCCGCCTTGGCCACCGCGTAGGCGCTGTTGAAGATGGGAGGCACCTTGCCCGCCCGGGATGCCGTATTGATAATGGCTGCCGGCTTGCCCGCCATCAGGGGAATGATGGCCCGCGAGATGCGGAAGACGGAAAACAGATTCACGTCGATGGTCTTCATCCAGGCCGCTTCGTCATAACTCAGGATTGTATTCGGGACGCCGAAGGATGCTCCCGCGTTGTTGCAAAGAATATCGACGTGGTCAAAGACGCCTTTGATGTTATCCACCATGGCTCCGATGGCGCTTGCATCCGTAACATCAACGGCCACCGATAATGTTCGAATGCCGTAAGTCTTCGCCAATTCTTTGGCAATCATATCCATCTCTTCACCTGTTGCGGACTTCAGGGACTCTCCCGGCACGGGCGGTTTGCCCAGATCGGCAATGATAATGTTGCATTCTGCCGCAGCCAGTTTTTCCGCAATGGCGTAACCGATGCCTGTTTTTTTGCCGGACCCCGTTACGATGGCTGTTTTTCCTTTTAAATCTTTATAAATCATCGACGCCTCCTTTGTACCAGTTATGATGATCCAGATGAGCATACTTGGATAGGAATCGAGTCGGCAGTGCCAGGGCATCCTTCCTGAAGGGCGGGGCCAGTTGCTTGCCGTCCACCAGAAATTCCAGCACGGTGGGCTTGCGGTTTTTGATGCAGGACAGAAAGGCTTCCTTGATGTCCTCGGGCCGACTGACCTGGATACCGTTGGCTCCCATCGCCTTGGCCACCGGCACAAAGCTCGCAGGTGTGGGAATGTCCACGCCGACAAAGCGGTTGTTATAGAAGTCCACCTGGTTTTTGGCTTCGGCCCCCCACCACATGTTCCGGAAAACACAGGCCACAACGGGAAGATTGTGTTCCACGGCGGTGCTGACCTCATGGAGACTCATTCCCCAGGCACCGTCGCCGACAATGGCGATGACCGGCGCTTGGGGACAGGCGATCTGCGCCCCGAGGGCTGCCGGATAGGCAAACCCGGTGTTGCCAAAGGTCAGGGCGGCGATATGCCGTCTCGACTGGTTGAACTTGAGGTAGCTGTTGGCTGTCGAGGCAACATTGCCAATATCCGTGGACACGATGGCATTGTCCGGCAGAGCTTTGGAGATTTCGAGCAAGACTCTTCTTGGGTTCATGGGATTGCCGTCAACCATGGCTAAATCGACAATCTCCTTTTCCCAGATCTTCTTTTCCCTGGCCACGGCTGCCAGGCGTTTGGCATCGGGCTTGCGGCCTTTGTCCAGGGCCTTCAGGCGTTTCAGGATTTCCACAGTGGCTTCCTTGGCATCGCCGATGATCCCGACCTCGATGGGGTGGGTCCGGGCAATATGCTTGGGATTGATGTCGATCTGGATAATCTTGGCATTTTCCGGGAAGTAGTTGATATCATACTGGGGAAGCGTCCCGAAGACGGAGAGCCTTGTCCCGATAGCGAGCATGACGTCAGCCTTGGCCAAAGTTTTCATGGCCGCCTTGGAACCCATATAGCCGATGGGGCCGATGGATAAAGGATGATTTCCATAGAAGGCATCATTATGGAGATAGGTGACCGCCACGGGTGCCGTCAGGTGTTCGGCGATGGCCTTGACGATGTCCAGCGCGTCGGCATCAACGACCCCCCGTCCGGAGACGATGACGGGATTTTTGGCTTTGGACAGAAGGTCGGCAGCCCTGTTTAATTGTTCCATCGACCCGCATCCCCTGGCATCCACCCGGTATTGAGAGGGCTTCAGAATGGTTTCTTCGATCTCTCCGTAGAAATAATCACGGGGAATATCATAAAGAACAGCGCCCCGGTCGGCATAGGCGATGCGGAAGGCCGTTCTCAGGCAATCAGCCGCTCTTTTGGGATGGGGAACGCGGACGACAGCTTTCGTGACGGCCTTAAAGACGGACATCTGGTCGCATTCCTGGAAACCGTCCCAGCCGATGGTGGGCGTCCCCGCCGACGGGGAAATAATGACCAGAGGCGTATGGCCCATGTTTGCCGCGGCAACCGACGTGACCATATTGGTTATGCCGGGACCGTTCTGGCCTGTGACGACACCACACCGCCCCGAAACCCGGCAGTAGGCGTCTTCCATATGAGCGGCGCTCTGTTCATGACGGACGGGGATGAATTTGATCCCCGCATCCGGAAAAAGATCGAGCATGTCCATAAAGGCGGAACCCACAATGCCGCATACATGATCCACCCCTTCCGCCAGCAATGTCTCGACAATCGCTTCGCTGGGTGTCATTGTTACTTTTTTCATTTTAAAACCTCCAGTCTGTTTGACGTTATTGTTTTTGCAAAACCGTCCGCGTCTCCCGGGCGATCATTTTTTCTTCATCCGTTGGAACGACGAGAATTTTCACCTTCGTCCCGGGCAGGGAGATATCCTCTTCAAGAATGCCGTTCAGATTCTTCTCTTCATCCAGAGAAATGCCCAGCCAGGAAAGAAATGCGCAGATCCGCCGCCGCATGTTTGGTGAGTTTTCGCCGACCCCCGCGGTAAAGACAAGAACATCAAGACCGCCTGCGGCCGGAATCAGGGAACCAATCCCCTTGGCCACACTATAAGCATAGGCATCAAGCGCCAGACGTGCCCGCTCATTGCCGAGCGAGGATTCCTTTTCCAAATCGCGAAAATCGGGCGATATGCCGGAGATGCCGAAAACGCCGCTCTCGCGATTCAGCATGTCCATTACCTGTGTCAGGGAACTCTGCTCCTTCTCCACAAGGAAGGAAACAAGCGCCGGATCGATATCACCCGAGCGTGTTCCCATAACGAGACCGGACAGAGGTGTAAAACCCATGGAGGTATCCAGAGATTTTCCTTCCGCCACAGCGCAGAGACTCGAGCCTGCTCCGAGATGGCAGGTGATGATCCTCAACGCCTCCACATTCTTCCCCAGGATTTCCGCCGTCCGGCAGGCTACATAACGATGTGAAATGCCGTGGAAGCCGTAACGGCGGACATGATCATCTATGTAGTAATGATAAGGGATCGCGTAGGTGTAAGCATAGGGCGGCATGGTCTGGTGGAAGGCTGTATCGAAGACAGCCACCTGGGGTACGCCGGGCATGAGGCTTGTGCAGACATCAATCCCCATGAGGTTCGGCGGGTTATGGAGCGGTGCGAGTTTCTTGGTTGCCTCGAGGGTTTCCCGTATTGCGGGATCAACGATAACGGAGGTGCGGAAATGTTCTCCGCCGTGAACCACCCGGTGTCCGACGCCGCCAATTTCGCTCATCTCCGTCAGAATTCCCTGCTGACCGTCGACAAGATGGGCCAACAGAGCATGCACGGCTTCATGATGATTGGCGAGCGGTGTTTTGTTCAGAAAGGTTTCGTGTCCTTGCGCATCATGTTGAAAGACGGCGTCGGTCATGCCGATACGGTCCGCCTGACCTTGAGCCAGGACGTTGTTGTCCCCCAGCTCAAAGAGTTTGTATTTAAGCGATGAACTGCCGCAATTTAAGACCAGAATCTTCAACGAACACTCCATTGATTTTTAGGTATCAAACCTTCCCACTCCCTTGGGTTGCTTCCTCTGGTGACTACGCTCCGAATGTGTGCGGAATGTCCTGTTCCCATTATGCCAAATCTTCTTTCCACGGCCAGAGGAACAGGCCGCCTTCGAGAGTGCAGACGTCGGGAAATCCGGCCGCATCGAGGATTCTTTGGGCCGAAAAACCCCTCAGCCCGAGCTGGCAAGTACAAATGATTTTCTTATCCCTCGGTAATTCGTCAATTTTCCGATGCAGTTCGTCGAGGGGAATATTGATGACCTTGGGATGCTCGACGTGTGCGCGCCGAAATTCCAAATCCGATCTGACGTCCACCATCAACACAGCGTCTTCATGATCCAGAAGTCTCTTGGCCTCCACGACGGTAATCGGTCTCATGATGCCAGAGTTCACATTTTCTGCAACATTGAGAGCGGTGACAAAAACATCCAGAGCCGGTGAAAAGGGAGGGGCATAGGCCATATCTAAATAAATGATATCCTGAAGGGTGGCGCCAAGACGCATGGCCGCAGCGGCCACATCAATGCGGCGGGCAACATCGCCTTTTCCCACGGCCTGCAGACCCAAAAGTCTTTGGGTGCCATTTTCAAATATGATTTTCAATGCCATGATTTGACTGTCGGGGTAATAATGGGCCTTATCGAATCCACAGACGGAAAGGGCGAAGGCATCCAATCCCATCTGCTTTGCCTGTGTCTCCGTGATACCGGTGGAACCTACATTGTATTGAAACGCTTTGCATACGAAAGTGCCCTGTATGCCGGGAAACGTCGAATTCATACCGCAGATATTGTCGGCAATGACCCGGCCGTGTTTGTTTGCAGTGGAACCGAGGGGAATGTAACACGGTTTTCCCGTAATAATATGATTGTTTTCGACCATATCTCCACCGGCATAAATGGCGGGATCACTGGTCTGCATATGGGCATTGACCTTGAGCGCCCGGGTTTCCCCCAACGCAAGGCCGGCTGCCTCCGCAATCGCCGTATTGGGTTTGAGGCCTGTTGCGACAATGACTATATCGGCGCGATATTCGTTATTTTTGGTGATGACCTTGTTAATCTTCCCTTCCTCTCCTTCGAAGGAAAGGATTTCGGCATTGAATTCCGAATCCACCCTATTCTCATAAAAATGTTCCTGGATCATCGCTGAAATTTCGAAGTCGAGCATTCCCGGAAAGAGCTGGCTTTCGCGCTCCAGCAGCGTCACGTTCCATTTCTTGAGGATCAGTGCCTCGGCGGCCTCGACGCCGATAAATCCCCCACCGACGATCACGGCGGAACCATGCGCGTGATCCCGAATTTCCTGGGCGATGGCCGCGGCATCCTGCATGCGGGTTAAGTGATACACGCCCTTAAGATTCGATCCCGGAATCGGGGGCATCTTCGGCGATGCACCCGCCGCCAGGACCAGCGTGTCATATTCGAAGGAGAGAGATTCGCCGGTGCTCATGTTTGTTGCACCGACCCTGCGGGTGTTCCTGTCGATATCGAGGACCCTTACGTTCGTATGAATCGTAATATCCTTCAGATCTTTAAAATATAGCACATCGCGGATTCTGCCGTATGTGGTTTTCATCAGGTCGTCCAGATCGCGGACTTTCCCGGAAAGATAGTACGGGATACCGCAGGCGGCATAGGAAATGTACTGCCCCTGGTCCAGGATGGTAACGGCATAGTCGGGACGGAGCCGTTTTATGCGCGATGCGGCTTTTGCACCGCAAGCGGATGCCCCGATGATAAGGATCCTCTTCTTATCGTTCATGGGTTTTCCTTTTCATCGTGCACGGCAATAAATATCCTATAAAGAATGGTCAAAATCATGAATCCAATCGCCCAAACACCGAGGGTGATAGCGATTTCCGCTCCCGTCGGAACGTATTCGGTGATGGCCTCCAATGGCGAGGGGATAAAGCCGGTCACGACCAGACCGAGGCCCTTCTCAATCCAGAGCGAAACAAACACAAAAACGCAGGCTACGGCGAGCCATCCATCGTTGCGGCGGATTGGCGGGATGATCAGCATTCCCAGGGCCGCAAAGGCAAGAGCTGCCGATGTCCACATCCAGACAACGAGCTTCGTGTGGCCTTCCAGACCATTGAAAAGATAAAGAAAGTGCTGGGCATGTTCCGGAATCTGGCTGTAAAAGGCGGTGAACAGTTCCACAAGAACAAAGAAGATGCTTGCTGCAAGCGCATAGGCCACGATCTTGGACAGGGCCTGAATCGCCTTTTCGCCTGCGTCAAAACGCCCGTAACGTTTTAAGATCAGACAGAAGATAATCAACAGAGCGGGGCCGGAAGCAAAGGCGGAAGCCAGGAAGCGGGGGGCCATAATCGCCGTCAGCCAGAAACTTCTGCCCGGAAGACCGGCATAGATGAAAGCCGTTACGGTGTGAATGCTGATGGCCCAGGGAATCGAGAGATAAATCAACGGTTTGACCCAGCCAGGCGGCGGGATTTCTTTACGATTGCAGCTCAGAATAACCCAACCGGTAAAGATATTAATCAGGAGATAGCCGGAAAGGACGATCATGTCCCAGAAAAGGATCGAGGTTGGCGACGGATGCAAGAGGACGTTCATCACACGGGAGGGCTGGCCGAGATCGACGAAAACGAAGAGGACACACATGATAACGGCGGCAACCGCCAGAAATTCACCCAGGACGGTGATTTTTCCGAAGGCCTTGTAGTCATGAAGATAGTACGGAAGAACCAGCATGACCGCCGAAGCGGCAATGCCGACCAGGAAGGTGAACTGGGCGATGTAAAGCCCCCAGGACACGTCCCGGCTCATCCCCGTGACGCCTAACCCATAATCCAACTGGCGAAGGTAGAAGATAAATCCGATCGCGGTGACAATCAGTAAAAAGATGATCCAGATCCAGTATCCGCGGCTGCCTTTCAGAGATTTTTCCAGCATAGTATCCTCATACAATATAGTAAATCTGCGGCTTGGTTCCTAAGCTTGCGCGCCTCAGCAGGTTAAAGCGCTTTTCCAGGAGAAGACGGATTTCCGATTGGGGATTTTCCATATCTCCGAAAACCAGGGCTTTTTCCTTACAGGCCAGAACGCAGGCAGGCCCAAGGCCTTTGGCCAGCCTTTCCTCACAGAAGTTGCATTTTTCCACAACGCCTTTGGTTCGCGTTGGGTAATCCGGATTTATTCTGGTGATAAAAGGCCGGGGATCCCGGTAGTTCATACTTCTTGCGCCGTAGGGGCAGGCGGCCATGCAAAGCCTGCAACCGATGCAGCGGTGATAGTCTATCATCACGATGCCGTCTTGTCTCTGGAACGTGGCCTTCGTCGGGCAAACCCTTACACAGGGCGGGTTGGCGCACTGGTTGCACAAAACGATTGGTCGCCTGGCTCTCGCGATTTTTGGCAGATAGGAATGATTCACTTCGGGAAAAATATGGGGGAAATCCTCCCGCCAGATCCATTTGACCTCGTCTTTGAGGTTGCCGAAATCGGGGACGTTGTGTGTGGCGTGACACGCTGCGATGCAATCCACACAGTCAGCGGGGCATTTTGAAGCATCGATCGCCATCGCCCAGCGTTTGGCCGTGAGAGCCTTTGATGGCGACAAGGCCTCCGGGAAATTGCTTACGGGGATAATCTTCTCTTTGGCCCAGGCCGGGCAGACGATTGCAGGCGCGATCAGGGAGAGTGTGGAAACCCCCGCTATTTTCAGAAATTCTCTGCGATTCGTCGTCATTTTTTTACCTCCCCGGGAATGTTATGGCAACTGAAGCAGGAAGGCTTGGCGGCCAGATAGTTGTGGCACCGGTCGCAGAACTGTTCCTTGTTGCTGTGGCATTTCAGGCAGGCGCCGGAAAGGCTTTTCTCAAAAGTGCGGCCGTCTTTCGCCGTATAAAGGCGTTTCCCCTCGCGGACGGATTCGTCGCGCCAGGCGTCAAGAAGTTTCATGTGATTGGCACGCATGAAGTTTACGTCTTCCACGCAGCGCTTATCTTGCAATTGCGCAATGGCGGGCGTATCGAGGCTCAGCTGGGGCGGTGGGGATGGTTTCCCTTTGCCGTACCAGAAGGGGAACGTGACCACGATGATAAAGATCACTATTCCGGCGACGATTTTTCCTCCATTATAAATTTTCATTGCCACTTCCTAAATGCTCTTGTCAACATCGATATTCATGTCATTCCCGCGCAGGTCAGTCGTTCTTTCTTTTTCCCCCGTCATCACCAGGGCGTTGGCCAGAAGTTCGTGGACGCCCATAACCGTCACCCCCGGCACCCAGTAGTCCATGAGCGACGTCAGCGTCGCCCGGTCGATGGCGCAGATGCAGCCCAGGCGATTCACCCCGTGCTTTTCCACAACCTTTTTCACGGCCATGGCCCTCGGCATCCCACCGCGCATCCGCATCTCCATGTTTTCATCATTGCCGAGACCCGCGCCGGCGCCGCAGCATAAAGTCTTTTCCCGAATGGTATCTTCAGCCATTTCAAAGAAATGATCGCAGGTCTTTTGAATGATATACCTCGGTTCTTCGAAAAGCCCCATGGCCCGTGCGGGATTGCATGAATCGTGATAGGTAAACCTGATATGGTCGTTTCTTTGGGGATCGAGTTTCAGCTTTCCATTCCGGATGAGGTCGGCGGTAAATTCCGTTATGTGGACCATCTTCGTGGCGCGGGCATTTTCGAAGCGGGTTCCCGTAATGGGAGAGACCGGTTCCTGAAGAAAATCGGCGGGGCCGTTCATGGTGTCCATGTATTGGTGAATCACCCGCCACATGTGGCCGCATTCACCGCCCAGAATCCATTTGACGCCGAGCCGTTTCGCTTCGGCATAGATTTTGGCATTAAGGCGCTTGACCATTTCAGCGGATGTGAACAAGCCAAAATTCCCCCCTTCGGAGGCGTAAGTGCTGAAGGTATAATTCAGGCCGATCTCGTGGAAGAGCATCAGGTAACCCATGCAGGTAAATGTCCCCGGATCGGCAAAGTAATCGCCTGACGGTGTGACAAAGAGAATATCGGCGTCCACCTTATTGATGGGCACGTTCACCCGAATACCCGTCCGGTCTTCGATGTCGTCGGCCATGAATTCGAGCATGTCCTTGATGCCGCCGGGCTGAATGCCCAGGTGATTGCCCGTCCGGAAGCAATTGGCTGCAGGTTCGATAACCCAGTTGATGTTGCACCCCACAAGATTGAGAAGCTCCCGGCCCATCATGGTGATTTCCGCCTGGTCTATGCCGAAGGGGCAGAAAGCGGAACACCGGCGGCACTCGGTACACTGGTAGAAGTAGTAGAACCATTCTTTCAGGACATCAACCGTCAGGTCCCGGGCCCCGGCAATTTTGCCGAAAACCTTACCCGACGTCGTAAAGTAGCGGCGATAAACTGAACGCAAAAGTTCGGCCCGCAGCACCGGCATGTTTTTCGGATCGCCGGAGCCGATATAGAAATGGCATTTATCGGCACAGGCACCGCACCGGACACAGACGTCCAAGAAGAGGCGGAAGGAGCGATATTTTTCCAGGCGCTCCTTCATACCGTTTAAGATAATGGCCTGCCAGTCGGCCGGTAGTTTCCAGTCTGTGTCCGCGGGCTGCCAGGCCCGCGGGTTCGGAAGGTCCAGATAGGTCAGATTTTTCGCAGCCCCGCTGTAGCTCCAGGTTCCCGGACGAAAATCGACAGGTGTGTCCATCCAGGCCGTCTCGGGCGGCGCGTAGCTGATTTTGATCAATTGGTCCGGTTTGGGTATCTTGGCAAACGACACGGCTACTCCTTTTCCACGGGTAATCCCGATGCCTTCATTTTGCCCCGGAACTCATCTTCGTATTCTTCATAAGTATGAACTTTGACGGGGGCATTCCAGGGATTGATATGCCGTTGCATCCGGCTGTCGTTGGCCAGGTTGCGCGTCGGGCTCAGAAAAATCCCTCCGGCGTGCATCAGCTTGCTTGCGGGAAACCAGGCCAGAAGGACAAAAATGAAACAAAGGTGGATGTGAAAAACGGCGCTGATCTCCTGAGGAACAACAGGCGAAAAGGTTACCCAGCCCATTGCCAGGGCTTTTACCGCGTTGAGGTCGGCGGGGAAAAAGTGCCTCATCAGGAGGCCGGTAGTCACGACACCGGCGATCAGCAGCAGTGAAAAATAATCGGTGAACAAGGAGATATAACGCATCTGCGGGACAACCACCCGGCGCAGGAATAGAAATGTCAGCCCAACGAGGATGGCGGCATCGCTCAGATAAAGAGTCGGGATGCCGATCTCGAAGAATCCGTCCAGAGCGGAGAGAGCGCCGATCCAGGGGGCGATCGGTTCGACGAAAAAGCGCAGGTGTCGAAGCACGATAATCGCGAACGACCAGTGGAACAGAAGACCGCAAAACCACAGCCATTTGGCACTGCCGTAAACGGGCCGTCCGTCAACAATCGCCACGTCCGTATTCCGGAAGAGCGACCGAAACAGGAATACTTCCTGGGCCATTCTTGCGATCACACCCCAATACCCTGCAGGGCTTTCTACCGGATTGGATTTGATCCAGGGCAGCGATTTCCCCTGGCCGCAAGTCGTAGAAATGCGGAAGGGGACCGGTGATTTGGCCCACAAAAGAATACGAAAGACGAAGCCGATCAGAAAAAAGGCTATGGCGACATACGGCAGGATGTTCGTTATGAGGCCAGTTAATCCGACTGCGGACAAGGCCGTGGGCAGCGCCGCCAGGATTAAAACGGCAATCAGCGATATGCCGATGTTCTTCATTGCGTTCAATGCCATTCCCACTGAATAAAGGGTTTTTCTATATCCACCATGGCGTTGACGATCAACTCCACCAATCCACCATAGAGAATCCCTGATTTTTTCCAGACGCCATAATATTCGAACATGTCGCGGAACTGACCTTTGCAGTTCGAACAAGGTGCGCAGACATACTTCTTGATTTCCGCACCGGGAATATCCTGGAAGGCATCAAGAATCTGTTTGAGCTTCATCCGCCCGGAAACGGCGGAACGCCAATCGGGGAAATTAGTCGATTGCGTGATGGCGAAACCGCTTCCACCACCGCAGCAATAATTTTCCACACCCTGGGGAGTCATTTCCCGGAATTGCGGGCAGATCTTCTCCAGAATCCGCCGTTGCGGCTTAACGATGCCCATCAGTCTGACCATGTTGCATGGATCATGGAGCGTGACGGGGAAATTATTTCGGCTGGGGTCGAGCTTGATCTTTCCGCTTAAAACGATATCTTCCAAAAGCGGAAGGATACTTTCCCTGGGGATGTTGAGGTCACCCGTGAGAACACGGTCGGCAATAACGATACCCGCCTTATGAGCATGGCCGCATTCCCCCAGTGAGATCTTGCGGACGCCCAGATTTTTTGCTACCTGGGACTGGCGAATAGCCACCCGGGCGAACTGGAAGTCGTCATACCAAACGCCGTAATTCACGGAGTCGTAACCGGTAATCTCGGAGGAGATTGTCCAGTCCACACCGGCGGCATCCAGGGTGATGGCAAAAGCCTCCAGGTTTTCCGGCCAGGCCAGAAATTCACCGGCGTTGTGGATGAGAAGCATATCCGCCCCTTTCTTGTCCACAGGAATCTTGATCTTCCGGCCCGTCTTCTCCTCGATTTCCTCTTCGGCAAACTCCAAAACATTCCTCAGGGCCGCAGGCGTCATCCCCGTCGAGGAACCGACTTTGAGCTGCTGGACGGAACCCTTCTCGTGGATCTCCTTGGGGGCGATTCCCATCTGCTGGCTGAATATTTTCCGTATCTCCCTGCTGATGAGCGCGTTATCGCAGCCCAAGAGACAGACTTGAGCGCAACGCCTGCAGAGAGTGCACCTGTAAGCAAGCTCCGCAAGCCTTGCCAGTGTCTGCCAGTTAAGATCGATATCGCTGTCCTTAAACTTTCTTAACAGGGAATTTTCCTTTTTGATGTAAGTGCTGATGATTCTGCGGAGAATCTCCGGTCGCATCGTCGGGCGATAGATCTCCTGATGGCCGCTGGCCTCGTATGTCGGGCAGGCGTCCGAGCAAACTTGACACTTTACGCAGTAATCCAGCGTATGGACAAGCGGCAGGAGAAACGTCCAGTTATTTTCTACCGTGAAGAGTTTTTCCAGACCGGCAAGGAATTTTTCAATGAAAGCCTTCTCCTCCTCCGGGGTTGCAGGCGGGGTAAGGCCGATAGCGACGATGCCGTCGAGCGACGCATCCATACGCTTGCGTTGTTCATCCGTAAGCTGTCTAATCGGTGCTTTTTCCATCTTATCGTATGGCGGCGGCAGGGGCATAAGCTCCGCGGGATCTATCTCCGTTAATTGTCCGCCGGGGCGGCTGAAATCTTTAACATGAATCAGCTTATTCATTTACTATCCCTTATTATCTTTTTTCGCATCGGGGAATCCCGGTTCTATGGCCACCTCAACCCAGGTCTTTCCAGTTGCGATATGCGGGCCTTCCCAGGAGACATTCTGTGCCAGGAGAGTATTGATCTTTCCCTCCATCTTACTGCCGGGCTGATTCGGCTCGTCATCCCAGCGGATGAAGAAATAAGCAAGTATCCGCGTGATGTAGTGCGTCGAACGGGTAAACGGCAGATAGATGAGGAAGATATCGAACAGGATGATATGCAGTAATGTCATTGGGTGAAGCACAGGCGGGGACAGAGTGATCAACCCCAACCAGTACGCGCGGTATTCATCCAGGGTTGGATCGAGGACTAGCCAGGCAAAAAGGCCGCTGCCATAGACAACCAGGAAGAAAAGATAATTGAAAAAATTCATCGGCATGGAGTATTTCCTCAAAGAACGGTCGGCCAAACGGATAATTCCCATGCCGATACTCCCGAATGTTCCCGTCACGAAAGCGATCCCTCCTGTTACAAGCAGGAGATAGTAAAACGCCACCCCCGCGAGTTGACCTGAGGCAGCTCCGATATCCAACCCTCCGAGCATGGCCGTGGCTGCAAAGAAGCAGAGGATATGGAATGTAATAATGAGAATGAATCCCAGGTGCCACGGTAGAAGAAACAGCCAGTAGAGGGGGTTGCTTTTATAGTACTGGCCCATGTATAAATTGTCTTTTAACGAATATAAAAGGCTTCGCCAGCGATTCTTGGGACGGGGCTTCGTCCACCATTCCTGTTGTTCGTAATAGGAACCGCCATAGTGGTAATGCTTTTCATGGATCACAGGATAAAGATCCCACCGGATGTGCGGCGGCATCGCGAGCCACTTTGTAACCTTGAAAGCATACACCGCCACGATGAACGCATAGGCTACATAGGTCAGATAGATAATCAGGGTTCCCATGGTTTCCCCTTTACTTCAAGAGAATGGAATCAGACGCAACCCGTCGGTTTCGAAAGCCCCGCCAGCTTGCAGGCGCCCTTGGCCGGTCCGGTCGGAAAGAGCTCATAGAGCTTCTTCATGTCGATTCCCAGGTCTTTACAGATTTTTCGGATCATCGGCGCGATGCCGAACTGCTGATAATAATTCCGCAGATAGTTGATCACTTTCCAATGCTCTTCAGTCAGCTTTCCCTCGATGTCTTCTGCGTAGGCATAAGCTTCTGCAAATTCCTCATTCCATTTATCGAGTTCTTGAAGAAATCCATCTTCATCTACTTCATACTTTTTTCCTGCTAGTTCAATTTGCGGCATTTGTGAAACCTCCTGCTGTATTTTAAATTACTCAATTCTTATGTGTTCTTAAGCCCTGTGCTTATGGCGCCCTTTATGGTTCCCACCCTTTTTTATAAAGGGGGGTCAGGGGGGATTTGGTCCTGTTGTTCTTTTTTAAAATTCCCCTGCATCCCCCTTTGAGAGCTTTGCACAACCTCTCTAATCGTCATTCCCGCGAAAGCGGGAATCTAGGAAGCAATTGAAAACACTGGATTCCCGCTTTCGCGGGAATGACAAATTTGTTGGTTTCATGTAGTTATGCAAAGGTCTCCTTTTATAAAAGGGGGACGACAAATCGCCTTGTTTTGTTCGGCACTACGATATTGCCTGGCTGCGCCGATGATAGCCTCGGCCCACTGGGGTGCTCCCAGTGCGTGCAGGTGGGTGAAGCCTGCCAGAATATTTTTTCTGCACAGACCGTCGCGCTGACCATCTATTCCTGTTCCCCTCAGGACGTGGCAGGCGGTGTGGCCGTCGTCTTCTTTTCGAGACAGGATCCTGCAATAATGAAACTCGTGGCCCCTCATTCTGGTGCCGATAGGGAAAAAAGGGTTTTCCTGATCCACGGTCAAGGTTGTGTATCCGTGGCCCTGCGGCCGCTTTTCCATACCGAAGGCAACAGGCAGTGCGCCGACCATCGGATAATGTTTGTCGCCGATGGTCAGAGTTTCACCCAGGTAAATGAAGCCTCCGCATTCAGCGTAAATCGGAAGGCCTGCTTCGGCCGCCGCTTTCAGGGAACCGCGGAAAGCATCGTTTTGGGCGAGGCGACCGGCGTGGGTTTCGGGAAAACCACCGCCGATGTATAAGGCATCTACGTCCGGAAGGCTTTTTTCATCAAGGGCGCTGATCTCCACAATTTTTGCGCCCCAATCGCTCAGGGCCTCCAAATTTTCGGAATAATAAAACTGAAAGGCGGCGTCTTTGATCACGCCGATTGTGACAGGCTCTTCACCTCTTTGATCGGGGTTGGCTGGGTTGGGAAATGCATCAACGCTCCAGGGCGCCGCACTTTCGGCAACCGCAAGAAGTCCCGGAATGTCCAGGTAGTCCTGGGCGATAACGCCCGCCCTGTCCAGGGCACGCTCAGTGCGGTCGTGCTCCTGGGGGGGGATTAATCCCAGGTGCCGATCCGTAAAGGGAAGATCCGTCATTCGTGGCACAGTGCCATAGACGGGAAGTCCGGTATATTCCTCAATAGCTTGACGGATAACGGCCGCATGACGGCTACCATTCACCCGGCTCAGGATGACGCCCCGGATATCGACGTCGGGATCAAGGCTTCGGCATCCCATAACCATCGCTGCTGCTGTTCGTGTGACTTTATCGCAATCGACGACCAGAATGACCGGTGCATTGAGGAGTTTGGCCAGTTCGGCTGTACTGAATTCCCCTGCGGCATTCACGCCGTCAAAGAGTCCCCGGTTGCCTTCAATGAGGGAAACGGCGCCCTCTACGGCATGACGTGAAAAAGAGCGGACGACCTCACCGGAACCCATCAGATAGGTATCCAGGTTGTAACAGGGACGAGATGCCGCCAGGGAAAGCCAGGCCGCGTCGATATAATCCGGTCCCTTTTTAAAGGGCACGACGGGGATGCCTTGCTTTTGCCAGACAACGGCCATGGCGACGGAAAGTGTGGTTTTTCCCGCACCACCCCGCAGGGCGGCCACAATCAAACGAGGGCAGGATCGGTTCATGGTCCATTACCTATTTTAAGAGCACGACCCTTCTTCTTTCGGAAAGAATTCGGCCAGCACCAGGTACGTAGAACTTCCCGTCGACCAATATTTTAAAACTTCCTCATCGAGCAGTACCTTCACAGCATCCTGAACAGCATGCCGGTCCGCGTCGGGGAGCCATCTGGTGACGTCCCGGATGTAAAACATCTTTTTGTCGCCCTTGGATTTTTCGTGAAAAAGGTCGACGATCTGTTTTTTCAAGTCCTCGCTCATGTTCACCCCCATTTGAACTGCGTAGATGTCCGGAATGTTTCCGTTGCCATATCGAAATCGTCGATATGCTTGTCCGTAAACGGAATGCCGGTCAGGGTGAAGAACCGCTCCCAGCCGACGCGATCGATCCATTCGCCGACCCGTTCATGCTTTCGGGCATGGCTTGCATAGACTTCGATGATGTTCTTCACGGCATCCACAACCTCCGGCCAGCGCGGCGGGTTGTTGGGAAGAAAAGGAATCGCCAGCTTGGAAAACTTCGGAGCGCTCCGGGCGTTGGAAACTTTGCCTCCGACCCAGATGGATATCCCGTCGTTTTCGGGATCGGCGATCGGCATGGCCGGACAAACGGTGTAACAGTTTCCGCAATACATGCACTTCTCGTCATTGACGGTGACGGTTTTGTTCTTCATATCACCCCGGATGGCGCCTGTGGGGCAGGAAGCTACCGTGGACGGGATTTCACACATGTTCGGTACGCGGGTGTTGTCCACCTTAGGCACTGTACGGTGAATACCCAGAATGGCGATGTCGGAGCAGTGCACGGCGCCGCACATGTTCAGGCAGCAAGCCATGGCAATCCGGACATGGGCCGGCAGTGTCGATGTGACGAAATATTCATAGATCTCATCCATGAGGGCCTTGACGGGTCCCGAGGCATCGGTGGCGGGGGTGTGGCAGTGGACCCAGCCCTGGGTGTGGACGATGTTCGAGATGGAGTGTCCGGTGCCGCCGACGGGATAGTTGCGCATGGCCAGTTCGGCAATCAGGGGTTCGACTTTATCCTTGTCGTCCAGGAGAAATTCAATATTGTTACGGCTCGTAAAGCGCAGGTAACCGTCACAATATTTTTCCGCGATGTCACAGATTTCCCGGATGTGATCCGTCGAGACCAGTCGCGGGGAACCGGCGCGCACGGTGTAGAGCGCCTCTCCGGATTCCGCAACGTGCATGAGCACGCCCGGTTTGAGAATTTCATGATAGAGCCATTTCCCGTAATTTCGCTTAATGACGGGTGGCAGCATGGTTTTATAGTCAGGGGGACCAATGTCTGTTTTTGCCATCTTACTTCACCTCCTTTTGAATTTCTTCAGGCCAGAAGAATACATACGGATTGGTTCGGGGCGCTTTAACCATCTGGGGAACGGCGGGCAGGCCTACGGCCCGCAGGAATACCCTCATGCCCAGGCGCGTGATTAACTCGCCCAATCTTTCCCTGGATTTGCCATGCTCATCCCACCAATCCTGGATGCGGTCAATCAAGTCTTTGAGTTCCGTGTAAGGTGGTTCCAATTTTATAAACGGCACGATGACCCAGGAAAGAAGAGCCCCTTGCACAATAGGCGCCTTGCCACCGACGAGGATGGTCGCGCCCCTCTCCTTGCCCGGCCGCAGGGCTTTCGGCATCAGGTTGATGCAGTGCATACAGCGGGTGCAGTCCTCATTATATATCTTCAGTTCTTTTCCGTTCCATTCCATACACTTCGTCGGACAGAGGTCACAAACCTCCTTCTGGATATTGATGGCTGATACGGCGTAGGCGAGAACTTCCTTCTGGTCGATCTGAATGTCTCCTTTCCATGTCCCGATGACGGAAAAATCCGACCGGGCGATGGAGGCGACGCAATCATTGGCGCAGGCCGATACCTTGATCTTGAATTTATAGGGAAACATGGGACGGTGCATCTTATCCTGATAGTGCATGGTGAGGTTGTAACAAACATCGAGACTGTCGACGCAGGCCCATTCACAGCGTCCCGGTCCGACGCAGGCGGAAGGCGTGCGCAAGGCTGATCCGGAACCACCGAGGTCAAAACCGACGGCGGAAAGGTCGTCAAAGCAGGACTGGAGATGCTCGGTTTTCGTGCCCAGCAGAATGACGTCTCCCGTTGCGCCATGCATGTTGGTGAGACCGCTGCCGTGTTTGTCCCAGACATCACAGAGATTGCGCAGGGCATCCGTCTTGTAGAACCACCCTGTGGGGTGATTGACTCTCATGGTGTGAAAGGCCTGAACATTGGGGAACAGATCCGGTCGATCCGAATAGCGCCCGATGACGCCGGCGCCGTAGCCCTTGACGCCGACAATACCCCCATGCTTCCAATGACCGATTTTGTCTTTATAAGAAAGTTCCAACTGGCAAAGGAGATCCTCAGCCATGGGACTCTTTTTGGCCGCCTGCTTCATGTCTTTTACAAAGCTGGGCCACTTTCCCTTTTCCAGTTCATCCAGAAGGGGGGTCTTTACATCCGTCATGATTTTACCTCCTCTCAATACCGCTCATTTTTTCAGTCCCAAAGCCCGAATACAATCCCGGCTAAGACCTGCCTTACCGGACTTTACTATTTGACTTCTATATCATTTTAATAATAAATGACAATTCATATTATTGATAATATACATCAACATTATTTATGAATAAATGGAATGGATATGATGTGGGGGCATGATGATTACCCTGAGACAGTTGGAGATTTTCGAAAAGGTTGCCAGTGGCCGGCATGTTACGAAAGCCGGCGAACAGTTGTTCATCACCCAATCGGCAGTCAGCATGGCTATTGCCGAATTGGAGAAATTTGCCGACGCGCCTCTTTTTGAGCGCCGCGGCAGGCGGTTACTGCTCAATGATCGGGGGCGTCTGATTTTGTCTCAGGTACAAGACGTGCTGCGGCAAGTCGGCACGATAGAGCAGTTGCTGATTGAATCCGTCGGTGAACCGATAGGCGTATTGAAAGTGGGAGCCAGCACCACGGTTGGCAACTATATTCTTCCTCCTATCGTTGGGGACTTCACCAGGAACTATCCTCGTGCCAAAGCCTGGTTGCAGGTCGGCAATACCGACCAGATCGAGCACGCAGTGGAAACCGGTGTGTTGGACATGGGAATTATCGAGGGACCTTCCCATGTCGGTTCGCTTCACTCAACACAATGGAGGAACGATGAGCTTGTTGTGGTCGTCGGAAAAGGGCACCCCTGGACAATGCAAAAAAGAGCATCCAAGGCTATGCTGGAAAAAGCGCAATGGATCATGCGGGAAAAGGGATCCGGAACCAGAGAGATATTTGAATCCGCGCTGAAGAAGAAAGGCATCAACTGCACCATATCCATGGAGCTTGGGCATACGGAGGCCATCAAGAAAGCCGTTGAAGCAGGCTTAGGCGTAAGTTGCCTTTCAAGAATGGCGGTGGCTAGAGAGCTTTCTCATGAGTGGCTTACGGAAGTGCACACCACTCTTGATTTACGAAGAAACCTGATCATCCTAACCAGAAATGGCGAATACCGCACGGCACTTCTGAAAGCTTTCCTTTCAATTCTGAACAAGAGCAGATAGAGGCGCACAGTCCGTTCACAGCAGAAGTATTTACAAACACCGAATAGGGGATTTCTTCTTCCAATGGAAAATCATGGCTGGCGTGGTAGCCCAGATTGCGCAGAATCCCCGATCCCAGCATTCCCCAATACTTGGAGAGCTTAATCACGTGCCCGGCGTCCTGAGATTCCGTTATGGCCAGCCTTAGCGTC
This sequence comes from Syntrophaceae bacterium, assembly GCA_009773315.1. Taxonomy (GTDB): domain Bacteria; phylum Desulfobacterota; class Syntrophia; order Syntrophales; family Smithellaceae; genus UBA8904. The sequence goes on from WRPE01000022.1 coordinate 23,194, forward strand.
TGCTGGGCCACCTGATCGGCAAAGTCATAGATTTTTTCCGCCCGGGCAGCGGGGCTGAGGTTGCTCCAGATACCGCTTTCAAAGGCCCGCTTCGCCGCGGCAATGGCCGCCTCGGCATCCGCCCGCCCGGCTTTAGCCACTGTAGCAAAGGGTGCTCCCGTCCCCGGATCGATGGTTTCAAAAACATCGCCGTTTGCCGCTTCAACAAACTCTCCGTCAATAAATAGTTTGTAATGATCCATCTTAAATACTCCCTTTCTTGGTCTTAATTTATGGCGTTACGATGTTGAACCACAGATCGAATTCATCCAGCATAGACATGAGTTCACTGAGTCTCCCGATGCTTCCCTCATAGGAGATCTGTCGCAATAGAATCCTGGCGAGAAAGGTGGTCTGTCCGCTAATGACCTTGTTGAAAAGTTTTCGGGAGAGTTTGACTGAGCAGTCGGCGTTTTTGGCCTGTTTCCCCGCGGTGTGATTCAGAACGGAATTTTCCAGAGTCAGAACGTAAAGCTCGTTTGTGTCGGTGAAATGCCAGTTGATGCTAATGGACTTCCCCGCCGTCTTTGGGCCGTTGAGGCGAATAGCCATGCTGTCGAAGATCATGTCCAGGGACAGGGCCTGATAGACGTCCAGGGCCGGGGGTATCTTGGCGAAGGGCTTCTTGACGCCTTGCCTGAGTTCCTGAGCCCCGAAGAGATAGAAATTCCGGAAGACAGCCGATTCGGACTGGTAGCCCAACTGCTCCAGAGAGTCGGCTTGGAGACGGCGGGCCGCCTGGTTTTCGGGATCGGCAAAAACGACATGGTTTACAACCTGGGCGACCCAACGGTACTCGCCCTTGTCAAAGGATGCCTTCGCCTTGGCCAGGACCTGGTCTGAGCCTCCCATGAATTCTACGTACTTTTTGCTCGCCTCCACCGACGGCAAGGGATCGAAATTGGCCGGATTGCCGTCGTACCAGCCCAGATAGTGCTGATACACCGCTTTGGCGTTCCAGCCCACCGTGGCATAATAACCACGGTTGAACCATTCTCTGGCCAATGTATCCGGCAGTCGAAGCTCTTCGGCGATTTCCGTCATGGTGTAGCCGTGGTTGGCCAGACGCAGGGTCTGGTCGTGGATGTATTTATAGACGTCCGCCTGCTTGCGCAGGAAATTAATGATATTTTCCTTTCTCCACCGGGGCCAGGTATGGCCGGCAAAGACCACATCCGACGTTTCTCCGAAGCGATCAATAGCCTCATGAATAAAGCCTGACCAGGCCTTGGCGTTGCGAACCTGCGCCCCCCGGGGGGTAAGCAGGTTGTGGAGGGTGGCCACACAATTGTCGGCCATAAAGAGCGCCCTCAACTGTGGAAAATGAAAATTCATATTCGACGGCGCCTCCGTGCCGGGTGTCATTTGAAAGACGATTTTGACGCCGTCAACGGTCATTTCCTGTCCCGTCTTAACCACCGTATCGGTCGGATGAATCAGGCTGGTGGACAGGGTCATGGGTACTGATTTCCCGAGGCCTGCATCCACCTGCCCCCGGGGTCCCCGCTGTAAGAAGGGCCCGTACATGTACTGGCTTCTCCGGATCATGGCATTGCCGGCGTAGACGTTCTCACCGATGGCCTCTTCCATGAACCCCGCCGGAACGATGATCTTGACCTTGCCCCCCTGGACATCCTCGGCGGAGACCACTCCTTTTATGCCTGCCCAGTGATCCGCATGGCTGTGGGAATGGATGACGGCCATGATGGGTTTCTTTCCCAGATGCGCATAGACAAGCTCAAGGGCTGCCCGTGAGGTATCAACAGACGTGAGGGGATCAATGATGATGTAGCCGGTATCACCCACAACGATCCCCATGTTGGCCAGGTCATAGCCGCGCACCTGATATATCCGATCGGCCACTTTAAAGAGGCCATGGAAATTGTTAAGCGTTGCCTGGCGGCGCAGGCTGGGATTGATGGTCTCCATAGGGGCGTCCCCGTTCAGGAACTGATATTGGTTCATATCCCAAACGATCTGGCCTTCGGGATTGCGGATGACGGCGACCGGCGCGGGCGCGACCAATCCACGGGCGGCGTCGGCAAAATCCTGCTTGTCACGAAACGGCAGGTCATGGAGAACAGCAGCGTTTGATTGTCGGGTTGCCTCTGTGGCAGCCTCGGGTTCCGCAGCTTGAGCCCTAATATTTGCCATGACGGTCAGGGCAACCAGAGCCAGAAAAAGAACTTGCAATAGCCAGAAACTCTTTCTCTTTTCCATATTTTCCCCTATGCCTCCTCTGGATGTTTAGTCTTTTCTCATAAGTATTTTACCAAGTCAATGTGGAATGTTTTTTTTCTCATCGAGCCTCCTTTCAGATTAATTTAATCCCGCTGTTGCGGGACGAGCGTTAATTCTCCGCAGCGACCTCGCGATATAATGACGTTCATTTCATACCTTGACAGCGAGCTCGCGAGGTGGTTGATTGGGCATTGTGGATAGCCAATCCATAGCTTATCCACGACCAGAAATATTCAGTGCCGATATTTCGACTTGACGTTTTTCCATCCCGTCTATACATTCTAAAAAACTATTGTCAGGAAATAGATGATTGAAAATCTAATTAGTAATTTATCCGGGTATTTACAGGGTTCGACCATCCTGGCTTTTGTGGCAGCCTATCTGGGTGGTCTGGTGATCAGTTTTACACCCTGCACGTATCCGCTGATACCCATAACGGTCGGATTTATCGGCGCGCAGGGCGCCTCTTCGAAACTGCGTGGATTTCTGTTGTCCTTGTTCTATGTTCTGGGGCTGGCAGTGACATATGCCGCTCTGGGAGCGGTGGCGGCTTTGTCGGGAAAACTCTTCGGACAGATGCAGACGACTCCGCTGGTCTATTTTATCATGGCTAACGTTTGTCTGATTATGGGATTGTCCATGCTCGATGTCTTCAAAATTTCAATCCCGATTCCGCAAAGGATGATGAAATATTCCGGCGGCGGCAAAAAAGGATTTATTGCCAGTTTTCTGTTGGGCGCGGCCTCCGGTTTTGTGATCGGCCCCTGCACCGCGCCTGCGTTGGGCGTGCTGCTTGGTTTTGTGGCGCTGCAGACCCATGTTCTTTTGGGCATCGGCCTTCTGTTTGTTTTTGCCTTCGGCATGGGGACGCTCTTGATTCTGGTCGGAACGTTTGCCGGATTTATTTCATCACTGCCGCGATCGGGAGCCTGGATGACTATAATCACAAGGATTTTTGGTGTTATTTTGATTGGCGCGGCCGAATATTTCCTGTATACGGCAGGCACGCTTGCTTTTTAATCCCGCTGTTGCGGGACGAGCGTCAATTCTCCGCGAGCGAGTTCGCGATATAATGACGTTCATTTCATACCTCGACAGCGAGCTCGCGATGTGATTGATTCGAAGGAGGATCATGCGAAAAAAAGTTCATGTTTTTATTGTTTTACTTTGTATATTGATCTTTGTTCCCGTATCCGTCTCATGGGGCCAGTATATTCCTAATGCGCCATTTAAGCCGCAGTACCCCGCCGCGCCGGATTTCACCATCAAAGACTTGAAGGGTAAGACTTTCCGCCTGAGTGCTCAGCGCGGCAAGCCGGTGCTGATTTTTTTCGGAACAACCTGGTGTCCCGGATGCCGCGCCGAGATACCCGTTTACAAAAAGGTTTACGAAATATACGCACCGCGCGGTCTGGAAGTGATTTATATTAACATTATGGAACCGGCGAAAAAAGTGCAGCGATTTGCCCAGGCCAATTCTCTTCCCTACCGGACGCTGTTGGACGAAGACGGCAGCGTGGCCAATGCCTACAATGTCGTCGGCGTGCCCATGATCATGCTGGTGGACAAAGACGGCAATATTATTAAAGTCGGCCACAGCTCGTCGGAGATGCCGCTGGACAAAGTTTTGCGGGCTAAGTAAAAGCGCACAAAGGCATGTCCGGAAGGATAAGCCCTGATGCACTCCTTAAACAAAACAGCAATAAAAATAGATCTTCAGGAGAAGGTGGATCCATGACACAAAATGACTGGCTGCACAACTTTACAAAATCCGATACGGACCGCTGGATTAGCGGCGTCTGCGGCGGATTCGGAGAACATACGCCTGTTCCTTCCTGGGCATGGCGCTTATTGTTTGCCTTGCTGGTTATTTGTTTTGGAACAGGGTTCCTCCTTTATCTCCTGCTTTGGATTTTTGTCCCGCGCAAGGCGCCGGCCGGATCATCCGGACCGTGACAAAAGGAACTATTTTAAAAAGGAAGGTTTGGAGATGAAGTATCAAGACGATATTTTTATTTATGAGTGGGCGAACTATTTCGACAACAACTGCAACAGCTACTATATCGGCGGAGACATACAGGCGCTCATTGATCCGGGTCTGACGCGCTATCTACCCGATTTGCTCAATCAGATGGCAAACGACGGCATCAAAAAGAAAAACATCCGCTACGTGATCAACACGCATTCTCATCCCGATCACTTTCAGGGTTCCGAGCTTTTTGATCAGGAAACGGTGAAGATCGCCCTGCACCGCAAGGAAATGGATTTCCTCAAGGGCATCGGCGGCGAACTCTACGGTCTCTTCGGCATTACCGTGCCGCAGATGCAGATCAATATGCAACTGGAAGACGGCAAGCTCGACCTGGGCGATCAGATATTCAAAGTCATTTCCATTCCCGGCCATACGCCCGGCTCCATCGGACTTTACTGGCCGGCAAAGAAAGTCCTCTTCTGCGGCGATGTCGTGTTTCAGCAGAATGTCGGCCGCACGGATTTTCCCGGAGGCAACGGCACCTTGCTGAAAAAGAGTATCGTCACGCTATCCGATCTGGACATCGGGTTACTTTTACCCGGGCACATGGGCATTATCGAAGGCCGGGAGAAAGTACAGGACAATTTTAATATTATCATTCAAAATATTTTCCCCTACATTTAGGGACAATTTACCAATCTGGAGGTTTTACGCTACATGGCCAATGAAGGAAACAAAGTTATTTATTCCATGATCGGAGTCAGCAAGATTTACGAAAAAAAGCCGGTGCTCAAAGACATTTATTTGTCTTATTTCTATGGCGCGAAAATCGGCGTGATCGGTTTGAACGGTTCCGGCAAAAGCTCTCTTTTAAAGATTCTGGCAGGGGTTGACGATGAATTTCTGGGTAAGACCATTCTTTCCCCGGGCCACACGGTAGGCTATCTGGAGCAGGAACCGCGTCTGGACGAGTCAAAAACAGTGCGCCAGATTGTGGAGCAGGGTGTGCAGTCCACGATGGATGTGATCAACGAATATAACGCCGTGAACGAAAAATTTGCCGAGTCCTTGTCGGATGACGAGATGACCAAACTCTGCGATAGACAGGCTGTCCTTCAGGAAAAGATGGATGCGCTCGATGCCTGGGATATGGATTCACGCCTGGAAATGGCGATGGACGCCCTGCGCTGCCCGCCGGGCGACACGCCCGTGAAGGTGCTCTCCGGCGGTGAAAAACGCCGTGTCGCTCTTTGTCGCCTGCTTCTGCAGAAACCGGACATTTTGCTTTTGGACGAACCGACCAACCATCTGGATGCCGAATCCGTTGCCTGGCTGGAACATCACCTGCAAAAATATGAAGGCACCATTATCGCCGTCACGCATGACCGCTATTTTCTCGACAACGTTGCCGGCTGGATTCTGGAACTTGACCGCGGTCAGGGCATCCCCTGGCAAGGCAATTATTCTTCATGGCTCGAGCAAAAGCAAAACCGACTGAAGAATGAAGAAAAATCCGAGGGCGAAAGAATCAAGACTCTGGAGCGCGAACTGGAGTGGATTCGTATGTCGCCCAAAGGACGGCATGCCAAATCCAAGGCGCGCATTAGCGCTTATGAAGAATTGCTTGGGAAAAACCAGGAAAAGGAATCCGGCACCCGCGAAATGTTTATCGCGCCGGGGCCCCGCCTGGGCGACCTGGTGATCGAAGCCAAAGATGTGAACAAGGGCTATGGCGATAAGCTGCTGGTGGAAGGCATGACTTTTGCGCTGCCACCCGGCGGCATCGTCGGTGTCATCGGCCCCAACGGCGCGGGCAAGACGACATTGTTCCGCATGATCACCAATCAGGAAATGCCGGATACCGGAACAATCCGCATTGGCGACACCGTGAAACTAGCTTATGTTGACCAGAGCCGCGACGCGCTTGATCCTAACAAAAATATCTGGGAGATGATTTCCGACGGTCAGGACATTATTCCTATTGGATCAAGGCAGATCAATTCACGCGCGTATGTGTCACGCTTTAATTTTTCCGGTACGGATCAGCAGAAAAAAGTCGGGACGCTCTCCGGTGGAGAGCGCAACCGCGTGCATCTGGCGCGCATGCTCAAAGCAGGCGCCAATGTGCTGTTGCTCGATGAGCCCACCAACGATCTGGATATCAACACGCTGCGCGCGCTGGAGGATTCCCTGGAGAGCTTTGCCGGTTGCGTCGTCGTCATCAGCCACGACCGCTGGTTTCTGGATAGAATCTGCACGCATATTCTGGCCTTTGAAGGCGAAAGCAAAACGCTCCTATTTGACGGCAACTATTCCGAATATGAAGAAGACCGGAAAAGCCGCCTCGGTGCCGCCGCCAATCAGCCGCATCGAATTAAATACCGGCAACTCACCAGAAGATAGGTTTTAAGGTATCTTAATTTTTCTTTTTTCCGTCTGTGGACAGGGACGATAGAAGATGGCGATGTTGCCTATGAGACCGACCAGTTCGCTTTTGGTGGCTGCCGCGATTTGGGCGGCGATTTCCTTTTTGGCTTCTTTGAATTCCCCGAATTTTATTTTGATGAGTTCATGATCCTTCAGGGCGAGATCGACGGAGCCGAGCAGTTGTTCGGTCACGCCTTTTATGCCAATCATTACCAGTGGTTTTAAATGATGCGCCTCTCCGCGCAGATATTTTCGTTGTGAGCTTTTGAGTTGTTCCATAAAAGAGTTCTTTCCTGATTTTTTGATTCGTCTTTCATATAGCACAGTTAATCATTTTTTAAAAACCATAGTATTTGTGAACGGAAGATCATAAATTCAGTAGAAATGTTCTTCGAATAATGCCATGATCACTCATCCAACAGAAGGGAGCCTTTTGCGTATGAAAAAAAAGATTTCTTCTTCCAAAGTATCATCCCGTTCAAAATTTGATCCCAGTTTCGGCACAGCTACGCAGGCTGTCAAAGCGATTAAATCAGGTATCATCTCCTCACGGGAACTAACCAGACATGTTTTCCGCCGTATTAAGAAGCACAATGAAAAAATCAATGCTTTTGTTACCTTGAATGAAGAACAAGCACTGAAGCGCGCCCGCAAGGCGGATGATGCACTTGCTGCCGGAAAAACCTGGGGGCCATTGCACGGTCTGCCGATCCTCATCAAAGATCAATTTCCTGCTGCGGGTTTACGAACAACCTGCGGATTTCCGGAACTTGCTGATTATGTTCCCAAAGAAAACGCAGTGGCTGTGCAGAAGCTCCTTAACGCCGGGGCCGTCATCATCGGCAAGACCAACACACCCATCGGCGCAAGTGATATCCAGACATACAACCCCGTGGCGGGAACGACCAACAACCCGTGGGATGTGAACCGAACCTCCGGCGGGTCCACCGGAGGCGGAGCGGCCGCGCTGGCTGCCGGCTTAGGCTTTCTTGAACTGGGCGCGGATCTGGCCGGATCGATCCGCACCCCATCCAATTTTTGCGGTATTTGCGGCCACAAATCATCGCTTAATCTTGTTTCGGCTCAGGGCGTGATCCCGCCCCTGCCGTCGCTGGTGTCGCCCGCCATCAATCTGGCCGGTTTAAACGATCTGGCAGTCATTGGTCCCATGGCGCGCGCGGCGGCGGATTTGAAGCTTGAGCTTGAAATTCTTGCGGGTCCGGCTCAGGAAGACACGGTGGCTTACCACTGGAGACTTCCAAAACCACGCAAAACCAGGCTGAAGGATTACAAGATCGGTTACGTAATCAATGATGCTTTCTGTCCGGTGCATCCCGAAGTTCAAAGTATCATCGGCAATACCGTCGACGCCTTACGCAAGGAAGGTGTCAAGCTCAAAGAGGGATGGCCTGAGGGAATCACCTTTGCCAACGTTTTTGAAACGTATTTCAAGCTGATGGCCGCCTATGTTTCTCAATCACCATTTTTCACCGACGATCTGATCAATATGATGAAACTCCTCTACGGCATGCCCTACGGTGAAACACAGCGCCAGTACGCGGAGGGCCTGACCATTTCCCATAAAAACTGGGTCGCCCTCGGCGTGATAAGGCTTTCCTCGCGGCTGGCCTGGCAGGAGTATTTCAAAACCTTTGACGCGTTTCTGATGCCTGCAAACTGCATTCCGGCCTTTGCCCACAATCACGATCGAAACTTTTGGGGACGGGTTCTGGAATCGTCGGACGGCCCGCGGTATTACGCCGAAGCCTTCAAGTGGATATCCCCCGCAACGCTCGCGGGATGCCCGGTGACGTTGATTCCCGCAGGAAAGACAAAAGACGGCCTGCCGGTAGGCATCCAGATCATGGGGCCTTACATGGAAGACGGCACGTCACTGGATCTAGCCATGAAAATGGAAGACGTTCTGGGAGGATTTTCGCCACCGCCGGGATTTGAGTAAAACAGGTATAAAGGCGAAAGGCTGAAGACTGAAGGACCAGATGTACAGAACGGTCTTGTCAGTCGCATAATCTAATGACCTAACCACCTGAAGGTGGCCCGAGGTCACACATGGGTGGTTGAGACCGTTCCCTACTTCTTAACCTTAAATCTTAAGACTTAAAACTATTTTCTATTTAATCTCCGCATGATAACTTTGCAGGGATTTTGCCCGGCCATGACCCTGGCGGAAAGCGGCAATGCCCTTGACCGCGGCCACTGCGGCCGCAACGGTCGTAATGTACGGGATCTTGTATTTGATGGCCGCTTTGCGAATGTAAGAATCATCATATTTACTGAGGCGGCCCGCCGGCGTGTTAATCACCAGTTGAATCTCGCCGTTTTTGATCGCGTCCACGATATTGGGCCGTCCTTCATGCATCTTAAAAATCCGTTCCGAAGCAATGCCGTGATCGGCGAAATATTTATAGGTGCCGTTGGATGCGATGATCTTAAACCCGATATTAGCAAAAGCGCGGGCGACTTCCAGGATGCCGCTCTTGTCCTTCTCTTCAACCGTGATGAGCACGGTGCCTTCCGCAGGCAGGCTCTGTCCGGTGGCTTCCTGAGCCTTGTAGTAGGCTAGACCGAAAGAATCGGCCAGACCCAGCACTTCGCCGGTGGAGCGCATTTCCGGGCCCAGGATCGGATCGACTTCCTGATACATGTTGAAGGGAAAAACGGCTTCCTTGACGCCGAAATGGCTGAAGACTTTGTTCTTCAGATTCATGTCCTTGAGCTTTTTGCCCAGCATAATCTGCGTAGCGATTCTCGCCATGGAAATATTGCAAATCTTGGAAACCAGCGGCACGGTGCGCGAGGCGCGGGGGTTGGCTTCCAGAATGTAGACGACGTCGCCTGCGATGGCGTACTGGATATTCATCAAGCCCACCACGCCGAATTCAACGGCAATCTTTTTCGTGTATTCAATGATCGTATCGACGTGACGCGCCGGAATGCTGATGGGTGGAATCACGCAGGCGGAATCACCGGAATGGATACCGGCCAGCTCGATATGCTCCATCACCGCCGGGACAAAGGCATCCGTGCCGTCGGATATCGCGTCGGCTTCGGCTTCAATGGCGTTTTCCAGAAACTTGTCGATCAAAATCGGTCGCTCCGGCGTGACGCCGACAGCGGCATTGACATAACGTCTGAGCATCTCTTCATCATAAACCACTTCCATGCCTCGTCCGCCCAGCACATAAGAGGGACGCAGCATCAGCGGATAACCGATGCCGGAGGCAATTTTGAGCGCCTGTTCCAAGTTGCTGGCCATGCCGGATTTGGGCATGGGGATGCCCAGTTTGTCCATCATTTTGCGGAAACGGTCGCGGTCTTCGGCCAGATCGATGGTTTCCGTCGATGTGCCGATAATCTTTACACCTGCTTTGGCCAGATCGGCCGCGATGTTGAGCGGCGTTTGGCCTCCGAATTGCACAATCACACCTTCTGGTTTTTCCTTTTCGTAAATACTTAAAACATCCTCGACGGTCAGCGGCTCGAAATACAGTTTGTTGGAGGTGTCATAGTCGGTGGAGACGGTTTCCGGGTTGCAGTTGACCATGATCGATTCGATGCCTTCATCGCGCAGGGCAAACGCCGCATGCACGCAGCAATAATCAAACTCAATGCCCTGGCCGATGCGATTGGGACCGCCGCCCAGCACCATGATTTTGCGGTTTTTGCTGACGCTGACTTTGTCCTTCGCGTTGTAGGTGGAATAATAATAAGCCGCGTTTTCCACACCGCTCACCGGCACCGCATCCCAGGCCTCGCAAAACCCTGCGGCCAGCCTCTGCTTGCGGATGTCTTCTTCTTTTTTGTTCAGAATCTGCGCCAGATAACGGTCGGCAAAGCCGTCTTTCTTGGCCGAAATGAGCAGGTTATCCGGCAGCTTTTTGCCTTTGTAAGAAAGAATTTTTTCCTCCAGCTGCACCAATTCCTTCATCTGCTCAATAAACCAATTTTTGATGAAAGTCTTCGCGTGCAGGGCTTCCACTGTAACGCCCTTGCGCAGGGCTTCATACATGATGAATTGTCGTTCGCTGGACGGTTCGCTGATCATTTCCATCAGTTCGTCGAGCGATTTTGTATTGAAATCCTTGACGAAACCCAGGCCGTAACGCTTTTTCTCCAGGGAGCGGATGGCCTTTTGCAGCGCCTCCTTATAATTCTTTCCGATACTCATGACTTCGCCCACGGCGCGCATCTGAGTGCCCAGCTTGTCCTGTGCACCGGGGAATTTTTCAAAATCCCAGCGGGCGAATTTGACCACAACGTAATCGCCCGACGGCGTGTATTTGTCCAGTGTGCCTTCGCGCCAGTAGGGGATTTCGTCCAGGGTAATACCCGTAGCCAGAATCGATGAAATCAAGGCAATGGGGAAACCGGTTGCCTTGGAGGCGAGTGCCGACGAGCGCGATGTGCGGGGGTTGATCTCGATGACGACAACGCGATCCGTTTTGGGATCATGCGCGAATTGAACGTTAGTTCCGCCAATGACCTGAATGGCTTCTACGATGTCATAAGAATATTTTTGCAGACGTTTTTGGAGGTCTTTCGAAATGGTCATCATCGGCGCCGTACAGTAGGAATCGCCGGTATGGACGCCCATCGCATCGACATTTTCAATAAAGCAGACCGTGATCATATTATTTTTGGCGTCGCGGACGACCTCCAGCTCCAGCTCTTCCCAGCCGATGACGGATTCTTCAATCAGGATCTGTCCGATGAGGCTTGCCGAAATACCCCGGCTGGCGATGACGCGCAGCTCTTCCAGATTATAAACAATGCCGCCGCCCGTGCCGCCCATCGTATAGGCAGGTCTGACAACCACCGGATAACCAAGTTTAGCTGCAATTTTTTCCGCCTCCTCCACGGTCAGGGCCGGTTCGCTTTTGGGCATGTCAATGCCCAGCTTGTTCATGGCTTCCTTGAAAGCGATTCTATCTTCACCACGCTCGATGGCATCCACCTGAACACCGATCACCTCTACATTGTGTTTCTGTAAAACACCCAGTTTGTAGAGTTCGGATGTCAGGTTCAGGCCGGTCTGGCCGCCCAGATTGGGCAAAATAGCGTCCGGTTTTTCGTTTTCAATAATTTCAGTAATCGTCTGAGCATTGAGCGGTTCAATATATGTGACATCGGCCATCCCCGGATCGGTCATAATAGTAGCCGGGTTGGAATTCACCAGCACAATTTTATAGCCGAGATTGCGGAGCGCTTTGCATGCCTGCGTTCCCGAATAGTCAAATTCGCAGGCCTGGCCGATGATAATCGGACCGGAACCAATAATTAAAACTTTCTTAATGTCTTCACGTTTCCCCATTCTGTATCCTTTCATCTTTTCTTCAGATTTATTTTTTATGTGCTTTTTACAGTGATTCCTTGTTACTTTTTATATTCCGCGTCCACATTAATGGCAATACCGCCGCGCACAGCAAATTCTGCCGTAACCTTGCACCAGCGTGGCTGAAGGGCAGCCACCAGGTCGTCGAGGATGATATTGGTGACATGTTCGTGAAAGATGTCTTCGTTGCGGAACGACCAAAAGTAGAGCTTCAAAGATTTTGATTCGACGATTTTTTTACCGGGAATGTACTGAATTTTAATTTTGGCGAAATCCGGCTGGCCGGTCATCGGGCAGACACAGGTGAATTCTTCGGTGGATAGTGTGACGGTGTAGTTGCGCTGGTGATGATTGGGAAATGTCTCAAGTTCGCGGACCGGCTTTGCGGTTTTGTTTGAACCCAAGAGCGTGAGATCCGCCATATCCTTTGTTTTTGTGCTTTTTGCCATGAATTTCCCCTGAATCATAAGAGTGTTCCTGTTTACCGAAAGTTGTCATTTATTTCAAGTTTATTCGTTTGGCAAAATTTATTCTCATATATTATTGATTTTGTGCTAGATTTATAAAAACATTGAGGAGGAACTGACTATGGCCGAAAATAAAGTAACCCTTCCCAAAAATACATGGAAGTGCAGTAATTGCGGGAATACCATCGTGGAAATTCAACCGCCGGAAGTCTGCCCCATCTGCAAGCAGAAATGCGAGTTTCTGAATGTTACCTGCTACCAGCCGGAATGCGGCTTCACGGGGATGGACAATCGCTTAAAACCGTCGAAATGAATATATGCCGTACTTAATCAAGTACTTTTTTCTCTGCGTCAAATCAGTTATCCAGTATTGGTGAAAAAATTTCGCTGAGCGTCGGGTGCGGGATCACCCAGGCATGCAGTTGCTTTCTGGTCCATTCACTGGATACCGCCAGGGCAAGCGGTGAAATGAGTTCGGCGGCGTGGTCGCCGATGATGACCGCGCCAATCATTTTGTCCTGATGGAAGATAGCCTTAACGAAACCCTGTCCCATCAACTCGGCTCGGGCGATGATGTTGGCGCCGTAATTGGATTTAACAATTTCTATATTTAAGCCTTCGTCGTAGGCTCGCCTCTCCGAGTAGCCGACGCGCGCAATTTGTGGATGGCTGTAAACAACGGATGGAATAAAGTTTTCATTATAGGTAAAATCGCTGCCGCCATACATATTTTCCACGGCAACTTTGGCCTGGCGTGCCGCGCGGTGCGCCAGCATCATGCCGCCGGTAACATCGCCTACGGCATAAATGCCTCGGACGTTGGTCTGCATATGCTCATCCACTTTGATTCCGCCGTTGACATAATCAATCCCCAGTTTATTTAACTCCTCCCGATGCAAAAGCGGTTTTCGGCCTGTGCAAAGCAGGGCACATCCGGCGCGCATTTCCATGGTTTCGCTATTTTTTTGCACCTGCATCACAACACCGCCTATCGATTCTTTGAGGCTGACAAGCTTTGTCGATGTGTGGACGGCAATGCCCAGGCGGGTCAGCTCCTGGCTGAGAAAATCTGCGGCTTCTTCATCTTCCTGAGGTAAAATGCGATCCAGCAGTTCGACCAGGATGACCTTGACGCCAAGTTCGGCAAACACGGTGGCGTATTCGACGCCGATGAAACTGCCGCCGACAATGATCATACTTACCGGCAATGTGCTGATATTCAGGATGTCATCCGATGTCAGTATTCGCTCTGAGGTCTGGATCTCTGCAAGGACTTGCGGCTGCGACCCCCAGGCGATGACAATGTTATCCGTCGCCATCGACTGACCGTTTCCGGATGAATCCGTATACAGCACTTTGTGGGGGGAGAGCATTTCACCCGCGCCTTGTTTTGTTTCCACTTGAGCATCGGTAAGCGCTTTTTGCGCACCCAGCGCGGCAATTTTGACAATCTGTTCTCGATGTTTTTTCATGGCCGTGAAATCAACGGCCGCATTAGCAATGTTCACGCCGACGCGTTTGAGTTTTTTTAAATCCACATAAAATTTGCTGCATGAAAGCAGCGCTTTGGTGGGTATGCAGCCGCGATGCGTGCAGGTGCCACCCCAACCGTTTTTTTCGATAATGAGGACTCGTTTTTTCTTTGCCGCCGCCATTTCTGCCGCCGCCAGTCCTCCCGGCCCCCCGCCAATAACAACCAGATCATACTTATCAGGCATACCCGCACCCTCCTTGTTGGAAAACTATTAACACAGGCATTGATGCCAGGCAAACGGAAATTCTTGCCGAATTGAATCTTGTCTTACCTGTCAATATCTGGTAGTTCACCAGTTAGGATGGGGTGAATGAAAGATATTCTGACCGTTTCACAACTAAACGATAATATTAAAACCTTTCTGGAGGAAGCCTTCGGTTCACTCTGGGTGGAAGGTGAAGTTTCCAATTTGCGCCGTCCCCAGTCCGGCCATGTCTATTTTACGCTGAAAGACGATAAAAGCCAGATTCGGGCGGTTTATTTTCGCCAGTACGGCGCCCGTGTGGCAAAGTTTGAACTGGAAGACGGCATGAAGCTTCTGTGCCGGACCCGCCTCAGCGCTTATCCGCCCCGTGGTGAATACCAGCTTATTGTGGAATCGGTCGAACCACAGGGAGTGGGCGCGCTGCAAAAAGCGTTTGAGCAGCTCAAGGCCAGACTGGCCGCCGAAGGATTATTCGACAAGTCTCACAAAAAGGCGCTGCCTTTTCTGCCTCACCGCATCGGCGTCGTTACGTCGCCAACGGGCGCCGTAATCCGTGATATTTTAAACATCACCCGCCGACGTTTTCCTTCGGTGGATATTCTAATCGCACCCACCCGGGTGCAGGGAAACGAGGCGGCAGGTGAAATAATTTCAGCCCTGCGCAGTCTCCATGCATACGGCAAGGTGGATATTATCATTATCGCGCGAGGCGGCGGCTCACTGGAAGATCTCGCTCCTTTCAATGACGAAGCCCTGGCCAGAGAAATTTTTTGCTCATCCATTCCCATTGTCTCGGCGGTCGGTCACGAAACCGACTTCACGATTTGTGATTTTGTGGCGGACCTGCGCGCGCCCACACCGTCTGCGGCGGCGGAACTGGCGGTTCCCCAGAGAACCGAATTGCAGGAAAGCCTCTATGACCTGCGGCAGCGGCTTTTGGTTGCCCAGCGCCGTCATCTTGATGATCAAAAAGGACGGCTCGCTGCCCTGCAGGACCGCTTCAAAGATCCGCGCCGTTTTCTGGTTGATTTCTCGATTCATCTGGACGATCTGCGCGAAAGAATTCAGCGCTCGCTCGCACAAAGAACCCAGATGATGAATAGCAAATTGCAACATCTGGAACTGGGTCTGCAAAATCAGAATCCGGGAAAGCTGGTTCGAGAAAAAAGAAGCTTCCTCAATAATTTAGAGAAAGACATCATGAGTGGCTGGAATCGTTATCTCAGGGATCGCGAAGGGCGGCTGAAGAAAAACGCCGCCCTGCTCAATTCCTTAAATCCACTGGCCGTCTTGCAGAGAGGCTACAGCATCACACGCCGGTTATCAAATGGGGAAATTGTTCGTGAAGCGCGAGAATTAACCTTGGATGAACGAGTCCGTATTCAACTCGCCTGCGGCGGTATCCAGGCGCGGGTGGAAAGAATCCAAGAGGAGTAAAAAGTAGCTCATGGTTCATAGCTGATAGCTCAGTCAAAAAAACACACGGGAGTGAAAAGCAATGGCGAAAGAAAAGTTTGAAGACGCTTTGGAAAAACTGGAAAATATAGTAAGGGAAATGGAGGCGGGTGAAATGCCACTGGATTCGGCGCTGAAATCTTTTGAAGAAGGCATTCGGCTGATCCGTTTCTGTTGTGCAAAACTTGAAGATACCCAGCGCCGCGTCGAGCAGCTTCTGGAAAAAGAAAATTCGTTGCAAATGAAAAACTTTCAGGATGAAGACAACGATGAACCATGAGGATTTTCTTCAGGCATACTTAAAGGACCGTCAGAACATTGTGGAAGAAGCGCTGCAGCGCTATCTTCCGGATGAAGACAGCGTCCCGCAGGATCTGCACACTGCTGTGCGCTACAGTGTGTTTGCGGGCGGTAAAAGAATCCGCCCGATTCTTTGCCTGGCGGCGGCGGAAGCGTGCGGTGGTGATATGGCGCCGGCCATCCCGGTGGCCTGCGCGCTGGAATTGATTCACACCTATTCCCTGATTCATGACGATCTGCCGGCCATGGATAATGATGATTTTCGGCGCGGTAAACCCACCAGCCATAAAGTTTTCAGCGAAGCCGTGGCGATTCTCGCGGGTGACGCGCTTTTGACGGAGGCCTTTGTGCTGCTGTCACGCGCGGAAAAAGTCCGGCTGGCTGCAGAAAGGCGTCTGGCCGTCATTCAGGAGATTGCGTCTGCCGCGGGCATTGCAGGAATGGTCGGGGGGCAGGCGCTGGATATCCGGGCGGTAAAAATCCAGCCGGATTTCACGGGGCTTACAGACATTCACCGGCGCAAAACCGGTGCGCTAATTGTGGCAGCGGTCAAATCCGGCGCGATTCTGGCGGGTGCAAGCGACGAGAAGATTCAGGCGCTGGGTGTTTACGGCAGTCATATCGGCATCGCTTTTCAGATTGCCGACGATATTCTCAATGTGGAAGGCGATAGCATGCGCATGGGCAAAAAAACCGGCAGCGATGCGGCCCTGGGCAAAGTCACCTACCCGTCGCTCCTGGGTCTTGAGGTGGCAAGAGCAAAACTGGCCGAACATACAGAGGCGGCTCTTGCCGGCATCGCGGCTTTTGATTCACGTGCACTGCCGCTCAGAGTCATCGCCCACTATATCATGGAAAGAAAGTCTTAAAGGATTATAAAGGCCAATGAAACCAATCGAAATAACCGATTATGATGTTTTGCCGACAGTGAACTATCCTTCGGACATCCGGAAACTCAATCTAGCGGAGCTCAATAAACTGGCTCAGGAAATACGAACCCTCATCATCAACACAGTGGCTTTGTCGGGTGGCCACCTGGCTTCATCGCTGGGAACGGTGGAACTGACGCTGGCGTTGCACTATGTTTTCGATACGCCGGAAGACAGGCTCATCTGGGATGTTGGCCATCAGTCTTATGCGCACAAGATTGTCACCGGTCGGAAGGAAAAGTTCCCGACCCTGCGCCGCAAGGGCGGCCTCAGCGGCTTTCCCAAACGTGAAGAAAGCGTCTATGATGCCTTTAATGTCGGGCACAGCGGCACCTCCATTGCGGCGGCGGCAGCCTTTGCCGAATCCCAGTGTTTGAAGGGCGGGCACGCCAAAGCCATCGCGGTGATCGGCGACGGCTCCCTGACCACCGGCATGGCGTTTGAAGGCTTGAATTGGTCGGGTGACCGCAACAAAGACTTGATCATCATTTTAAATGACAATGAAATGTCCATTTCTCCCAATGTCGGCGCGCTCTCCTCTTATTTGAACAGAATGATGACCGGTGACAGGGTTACCAAATTTAAATCCGAGCTGAAAACTTTTCTCAAAAATATTCCCAGTATCGGCGAACAGATTTTCAAATTTTCGAAACAAATCGAGGAATCGCTGAAAACCTTTGTTGTTCCCGGCGCCCTGTTTGAGGAACTTGGTTTCACTTACGTCGGGCCGCTGGAAGGACATCGCCTGGACTACCTCATTAAGAATTTTGAAAACGTCAAGAAATTAAAAGGGCCGGTGCTGGTGCACGTCATCACGCAAAAAGGCCGGGGCTACAAATTTGCGGAAGAAAATTCACCAACCTATCACGGCATTGCGCCCTTTGATGTGGAAACCGGACTGACGATTCCCTCGGCAAACACCGCGCCTTCTTATACGGAAATATTTGGTCAGACACTTATCGAACTGGCTTCTTCCGATTCCCGCATCGTTGCCGTGACCGCCGCCATGTGCGAGGGCACGGGCCTGGACGAATTTCGACGGAAATTTCCCAAGTGTTTATATGATGTCGGCATTGCCGAACAGCTTGCCGTTACCTTTGCCGCCGGTCTGGCCATTGAAGGGCTCAGGCCTGTTGTGGCCATTTATTCCACCTTTCTCCAGCGCGCTTATGATCAGATTCTACACGATGTCTGCCTGCAAAAACTGCCGGTGATCTTTGCCATCGACCGCGCCGGTTTTGTCGGAGAAGACGGCGCAACGCATCAGGGGCTGTTTGATTTTTCCTATCTGCGCAATCTTCCCCATCTGGTCATGATGGCCCCGAAAGACGAAAACGAACTCAGGCACATGCTCAAAACGGCCATCGGGTGCGACTCGCCCGTATCCATTCGCTACCCGCGTGGCAAGGGCGTTGGTGTGCCCCATGAGGGCGAACTTTCGATATTGCCCATCGGCCGCGGTGAGGTGCTGCACGAGGGCTCGGATCTGGCGATTATTGCTGTGGGAGTCACCGTTCATCCGGCGCTGGCAGCCGCCCGTAAGCTGGCGAATGAAGGAATTCAGATTAAAGTCATCAACGCCCGGTTTATTAAACCGCTCGATTCGGAATTGTTATTAAGCACAGCGGCATCCATTCATAAAATTCTGACTATCGAAGAAAATGTTCTGGACGGTGGATTCGGCAGCGCCGTCCTGGAATTACTCGCCCGAAACGGCGTAAAGGATGTAGCGGTCCGACGTTTGGGCATTGAGGATGGATTTATCGAACACGCCACGCAGGCCGAGTTGCGCTCTCAGTATGGCCTCGATGAAGCGGGCATCATCCGGGCGGCAAAAGAAATGCTGGAGCAATAAGCTCACGGACTTATCAGACGGATCATTTAAAAAAGGAAATGAACATGAAAAAGAAGAGTTTTTTGCACATGGTTTTAAGCTTGCTTGTGGTTGCCGTGATATTCGGCCTCGTGCCGGATGCCGCTTTTTCACAAGACAGAATGAGCGCAAGAAGGGGAAGTACGGCAATCCCTGCTGAAACGCCGGCTGTTTCCGCCCCCGTTACAGGTATCGACGCAGCATCTCCGGTCCAGGCAGCGCCGACTGCGGCGATTGTTCCCGGAGCAAAGGTTTGGTTTGGCGCAACCGTTCAACCCGTCACGGGAAAAGACATGCGGCTTATTAACATGCAATATGGAAGGTGGCCGGTTGTTTTTGTTTCAGCGTTGGCAAAAAACAGTCCGGCGGAACAAATGGGCATCCAGCTAAACGATATTATTCTTTCCGTCAATTACAAGGACATTAAATCGGCCAATGAGTTTCACGATGCCATTGCCGCTTTAAATCCCGGCGATAAAATAGTCTTATTGGTTGCACGTTCCGGTGAAAAGGCTCAATTTATGTCCGGAACGGTGGGGCCTCTTCCCGGCGGTACCCTAACAGTAACGGCCGCGACGGCCCCCGCTGCGGCTGCGCCGGCGGTTTCCGACGCCGACATAGCGGCCAAGATTTTTGCGCCGACGGGGCCTCATAGAGTCCTGGCCGTAGGTGTATCCACTGACGGTAAATATGTCATCTCGGGGGGAGATATGAAAAATTCTCTCAAGCTTTGGGATATTTCAACGGGCAAAGAGATCGGGACATTGATCGGACATACGGAAAACAGGATCACCGCCGCAACCTTCTCCCCTGATGGGAAATATGCACTATCCGGGAGCTTCGATAAAACGGTCAGAATCTGGGACGTTTCAACGGGCAAAGAGATGAGAACATTGACGGGACATGCCGGATTGATTCTTTCCGTGGCTTTTTCTCCTGACGGAAGGTATGCAGCGTCAGGCAGCAGGGATAATACGCTCAAGATATGGGATGTTGCCACAGGCAAAGAGGTCCACACGCTTTCCGGACACGGGGATGGAGTCAGTACCGTTGTCTTTTCTTCGGACAGCCGATACGTCCTCTCGGGAAGCTTCGATAAAACCGTCAAGCTCTGGGACAGCGCTACAGGCAAAGAGATCAGGACATTGACGGGACATGCCTATCAGGTTGCTTCTGTAGCGTTTTTCCCTGATGGGAAACATGTTATTTCACGCAGCGGAGATAGAATCATTAAAGTATGGGATATATCCTCCGGCAGAGCGATAAGGACATTTTCCGCCGACACGCTCAATGCGGACGGCACTGCTAGCGGCAGTCAGGGGATCCGTACGGGAGCATTTTCGCCGGACGGGCAGTATATGCTGACGGCAAGAATTTTTGGCGGCCTTATCTCATTATGGGATGTGGCGACAGGCAGGGAAATCAGAAGATTCACGGGGCATTTGGGAGATGTTCCCACCCTGGCTTTTTCCCGTGATGCAAAAAGTTTTATTTCCGGCGGCTATGACGGCACCATCAGATGTTGGGATATAGAAACGGGCAAAGAAATTGCCCGTTTCATCAGTTTAAAAGACGGAGAGTGGATCGTTTTGACCCCCGAGGGCTATTACAATGCATCCTTGAACGGCCACAAATATCTCAATATCAGCATGGGCAATAAGATTTATGGCATCGACCAGTTCTATGATGTCTTTTATCGTCCTGATATTGTTGCCGCAAAACTTCGAGGCGATGATATCAGTAGTCTGATCACGCTGACGATTGATGAAGCGCTCAAAAATCCGCCGCCGACAGTTGAATTTTCCTCCGTGCCGTCACAGACGGACCAGCCAAAGGTCAAGATATGCTATCAGGCAAAAAGCACAGGCGGCGGCATCGGCGAGGTGCGTTTATTTCACAACGGCAAACTTATCCAATCGGATGGTTATTACCGGGAAGTCGCCAAAACATCGACCGGCACAACGCAACTGGCTTCGCTAAACAGCCGGTCCATCTATGCCGACATGAGAAGCATCAACATTAAAGCCAAGACAGACGCTGCATTTATCGCCAGTCAGGCCAAAGGAGATCGCTTTGAAGACTGCAGGGAAATCGACGCGATTGCCGGTGAAAATGAGGTTTCCGTCTCCGCTTTCAATGCCGGCAACACCGTCCAGAGCTACATGAAAACCCTTAAATTCAACTCCGGAATCAAATCGGAGGCCCCCCATCTCTATATTTTTTCCATCGGGATAGATCAGTACAAAGACAGCAGCATCAATCTCAAATATGCCGTTAAGGACGCCAGAGAACTGGAGGCAAAAATCAAAACCCAGTCCGCCACACTGTATCAGCCCCAAAACATTCATTATTCACTGGTGACGGACCAGGAGGCCAATAAAACAAATATTATCAACAAAATCAATGCACTGGCCAATACCATCAAGCCCCAGGACAGCTTTATCCTCTTCGTGGCCGGTCACGGTGTGCTGTTGCAGAACCAGTATTACATGCTGACCCATGATTTCAACGGACAGGTTAATGATACCAATATGATCAGCTCCAACGAGATTGTCGAGATGTCCAAGAAAATAAGATCTCTGAGCCAGTTATTGATCTTCGACACCTGCCATGCGGGTGGCGTGGACACGATCATCAGCGGTCTTTACGATGCCCGAATGTCTGTTCTGGCCAAGAAGATGGGCCTTCATATTTATGCCTCGGCCAATGACAAACAGGCGGCGATGGACGGCTACAAGGGCAACGGTCTCTTCACCTATACCCTGCTGGACGGTTTGAACAACAATAAGGAAGCCGACAAATATAAAGACGGGAAGGTCAGCATCGTGGGTTTGGGAGAGTATACAAGGAAAATGACCACGACGATATCCAAAGAAATCGGACACAGCCAGACCCCGTTAATTATCAATTTCGGGAAAGACAGCCCGATCTATAAATTGCAGTGAAAAGTAAAAACCCGTTGACAAACGGTTATACCATCAAATTAGGAAGCCAAGGGGCGGAATTAAGTGTTGTGTCCCCGGAATTCACTCATAGGGTTTCTGATGGGACAACCTGCAGGGATTAATGCAGTAAACAGAGGAGGGTTTATGTCTGCTTATCGAAAAATATTGGTAGTGTTTTTGGCACTTATTCTTTCTTCATGTATGGCCAAGCCTGTTCTTACAGTGAAGGACGCTAATATGTCGCGGGAGATTAAACAAAAAGCGCCGATTGTGAGCAAAATTGATATCTCTCCGGATGGACGTTATGCATTAACAGGCAGCTTCGACTCATTTATTTTATGGGATATTCAACGGGGGAAAAAACTGGGAACTTTCATGCATAAGGGTTCTTTAGATCCGATCAATGTAGCTTTTTCGCCTGATGGAAAATATTTTGCATCAGGGGGTAAAGGAACCAAACTCTGGAATTTCGCTACCGGCGAAGAAATCATGACTTTTGATGAAGAGGATGCCGCATCCGTTGTTTTTTCTCCGGATGGAAAGCACCTTTTATCCGGCGGCCCCAACCTCAATTTCAATCCGTTTGTTAAAGACAAAGAATCCCGGATGAAGATTTACCGCGTCTCGACAGGCGAACTGGTCCGTGACTTCAAGCTGAAAATTCCTCAACGGATCTACTCGGTGGCCTATTCGCCCGACGGCCGGCGGATTTTATCCGGCGACAGCGCCGGGCAGATGAAGCTTTGGGACATTGCCAGCGGACGGGAAGTCACCAGCGTCATGGCGACGCGCGGCTTCGTCAAGGTTGTCCGTTCCCTCGCCTTCTCGCCCGACGGCCGGCATGCCGTGTCCGGTGGATCCGATAATCGCGTCATCATTTGGAATGCCACTGATTTAACCCCGATCAAGACGTTCGTCAGCCCGGACAGTTCCACCGGTCTTCTTTCCGGAATCCAATCGGTTGCATTCTCTCCCGACGGGAAATACGTTTTGTCGGGAAGAATGGATGGCAAGATCAATATATGGGATATCGCGTCGGGATCGGAATGGAAAAATCTCAGCGGGCATTCCTCCTGGGAGTACGGTACTTCGGCCAAATATTTTTCCGATGGCAGGCATGTGATATCCGCCGGAGATGCCTCCACAAGAATATGGGATGTCGCCGCCGGTGAAGAAGTTGCTTCAATGATTGCCTTTGAAGACGGTGAATGGATTGTAACTACAGCTAACGGTTATTACAACTCCTCTCCTAAAGGCGATCAGTATCTCAATGTAAAAGTCGGTGGCAAAGATTATACCATCGAGCAGCTGCGGGAAAGCTTTTACCGCCCCGATGTTGCTATGGCCGCTCTTTCCGGTGGGTCTTTGAAGGGTCTCAAAAACGTAGCGAATGTAAAACCGCCTCCTGATGTAGCGATAGTGGATACGCCCAAAAGCATTGATAAGAGCGACGCCGCCATCACCTTGAAAATTACCGATACCGGCGGAGGGATTGGCGATATTCGTCTTTATCTCAATGGCTCAGCAGTAATGCTGGATAGCACCAGAGGCGTAAAGATTGTCACAGCTAATCAGAACGAAATATTTAAAACATATAAACTAAAACTTTCCAGTGGCCTAAACTCCATACGGGCTATTGCTTTTAATGCCGACAATACCATGCAAAGCTCAGGCGCTATTTATGAAATAACCGCATCATTTAAATCCACCGGCAAACCTTCTCTTTATGCTCTGGTCATCGGCATCAACGAATATAAGAACCCCAAGCTGCAACTTAACTATGCTGTTGCCGATGCCACACTCTTTGCCAATACCCTGAAGAAAGTCGCATCAGCTCTATTTGACAAGGTCGAAGTAAAAACTCTTTCTTCCACAGAAGAGACAACAAGAGAAAACATCTTAAAAGAACTGAAAGCCATGCAGTCTTTAAATCCTGATGACTTGTTTGTCTTGTATGTAGCCAGCCACGGCACAGTTGATGATGGAGAATATTTTCTGATCACCTCCAATGTTGGATCAACACGAACAGAGAAACTAAAAACCGACGCCATTGGTCAAACAATATTCAAGGAACTTGTAGGCAATATCCCGGCCACAAAAAAGCTGATCATCATTGACACCTGCAATGCGGGAGCTTTAGGTGAGGCCATCCAGGTAGCGATGCTGACGCGCGGCATGAGCGAGGATACGGCAATGAAGATCCTGAGCCGGGCGGTAGGCTCAACCATTCTTTCGGCATCTACTTCTCTTCAGGAAGCGCTGGAAGGATATCAGGGTCATGGATTATTCACTTATGTCCTGACAGAAGGATTAAAAGGAAAAGCCGACAAGGGAAATACAGGTTATGTGAGGACAACCGAGCTTGCCGATTATGTGGATAATGAAGTGCCCATGCTTGCCGAAAAGATATTCAAGAAAGCCCAGTATCCCACAATATCAATCAGCGGCCAGGCGTTCCCGATTGGGAAGGTGAGGTAGAGGCGGGGAATGGGGTCAAATCTTTACGGCCTGTTGCCCAAATACCTTTTTTACAACCTTTTTGGTACAGAACTTACATATCCGTGTATAGCGAACAATGATTCTTTGCCAAAACGGTAAATAGAATACGATAAAGAAGAAAGAAATATTCTTGATGCGTTAGAAAAGGGCAAGATGAAGCTTGCTACGCCATCAAAAAAAGAAATAGAATCGATTAAGGCAGCGGCAAATAACACACTTAAAAAAGACAAGCGTATAACGATTCGCCTGTATGACCATGACTTTGTTGGTATTCAAAAAAAAGCCATGGAGATGGGTATGACAATACCAAACGCTTATTTCCGGCATCATTCACCGTTACATAGAAGGTGATATAAAAATAAAGACCGGATAACATCGCGCTTCACGGGATCTTTAGTGAAAACGGGGTCAAATCTTTAATCTTGTGATGTACCAAGGGACGAATGTACCAGTAATTCTGAGGACATAACACTTAATTTATTGACTACTGCAAAAGAATACTTTAGACATCTTCCATGTCTAGAATATCAAGAATAGTTGCCGTAGATTATCCGCATCACCTTGCACAGCGCGGTGTTCGTTCCATAGATATCTTTCATGGCGACAACGACAGGAAGGTAGTGTCAAGAATCTTTCGCACTTTTTATTTTAGTAATCCAACAATCCGGTTGTTGGTAAGCCAACCCTTAATCATCTTGACCAATGCAAGAAAAAGCTTTAAGCATTTTTCCAGAATATCAAGAATAAAAGGAGGAGAATTGTGTTTGAAAGGTTTTGGCATCGATATTACGATTACAACGTCCCCGCAACTATTCGTTATCCCCAGATTGCCGTCCCCGAACTGCTGCAGATTCCGGCGAATGCTTTGCCGGACAAGGCAGCCATCTACTATGAAGGGGCGGAGATCTCTTTCCGCGATTTTCGCGCCCTAGTGATCAGGATGGCCAATGCCTTGGCCGCTATAGGCGTGCAGAAGGGCGACCGGGTTGGGGTTCATCTGCCCAACTGCCCCCAGTATCTGATTGCCTATTATGCGGCTCTTTCCCTGGGAGCGATTGTGGTGAATCTCAATCCAGCCTACCCGAAAGAAGAGCTTTCCATGATCGTGGAGAATACGGGCTTGAGCACGCTTGTTACCCTGAACGAAACCCAGCCGCTCATCCGGGAACTTTGCAGGGAAATCCCTATTGCCCGTGTCATTTTGACGAACCGCATGGAATATGCGAAGGAAAAGATTCCCGGCGTAACGGGTGACCTTGGCGCAGGATGGTATTCTTTTGCCGTCCTCCTGGAAAACTGTACTGATCTGCGGCGGCCCAGAGTTTCCGTCGAGGCGGAAGACCCTGCCGTCATTCAGTTTACCGGCGGCACAACAGGTATTCCCAAAGGGGCGGTTCTCACCCATGCCAATCTGGTAGCGGCAGTGTTCCAGACATCGCCGCGAATGTTCCCGATTATGCAATTCATTCCCCCGGAAAGACGATCGTCGATGATTATCATTCCGCTTTATCATGTTTATGGGAACCTCATTGCCAACTGGTCGCTTTTCAACTGCGTAACTCAGATTCTGGTTCCCCGCTTTCAGGCGAATGAAGTCATTGATCTAATTATTAAAATAGGTGAAATTACTTATTTCCCGGCTGTGCCGACCATGCTGACTGCTCTGGTCAATCATCCTCGGATTAAAGAGGCTGATCTGGGCAGGCGGATACACATTGTCAATTCAGGAGCCGCTCCCTGTCCGGTGGAATTGATTGAGCGGCTTCGGGATATGGGTGTATTTATTACAGAAGCCTGGGGAATGAGTGAATCGGCAGGCCTGGGGGTCGTAAACCCCATCTTGGGAAAGAAAAAAACGGGCAGCATTGGCCTTCCCGCACCGGATAACGATATCCGTCTTGTTGACATTGTGGATGGTGTGACAGACGTTCCCCGGGGACAACCGGGTGAAATGCTTCTGAAGGGGCCCTCCGTGATGAAGGGGTATTGGAACAATCCCGAAGAAACGGCGGGGCAGCTTGTTGACGGCTGGCTCCATACGGGGGATATTGCCGTCCAGGATGAAGACGGTTTTCTTTTTATTGTAGATCGCAAAAAAGACATGATCATTGCCGGTGGGTTTAATATTTATCCCCGGGAAGTCGATGAAGTCATCTACCGGCATCCCAAAATCAAGGATGTTGTAACGGTTGGCGTACCCGACGCCTACCGGGGGGAAACGGTTAAGGCTTTTGTCGTAGCTAAAGACGGAGAGATCGTGACGGCGGAAGAGATTATCTCTTTTTGTAAAGAAAAAATGGCCCCTTACAAGGTGCCGAAAGAAATCGAATTCAGGACATCCCTTCCCCAGTCTGCTGCAGGGAAGATCCTCCGCAAAGTATTAAGAGATGAGGAAATCCAGAAAAAAGGTCAGACGTGATGGGGGAGAAGATGGGGACATCCATGATATGGAAAAAATTCGTTTAGATAAATTGCTCGTGTCCCGTGGTTTTGCGCCAACCATTCAAAAAGCGCAGGCTCTTATTCTGGCCCGGGCCGTAAAAATAAATGATGTCTGTCTGTATAAAGCCGATCTACTGGTGCCTGTTAACGCCGAAATACACATAAAGGGCGACGACAATCCCTACGTCAGCCGTGGGGGTTTGAAATTAAAAGGCGCGCTTAATCACTTCGCGCTGGATGTGTCAGGTGAAGTCGTCCTGGATGTCGGGGCGTCCACGGGCGGTTTCACCGACTGCCTGTTGCAGGCGAGTGCGCGTAAAGTGTTCGCCGTTGATGTCGGCTATGGCCAGCTGGCGTGGAAACTGCGCGGAGACCCGCGCGTGGTCATCATTGAACGCACCAATATCCGCCACTATAACGGCTCTGATCTTACTGAGAAACCAACGCTGGCCGTAATTGACGTCTCTTTTATTTCGCTCAAAACCGTTATTCCCGCCGTGCTGGCGCTGCTTGCAGATCACGCCCGGATTCTCGCATTGATCAAACCGCAATTTGAAGCACAAAGGGAAGAAGTCGGAAAAAACGGTGTGGTGGAAGATGCGGCGGTTCATGATCGAGTGGTCGGGGAAATCGTCTCATTTTGTCAGTCCCAACGGTTGGATGTGGAAGGAACCTGCGACTCCTCTCTTTTAGGACCGGCAGGCAATAAAGAGTTTTTTGTATTAGCGCGGAAAACAGACTAAATGGAAATCAAACTGGCCAAAACAGCCGGGTTTTGCATGGGCGTGCGCCGGGCGGTGGATGCGGCTCTGGATGTTGTCCAACATGAAATGGGCAGGCGAATCTACACCTACGGCCCCCTGATCCATAATCCGCAAACCATTGAACTTCTTAAAAATCGAGGCATTACGGCCATCAACCATATTGAGGACATCCCGGACAAAAATCAGGCTGTTTTGATTATCCGGGCGCACGGTATTGCGCCTGACGAAAGAGAAAAAATCAAGGAAAGCGGCGTTAAAATCATTGATGCCACCTGTCCGAAAGTCAGCTACGTGCAGACCATCATCAAAAAGCACACGGCGATGCACTACACGGTCATCATCGCCGGAGACCGCGAACACCCGGAAGTGGACGGTCTTTGGGGTTACAGCGAAGGCCAGGGCCTTATTGTCTCGACGCTTTCGGATGCGGATAAATTACCCGCCATGGAAAAAGTCTGTATTGTGGCCCAAACCACTCAGGACACGGATCATTACGCCCATATTGTTCAAAAAATCCAAGAAAAAAATCCGCAGGCTGTCGTTTTCAATACGATCTGTTCCTCCACGGAGAGAAGGCAGGAGGAAATTATCACTCTGGCTGCGGAAATGGACGCTTTATTCGTCGTCGGCGGTAAAAACAGCGCTAATACCCGCCGGCTGGCTGATCTGGCCCAAAAACAAAACACGCCGACTTTCCATATTGAAACCGCTGAAGAAATAAAAAATATAGATCTGACGCCTTACAAAAGTATCGGGGTTTCCGCCGGCGCCTCCACACCGAACTGGATTATCGATCAGGTTATGGATAATCTTGCGGAAAGACACAGCAGTCCACATCAAAAGGTTGGCTTTCTCCTCAAGCTTTGGCTATGGATGGTTAAAACGAATTTCTATTCCGCCTTGGGCGCGGGTTGTCTGGCGCTTACGGGCATGTTGTTGCAAAAAATCCCTGTCCATTTTTCGTCGATCGCCATCGCTTCATTATTTGTTTATGCCATGCACGTTCTCAATCGGCTGGCGGGCAGAAAACAATCGGGACTGATCGGTTCATTTCGTGAAAAATCCTATTTAAGGTTCAAAAGACACTATCATCTGACGGCTATTGTCTCTTTGGTGATGGCTCTGGTTTTATCGCTGGCGAACAGCATGCTTTCTTTTTTATTTTTGTTTTTCATTTCTCTTGCCGGCGGTTTGTATAATATGAAAATTCTGCCTGGAGGCCTGCGCTTTCAGAGATTAAAAGACATCCCCGGATCAAAAAACTTTTTTATCGCCGCCGCATGGGGAATGGTGACGGCGGTTTTACCGGCCTTGAACAATAGCCAACAGGCCAGCGCCGGAATGGCGGTCGCTTTTATTTTCACGTTCGCCTTAGTCTTTATTCGATCAGCCATGTCGGATATTATGGATATCCAAAGCGACAAACTATTGGGACGGGAAACCATTCCCGTAATGATCGGCAAGGAAAAAACTCAAGTCCTCTTAAAAATTATCATTCTGATTTTATTGATTGTTTTGTTGATCTCCACTCCTGTCGGATGGAGTTCAACTTTAAGTATTTTCCTGGTTTTGTGTATATTATATATATGGATTTGTTTCCGGCTTTGTGATAGAAGGGCGGGTCTTTCGGGGGGAGTCATTGAAGGACTCCTGGAAACAAGCTATATTATTGCTGGTTTTGCTGTTTTCTGCTGGTTCGTTCTAAGTTGAGTTTACGATACTGAACTAATGAAAGGGGTAAAGATAATGATGGGAAAATTTTTTACTCGAATTGTTCTGGTTATTGCTGCTTTGAGCGCTATCGCCTGCGGCGGATTGCGTTTTTCTCAACTGGACCCTGCGGCAAAGGATTATCATCCCAAACGAATCGCTGTATTTCCGGCGGATGTGGGAACGTATGAAGAAGCACGCAATCATATTGAGCAGATTGTGCCCGGCGTGCTGATGGAGAAAAAATGGTTTAGCGACATCACCGACACGGCCAGCCTGAATCGCCAGATTCAGGCCAACGATGAACTGCGCAAAACGATGACCGACTATCTGTCCAAGTTTCAGACTCTGAACTACTCCGACTCCGTTTTGAGCAAGAAAATCGGTCAGGTGACAAAAACGGATGCATTTTTGTTAGTCGCTATTGATTACTGGAATTATACGGTGGAAAAAGATAAGAAGCTGGCTAAGGTCAGCATCGGCTTTAAGTTGATCGATGCGGAAACCGGAAAAATCATGTGGAAGGCAGGCCACCATCTGGCGGAAAGCTACATGTTCCTTAAGCCGGAGCTGTCTGATGTCGCGCGCTCGGTTGTCAATGATCTGGTTAAAGAAATGCCGCATTGATTTGGTGCGCGATAGACTGTGAACTCATCATAAAAATGGAGATCATTTATGAAAGAGCAAGTACAAAAAGCGATAGAAAAGGTCCGACCCGGTCTGCAGGCGGACGGCGGCGATGTAGAACTGGTTGACGTTTCCGAAGACGGCGTGGTCAAAGTCAAACTGACCGGCGCCTGCCATGGCTGCCCGATGGCGCAGATGACATTGAAAATGGGCATCGAAAAGATCATTAAACAGCAAGTGCCTTCCGTTAAGGAAGTCGTGTCTGTTTAGGGGCCGTTAAAAAGTAACTGTTACATTTCTCTCCATTTCGTTACGGCCCCTTATGCCGGTTATGGTATTAAAATGTTACAGTTATTATTGAACAACGGCTTAGACGCCGACACGGTCGGAAGAACGCTAAAATTTTTTGATTAAAGGAGATTTTTAAAGAAATGACATATGTGATTACAGAAGAATGCATTGCTTGCGGCTCATGTGAGGACGAATGTCCGGTTGAAGCAATATCCGAAGGCGAAGACAAGTACGTGATTGATTCCAAGTTGTGCACAGACTGCGGCGCCTGCTGCGATCAATGTCCAGTGGAAGCAATTATTCCCGGAGATGAAAAGTAATAATTTCAGCCAGACCAATAAACTTGGGGGAATATCCGTCGGGACCGGCGGATCTTTCCCCTGCTTTTTTTAATCCCGCGGTTGCGGGACGAGCGTTAATTCGCCGCCGCCTGCTGCGATATGAACACGCTCATTTCATGCCTCGACAGCTTGCGGCGAAGTGGTTGATTGCAATACATCTTCCGCGAGGGAATATTTTAGATTAATATAAAAAAGCGGACAAGGTCTCGGCAACACACTTTAACCCCCCTGACTTCGGGAGAGCCGCCCATGAATAAATTTATTACCTTTGAAGGCGTCGAAGGCTCCGGTAAATCCACGCAGGTAAAGCTTCTGGGCGAGTATTTGGCTGGAAAAAACATTCCCGTGCTGCTGACACAGGAACCATCGGGAACCCCGATCGGCCGAAAAATCGGCGATATTCTCTTCAACCGCGGCCATCAGGCCATGTGCCCGGAAACGGAACTGTTCCTGTTTTGCGCGGCGCGAGCACAGCACGTGAGAGAGGTCGTTTGGCCTGCACTGAAAGAGGGGAAATATGTATTATGCGACCGGTTTTCCGACGCGACATTCGCGTATCAGGCGGCGGGACGAGGGCTTGATCTCGATTTCATCAGAACCATTAACAACTATTGCGCCGAGGGGTTAAATCCGGACTTAACACTGCTTTTTGATTTGCCGGTGGAAACCGGACTACAAAGAGCCGGCCGGCGCGACGCCGAACTCAAAGATCCGTCGGTAGCCGACCGTTTCGAAAAAGAAAAACTGGATTTTCACAACCGAGTGCGGCAGGGTTACCTGAGTCTCTGTGCAACGGAGCCTGGACGCTTTCGGGTGATTGACGCGGCGCGAACTGTGGACATGATTGCCCAAGACACCCGCAGGCATGTGATGGCGTTCATCAACAGACAAAGTTAACCTTTATGGCGGTTTCATTTCCCTATGTCTTTTGCAAATATTTACGGTCATCAAAAGCAAATCGGCATGCTGCAAAAAGCCATGGCTCAAGAGCGCGTCGGGCACTCTTATCTTTTCAGCGGGCCTGACGCCATCGGCAAGAAAACCCTGGCGATGGCATTCACTCAGGCGTTGAATTGTGAAAACGCCGCCGAACGATATGATTCCTGCGGCAACTGTTCCTCCTGCAGGAAAATGATCCACCGCAACCACCCGGACATTCATGTCTTGGAAACCCAGGCGCAATTTATCCGCATTGACGCTATCCGCAACATTCAGGAGCAGATGACCTTTAAACCCCTGGAAGGACGAAGGCGCGTTTTCATCATCGACGACGCGGATAAAATGAATGAACAGTCGGCCAATGCCCTATTAAAAACCCTGGAAGAACCGTCAGCCGATAATATCATCATGTTGGTGACCGCGCGTCCTTACTGGCTGCCGCAAACCATTCTTTCGCGCTGCCGGCATGTGCGCGTAAACCCGCTCGCTGTCGAAACCGTCGCGCAGTTTTTAATCGAACAACAGCAAATGGACGCATCCAAAGCTTTACTGCTCGCCTCCCTTTCCGGCGGTTCGATCGGACAGGCGATCGAACTGGACTCGGAAGACATGATTGCATATCGCACCGAATTGAGCCGCCTTCTGTCCACCGCCAGCCTGCGCAATCCGATGAGTCTGCTGGCACTTGCATCTTTTCTGGGACAGGACAAAAAGGAAATCAAACAGGGGCTGAAGCTTCTGAATACGTATTTTCGCGACGCGCTGGTCTATAAGGAAACCGCTCAGGCCTCCATGATCATCAACTCGGATGATCTGCCCGTCATCGCGTCCCTCGCCTGCCGTTTAAACGGCGAGCAGATTCTGCAAAATATCACCCTTGTGGAGAAATCAAACGAGACGATTGAAATGAATGTGAACAAATCATTGACATTAGAGGCAATGGCCTTTAATCTCCATCTGTAAAAATAAATTGCAAAGCAGGACCAAACAGTGCTGACCAATATCATTGGTGTAAAATTTAAAAAAGAGGGCAGGATATACAATTTTGACGCCGCCGACCTGATCGTGCATAAAGATGATCAGGTGCTGGTCAATACAGATAACGGCATCGCCCTGGGAATTGTTGTAACCGACGTCCATCGATGCGAATCTCATCAGTTGCCTCCCAATTTAAAAAATATTATCCGTAAAGTCACCGCGGATGATTTGCGCGCCAGGGAAGAACTCGAACTGCTCGAAGAAGAAGCCAGAAAATATTGCATAGAAAAAATTCATGAAAAAAGCCTGGCCATGAAATTGATCACCGTTGAGTGTTTTTTCGATAAAAGCAAAATGATCTTTTATTTTACCGCAGAGGCCCGGGTGGATTTCCGTGAACTGGTCAAAGAGCTGGTCTCGAAATTCAAAACCAGAATTGAACTCAAACAAATCGGTGCGCGTCAGGAATCGAGAATTATCAAAGGCCTGGCGGTTTGCGGGCGGACGGTCTGCTGCGCGGGCATCCTGCAAAATCTTGATCGTGTCACCGTGAAGATGGCCAAGGAACAAAGCATGTCGCTCAATCCGGAAAAAATATCCGGATTATGCGGAAGACTGATGTGCTGTCTTTCCTTTGAACATGATGGATATGCCGGAGCAAAGAAATCTCCCAAAGCGATCAAAGCCGCGGAAGAGCCGGTTCCCATCGAGCCGCCGCAGGCAAAATATAAAATAACAAATGCACAGGAAACGAATAAAAAGCGCACGGAGTCCTAAGGAGCCGCAAACCATCATGTCCAAACCATTTTATATTACAACACCGATATATTATGTCAACGCCTCGCCGCACATCGGGCATGCCTATACCACCATTGTTGCCGACGTCCTGGCCCGATACGCCCGCATGATGGGACGCGAAACATTTTTTGTCACTGGCACGGACGAGCATGGCGATAAAATCGCCGAAGCCGCTAAAAAGGCAGGCATTACGCCGAAAGAATATGCCGATTCCATCAGCGCGCAGTTCCGTCATCTGTGGCCCGAACTGGCTATCACCAACGATTATTTCATCCGGACGACCGACGCGAATCACGTGGAAACCGTTCGTTCCATTTTGCAAAAAGTTTACGACGCGGGCGATATTTATTTCGGCGCTTATGAAGGATTTTACTGTGTCGGCTGCGAACGTTTCTACATGGAAAAGGAACTCGTGGCAGGCTTGTGTCCCGACCACCAGACCGTGCCGGAGCACCGCAAAGAGAGTAATTACTTCTTCCGCATGAGCAAATATCAGGACTGGCTGATCCGGCACATCCAGGAAAACCCGGATTTTATCCGGCCGGAAAGGTATCGCAATGAAGTGCTGGCATTTCTGCGCGATCCGCTGGAAGATCTTTGTATCTCTCGTCCCAAAACGCGCCTCACGTGGGGTATCACGCTGCCCTTCGATCAAAACTATGTGACGTATGTCTGGTTTGACGCACTGATCAATTACGTCACCGCGCTCGATTACCCGGACGGAGAAAATTTTAAAAAATTCTGGCCCGAGGCCCAGCATCTGATCGCCAAGGATATTTTAAAGCCACATGGCATTTACTGGCCGACAATGCTTAAAGCCGCGGGCATTGAGCCTTATCAGCACCTCAACGTTCATGGTTACTGGAATTCGGATTCAAGCAAGATGTCCAAAAGTCTGGGCAATGTTGTCCGGCCGTTGGACTTGAAAGACAAGTACGGCCTGGATGCTTTCCGTTACTTTTTGCTGCGCGACATGGTGTTTGGGCTGGATTCTAACTTTTCCGAAGAGGCGTTTGTCGCGCGTCTCAATTCCGATCTGGCCAATGATCTCGGTAATCTGCTCAGCCGCACCATTACCATGGCCATCAAATATTGCGACGGGAAAATTCCCGAGCCGCCGGCGTCGGATCTGGAAAACAGCTTACAGGCTGCAGCGCTTAAAGCGGTAGTGGACGTGGAGGCATCTTTTGCCGACATGTTGCTGCACAAAGCGCTGATGGCCATCTGGGAATTGATCAGCGCCGCCAATAAATACATTGTGGAAAACGAACCCTGGTCTCTGGCCAAGGATGCCGCCAACCGGGAAAAACTTACGGCAATTATGTACCGACTGCTGGAAGCGCTGCGCGCCATCGCCATCTTAATCTCTCCGTTCATGCCGCAGGCGGCGGAAAAAATCCTGAGTCAAATCGGTCTGGAGCTACCGCAAAAATTCGATCTGGACGTCATCCGTAAAAACGAAACACTGCCTGCTGGCCGCGCTTTAATTCGCGGCGAGTCGCTCTTTCCGCGCGTGAGCGCTGAAAAGGAAGCAAGACCGCAACCGAAGAAACCGGCCATCGACTTAAAGCCGGAAATTGAATATGATGAATTCGCCAAAGTGGACTTGCGCGTAGCAAAGATTCTGGCGGCCGAACTTGTTCCCAAATCCAACAAGCTTGTTAAACTGCGGATCGATATTGGAGAAGAGCGGAGCATTGTCGCGGGAATCGGCAAGGATTATAAGCCGGAAGAACTTGTCGGCAAATCCATTATCGTCGTAGCCAATTTGAAACCGGCCAAGCTCATGGGCGTGGAATCACATGGCATGCTGCTGGCAACGGACGGCATTACCGGGCTGACACTACTGGGATTTGACCGCGAGCCGAAGACGGGGGCAAAAGTTCGTTAAAAGACCAGGGTGTTGAGGTATTTCAGAACAGCATCTCTTTCTTCCGGTGCGACTTTCGCACCTTTTTTAATCATCCGGTCGAGGGTAGCTTCCCACTCCGACGCATTTTTTTTGGCGCTTTCCACTTTTTTAATACCGTGGCACTTGGAACAGGCCTTGTCCGCAATCGCTTTGCCGTCGGGCTGGGCAAAAGCAACTCCAGCGGACAAAGCACACAAAAACATGGAGCTTACCAAAACCGCAAATGCTCTTTTCATAAAAAACCTCCTTCCCATTTATTCGGTTAATAGTTTTTCAATTGCCGGCTGATCAAAGCCGGACACGACTTGACCTTTGATATAAAACAGCGGTGTTGAGCGGACGCCGACTTTCGCAGAAGCCTCCCCGTGCGCTTTGATGAGTTCTTCAACGTTTTTATCTTTGCAGAGATTAAGCTGGGCGTTTCCATCCAGTTTCCCTCCTAAAATGTCGTCATAGGCTTTGGTTTTATCCTTGGCGCACAAAATATGCTGAATTTTATTTGCCGAATCCTGAGACAAAGGGAGGAAAAAAACATACAGCGTCACATCATCTTTGCGCTTATCGAAAAATTCAAACGCACGACGGCAATAAGCGCAATTCGGGTCCGTAAACTTTACGACCTTTTTTTTCCCGTCGCCGATTTTCAGCGCTTTATCTAAGGACAGTTTAGCGATCTGGGAGGTCATCCGTTTCGTGTTGCTTTCCTGTGTCAGATTTTTCCCGTCCTTAGAAATGATATTGCCCAGTAAAATAACATCGCCTTCTGGAAGATAATAATAAACCTGTCGGCCGTTATAGACTTCATAGACGCCTTTGATGGACGTTTCGGCAAATGTTTCATAGGTATGTTTAGAGAAACTTTTTTTGAATTGTTCTTCCGGCGTTATCTTTTGTGCAGGCGAGCATCCCGTAAGTAAAAAAAGAAACATGACAACAATGATCAATAATTTATTCACGTGAGAACTCCTTTGTTATTATTTGTCAGATTGAGACCAACAATCATCCCATTCAGATGGCGCATGGCCTTCTGAATGACAAGTGGCAACGCAGGTTTGAAATACGGCCTCACATAGTCGCAAGTCTGCCTTTATATTTATACAGATTTGCTTTTTGGAGGCGCAACAACTCATGCAATTTTTTATGCGTTCTTCGCTTGTTTTTTCTGCGACAGCGATGTCAGAAAAAGAGAAGATCAAAAAATACAAGACCATGACAAAACACGACATAAGGGGAAATATGCTCAACGGTTTCATACTGTCACCTTCTTCAATTGAAATGACCGACCTGTTGGTTACTTACTACTGGAAAGAAAGTATGTCCACCAAATTGATGGATATCGCAGTCGGCATAGATCAACCTCCTTGGATCATATCGATGAACTCAGGCAACATCAAGATCTTGACCTGCTTCTCTTTCGGCATATTGAAAACCGCCTGGAAGTAACATCCGGTGCAAATATGAACCATGCAGTCCGTTTTGACATGATTGATCATATGGGCCAGACCGTCCGGCTTGTAGCAACAGGCGGGCGCACCGATCCGGTTAATGGAAAGTCCCTCAATCTTGTGAAAAACCGCATTGGTCGATTTCAGATCCATGAGGACTTTGGCAAAATTTTGGTGGAGCTTGTAGCAACCGGCGTAATAGTCGATTTCATGAGGCCATTGCAGATCGCTAATTAATTCGGCTAAGACCTTGGGATAAAAGACGATTTCTTCCTCGGGGAAGGCATATTTGTAAATAGGATAGCATGGGGAGCAGAAGAGGATCAGTCTCCGGCCCCCCAGTTTTTTCATCTGCTCGATATTTAACCCGGCAAATTCTTTGGAATAAGTCCGGCATTGGGCCATGGCCTCGTCGTCTTTGGCCTTGATCGCCGGGCGATAGAGGTAGTTTCCGCAGCAGTATTCTTTTGACAGAAAGGTAAAATCCATGCCGCCCCTTTTCAGAACGCGGGCAAATGCCTGGATCACTGAAGGCATCAGTTTGAGATTCTGGCAACCCATGATGACAACATGCTCGGCCGGTCGGTCATAAGGGAGACCCAGAGAATCCATGATCTCTACTCTGTTCGGCTGATCCTCAAGAACATGGCCGTTGGAACGGATTTTTTCAACCATCTGTTTATTGATCAAGGTGTGCATGGTTTATTCTCTCTTTTAGCATAAAAAGGTCATTGACAGGTCGGAATTATAAATATAACAAGTTGCACCTGCTGTAAAGGCAATAATATCCTAACGAAGAGAAGGCAAAGCCCGTGATAAGTTTCCCTGTGGACAACCGAACAAGGAATCGCCTCGAATCAAATCCAAATCGATTCATCGAAGACGTCATCAAAAAGTTTGTACGCACAAGCCCCTTCAATCAGTTAGAGGCATTCGGAAACGATCTGATTTTTGAAACGCCACTGATCGGTTTTGCCGACGGAAATGATGCGCTTTTTACTGATTATAAACAGGTGGTTCACAAACAACATTTTACGCCACGAGAAATCCTCACCAAATATCTTGCGGAAAAATTAAAAGAGGAGTCCCCTGAGATCAAAAGCGTCAACGTTATTTCTTTCGTCTTGCCCATAAACCGAAAGACAAAGACCAGTAACGCACGGGAAATGGAAGGGCCTTCTCTTCGCTGGAACAATACCCGCTGGCAGGGCCAGAATTTCATTATAGAACTATCCCGGCATCTGGTTTTTGTGCTTGAACAGTTCGGGGTTCATGCCTTGGCGCCCGAACTGTCGCCATGCTATAAAATTTTCACGCCTCCTGACAACCTTGCCTCCAGCTGGTCCCAACGGCATATGGCCTACGCCGCCGGGTTGGGAACCTTCAGTTTGAATGACGGGTTTATTACTCCCAAAGGGATGGCGATGCGATGTGGAAGCGTGGTTACAGACCTGGCGCTTACGCCCTCGCCCAGACCTTACGAGCATCATCTGGCAAATTGTCTTTTCTACGCCACGGGAAAGTGTGGGGCATGTATCCGACGCTGCCCTGGCGATGCGCTCAGTGAAAAAGGTCACGACAAGGCCAGGTGTCTCCATATCCTGTTTGATAAGCAGAAACCATGGATGGAAGGCGCCCATGGGCCCGGCTACATGGGGTTGTATGCCGGATGCGGTCTGTGCCAGACAGGCGTTCCCTGCGAGAGCCGG
The DNA here is from genome assembly GCA_009773315.1 of Syntrophaceae bacterium. Classification (GTDB taxonomy): domain Bacteria; phylum Desulfobacterota; class Syntrophia; order Syntrophales; family Smithellaceae; genus UBA8904. The sequence continues at coordinate 61,389 of WRPE01000022.1, forward strand.
ATTCCAGTATCCGGTAGCCAAAAGAGATGAAACGGACGTGGATGGGGAATCCCTGCTGAAAGCATTGGAACGTCTTTCCTTTCTGGACACGGAAATTTCCGACCTGGCCGAGTTGCATATCAATCCTCTCCTGGTCGACGCATCAGGTTGTAAGGCCGTAGACGCCCGGATTATATGGTAATTCAGCTTTTAACTCAAAGATAATGTCAAAACGCCCCAAGCCCTGTGCTCACCGTCACATAGAAGAAAAAAATGTTGGCAAGGCCCTAAAAATAAATAAAGGGCTAACCGATGAAACCAGTTAACCCCCTAATTTTTTAATGGTGCCGAAGCCGGGATTTGAACCCGGACAAGCGTACGCTCACTAGACCCTGAACCTAGCGCGTCTACCAATTCCGCCACTTCGGCATGCGAACAGTGCACTATAATGAACGAAGGTATCTTGTCAAGTTAAAATGAGCTTGAATTTAATGCCCAAAATGCTATGTTGCAACGCTGACCAACTTAAGTGGTGGGAAAAAAGTAATGATTGTTTTTGAAGGAATTGAAACGATAACAAAAGATTACCGGGGGGCATTTGTCACCATCGGCAATTTTGACGGTGTGCATCTGAGCCATCAGCATATCTGCCGCAAGCTTGCTTCCGAGGCAAAAAGCGCTGGACAGAAATCGCTGGTGATTACCTTTGACCCGCATCCCAAAATGATTCTTCATCCGAACATCCATCCCTTTTACCTGATTACCACAAGATCTGAAAAGATGGATTTGCTGGAAATTTGCGGTGTTGATGCGACAGTAATCATCACTTTTGACATGAAATATTCCAAGACGACCGCCGAGCAGTTTGTGCAGGATTTTTTGTGGAAAAAACTGGCCATTACTAAAATCATTATCGGGCATGATTACACCTTCGGACAGGCCAGACAGGGCAACGACGCCTACCTGAAGGCTCAGGGACGAAAACTCGGTTTTTCCGTGGAAGTGATTCAGGCGTTTAAAATAGGCGATGAAATTGTCAGCAGCACGTTGATACGCAATTACATTCTGGCCGGCGATATTCAGGCCGAAACCCGTTTGCTGGGGCGTTATTATAACGTTGCGGGCACCGTAGGCAGCGGCGCGGGACGAGGCGCCGGCCTGGGGTATCCTACCGCCAACATCGAGCCGGAAAAAGAATTGTTGCCCCCGCCGGGTATTTACGCGGCATTTGTCACGGTTGATGGCAATCGATACAGGGGGGCGCTTAATATCGGAGCAAAACCGACCTTTGAAGATTATACATCCACGTTTGAGGTATTCCTCTTGGACTATACGGGCGACCTGCGCGGAAAAAAAATAAATGTGCTTTTTGTGGAGAAGCTGCGGGACATTGTCAAATTTGACGGTCCCGAAAGCTTGAAGCGTCAGATCGCGGCGGACGTGGAAAAAACTAAAGAACTACTAACAAAATACAATTTCGATTTCAAAGGATAACGCGGCGGCAAGAAGGAGGTGCCGGAGGCGTATAAGGATAATACGTTGAGGGCGCCGAGGACCCCCAAGTCTGGGGGCTCGCGCAGCCAACAAAGTTAGCCGAAGAAAGCGGAATTGTATCAAATAATTTTGGAGGAAATTTGTTATGTTAAAAATTGCTATTGTAGGCGCGACCGGTATCGTGGGTCAGCAGGCGATTGTAAGCCTTTTGGGACATCCCTGGTTTAAAATTACCAAGTTGGTTGCTTCGGAGCGCTCGGCCGGCAAAAAGTACATTGATGCCCTAAGAGACGCCAGTGGTTCCATCCGCTGGTGGTGCCCTGAAGAACTGCCGGCGGACATCGCCAATATGGTTGTGGAAGAAGCGGCAAGCTTCGATCCAACATCCGTTGATATCATTTTCTCAACCATGGATACAGGTCCCGCCAAAGAGCTGGAACCCAAATACGCCAAAACCACCCCGGTGATCAGCACCGCTTCGGCATTTCGTTATGAAACCGATACGCCGATTCTGGTGGGCGGCGTCAATATGGATCACTCGGCGCTTCTGGCGGTTCAACAGAAGAATCGCGGCTGGAAGGGATTCATCTCGCCCAAATCCAACTGCACCATCGCCGGTCTGGTGGTTTCGTTAAAACCGATTCTGGATAACTTCGGCGTCAAGCAGGTCATGATGACCTCTTTGCAGGCCATGTCCGGCGCGGGCCGTACCCCGGGGCTTTCCGCCATGGACATGACGGAAAACATTGTTCCCTATATCCCGGGTGAAGAGCCGAAAGTCGAAACCGAACCACAGAAGATTTTGGGGAAATTTACCGGCAGCACCATTCAAGACGCGAAATTCGGTATTACCGCCACCTGCACCCGCGTGCCGGTGCTTGACGGTCACATGGTTTGCGCGTTTGTGCAGACCGAAAAACCCTGCTCGCCGGAAGATGTGAAAAGGGTGATGGTGGATTACGGGAAAGATTTTGCTGAACTGCATCTGCCCAGTTCACCAGCCCATCTGATTGACGTTACCGATGATCCGTTCCGTCCGCAGCCACGCGTGGATCGCGATAAAGGCGGCGGCATGACCGTGAGCGTCGGCCGTATCCGTAAAGATCCGATTATCGAAAACGGCATCAAATATATATGCCTGGCGCATAACACCAAACTGGGCGCAGCCAAAGGCGCTCTGCAGACGGCGGAATACCTGGTCAAAAATTATCTCAAGCTCGTCTAACCTCATCAGCAAGAGAGGGAAAGCGCAACATCTGCGCCTTCCCTCTCTTATATTCCCTCTGTTTTCGCCGCGTGATAGGAACTGCGTACCAACGGGCCTGATTCGACGTATTGAAAACCTTTTGAATAAGCGATTTCTTTGAATTCGGCAAATTCATCGGGATGATAATATTTGGCCACTGGCCGGTGTTTGAGCGTCGGCTGCTGATACTGCCCGATGGTCAGGCGCGCACAAGACGCGGCTGCCAGATCATCCATCAGTCGCAGGACATCTTTTTTTTGTTCTCCAAAGCCCACCATGAAACCGCTTTTGGAAACAATCGGCGTTGCAGCTATTCGAGAAAGCAATTGAAGAGAAAGATGATAATTGCCTTGCGGCCGCAACTCGCCAAACAGCGTTTCCGCCACTTCCAGGTTGTGGTTGATCACATCGGGTACGGCGGCAATCAACCTTTCCAGCGCCTTTTGATTGCCCTGAAAATCGGGAACCAGGACTTCGATTTTACAGTTTGGTCTCGATTGACGCAGTTGCGTGATACAGTCCGCAAAGACTTGTGCCCCTCCGTCCGGCAAATCATCGCGCGTCACGGATGTAATGACCACATAATTCAGGTTCATTATTTTCGTTGCGGTAATGAGGTGCTCAATTTCTTTTTCATCAACCGGCGCAGGCTGGCCGTGCGCAACATGGCAGTAAAGGCAATGGCGTGTGCAGATATTGCCGAGAATTAAAAAAGTGGCCGTGCCGCTTTCGAAACACTCGGCCATGTTCGGACAGGCCGCCTCCTGGCAGACGGTATGCAATTGAAGACCGGAAAGCGTTGATCGAATTTGACGGCACTGATCGGCATTGGGCGGGCGCACTTTAAGCCAGGGAGGTTTACGCAGGAGCTGGGCTCGTTCATGCTGTTGATCATTTAGATTCATTTTATGTATTTTAACTCGGATTACAGCTCTAACTCAAGAATAGTTTTTGAAGGGTGTGTCGCGTAACCTCGAGTGCTCTCGCGCCACCTTTAGGTGGTTAAAGCATTAGGTTATCTCCGAACGCACCGTTTTAATTCAAGGCGGACTGCTCGGTGAGCAGTCCCTATATTTAACCCAAATGTTTAAATGCCACGAAAAACAGATCCTTGGGTTATGCCTAGCCAGGCACGGCATAAAATTATCATCTTTTCCAGCAAACATCCGGTTTACGGGCGGCCAGGACTTCGTCAAGGCGGCTCACGGGTGTGGAAAGCGGTGCGTCTTTCACCCGTTGTGGATTTTCCTTGGCCTCTTGGGCAATGGCAATCATAGCGTCGCAGAAAGCGTCGAGCGTCTCTTTACTTTCCGTTTCGGTTGGTTCAATCATGAAGGCTTCGGGCACAATGAGCGGAAAATAAATAGTCGGCGGGTGATAACCGAAATCGATCAGCCGCTTGGCGATGTCGCTGGTATGCACGCCGCTTTGGGCAACTTGTCTATTGCCGGAAAAGACGCTTTCGTGCATGCAGACGCGGTCGTAAGGCAGATCATAATAGGGTTTTAATTTTTCCTTGATGTAATTGGCGTTGAGCACGGCCATTTCGGTGGCACGCGTTAAGCCTTCTGCACCCAGTGAACAGATGTAGGTGTAGGCTTTTACGATCACGTTGAAGTTACCGTAAAAGGCGCGCACACGGCCAATTGTGTCGGGGAAATTCGCAGACCAGCTGTACGTTGACTCATTTTTAACAATGCGGGGTACCGGTAGATAATTAACCAGTGCTTCACTTACACCCACCGGGCCGCTGCCGGGGCCGCCGCCGCCATGCGGCGTGGCAAAAGTTTTGTGTAAATTAAGTTGAATAACATCAAAGTCCAGATCGCCGGGTCTGGTCTTGCCTAGAAAGGCGTTGGCGTTGGCGCCGTCGCCGTAAAGCAGGCCGCCCTTGCTGTGAACAATTTGCGCGACTTGTTCGATGTTGCGTTCAAAAAGCCCCAGCGTGTTAGGATTGGTTAGCATCAGCCCTGCGACATCTTCGGTCATTAAAGAGTTTAGATGTTCGATATCCACGCCGCCTTCCGGATTGGAACGCAGAGTGATGGTATCAAAGCCGCAAAGCGCGCCGGAGGCGGGATTGGTGCCGTGGGCGGTATCCGGGATCAGGATGGTGGGGCGTATCTGTCCCTTCGATTCAAAATATTTCTTGATCATCATGACGCCGGCGAGTTCGCCGTGCGCGCCGGCTGCCGGTTGCAGGGTAAATTCCGCCATGCCGAAAATGCCGCATAAATATTTTTGCATTTCATAGAGCAATTGCAAATTGCCCTGGGCAAATTCGTCTGACGCATTGGGATGCAATCCGGTGAAGCCCGGCAGGGCTGCAACATTTTCATTAATCTTGGGATTGTATTTCATGGTGCAGGAACCCAGCGGATAAAATCCCAGATCGACGCCGAAGTTGCGGCGCGATAAATTGGTGTAATGCCGCACCAGATCTATTTCCGCCACTTCCGGCAAATCCAGATCGTTCCGCAGATATTGCCTGCCGATGACATCATCGATATTAACGATCGGCACATCGCTTGCGGAAACATCCGCCGTGCTGCGTCCCGGTTTGCTGATTTCAAAAATGAGTTCCATTCACGTTCCCCCTATTTTACAATCTCCACCACATGATCCATGTCGTCTTTGGAGAGCATTTCTGTTGCGCAAAAGAGCAGTGTGTTATCCAGTTCCGGATAATCTTTTTGTAAATCATAAGCGCCGATCATTCCTTCCGCCCGCAGCTTTTCATTGACGGCCCGGGCATTGGGGCAGCGCAGGGCAAATTCGTTATAAACGGGGGCGGAAAAGACTTCTTTGAAACCATCAAGTTGTAAAAGTTTATTTTTAAAATATTGCGTTTTGTAAATATTAAGAGCAGCCAGCTTGCCCAGATTTTTTCCAAGTGCCGCCAGATAAACGCCTGCAGCCAGCGCGCAAAGTGCTTCATTGGAGCAGATGTTGGACGTGGCTTTCTCCCGGCGGATATGCTGCTCGCGGGTTTGCAAGGTCAACACAAATCCGCGCTTGCCATTTTTATCAACTGTCGCGCCGGCGAGCCGTCCCGGAATACGGCGCAGAAATTTTTCACGCGCGGCAAAAACACCCAGATAAGGGCCGCCGTAATTGAGCGGATTGCCAAAGCTCTGTCCTTCGCCCACAACAAAATCCGCGTCACAAGCTCCCGCTGGCTTCAGAATGCCCAGGGAGGTGCCGTCGGTGAATCCGGCAATCAGCAGCGCGCCGCAGGCATGAGCCGCATCGGCCATCGGCGCTATATCTTCAATGCATCCAAAAAAATTCGGGCTTTGCACGACAATCGCCGCGACGCTGTCATCCAATGCGCGCTGCATTGCAGCAACATCCAATTGGCCGTTAGCAACGTATGGTATTTCCGATATGGTATAACCGTTAGCCCAGCAATAAGTTTGTAAAACCTGCCGGTATTGCGGATGGACCGACCGGGCGACAACAATCCGTGAACGATTGGATGTCTTGGCGCACAACACCGCCGCTTCCGCCAGCGCAGAGGCGCCGTCATACATGGAGGCGTTGGCAATTTCTGTCCCGGTGAGATGGGCAATCATGGCCTGGTATTCGTAAATAGCCTGCAAAACACCCTGGCTGATTTCCGCCTGGTATGGGGTATAGGCGGTGTAAAATTCGGCGCGTCCCACGATGTGGCCGACAACTGCCGGAATAAAATGAGCATAAGCGCCCGCACCGGTCAAGGTGACTCGCGGCATGATATTTTTCCGGCTCATGGCCTGCATCAACCCGAGCGTTTCCTGCTCGGATAAGGAAGCGGGCATATCGGGCATTTGCTTTAAGCGAAATTTTTGCGGGATATCGGCAAATAGTTCTTCAATGCTTCCGATGCCGATTGCTTCCTGCATTTGAGCAATATCGTCAGATGTGTGCGGGCAATAGTTCATATTTAGTGTTTTTCCTCTTTGATCAGTGCGTCATAATCGGCGGCGTTAAGAAGTGATTTCAACTCGGCGACATTTTCCAGGTTCAATTTTGCAATCCAACCTTCGCCGAAGGCGTCCTGGTTGATGAGCTCCGGTGTTTCTTCCAGTGTTTTGTTGACGGCGATGATTTCGCCGGTGACCGGCGCGTAAACATCAGATACGGATTTGACGGATTCGACAACGGCCATCGGTTCGCCCTGCGCCAACTTTTTGCCAACCGGGGGCAGTTCCACAAATACAATATCCGTCAGCATTTCCTGAGCATAATCAGTAATGCCGACCACAGCCGTGCCGTCGCCATTGTCTTTGACCCATTCATGATCTTTGGAATATAATCTGTCGGTGGGATTTGATTTAGACATTACGATTCTCCTTAGTGACTTATTTTTGCCTTTTATAGAAAGGGCCCGGCATGCGCCGGGCTGACGCCTTCGATGTTATTGCCCGCATAACATTTCCTTCACATTTCATTGTCTTTGTCGCTTATAGAAAGGGAGCTTAACCACTATGGCCGGGCTTACTGTGTCGCGGATGGCAATGGATATTTCCGTATCCGGAGCGGCAAATTCAATATCAACAAAAGCCAGACCAATCGCTTTATTTAATGTCGGGGAAAATGTGCCGGATGTAACCTCGCCGATTTCTCTGGAGCCGCTCATGACTTTATAGCCATGGCGCGCGATGCCCCGGCCGGTCATCACGAGTCCGACCAGTTTTTTCTGAATGCCGTAATCTCGAATCGTCATGAGTGCTGCTTTCCCTGCAAAATCCTTCTTCCAGTCCACAAGCCAGCTGTACGGCACTTCCAACGGGCTGATGTCTTCCATAATATCCTGGCCGTTGAGCATCATCCCCGCCTCCAGGCGCAAGGTATCCCGGGCGCCCAGTCCCGCCGGTTTCAAACCGTTTGCTGTGCCCGACGTCATCAATTTATCCCAGATAACACCAATTTTTCCTGCGGCAGCATAAATCTCAAAGCCGTCTTCACCGGTATATCCGCTGCGGGAAATGAGCGCCGGGATGCCCGCCACCTTCGATTCGACAAAAGAGTAGAAGCGGATGCTTTTCAAATCAGCGTCAGTCATGGACTGCAATATCGCTTCGGCGCATGGCCCCTGCAAATCCAGCTTGCCGGTCTTGTCGCTGATATCCAAAAGCTTGCAGTCGAACTTTTTATTGTCGAGGATGGAGCTTATCCGCTGGAAATCGGACTCGCGGGGTGTAGCGTTGGTCACCAGCATGTAGAAATCTTCAGCTATTTTATATACGGTTAAATCATCGATGATGCCGCCTTTGTCGTTGAGCAAAGTGGAGAGCCTGACCTGACCGGTTTTTTGCCCCGAAATATCCCGGGTCAGGGCAACCTGGAGCAGATTAAGCGCCTGCGGACCCTTGACTTCAATTTCTCCCATGTGGCATATGTCAAACAGCGTTGCCTGGGCGCGGGTCGTGTTATGTTCATCGATCACGCTCGTATATTGCACGGGCATGGCCCAACCGCCGAAATCAATAATTTTAGCTTTCAGGTCAACATGTTTTTCATATAAAGGTGTTTTTTTCATGGGTGGCACCCGATCCTAAATTGATTGTTGACTATTTGAAAAGTTTATCAATTAAAGCCTGCTTGTTTTTCGGGTAATAAAGATTGCCCTCATAATCCACGATGAGCGTGCCGTCGAGATGATCGATTTCATGCTGCACGACCCGGGCGGTAAAGTCAAGATACCGCTTGCTGATTTTTTCGCCTTTTTCGTTTAAGGCGCGGACTTTAATTTCCGGAAAGCGGCTGACTTCAATTTGAATGTCCGGGCAGGAGAGGCACCCTTCCGTTGCCATTACTTTTTCACCGCGTGACTGAGTAATGCGTGGATTGACCAGCACATCATAATCATCCGGGCTCATATTTTTCTTTGTCTTGTTCTCCACGGTTTTATTGCGGAAAATAATTATTCTTTTGTTGATGCCGACTTGCGGCCCGGCGAGCCCCGAGGCGTCATCGCGACAGGTAAAGGAATCAATAAGCGCCTGAATTTCTGCCTGCGCTTCCTTGTCCAGCGGTGTTTTTAATTCATCCGACTTTTTCCTCAGAACGGATGTGTCAGCTTCGTTGACACCTTCATTATTCCAAAGGGTTAAGACTCTTTTTGGGGCCATATATTGCACCGGTTTAATTATTTTCATTGGCCTATAACACACTTCCGAGTGTTATTTCAAGTAAACGAAGCTTGCAAATTACTTCCATCTTTTGTTAAACAGATCATCCATTATTCTTAATACCAGGAAAGATTGGAAATGCGTTGTGATTAATCAAATAGTTACCAATACCGCCAGGAGGCAGTTTGCCCTCGCTTTGAATTTTGAAGACGGCATGGCTCCCGATTTGCCTGCCTGCACTGACGAAAAACAGCGCCTGCTCTACATTCATATTCCTTTTTGCGAAGAACTTTGTCCTTATTGCTCTTTTCACCGCATCCGTTTTGAAGAAGGCCTGACCCGAAAATATTTTGACGCCCTGCGCCGGGAAATGGCGCTATATCGCGAAAAAGGTTATCGATTTTCCGGCGTTTATGTCGGTGGCGGCACACCGACTGTCTTGATGGACGAATTGTCGGAGACCCTTCACCTTGCCCGCAAGATGTTTCCCGTCACCTCCATTTCGGTGGAGACCAATCCAAATCATCTGACGGATGCAAATATCATCATGCTGCAGCAGGCCGGTGTCAACCGGCTCTCCGTCGGGGTGCAAACGTTCAATGATGATTTATTAAAAAAATTGGCACGTTACGACAAATACGGCTCCGGTGAACTGATTGCCGAACGCCTCCGGCAGACCATGGGGTCGTTTGACACCGTTAACGCCGATATGATTTTTAACTTTCCCGAACAAACCGAACAAATGCTGGAAGCTGATCTGGCGATTTTGCTGAAACTGAACATGGAGCAAATCACCTTCTATCCCCTAATGGTTTCCACACTCACACAGCGCCTGATGAAGGAAACCCTGGGCGATGTCAATTTCCGCCGGGAAAAATCTTTTTTCAAGCTGATACTCCGCCGTCTGGAGTCACAGCATAACTCCTCATCGGCCTGGTGTTTTTCCAGGAAAAAAGCCGCCAAATCGCTGATTGATGAATATGTCGTGGATTTTGACGAATACGCGGGTCTGGGCAGCGGCGCCATCGGTTTCCTGAACGGTGTGTGCTACGCCAATACCTTTGATATCGAACAATACATCGCCAATTTGACGCAAGGCAAACTGCCGCTTCAGGCCTCGCGCAAATTTGATCTGCCCGATCAGATTCGGTACGATTTTCTGATGAAGCTGTTCAGCACGCGACTGAATGTCAATGATCTGGAAAAAAAATATGATGGCAGGTTTTTTAAGACTTTATGGAAGGAAATGGTCGCCTTCACGCTGGCCGGATCGTTTCGTTACTTTTCTCCCAATCTTCATTTGACGCCGCACGGACGCTATCTGTGGGTGATTATGATGCGGGAATTTTTTATTGCGGTGAACAATTTTCGCGATTACTGCCGTAAACAGGCCGGCTTGATCTAACTGACTGGGAAACGGAGAGGATTATGGACGACAAAAGAAAAGAACTGCTCAAGGGCCTTCCGAAAATTGACGAAGTCATTGGGCTTCTGGAAAAAAAAGGCATTGATGCGAAAGCTTCGCGGGAAATCGTCCTCACGACCTGCCGCGACGTTGTACAGAAACTGCGGGATAGCATCCTGGCTGTTCAAGACAAGCAATTACCGGCGCTTTCAACAGATGCGGCGTCGGCCGCCCGCAACGTCGAGGCGATCATTGACGATCTATATCATTACAAGTTGAAACGTCTGGTCAACGCCACCGGCGTGATTCTGCACACCAACCTGGGACGAGCGCCTCTTTGTCCCGAAGCACTCAATAGAATCATCGACGTAGCACGCGGTTATTCCAATCTGGAGTTTGATCTGGAACGTGGCGAACGCGGCCTGCGTTACGACCACGTCAGTCGGTTGATCTGCGCGCTCACCGGAGCGGAAGATGCCTTGATTGTCAACAACAACGCAGCAGCCGTATTGCTTACGCTCAATACACTGGCGGATCGCAAAGAAGCAATCGTCTCGCGCGGTGAACTGATCGAAATCGGCGGCGAGTTTCGCATTCCGGACGTGATGACTAAAAGCAATTCCATCCTGCGCGAAGTGGGAACCACCAACCGCACGCGCCTTGCCGATTACGAAAAAGCCATCGGTCCCAATACCGGCGTGATTTTAAAAGTGCACACCAGCAACTACCGGATTGTCGGATTTACCGAAGAAGCTGAACTTCCGCCGTTAGTGGCGCTGGGGAAACATCATGGCATTCCCGTCTTCGATGACCTGGGCAGCGGCTGCCTGATTGATCTTGCGGCTCACGGCCTGCAACACGAACCGACCGTGCGCGACGTATTGGCCTCGGGCGTTGATGTGGTGACGTTCAGCGGCGACAAGCTACTGGGCGGCCCTCAGGCGGGTATCATTGTCGGCAACAAAGATATCGTGGCCCGCATCAAAAAAAATCCGCTCAACCGTGCGCTGCGGATTGACAAATTCACGCTGGCCGCGCTGGAAGCCACGTTAATGCACTATCTCACGCCGGAGGATGCTCCCCGGAAATTGCGCTCGCTCAAAGCGCTGACCGAGCCGCTCCGCGATGTCAAGAAGCGGGCACGCAAGCTGATCAACAAGCTCAAGAGAACGAACATCCCCGACCTGACTTTTGAACTGCGCGAGGACGTAGCCGCCGCCGGCGGCGGGTCGTTACCCACGGAGAACATTCCCACGATCGTCGTCACGATTAAACACGCAAAAGTACCATCAAGCCGGATGGAGGCTAAACTTCGCCACGCCGCTGTGCCCATCATCGTCCGGGTGGATGAAGATCAAATTCTTTTAGATATGCGCACTGTGGCCGAAGATGAATTTGGCTTTGTTGAAGATGCCCTGCGGCAGATATCAGCCAATTAATTCTCATTTTATCTCGTGCCCTCTCGTAACCTTATGCGCCTTTTAGGGTATTCAGGATAAAAGGGAGAGAAAGATGTAGGGACTGTTCCCCGAATAGTCTGCAGACTGGATTACCCAGTCAAGCGGGGTAATGACAAAAAAGGCTGTCATTCTCGTGCGCGCATAAGCGAGACGAAGAGCCTGCCCCGCGGAGGGAATCCAGTATTTTTGTTATTTAATCCCGCTGTTGCGGGACGAGTGTTAATTTGCCGTAGCTTGCTGCGAGGTTGTTGATTCGGAGTAATATTTTGTCCATTGAAACTGAGCTCTCCAGAGAAATGCGTTTTGTCGTAAATGAAAATCAGACCGGGCTGCGCCTGGACGTTTTTCTGGCGCAGGCTGACGAATCCTTTTCCCGTTCGCAGATTAAAAACGCCATTGAAGAAGGCGACGTGACCGTGAATGGTAAATTGCCGAAAGTCAGCCAACATTTAAAAGTTGGCGATGTTGTGGAGATTCATCTGGAGGCGGCCATAGACGCCCTTGCCATCCCGCAGGACATTCCTTTGAATATCGTGTATGAAGACGCCTCCATCATTGTGGTTAACAAACCGGCGGGCATGGTGGTGCATCCTGCGCCGGGCAATCCGAATAACACGCTGGTGAACGCGCTCCTCTTTCATTGCAAGGATCTCTCAGGCATCGGCGGCGTGCTGCGGCCGGGGATTGTACACCGGCTGGATAAAGAAACATCCGGCTTGATCGTCGTCGCCAAATCTGACGAAGCGCATCGCGGTCTTTCCGCACAATTTGAAAAGCACGACGTACACAAAAAATATGTGGCGCTGGTCTGGGGCAATGTCAAAGGCCAGAGCGGTGAAATTCTTTTACCGGTGGGACGCCATCCGGTGGACCGCAAAAAGATGTCCACACGGAGCCGGCGGGGCAAAGACGCGCTCACACTTTGGAAAGTACGCGAGCGTTACGGCGTGGCAACGCTTTTGGATGTAGAAATAAAAACCGGACGGACGCATCAGATTCGCGTGCATCTGACGGAGCGAGGCTATCCCCTGATCGGGGATATGGTTTATGGCAATCCATCCAAACTACAGACTGTCAAAGACGCGGCCCTGAAGGCCCATCTTAAATCATTTCAGCGTCAGGCGTTACACGCAACACAGCTTTCCTTTCTGCATCCGCAAAGCGGCGAAAGGGTCGTCTTCACCGCGCCGCTTCCCGAAGACATGGAAAAGTTACGCGCGCTGTTTCGCGCGATCGCGCCAGTACCCGCCGGAAATACCGGTTTACTAAACTGGAAGGATAAATTAAGATAACCAGCATGTTTTCAATATGTAAAATAAATAATATCGGCTACCTGCATGCGCCATTGCTCAGTGATTGTGATTTTCTGTTACACGCCTTCTGCACAAGGCACGGCGGTGTTTCCCAGGATGATTACAAAAGCCTGAACATGAGTTTCCGTGAAGGCGATGAAGAATTTCGCGTCCTGCAAAATTGGGACAAGCTGGCATCCGCTTTTAATATTCCGATGGAGAACTTCCTCGTTCTCAATCAGGTGCATGGCGACAATGTTTTTGTCATCAAGCCGCATGGCGATTACTTCACGTCGTGCGAAGCGTTAAATTATGATGCCATCGTAACCAACCGGACCAACCTGGCCATTTGTATAAAAACGGCGGATTGCGTGCCGGTCTTTTTTGTGGATCGGATTAAAAAAGTCATTGCCGCTGTGCATGCGGGATGGCGTGGGTCCGCTCTTGGCATCAGCGCCAAAGTCATTCACCTGATGCAAAACCAATATGGCTCCCGGCCCCGGGATTTACTTGCTGCGATTGGACCCTCCATTGGCCCATGCTGCTACGAAGTCGATTTACCCGCCGCCGAAGCTTTTCGCCACCAGAAAAACGCTGAAGACTTTTTATTTCCGGGAAAGCAAAAAGATCGGTGGATGCTGGATCTGGTTCAAGCCAACCGCCGTCAGATGCTTGATTGCGGCATTCCCGACGCCAACATTGAAGCAGCCGGGCTTTGCACCTCATGCCGTCAGGATGATTTTTTTTCGCACCGCGGATCAGGTGGCATCACCGGTCGGCAAATCAATTTTATGATGATTAAAAGAGATCCGCCCTGCCGCGTTTTAACGGTGGATGATAAAAGACGATTGCATTAACGATGATATATATGGAGATTCTTATGGATCTGAAGCCTTTGTTCGAACCGCGCACCATGGCAATTATCGGTATTTCAGCGACCAATGATCGCCATCCCGCCAATGTAATTTTTGCCAAGAACCATCTTCGTTATCCGGCGGAGGTTTACGCTGTTAATCCGAAGGGCGGCAAATTGCACAGTGAAACGATTTACCCGAATGTTACTGATATTTCCCGAAAGATTGATCTGGCCGTGATCGCCACGCGCGCCGAACTGGTGCCGGATGTCATGGCCGATTGCATTAAAGCGGGGGTCAAATCCGCCGCCGTTATTTCCGGCGGTTTTACCGAAGGGGGACGCAAAGATTTACAGGATCGCATGGTGAGCATGGCCAGGGAAGCGAAATTCCCGTTTATCGGTCCCAACTGTCTGGGCGTCTATGTTCCATTTAAGGTAGATACTTTTTTCCTGCCCATCGAACGCATGATCAAACCGGATGCGGGCGGGGTGACATTTGTCAGCCAGAGCGGCGGCATTCTGGTGGATCACATGATCAAATTCGCCCAGCAGGGCGTCGGCCTGGCCAAAGCCATCAGCATCGGGAATAAAGCTTTTATTAAAGAAAAAGAATTGCTGGCCTATCTGGCGAAAGATCCCGCCACAAAAGTGATCGCCTATTACATTGAAGGTTTTGGTGAAGGTGAAGGGCGCGATTTTGTATTAGCGGCGGACTGCTCACCCAAACCGGTGATTATCATGAAGTCGGGTAAAACAGCCGCCGGAGACCGGGCGGTCTCCAGTCATACCGCATCGCTGGCCGGAGACTACGCCAGCTTTTCCGCGGCGGTCGCTCAACATAATATTCTGGAGGCGGCCAACGAACTAGAACTGGTTTCCTTCTGCGAAGTTTTAAGTTCCTACACCAAGCCGATTGAAGGCAACATCGGCATCATCACCGGCAGCGGCGGCCACGGCGCGATGGCGGTTGATGCCTGCTCGCTTGCTGGAATAAAAGTTCCGGAATTATTGGAACCAACCAAGGCAGAGATAAAGAAAAATCTTACAGACAACATTCAGGCCATCGCCGCGCTTGGCAATCCCGTCGATCTCACCGGCAGCGCCATTGATGAAGATTTTGTTGCTTGCGCCAAAGTAATGGGGGCCTCGGCTGAAATCGATTGTGTAATCGTTTTGTTGCTTCCCTATCTTCCCGGCATGACCCTGGACATCGGCGTCAAGTTAAGCTCCGTGAGCAAGCAATTCAATAAACCGTTTATCGCGTATGTGCCTCATGTGGAAAAATATGCTATGCTTATCGAAGGTTTTGAACTCAACGGCATTCCCGTATCGCCTTCCATTGAAGGCGCTGTATTGATGGCCAAAGCTTTAGCGAGGAGGCAGCCATGTTGAAAAAAGAGATCAAAGAGATCATCGATAAATCAAAAAAATGGGGATGGGTGCTGGAGCCGGACGCGCAGAAAATATTTTCTCTCTACAGCTTCAAAATACCGAAGTATGGCGTAGCAACCGAGGCAGTGCAGGCGGTAAGCCTCGCGCGGCAAATCGGTTATCCGGTCGTCGCCAAAATTGTATCACCAGCCATCATTCATAAATCGGACGTGAAAGGTGTGGTGCTGGGCATCAAAGATGACGAGACGCTTGTCCGGACGCTGGAGCGGTTCAGTAAAATAGATGGTTTTGTCGGAATGCTGATCGCGGAAATGGCCAAAGGCCTGGAGCTGATCATCGGCGCAAAAAATGATATTCAATTCGGCCCCATGATCCTGTTGGGCATGGGCGGCGTGGGGGTGGAGATTTATAAGGATGTTGCCTTGCGTATGGCCCCTCTTAAAACATGCGATGCCGATCATATGATTAATGGACTTGTCGCCCGCAAACTGCTCACCGGGTATCGCGGTTCTGAACCCATCAACCTGAATGCCCTGAAGAAAACGATCATTAATTTCTCCAAGCTGATGATGGATTTAAAAGACATTGTGGAATCGGTGGATCTCAATCCCGTGATGTGCACCGCAAAAGCCTGCATTGTCGTAGATTCCCGGATCATGCTGAAGAAATAGCAATTGTTTAATTATTGCAGATTATCGATTTTCAGTTTGTCGTCCGTAATCGTGGAAAAAAATTCAGCCGACCAGAGTCCGACCGTTTCGGGATTTTTGATAAACGGCAGCACATCTTTTCTGGCCAGATCAAAATCAACCAATGTAAAACGTTTTCGCAACCGATTCTTCAAATCTTCTTCGGTTAATACTGCATCGGCGGGAAGATGTCCGGTTTGCTTCATCCGCCAGGCCAGATGCGTGATATTGACAGGGATTGATTTGGATAAAAACCAGACATAGTCATAAAAATCGCGCCCCTTGACACGCGTCTTCCATGACCGGCAAAGCAGGGCGTGCATTTTCCCGGCTAAAAGCGACGAAGGCGAATAGAGGCGCACCGAATAGGGCACCGGGCGCAATTGATATTTCATCTCAAATGTTGCGCCTTGCGGCGGCTGGGTATCCACTTCCAGTTTGATCCGTAGTTGCTCGCGGGGATTGATGCCGGTTACCGGCGGCTGTACCGACGCAATTTTCATAATATGAATTTGCGTGCCGCCCTTGATAAATGCCGATTTCACCGGCGAGTTATTTTGCTTGATCTTTTCTTTGACCGTCATCTCCAGACCGTAGGAGCCCAGTTCATCCTGTACAACCTGCGTGAAGGATGAAAGATTAAAGGTTTTGTCGCTTTTCAACAGGGAGAAATCCAGGTCTTCGGAAAAGCGATCCAGTCCGTAAAAGATGCGCAGGGCCGTTCCGCCGTAAAACGCGGCTTTGGTGAAAAAACCACTGCGATAAAGACCCAAAAGCGCAATCTCCTGGACGATTTCATTGAGTGCGTGCCGATGGTCATCCGCCGTCACGCATTCATAATCTTTGAGCATATCGGCAATCGCGCTATGCATGGTTGACCTCCCCTTCCAGCCATTTCAGAAGCAGCCGGAAAATCTTTTTTTTGTAAAGCGGCGCGAGAAAGATGAGGCCTTCCCGGTCAAGGGATAGCACGGCCTCGCGTTCCATCCGCCAATCTTCAAAAAGCAGGGCCTGAATTGCCTTGAGACTGCCGATGCCCCGCGTTTTGTAGAGCGTATCACAAAGCGCCTTTTCCGGTGTGGCAATCAGATAGCTCTGATCGTTTTCAGAACCCAGCATAACGCCGTAGGGAAAGACCGCCGTCGGCAGATAGTAGTAATAGAAATCACCCACGGAGGTGGAAAAGCGGCGATTCTTGTTTTTATGATAAGCCGCCGACGTGACGGCCTGAACCCGCTCCGGAATCAGTCCATAATGGGCCAGCGCGTATTCAAAGGAGATATAGGACGGGCCATAGATGACCGCGGCCAGACTTTTGAGGGAATAACTGGTTTTCTCGTGAGCGTCCAAAAAGATGCCCCGACGCACCTGAATCACATCACCCGACTTGATCATCCTGGTCAGGCGGGCTTTAGGCGAGGCGTAGTCTTGAAGCTCGTGCATTAACGTTAAATGATCCTTATGCATATCGTCTCCAGTAAGTATCAATTTATTGTACTATATGGAGAAAGTCAACTATATTATTGTTTCGGCTAAGAGATATTTAAGGCAGGATCTTATTCATCTGGTGTCCGAGGCACGTGCCGTCAACCGGGATTTAATCCTGTTGTGTTGGGCTATCAGGCGTGCCATTGTGGAAAAGCAGCGGCCATTTCTGCGACAGACTATCGCAGAAATGATCAAAGACACGATAAAAGCGGTGATCTTTGTGCATAACCATCCATCCGGCGATTTGCAGCCGAGTGACGCGGATTTAAAAATGCATGAACAGTTGACCGAAGCAGGAAATATTCTGGGCATCCGTGTTCTGGATCACATCATCATTTCACGTCGCGGCCACCTAAGCTTTCAGGAAGCGGGCTTGATCAAGAGTTGATAGTCGATTGTTTTGAATCGAGTGTATGTTAATCAACAAAAACAGATGTAATTAATAGCGGATCACTCCACGCGGGTGGAGCTTTGTTGTAGACTAACTTGCTGATCCCGGGATAATCGGTTAAAGTCATTTAGGCATCCGGGATGATGAGG
>WRPE01000074.1 GCA_009773315.1 Syntrophaceae bacterium
AGTGTTCCGCAGTTGATTGCGGCAATCAAAGAGTATTTGGACAATCACAACCAAAACCCGAAAGTGTTTGCTTGGAAAGCGCCGGTGGAGAAAATATTGACCAAGATTGCCAAATGTAAAGAAGCGTTAGACGCACAACACTAGCTTGTATAAAATTAGAGAATACTTTCAAGGGCGAAATGACAAAGGAATAATGAAGTCAAGAAGCACCGATGAACAATACACTAAACTTATTAGCGACTTGAGAGAAAAAATGAAATTTCTTGCAGACAAAAAGGCAACAAAAGTATATGAATACAAGTTTTTGTATTAATTGTACCTGTCCCCGTTATTTCCCGTGGCAAGGTTTTCCAGGCGGTCGGCGTGGCCATCCCGCCGACGATCCGGGAGGTGGCGTGACGCAGTCCATGTTGTCAAAGAGCAATCTGTGGTGCCAAGAACTTTTTCAAGGCAGACATCTATCTGAAATAGCAGAACTATTTTTTAGCAACTGTAGAAGATGAGTTTAAAGTAAAAATTCACCTACGGGAAGAAAGGATGCGATAAAAACCTTATTAACTGACAACCGGAGCAGAGATCATGAAAAGAAAAACATTAAAAACAGCAGTGGCGGGATTATTCGTCCTATCCATGTTTTTGATATATGGAGGCGCGGCAAAAGTCCTTGCGCAAAGTCCGGAGATTTTTGTCCAGCTGGGTCATTCCGTTAGTTCCCTGGCCATCACTCCCGACGGCAAGCATGTCATTTCCGGAGGTGGAGATCATACCCTCAAACTTTGGGATATGGCCAGTGGAAGAGAAATCCGGACATTGAGCGGCCACAAAGACGGGATAAACTGCCTCGCGGTGAGCCCGGACGGCCGGTATGTCATTTCCGCATCCAGAAGATTGTCGAACTCCGGCAAAAGTCTTGTTCTGTGGGAAATTGAGACAGGACGCGAAATCCGGGATTTTCAGCCTGGCTATGAAGTTCCCGCCCTGGCCTTCACCCCGGACGGAAAGTACATTGTTACAGGATCATCCGGCTCCGCATGGGAAGACGCTAAATCAATGGCCGTCTGGGATGTCGTCGCGGGCAGGGAGATCCGGAAATTCGGAGATTCGTCTTCAAAAAACGCCCTGGCCGTCACGCCCGACGGCCGGTTTGTGGTCGCCAACAGCGGATGGAAGCTCAAATTGTGGGACATCGCCACCGGCAGAGAAGTACGCACGTTTCAGGGAGAGCATGCGAGCATCCTTACCTCCATCGCGGTGAGCCCGGATGGCCGATACGCCGTGTCCGGAAGCTGGGACAAGACGTTGAAGCTCTGGGACATCGCCACAGGCAGGGAGATTCGGACGATGAGAGGCCACAAGGAAAAGGTCTTGTCCGTCGCCTTCAGCCCCGACGGCAGGCATATCCTTTCCGGCCCTGGCGCCTATGATGATGTGGCCCGCCTGTGGAGTGTCGATTCGGGCCGCCTGATCAGGACATTTGATGTGCCGGAAAATCTAATGGACACCATCCCTTCTCTTGCCGTGACACCCGACGGGAAGTATGCCGTCATGGGTAACCGAAACGGGCTTCTCGTCTGGGATATGATCAATCCCCAGATGGGGTACAGGACTTTCCGGGGCTACGCCAAATATGTGGCAAATGTCGCCTTGAGTCCCGACGGGCAATCCGTCGTTTCAGGCGGAAGACTCTGGGATCTTTCCACCTGCAGCCTGCGTCGAACGTATGAAGGCATGAGCGACTCTAGCCGGAGCGTTGCCGTCAGCCCTGACGGCAAATACGTTTTTTCGCAAAGCGGTGACATGCCGCTCAAGCTCTGGGAAATGGAAACCGGCAAGATCGTCAAAGAAATCCAGACCCGTAATTTGGTGGACGCGGCGGCATTCACACCGGACGGTAAATTCGTCCTGACCGGAGAAAACGACGGAACTTTGAAGCTCTGGGATGTCTCGCGGAAATCTTCCGGCATCCTGGCCGGCGACATCGTGAAGGGCTCGGCGGCGGAAAAGGCAAAGCTGCTGCCGGGGGACATCATCGTCTCTATTGACGGCGTTGCGATGGACACCTGGAGTCTGTTCCTATCCATTATTCAGACAAGCCCCGGCAAAACACTCGCCTTCGTTGTCAGACGGGGCAATGAAACATTCCAGGCGAATATGGCGCCCGCCGCGACAACGGTTGAAGACCGGGACGGAAAAAAACGCACAGTCGGCCGCGTGGGTATCACTTTGGGAAATGAAAAAAGCGCCAACGTCTTTCAGGGTCATCAAAAAGCGATCAAATCACTTGCCGTCAGTTCGGATGGAAGGTATGCCGTTTCGGCAACTGGATATGACCCCGCTAAGTTATGGGATGTAGAGACAGGCAAAGAAATCAGGACATTTCTAAACATCAACGCCATTTTAAAAAAGACAGAAAACGCCTCCCTCGTGGATATCAGCCAAGACGGCCGCCGGGTCATCACCGCAGGATTCGCCTATAATGCCCCGCCCATCAAACTATGGGACAGGGCAACCGGAGAAATGATTAGGTCATTCGGCGACGCATCCCATTCCAAATCATCCTGGATCTGGGATTTAGCCTTCACCCCTGACGGCCGGTTTGCCGTCTCGGCAGGAGGCGACAACATCATAAGGCTTTGGGACGTCGATCGGGGCGCGGAGGTTCGAAGCTTTGAAGGGCATGGAGGAGCTATCCGGTCTATTGCCGTCAGCCGCGACGGCAAGCGTCTGCTTTCCGCCAGCAACGACGGCACGGCCCGCCTCTGGGACATCGCCACAGGCAGGGAAATCGCGCAGTTTGTGAGCTTCTGGGACGGCGAATGGGTCGTCATCACGCCGGAAGGTTATTTCAATGCCTCGCCGGGTGGCGCCAAGCACTTGAATGTCCGCGTCGGCATGAATGTCTATTCCATCGACAACTTTTATGAGAAGTTCTTCAACCCGGTCCATGTCGCCTCCGTCCTTCAGGGTAAAAAGGCGGAAGGGCTGGCCGATATCCGCCAGGGCATTAAACCGCCGCCCGAGGTGCGGATCGTTTCTCCAAAACCAAATGACAGCTTCAACACCGACACCATTACGATCAAAGTCGCGGCCAGAGACACAGGCGGCGGCATCGACGAAATACGCCTTTTTCATAACGGCAAGGCGCTGGGCGATGATCAGCGGGGAGTGAAAATTGTCGGTGTCGGCGCGGAAAAAATGCGGGACTTCACCGTGACGCTGGTGGACGGCCTCAATACCTTTCGGGCGTTGGGATTCAGCTCCGACAGAACGGAATCCAATCCTTATGAAATGACCGTTTCGCTTGCGGCTCCTTCCAAGGATGTTTCGCTTTATGTTTTTGCCGTTGGGATCAACAAATATCGTAATCCCGCGCTGAATCTCAACTATGCCGTTCCGGACGCCAAAGGCATTGCCGGGTTTTTCCGACAGAAGGGTCAGCTCTTCAAGCAAGTGAACATCATCGAAATTTACGATGAAGAAGCGACCAAGGAAGGAATCCTCACCAGACTGCGCGAACTGGAAAAAACCAATCCGCAGGATGCCGTGCTTATTTATCTGGCGGGACATGGCGAGAACGTCAAGGATATCTGGTATTTTATTCCGCACGAGCTGACCTATCCAGAACGAGAAGAGCATGTCCGGACCAAAGGAATATCGTCTGTGGAATTGGCCGCGGCCATGAAAAACATTCGAGCGCAAAAAATCCTGATGCTGGTCGATGCCTGCAAATCCGGCGCCGTGCTCGTAGCCTTCCGCGGCTTTGAGGACCGAAAAGCGCTCTCCCAGCTTTCAAGATCCACGGGAACGCACGTGGTCGCAGCATCCACCAAAGACCAGTTCGCCGCCGAGGTGAAGGACCTTGGGCACGGGGTGTTCACCTATACTTTGCTGGAAGGCTTGAAGGGAAAAGCCGCGGGCAGCAGCGACACCGTCACCGTCCGCAGACTGATGAGCTATATTGAAGAGCAGCTTCCGGAAGTAACCAAAAAATACAAACAGGAGGCGCAGTTCCCGGTGGTGGATTCCCGCGGAATGGATTTCCCGCTGGTGATTGTGAAATAGAAAAAACCGAATCGTTGATGATGTCAATCCTCTGGATATTTGATATAGCTCCACAACCAATTCCCACAGGCTTAAGGAGACGTCTTCAAACGTTGTCTAGCGGCGCAGGAAGGGCATGAAAAAGTGTC
>WRPE01000023.1 GCA_009773315.1 Syntrophaceae bacterium
GCTCATGAAATGGGATTTGAATTGGTGTCTAGTCAAGCAGTGACAGCACCAGCATGAATCCAATGAATTCTGATGGTTATGGTGAAGTTAGTCAGAAGCAAAGACGCCCTGACCCATATAATTAATTAGAAGAGCGGCAAATACGAAATACCAGGCATGCAGAATCGGCTTCTTGCCTAAGTGCCCCATATTGGCATACAGGGCTTCGCCGCCCGTGGCACATAAAATGACCTCGGAAAGGACAAAAAATCCCGCCAGTCCGTTTTCCGTGAGAAATTTGAAGGCATAATAGGGATTAACGGCTTTAAATATTCCCGGCATGGTGACCACCGACGCCAATCCTGTTAAAGCCAGGCAAAGAAACCAGACCAGCATAACCGGTCCGAAGACGCGGGCGACTTTATCCGTTCCCCGGGATTGAACAGCAAAAAGACCGACGGCAATCGTTACCGCAATCAGAATCAGAAATTCCAGCCGCAGGTCTTCCAGACCGGGAACAAGCAGGATGCCTTCCACGGCAGACATAATGGAAATTGCGGGTGTGATGACCCCGTCGCCCAATAAAAGCGAAACACCGATGATCGCAAGAAACCCGCCGAAGGCCAACTTGCGGCCGGGCTTGAGCGTCTTCGTCAGAATTTCTCTGAGCATGATTTCTCCGCCTTGTCCTTTATAGGAAAGGCTCATCGCCAGCCAGGCGTATTCGGCTGTGACGAGGATAATCATTGTCCAGACCACAAGGGAAAGAATTCCCAGGACGCTCTCCGGCGTTCTCGGGGTCAGGGCAAATACAACGGTCAAGGTATAGATGGGACTTGTACCGATATCGCCGAACACAATCCCCATGGATCGGACAATACCGCCCCAGAAAGAATCCTGTTTGCTTTTTTTCAAAATAACCCTCACCAATCAACCATCTCGCGAGCTCGCTGTCGAGGCATGAAATGAACGTCATTATGCCGCGAGCTCGCTGCGGAGAATTGACGCTCGTCCCGCAACAGCGGGATTAATCTGAAACCCCATTAACACCGAAAGACAGAGTGGTCAAGCTCGGCGAATGAAGGACGGATGGCCTGGTCAAAACTCTTCAGTTGATAAAAACCAAGGAATATGCAATATGCTTTTAAATAGGAAAAATAGCAATGAGAATAGCGGTTTTAACGGGTGGCGGTGATTGTCCGGGCCTCAACGGCGCGATCAAATGGGTGACTAAAACGGCTCTTGATCCCCTTCTCGCGAAGAAGCGGTCCGTCACCTTCGACGTCATCGGCATCCGGGACGGGTGGAAGGGCCTCGTGGAGGTCGATCCGGGTAGTCCGGAGAGCTTGGCCCGTCACACCATGAAGCTCGACGAGGAGATTGTGCGCACGTGGGACCGTTACGGAGGAACAAATCTCGGAACGTCCCGAACCAACCCCTTCAATTCAAAAAATGACGCCTCGCAAAAAGCGATGGACAATATCAACCGACTCGGCATCGACGTCATTGTGGCCGTCGGCGGTGAGGATACTCTCGGCGTGGCCTCCAAGCTCCATCGGCTGGGCATCAAAACCATCGGCATTCCCAAGACCATTGACGGCGATCTTGCAGGCACCGATTATTCATTGGGCTTCGATTCGGCGGTGAATATCATCATGGAAGAGATCGATCGTCTACGAACAACCGCCGGGTCTCACAACCGGATATTTGTAGTGGAGACCATGGGCCGGCATGCGGGCTGGCTCGCCCTGCACGGTGGCGAATGCAGCGGCGCCTATATCATTCTGATCCCCGAGCACCGTTTTGATATGGAACGGGTCTGCGATCTTCTCGAAGAACGCTGTGGCCGGGAGATTCAGTACAGTATCATCGTCGTTTCCGAGGGCGCGACGATGACCGCCAATTGCGAATTCTGCAAGGACAATAAGGTGGATGAGTTCGGTCACCGGTCACTGGGGGGCCTTGCCGCCTATATCGCGAAGGAAATCGAGGGGAAAACGGGATTGGAAACCCGCCATGTCACATTGAGTCACCTTCAGCGGGGAGGATCGCCGTCTGCCCGGGACCGCCTGATGGCGCGGTGGTTCGGGATCGCGGCCGTGGACATGATTGTCAACGAGGATTTCGGCAGGATGGTAAGCTATCGCCATGGTGAGATCACATCGGTGCCCATGAAAGATGTTACCGATCACCTGAATCTCATCGATGTGGATAAATATTACGATACCGAACGGTATAACGGCAAACGATCCATTCTCTAAAGTAGGCCCGGTAAAAAGATGTGATTCCGGGGCATGATGGCCGCCTCTGCTCTTCCACAAGGAGATAAAAATTGAATTTGATTTACAAGACAGCAGCCAATACTTTATTATTTTTGAAGAAGTACCTTTCGAAAAGTCGTTTCGGGAAAAAGTATACCCGCGACGAGTCCCCCTTGCGATCCGAATTGCTCAGTTCCGACCAGATGAAACAGCATGGTAAAAATCTGGCAAGCCTGCATCAATTAACCAATGAGGAAGCGACTGAGAAACTTCTGGAACGGCTCCAGGACAATGACGATATTCTGATTGAAACCATCCGGCAGTTGACTGCCGTCGTCAAGACGAACAGCCCTGTCGCTCCAGCAGAGGAATGGCTGCTGGATAACTTTTATTTGATTGAAGAAAATGTCCGCACCGCCAAACGTCACTTATCCCGTGGATTCAGCCGGAGCCTGCCCCGGCTTGTCGGCGGGACTTCCGCCGGACTGCCCCGGGTTTATGATATCGCGCAGGAGATCATTTCCCACGGCGACGGCAGAGTGGATCTGGAAAACCTTGTTAGTTTTATTACAGCCTACCAGTCAGTTTCCCATCTGAAACTAGGCGAGTTGTGGGCTATTCCAATCATGCTGCGTCTGGCGCTGATTGAAAATCTCCGGCGTATCGGAACGCGCATCATGGCCGATATTGCCGACCGGGCGCGCGCCAGTTATTGGGCAGATCAGATGGTTGATGTCTCCAAGAAGGATCCCAAAAGCCTTGTCTTAGCCATTGCGGATATGGCCCGGTCTGATCCTCCGCTTTTAAATTCGTTTGTCGCGGAATTTGCCCGCCGTTTGCAGGGAAAGAGTCCGGGGTTGGCCTTGCCTTTGGGCTGGGTCGAACAGCGGCTTTCCGAATCGCATTTGACCATCGAACAGGTGATCCGGTCGGGGAATCAGCAACTGGCCGCCGACCAGGCGTCCGTCAGCAATAGTATCGGCTCTCTCCGGTTTCTGACGACAATGAACTGGCGGGAATTTGTCGAGACGATGAGTGTGGTCGAAAAAGTGCTGCGGGAAGATCCCGGCGATGTCTATGTTCGAATGGATTTTGTCACGCGCGACCATTATCGTCATGTCGTAGAAAAAATTGCCAAAAACAGTCCGACGCTCGAAAGGGATGTCGCACAAAAAGCCATCGATTTGGCTAAATCCGCCCTGGCCCGGAAAAGCGGCGATGAGCGGATGACCCATGTTGGTTATTATCTGATTGACAAAGGATTACCACAACTTGAAAAAAGCGCCGAGATGCGCCTTTCTTTATCCGAGTCTGCAAGAAGAGCTCTGGGCCGGGTTCCCTTATTGCTCTATCTGGGCAGCATCATTGGGATGACTTTCTTATTGGCGGGATACCTGCTGGTAATGGTTCATGCGGCAGGTATTCACGACTGGATCATAGGGCCTGCGGCGATTGTCCTGTTTCTTAGCGCAAGCTCTCTGGGTGTGACTCTGACCAATTGGCTGGTCACGCTGCTCACACATCCCCATCCCTTGCCGCGCATGGACTTTTCTCTGGAAATTCCGCCGGAGTCGAGCACGCTGGTGATCATCCCCACGATGCTCAACAATGTTCAAAACGTGGAAGATTTGGTCGAAGCGCTGGAAATTCGATTTCTGACAAACAGAGAAGATAACCTGCACTTCGGTCTTCTTACTGATTTTTGCGACGCCCCTCAGGAGAAAATGCCTGATGACGACGAGCTTTTGCGCCTGGCCGAGAAGGGGATCAAAGACCTCCACGAGAAATACAGGGGCGTCAAAGGAGGAACATTTTTCCTTTTTCACCGCCCGCGTCTTTGGAATCCGGAGGAAGGCATCTGGATGGGCTACGAACGTAAACGCGGTAAGTTGGCCGAGTTGAATGCCCTCTTGCGAGGCGGCGCGAAAGATAGTTTTTCAAAGATTGTCGGCGCCGCGGAATTATTATCCAATGTGAAGTATGTCATTACTCTGGATACGGATACGCAAATGCCCCGCGATGCCGCGGAAAAGTTCATCGGGACGATGGCCCATCCGCTGAACCGTCCCCATTTTGACGAATCGAAAAACATCATTAACGCCGGTTACGGCATCCTTCAGCCTAGGCTAACGGAAAGCTTATCCGGGACCAGACAGACCCGGTATTCGCGATTGTGGGGAGGTCAGACGGGGATCGACCCGTATACGCGCATGGTTTCCGATATTTACCAGGATGCCTTCGGCGAAGGTTCCTTTGTCGGCAAGGGCATCTATGATGTCGACGCGTTTGAACAAGCGCTGCACAACCGTCTTCCCGAAAACCGGATACTCAGTCACGACCTGATCGAGGGTTGTCATGCGCGCTCGGGGCTTATTTCCGATGTGGAGTTGTATGAAGAATATCCGGCTCAGTACCGGGTGGATGTGAGTCGCAGACGCCGCTGGATTCGCGGGGACTGGCAAATCGCCGGTTGGCTGAGATTAAAGGTTCCTGTTTTGGGCGGAGAACATCAAAAGAATGCATTATCATGTCTTTCCCAGTGGAAAATATTCGACAACCTTCGCCGCAGTCTCGTTCCCGCCGCGCTGACCATCATGTTGGTTGCCGGCTGGACGATGTTGCCGCAGGCCTGGCTATGGACGCTGCTTCTGGCAGCGATTCTTCTCATTCCTTCCATGGGCGCCGTCCTTCTTGATCTGTTTCGTAAACCGGGAGACGTGCTGTGGAAGGATCACCTGACCTACATGATGCGTCAGGCGAGGAGGCATGGTCTGCAGATTTTATTCACGATCGCCTGCCTGCCGTTCGAAGCTTTTTACAGTCTGGATGCGATTTTGCGCACCGGCTCGCGGATGCTGGTAACGCACAAACGATTACTGGAGTGGAATCCCTTCCAAAACCAGACGCATCCAGCCGCAAATGATCTGGTGGCATCCTGCAGGACCATGTGGATAGCCCCTGTCCTGTCCGCAGCGGTATTAACTTATATCTCGATTGCGAGACCCGGCGCGCTTTGCGCCGCCTTGCCCGTGCTGATCCTCTGGTTTTTATCCCCTGCCATTACCTGGTGGGTCAGTAGGCCTTCCGTCAAAGAAGGGATCACCCTGAACGATGAACAAATCATTTTCTTAAGAAAAGCAGCTCGCAGAACCTGGTCGTTTTTCGAAACGTTTGTTACCGTGGAAGAGCATTGGCTTCCGCCGGACAACTATCAGGAGCAGCCCGGCTCTGTGATTGCGCACCGCACGTCGCCCACCAACATGGGACTGGCGCTCCTGGCAAATTTATCCGCCTGTGATTTTGGTTATGTGACACCCGGTGAATTTCTCAGACGCACAGCGAATACTTTCGGCACCATGGAAAAGATGGATCGCCACCGGGGCCACTTTTACAATTGGTATGATACGCAAACCCTAAAAACACTGCCGCCGCATTACATATCGACCGTGGACAGCGGGAACCTTTGTGGTTATCTGTTGACGCTGAAGCAGGGACTCCTTGATCTTCCAGACAGGATTTTATCATCGAATCGATTGCTGGAAGGCCTTTTCGACACCTATAGCGTCCTCAAAGATGTTGCCGGAAATACGTCTAAAAATGAACTGGCCGAATTTAAAAAACATCTGGAAAGGCCTTTGTCTCCAGGGCGGGCGACGGTTAACAACTTGTGGTTGCGTCTCGATATGCTGAAACAATCAGCATCAATTCTTGCCGCAAGCTTTGAGGCCGATCCGCAAAGTCAGTCCTACGGATGGGCGCAGGTTCTTGCCCATCAATGCCGGGATGCGGTGGATGAAGTGATGACACTCTGCCCCTGGGCAGCGCTGCAAATCCCTACGGCCGGTGTTGCCCGTCTTTTCGAGGAAATCGGTACTCCCACCTTGCGGGAAGTTTCAGACCTGTCCGCAACGTGGCTTTCCTCCGTGGAAGAGATAATCGGGCCTTCTGCCAATGATGAAGAACAGGCGTGGTCACGCGAGTTTCATAAACTGGTTTTGGAAGGAAGCAGGCTTTCGCGGGAAAGACTATCCGTCATTCAAACGCTCATTAAAAAAGCCGGGGAATTTGCCGATATGGATTACAGCTTCCTCTATGATAAAGGACATCAGTTGTTAACCATCGGGTATAGCGTCGGCGATCGCCGCCGGGACACAAGCTTCTATGACCTGCTGGCATCCGAGGCCAGATTTTGCAGTTTTGTCGCCATTGCGCAGGGGCAACTACCGAAGGAAAACTGGTTTGCCCTGGGACGCATGCTGACCAATCCGGGAGGTGATCCCGTTCTCCTTTCCTGGGACGGGTCGATGTTTGAGTACTTGATGCCGCTCCTGGTCATGCCGAACTACGAAAACACGTTACTGGACCAAACCTACAAGGCAGTGGTCAAAAGACAGATAGCGTATGGAGAAAAAAGGGGAGTACCCTGGGGCATTTCGGAATCCGGTTATAACACCATTGATGTTCATTTGAACTACCAGTATCGCGCTTTCGGTGTCCCCGGCCTGGGACTCAAGCGTGGGCTTAGCGACGATCTGGTGATATCTCCGTATGCGTCAGCGCTGGCACTGATGATCGCACCGGAGGAGGCCTGTGAGAATCTCCAGCGACTGGCCGCCAAAGGCATGATGGGGGCGTACGGTTTTTATGAAGCACTGGATTATACCGCGACGCGTTTGCCTGCCGGTCAGGTAAGCGTTGCCGTCCGATCCTTCATGGCGCATCATCAGGGAATGAGCTTACTGGCCCTGTCCCATCTCCTACTGAATCGTCCGATGCAAAAGCGCTTTGAGTCCGAACCGATGTTTCAATCGGCAATGCTTTTGCTTCAGGAACGCATCCCCAAAGCCGTTTCCTTCTACAGGCAGATCGCCGACGACATTAATGTCCGTAAATCATCCGCCCCGCAGAAAATTCCATCGCGCATCATTGAAACCCCCGATACGCCTGTACCGGAGGTGCAATTGTTGTCCAACGGCAGATATCACGTCATGATTACGAATGCCGGTGGCGGATACAGCCGCTGGAAGGATATAGCGGTGACGCGCTGGCGCGAAGACGCCACCCGCGATCCCTGGGGCATGTTCTGTTATATCCGCGATGTTTCCACGGGAGAATTCTGGTCCAATGCCTATCAGCCGACGCTGAAAAAGCCGGACAGATACGAGGCGATTTTCTCCGACTCGAAGGTCGAGTTTCGCAGGCGCGATGATGAAATTAACACGCACACCCAAATAGCCGTGTCACCGGAAGACGATATTGAACTCAGGCGCATCCGCATCACCAATCGTTCCAGAAAACGCCGCGAACTGGATCTGACCAGTTACGCGGAAGTTGTGATCGCTACGCCTGCGGCCGATGCGATGCATCCGGCATTTAGCAACCTTTTTGTTCAAACGGAAATTATCCGGAATCGTCAAGCGATTCTCTGTACACGAAGACCACGGTCCAAGGATGAGCCCACCTACTGGACTTTTCATTTAATGGCGTTGCATGGCACGGACCAAAACGAGGTTTCTTATGAAACGGATCGCTTAAAGTTTGTCGGCCGCGGCAATACGCTATCTGGTCCCGCGGCCATGAAGGGTTCGACAAACGGGACAAAAGCCCTGTCGAACACGCAAGGTTCCGTTCTGGATCCGATTGTTGCGATCCGCCGTCCGATCAAACTCTCACCAGGAGAATCGGTGACGATGGATATCGTTTCCG
Source organism: Syntrophaceae bacterium (assembly GCA_009773315.1). Taxonomy (GTDB): domain Bacteria; phylum Desulfobacterota; class Syntrophia; order Syntrophales; family Smithellaceae; genus UBA8904. The sequence continues at coordinate 7,947 of WRPE01000023.1, forward strand.
GCATCGCTGAAACCCGCGCCAAAGCGCTCGGCCTTATTGAAAAATACCACGACAACCGCCTGGCCGACCGCGTTTTTAATCTGGCCTGGACACACAGTCAGGTCATGCTCAGGCAAATCAATGCAACCCAGGAAGACGCCCATCTTTACGGACGTCTGGCCGGTTCCGTTATTTACGCCAATTCATCCCTGCGCACTGATCCGAGGATCATTCTAAAAAACCGTCGCGGGCAATCCGGCTTATGGGGTTACGCCATTTCCGGAGACTTACCAATCGTGTTGCTTCAGATTAGCGACCATACCAACATTGAACTTGTCCGTCAGCTCCAGCAGGCCCATGCCTACTGGCGTTTAAAAGGTCTGGCCGTCGATCTCGTCATCTGGAATGAGGATAATGCCATCTACCGGCAATCGCTTCATGACCAGATTGTGGGATTGATCGCCACCAGTATGGAAAACAAGGTTGCCGACCGGCCGGGCGGCATATTTGTGAGACCGGGAGATCAGATATCCAGCGAAGACCGCATTTTGCTGCAGACGGTTTCCCGCGTTATCATCAAGGACGATATGGGAACGCTTGCGGAACAGATCAGCCGACATAAAATGAAGAATATTGCCGCACCGCGTTTAAAACCGGTTAAAAACCAGAGTGTGAAAAGCAAAGATGAGGGCGTGTTTTCTTATCCTGGTCTGCTTTTTGCCAACGGTCTCGGGGGATTTGCCCCCGACGGACGTGAATATGTGATCATCACAAAACCAGGAGAGAAAACACCGCTACCCTGGGTGAATGTCCTGGCGAATCGACACTTTGGATCGATTATTTCCGAGAGTGGTTCCGCCTCAACCTGGAGTGAGAACGCGCATGAATACCGCCTTACCCCGTGGAATAACGATCCGGTAAGTGATATCAACGGCGAAGCGTTTTACATCCGCGATGAAGAAACAGGACAGGTCTGGTCCCCCACGCCCCTCCCCGCAGGCGGCCGAACGCCTTACGCCTGTCGCCACGGTTTCGGGTACAGCGTTTTCGAGCATACGGAAGACGGCATCCGGTCGGAGCTGTGGATTTATGTGTCCGTCACCGCACCGGTCAAATTTATGGTTTTAAAGTTGCACAATGAATCGGGGCGCAATCGCACGCTTTCCGTTACCGGATATCTGGAGTGGGTGCTGGGTGATTTGCGCCCGAAAACGGTCATGCATGTCACAACTGAAGTGGACGCGGGAAGCGGGGCGCTTTTTGCCAGAAATCAATATAACACGGACTTTGCCGATCGGGTGGCTTTCTTTGACGTGGATGATCCAACGCGGACACACACCTGCGATCGCGACGAATTTATCGGCCGCAATGGCGAACTATCCAAGCCGGCAGCGATGACACGATCAGAACTCTCAGGCCAGATCGGCGCCGGCCTGGATCCCTGTGGCGCCATCCAAGTGACAGTTGGATTGAATAGCGGACAGGAGCACGAGGCCATTTTCCGGCTGGGCGTTACCGGCAGGCGGGGCGCCGACGATGCCAGTAAAACGGTGCGCGACTTCCGGGGATCGACCGTCGCGCAAAACGAACTGGAAGCGGTGCATTGCTATTGGAAGAAAACACTGGGCGCCCTGCAGATCAAAACGCCCGATCCATCTCTCAATATTTTGACGAACGGCTGGCTTTTATATCAGACCCTGTCCAGCCGGCTCTGGGCGCGTAACGGTTATTACCAGTCAGGCGGTGCTTTCGGCTTCCGCGACCAGTTACAGGATGTTATGGCGCTTGTTTATGCCCAACCCGCCCTTGTCCGCGCGCACCTGCTTTTGTGCGCGAGCCGTCAATTTCTGGAAGGAGACGTCCAGCACTGGTGGCATCCGCCCACCGGCCGGGGCATACGCACGCAATGTTCCGACGATTACCTGTGGCTGCCTCTAGTCGTGAGTCGCTATGTCCGCTTTACGGGTGATGTGGGGATTTTAGATGAGAACGTCAGCTTTCTTGAGGGACGTCAGCTCAGGGCTGATGAGGATTCCTATTACGATCTGCCGAGTGTGACGGATGAAAAAAACAGTTTATATGAACATTGTGTGCGAGCCATCCAAAGAGGCCTGAGATTCGGCAGTCATGGGTTGCCCTTCATGGGTTCCGGCGATTGGAATGACGGCATGAATAAAGTTGGGGACGAAGGCAAGGGCGAAAGTGTCTGGATGGGCTTTTTCCTATATGACGTACTGAACAAGTTTGCGGAAATTGCCCGCCTCAAAGACGATAGACCTTTTGCCGATTTGTGCGGGCAAGAAGCGGCGAAGCTCCAGCGCAACATTGAGCAAAATGGCTGGGACGGTGGGTGGTATCGCCGTGCTTATAGCGATGACGGTTCAGTATTGGGATCAGGCGCCAACACGGAATGCCGCATTGATTCGGTGGCCCAAAGCTGGTCCGTTCTATCCGGAGCGGGCGAGGAGACAAGAGCCCGCCAGGCTATGAAGGCCGTAGATGAATTTCTTGTGCGTCGGGATAAAAAACTGGTTCAGCTGCTTGATCCGCCATTCGATAAATCGGAAATGGAACCGGGTTATATTAAAGGTTATGTTCCGGGTGTGAGAGAGAACGGCGGACAATACACCCATGCGGCCATCTGGGTGGCCATGGCTTTTGCCGCATTAGGCGACAGGAAGCGCGCCTGGGATGTCATGGACATTATCAACCCGATCAATCATGCCAGATCTCCGGAAGAAGTGGAAATCTATAAAGTAGAACCCTATGTGGTTTCAGCCGACATCTATGCTCTCGCACCACATATCGGGCGCGGCGGATGGACATGGTTTACCGGCTCCGCCGCCTGGATGTACCGGCTGATTGTGGAGTCCCTGCTGGGTCTGTCACTGAAAAAAGGCAAAATCAGTTTTTCTCCATGCCTGCCTGCTTCCTGGAATGAAATTAAGATTCAATACCGGTATGGGGAAACGCTCTACCATATCGTCATCCGTCAAATCGCCGGAACAACGGCTGTTTTGACGCTGGACGGTCTGGTTATGCCCGCTGCGGAGATACAGTTGGTTGACGACCGGCAGGAGCATACACTCGATGTTAATATACCGCTTGTGCCGGATTAAAATCAATCTTCAGATTTTTTATCCCATGCATCATCATGAACATTAGGGAAAACCTCGCGGTCGTTGGCCAGAAGCTGTTCCTGAAGCGCGATCTGTTCGCGTGTATTGAAGAGATACGCTTCCTGATCATGACGATGCACCGCCAGGGTACGTAGCGCCGCTTCATCATACTTGATAAAGTTCTGGCCGGCGCGGGTGGCGCTGTATTTGCGGAAACCCAGCTTTATCAGCACTTCAACACCGAGACGCACAGAGGTGTCGAGCGATTCCCGGTAAATATCCTCAATCCCCATATCCAGCAGGTCGTAGGCATCCAGGCGGCTTTTCGCACGCACCATGAGCCTCAGATCAGGAAATTCTTTTTTTATTATTTCGACCAAACCAAAGTTGATCTCGGGAGAGTCAATGGCGGCAATCAAAATTCCTGCCCGATCCGCACCGGCCGATTTCAAAATATCCAGACGCGTGGCGTCACCGTAAAAAACCTTGAAACCCATCTTTCGTAGTATTTCAACACGATCCGAATCATTGTCCAGAATCGTCGCGGAGATTCCGTTGGCCCGGAGAAATCGTCCGACCGTGCTGCCGAAATGGCCGAATCCCGCGATAATGACGGTATGCTGGCTTTCAAAAGAATCTGCCGCCTTTTCCTCCACGGCCTCCCTGGTTCCCAATCGCGGCAGTACCAGGCGTTCATTGATCAAGAGCAGAAGCGGCGTGACCGTCATGCTGATGGCTGTGGCGCCCATCATCATATCCGTCCATGACGCTGATAGAATCTGAAGCTGGGCGATAAACGCGAAAAGGACAAACGCGAATTCGCCGACCTGTCCCAGTCCTAAAGTAAAGATCATGTTCTGATCGAAACTCAAGTGGGATAATTTACCGGTTGCATACAGCACGAGTGATTTTATGGCGATGACGCCGCAAACCAGAGCCATGATCTGCACAGGATTAGCAATAATCAGTGTAAAGTTGATGGAAGCGCCGACCGCGATGAAAAACAATCCCAGCAGGATGCCTTTAAAAGGCTCAATATCGCTTTCCAGTTCATGCCGGAATTCGCTCGCGGCCAAAACCAGACCGGCGAGAAACGTCCCCAGCGCGGGGCTTAAACCCACAAGCATCATGAGGTATGCCGTTCCGATCACAATCAGCAGCGCCGCCGCGGTAAAAAGTTCCTGAAGACGAATGCGTGCGATAAAGCGCAAAAAAGGTACAAAGACAAAACGGCCGATCAGAACAACGGCATTGGCGGCAATCAACAAGGTTAAGGTTTGTGCCCATCCGGGCAATCCCGTCATCAATGTAGCATGCCCGCCGGAAGGCGCTTGCGCAGTGGATGCTGCCAGAAGCGGTAAAAGCGCCAGGATCGGGACGACGGAAATATCCTGAAAAATCAGCACGGCAAAGGAACTTCTTCCCGATTCGGTTTTGGTCAATCCTTTTTCCCTGAGCGTCTGCATGACAATCGCCGTGGAAGACATGGAAAAAGCCAGGCCACAGGCCAGCGCCGCCTGCCAGGTAAAGCCAAACCAAAGCAGAGCGGCAAAGCACAAAAGCGTCGTCGCGCCCAGTTGTATAAACCCCATCCCCAGGATCAGCTTGCGCATCCTCCAGAATGTGGCCGGCTCCAGTTCCAGACCGATCAGGAAGAGCATCATCACCACGCCGAATTCGGCAAAGTGCATGATGTCCTTTCCTTCCGCGCCGATAAAACCCAGAAAAAAAGGGCCGATGATAATGCCGCCCAGCAGATAGCCCAGCACGGACCCCATCCCTAGTTTTTTGGCGATCGGCACGAAAACGACCGCGCAGGCCAGATAAATTAAAGCATCCTGTAAGAAAGCGCTGCTCATCGTTTAGTTCATCCTTCACCCGCCGAAAGCCAGTCGTTGAAATAATCATACGTGCAGATGGACCCCAGGGGAAGCCCGCCTGCGACCAGCCGCCCCAGCAGATTCCGGTATAAGCGCGCCTGTTCGGCCAATTGCTGATCGGACAACAGGTGCGTGCCGTGAACCGCAAAAGGCGGCAGATAAATCATCTTGCAGACTGTGGCGGTCTGTTCAAAGGGGACAAGAAATTCCCGAAGCGTAAAACGGTTATGCTGATTGATTGCGTAGGATTCTCTGGCGCCGCCGGCCGTCAGAGCGTTAAAGATCATTTTATCTTTCAGGGCGTTTCCCTGAGAGCCGTGCGCCCAGCCATATTCCAGCACCAAATCCATCCACTGCTTGAGCACGGCCGGCGCGCTGTACATGTAAAGGGGGTGATGCCAGATGATCACCTCATGGGCGAGCAAAAGATTTTTCTCCCGTTCAACATCAATATTGAAATCGGGATATTGCTCATAGAGATCATTTAATGTGACACCGTCAATCTTATCCACACTCGCAAGTAGAGCACGGTTGGTCTTTGACTTTTCAAACCGGGGATGGGCAAAAAGGATAAGGACTTTGTTCATATTTAAAGTTCTTCTTCCCTGACTATCTCCGTCTTAATCGTCGTGATGAGTTCCTGAAAAATCGGCAGAACGTCCTTGCGGAATCTTCCCGCCACACAGACATACATAATATCATCGCCGACTTTCAGCAGACCTTTATTGATCCAGGCCCGAATGTCCACAATGCCTTCCATACTCGCAAACCGGCTTACGACTTCATCCAGCGCAGCCTGATCATAAGAAAGCCTCATGGCCCCGACGTGTTCGCCCTTTTTAGACGTTGCCCGCACAATACCGTTATGCACCAGGATCATCCCGAGCATGTCCGGCGGACACTCTTTTTTTATCTCTTTAATCCATTGTTCAACCATGAAGACCTCCCGGCTGTTCATTGTTTTGGTTATTCTTGGACACGGCGTTGTTACCTGCGGTCAGTCGCGTCAGTTGCAGGGAAATCCGGCGGGCCAGTGATGCCAGCAAGGCCGTATCCATATCCGCCGTATAACGATCTGCGACTGCGTCGCCATTATTCCAAGAGCCGATCGTTTGACCGTCAAGCGCAAAAGGCACAACCGCCAGCGACTTGACAAAATATTTTCTGCTTGACGGCAGCAGTTTATAAAAAGGCGGCAAGTCTTTATTGGCCAGGACAGGTTTTAAACCTTCGGGCATAATTTTCTCAAACAGTTCTTGTGAGACAACACAAAGTCTGTTTTTTAAAATGTCCGACGCGTTGACAGCCTTAATCAAAGGCGCTGCGTTTACATGATCGATTAAAGTCAGCCAGACAAAGGGAACGGCAAATTCTTTTTCAATCCCGTCAAGCAGGCCTTCAAAAAGGCCGGCAATGGTTTCGGCAGATGAAACATCATCCTCAATTTTACTGAAACGAGCGGCAATTTCTTCGTTCATGCGCTGAATGTCTTCTTTTTTACCCATCAGAATTTTCCTTCCCACTGAGCGTAAATAACCGCATGATCGGACGGCTTTTCGGCAAGACGCGTCGCCAGATCAATTGTACAGCTAATAGATTGAGCGGCTGGTGTTTTCGTTGCCAGAATATGATCAACCCGCCAACCCAGATTGCGGCCAACGGAATCGCGAACGCGATAATCAAAAAAAGTATATTGCCCCGGTTCGTCGGGATGATGCTTACGGAAAACGTCCGTAAGCCCCCATGAGAGGGCATCAGCGTATGCCTTCCAGATTTTCGGATTAAAAGAAACATGCCCCAGAATCCGTTTGGGATCATGGACGTCGATATTTTGAGGCGCGACGTTGAAATCGCCGCACAGAATTAATTTTTGATCCGGCTTAAAATTATTTTGCAGATATTTTTTCAGGCGGCCAAGCCACGCGAGCTTATAAGCGAATTGCGGTTTATCGATATCCTGCCCCTGAGGCACATAGGCATTTAAAACAGTCAGATCGTCAAATTGCGCCTGAGCCAGACGGTCGGGATCAGTCGGATCATCGGGAAGGCCGAAAGAAACTTTTTGCGGCTTTCTCCGGGATGCAATGGCCACACCGTTGTATTGTTTATTGCCGCGGAAACTCACAACGTAGCCCAGCGCTTCAAAATCAGCGGCGGGAAATTTGGCATCCTCAACTTTCGTCTCCTGCATGCAGAAAATATCAGGCTGATTGTTTTGCAGCCAGGGCAATACAATATGCAGGCGGGATCGGATGGAGTTGACATTGTAGGTGGCAATTTTCAAATTTCGGCAAACCTTTCATAAGATGCTGTTGTTTATTACCATGAGCGGCGCTTACGCTCAAGATTTTTTGCAGGAGTCTTTGAAATCGTGTATAGGTCTGTCGTAGGGATGGAATTCGAAAATGGACAAAGCAGACATTACCATCATCGGAGCCGGCGTCATCGGTCTTGCCGTGGCGGCGCAATTGGCAAGACCGGATCTGATTGTCTTTATCCTGGAGAAAAATCAGGCTTTCGGCGGCGGAATCAGTTCCCGCAACAGTGAAGTCATTCACGCGGGGATTTATTATCCTGAAGGATCGCTCAAGGCCGGACTGTGCGTTGCCGCAAACCCGATGCTCTACGAAATAGCCGTCCGAAACGGCATCCCTCACCAGAAAATCGGCAAGCTGATTGTCGCGACAAATTCCGGGGAAATTGAAGACATCGAAAAACTCCATGAAAACGGACGAAATAACGGTGTAGAGTCTCTATCTCTCATCACCAAGCGGCAAATTGCGCAACTGGAACCCTATGTTCAGGCCGAGGCTGCGCTTTACTCACCGGATACGGGTATCATCAGCGCCCATGATTTGATGAACTACTTCTTAAGACAGGCGCAAAACAACAAGGCGCATCTGGTTTGCCGCACAGAGGTGTTGCGTATCGAAATGGAAACAAATGGCTGGCGGATATTTGCGGCAAACGACAAAGGCGAGGGCTTTGATTTTTTCTCAGCGCTTGTGATCAACGCCGCCGGGCTGTCATCCGACATCATCGCCAACCAGGCCTGCGGCCGTTATCACCTTCATTATTGTAAAGGCGATTATTGCGGCATCTCCGGCGTAAAACCTGGACTGGTTAAACGGTTGATCTATCCCGCGCCGGTAAAAGATCATGTGGGTCTGGGCGTGCATCTGACCCTCGACTTAAACGGCCGTTTAAAGCTGGGACCGGACGCAACCTACATTGACCGAATTCACGACTACAACGTGGCGCAAGAAAAGGCCGCCCTTTTTTATAAGCAGGCTCGAAAATATTTACCCTTCCTGGAGCCGGGAAATGTTCACCCCGACATGGCCGGAATCCGTCCGAAGCTTCAGGGGCCAAATGATGCCTTCGCCGATTTTGTCATTCGACAGGATGCCCCCGGTTTTATCAATCTTGTCGGCATTGAATCACCGGGGCTCACCGCTTCACCGGCGATTGCCAAGGTTGTAAAAGCAATGCTTTTTTGAAGAAAAAACGGAAAGGATAGAGCGGCAGCGTTGCTTCCTTTCTTTTGCTTATACCATTCATTAAATAACCGTGAACCCTGAACCTATCTCAAACCGCTGAACCCTGAACTCTTCTTTTTTATGGACACACTTCCGACCTTCCCCTATAACCTGTGGGCAAAATATAAAGCCAAACAAGGAGACGGTTCATGAAAAAATCAGCGATTTTTATTATTCTTTTGGTGATTCTCTCTCTGGGCATTTGCGGTTGCAGCAAAGATGATTCTTCCCAGATCAAAATCGGTGTCATTGCCGAGCTGACCGGTGATATTCCGGCCGTGGGTGCATCCTGTAAAAACGCGGCGGAAATGGCCGCAGCCGAAATCAACGATGCCGGCGGCATTCAACTGGGCGATAAGAAATATCCCGTGAAACTCATCATCGAGGATAACGCCGGGAAAGCCGATCAATCGGCGTCTTCCGCGCAAAAGCTGATTACGCAAAATAAAGTTGTTGCGATTGTCGGCCCCAATGCCAGCCGCTACGCCCTGCCCGCCGCCGAAATTGCCGAATCGGGTAAAGTGGTGCTCATCACCCCTTGGTCGACCGCTCCCAAAACAACGCTTGATTCCAAAACAGGAGCCTCCAAAAAATATATTTTCCGTTCCTGCTTTATCGATCCTTTTCAGGGGCGGGTGCTCGCAAAATTCGTCCTGGATAATCTCAAAGTGAAAAAGGCGGCGGTTCTGTATGACGTTGCTTCCGAATATAACAAGGGCATCGCCGAAATCTTCAAGGAAATCTATGAGCAAAACGGCGGCAAGGTCGTCGCGTTTGAAACCTACACCACCAACGACAAAGATTTTTCATCCCAGTTGACCAAAATCAAACAAACCGCTCCGGACATCATTTTCCTGCCCAACTATTACAGCGAAGTGCCTCTACAAATTCAGCAGGCCAAGCGCTTGGGCATTACCACCCCGTTTATCGGTTCCGATTCCTGGGGTTCTGAAGAACTGATTAAACTCTGCGGCAAGGACTGCAACGATTATTATTTCAGCACCCATTACGCCGCCGATGCATCAACCGCAGCCACAAAAAAGTTTATTGAAGACTACAAAGCGAAGTACGGCACGACACCGGATGATGTGGCGGCACTAACGTACGACTCTTTTGGTTTGATCTTTCAATCGCTGAAAACCGCCGGAAAGAATGACCGTCAAGCCGTGCGCGACGCACTGGCCAAAATCCCGCAATATGAGGGCGTGACGGGCAACATGCAATTCAAGGAAGGTTCCGGCGACCCGGTCAAGAGCGCCGTGATTTTAAAAGTAAAGGATGGGAAGTTTACGTGGTTTGCCAACGCCAAACCCTGAAGTAATTATGGCCTATTTATTTCAACAAGCGCTCAATGCCCTGCAACTGGGCAGCATCTACGCTCTGATCGCCCTGGGCTACACCATGGTTTACGGCATTCTGACCATGATCAACTTCGCCCACGGCGATCTGTTCATGGTCGGCGCTTTCTTCTGTTTTCTCTTAGCCGTCTATCTCAAACTCTCCTTTGTCCCGACCCTGCTGTTTACGATACTGGGCGTGGCCATGCTGGGCGTGGTCATCGAGCGCCTGGCCTACAAACCGCTGCGCAACGCCCCGCGCGTCTCCGCTATCATCACCGCCTTGGGCGTTGGCCTCTTTCTGGAAAATTTCACGCTGGCGCTTTCCCCCTATCCCAAACATATACCGGCACTGATCGAGCATACAACCTGGACGATCGGTACAGTTTCCATTTCCTCGCTGCAAATTCTGATCATTGTCCTTTCGCTGGTCCTTATGCTTATCCTGGACTTTATCGTGCAGCGGACCAAGGCGGGCATGGCCATGCGCGCTATTTCCTGGGATAAAACTATTGTTCCGCTGATGGGTGTGCCGGTGAATAAAATCATCTCGCTCACGTTTGCCATCGGCACGGGACTCGGCGGCGCGGCCGGGATGATGTATGGCCTGGCCTATCCGGTGATCGATCCTTATATGGGCATCATGGTCGGCTGGAAAGCGTTCATCTCCGCCGTGGTCGGCGGCATCGGCAATATCCGCGGGGCGATGATCGGCGGCTTTATTCTGGGCGCGGTGGAAATCATGGTGGCCGCGTTTTTCCCGTCCACCTACCGTGACTTTGTGGCCTTCACGATGCTCTTTATTCTTTTAATCGTCCGGCCTTACGGCATCCTGGGGAAACCCCATCCGCAAAAGGTGTAAGTATGTCTTCATTCAAAGCCGCATATCATACCCTGCTTGCACACTGGCATATGCTCACCGGTTACAAACTCTTCTGGCCGGTCTTTATGATCGCGGGCCTCGCGTTTTGCGTTGCTGTCGACACCTATGGCTTTATGGATTTATATCTGCAACTGATTTTAATTTACGTGGGCATCAACATCATCCTCACCGTCAGTCTCAATCTGATCAACGGCTATATGGGCGAATTCTCCGTCGGACATGCCGGTTTCATGGCCGTGGGCGCTTACGTTGCCTCGCTCTTAACCGTCCATTCATTTCCCGCGGGTGCTCAAAATATGCTTTTCCCTCTGGCGATACTGGCAGGCGGCTTGGGTGCGGCATTCGTCGGCTTTCTGGTGGCAATCCCCTCTTTTAAAACACGCGGTGATTATCTGGCTATTGTCACGCTGGCCTTCTGTATGATTGTCAAATCCGTTCTGGAAAACATCGACGCCGTCGGCGGGCCGCGGGGGCTTTTGGGCATGGAAAAGCTCACCTCGCTGCCGTGGGTCTTTTTCTGGACGGCGCTTTCCGTCTGGGTCATTCGCAACCTGGTTTATTCCAATTTCAGGCGCGGCGTTTTGTCCATCCGCGAAGATGAAATCGCCAGCGACCTGATGAGCGTCAACACGCGCCAAGTCAAAATCATCGCCTTTGTTGTTTCGTCCTTCTTCGCGGGTATCGCCGGTGGCCTGTTCGCCCACGCACTGCAGTTTATCAACCCGCGCATGTTCGACATTCTTAAATCCACCGATATTCTGATCATGGTGTATCTGGGCGGCATCGCGTCCATTTCCGGATCGATCATCGGCGCGGTTATTTATACCATCCTCCTGGAGATCCTTCGTCCATTGGGCGTCTGGCGTATGGTGTTTATGCCGCTCACGCTGGTTTTGTTAATGATCTATCGTCCGCGCGGCATCATGGGAATGAAGGAAGCCCGGTTGTTCACACCGCTTCGCGATATTACGACGGAAAAACTCTGGCGTCAAAAGAAAAAGGAGGCCCCCGATGCCTCTGCTTGAAATATCCAAACTCACACACCGCTTTGCGGGCCTTTGCGCGGTCTCCGACTTCAACTTTGTAATCGAGCCGCATGAACTGGTCGGCGTCATCGGCCCTAACGGCGCGGGAAAAACCACCGTCTTCAACCTGATCACCGGCGTCTATCGGGCGAGCGTTGGCAGCATCAAACTGAAAGATCAGGAGTTGGTCGGAAAAACACCCCATCAGATCACAAGCTTGGGCATTGCCCGCACCTTCCAGAACATCCGGCTCTTCAAGGAACTGAGCGTACTGGACAACGTCCGCATCGCACACTACGGCCAGATTGCTTACACGCCCGCCGAGGCGCTTTTGCACATCGGCCGCTTCCGGGCCGAAGAAAAACGCATTACCAATCGGGCGCTGGATTTGCTTGCCATCTTCAAACTTGACGAATCAGCCAATGAAAAAGCCAAAAACCTGTCTTATGGTTTGCAGCGCCGTCTGGAGATTGCCCGGGCGCTGGCCACGGAGCCTGCGCTTTTGCTTCTGGACGAACCGGCCGCCGGCATGAACCCCAACGAGATTATTCAGCTCATGGAATTTATCCGGTGGATTCGCCAGACGTTTTCCGTCACCATCATTCTGATTGAACACCAGATGCGCCTGGTGATGGGCATTTGCGAACGCCTGGTCGTGCTGGATTTCGGCGCAACCATCGCACAAGGGTTGCCGTCCGAAATTCAAAAAAATCCTAAAGTCATGGAAGCCTATCTGGGCGTGGAGGTCGCTTCATGACCAACCCTGATCTCCTGCTTACCGTCACCAACTTAAGCGTCTCCTACGACAGCATTCGCGCGGTAAACGATATTTCATTTGATGTCGCACGCGGAGAAATCGTCACCCTGATCGGCGCCAACGGCGCGGGAAAATCATCCATCCTGCGCGCTATCTCCGGCCTGATTCCCTACCAGGGCGGTATCGCGTATGCGGGAAAAGATTTAAAAAACATTGCCGCAGATGGGATTGTCGCCGCAGGCATTGCCCACGTGCCGGAAGGCCGAGGCATATTCGGCAATCTGACCGTCCTGGAAAATTTAAAGATCGCCACATGGCAGCGTAAAGATAAAGCCAAAATCGCAGCCGATCTGGAACACGTGTTTGAATTATTCCCCCGCCTGTTCGAACGAGGCAAGCAACTGGGCGGCATGCTCTCCGGCGGCGAACAGCAAATGCTGGCCGTGGGACGCGCGCTCATGAGTGACTCGCAAATGCTGCTGCTTGACGAACCATCCATGGGGCTTTCGCCGGTTCTGGTACGAGAAATTTTCAAGATTATTCAAGACATCAACCACACAGGGAAAACCATTTTGCTCGTCGAACAAAACGCCAACATGTCCTTGCACATCGCCTCTCGCGGCTACGTTCTGGAAACCGGCCGTATTGTGCTATCCGGCACCGGCAAGGACCTAACGGGGAATCCCCGCGTCAAGGAAGCTTATTTGGGAGGTTAAAACCGATTCAGGGTTTACAGATTAACGGTTCCAATAACCTGACCACCTGATGACCTGATGACCTGATGACCTGAAGGTCACGCGAGGTCACGCGAGGTGGCTCGAGGTCAGACGAGGTCACCAGACCGTTCCCTGCGCTTCACCCAGCCGCCACAATATCATTATTGATTGGGAAATCAAATAAGCTCATCAAAAAATTTATTTACCACATCAACATAATTATCTCGGTGATGTGTTTTATTTATTTTCTTTCGAATTTTTTCCCCGTTTTCGAAAAAGCCCCCCATATAAGTCCAGATTTCTTTCATTTTATTGGTAATGTGCGAGGGACCATACAAAATTTTCGAATATTCATCGAATAAATGATCATGGAAAATCCTGATGATTTTGATTTTTTCATCATAAGGCTTTTCCGTGTTGAATTTAATTTTTTCCGCAAGGAAAGGGTTTCCGAGCAGGCCCCTGCCGATCATCCACCGTTCTATTGATCCGAACCGTTTCGTAAGCATCTCCCATTTCTCAAAAGAATTGATGTCCCCGTTATAGACAATCCTGTGTTTCGATAGGCCAAGACACTGCTCGAACATATCGAGATCAACGTCACCTGCATACATTTGCACACCCGTCCTCGGATGGATGATCAGTTCCTCAAGCGGATATTGATTGAAAATGGGAATGAGCTGCAACACCTCGTCAGGATATGTTAACCCTAATCTGAGCTTTATCGATAATCCCGGTTTTAGTGCAGGCATTGTTTTTTCAAGAAAAGATTCGATTCTGTCCGGATGACAAAGCATACCAGCCCCTCTACCCTTCTTCACAACCATGCGGAACGGACAGCCGATGTTCCAATTTACCGTGCCGCATCCAATGTCGTATAACGCATTGGCAAGCTTGGTGAAGTCATCCGGGTCGGAGCTCATGATTTGCGGTATCGTGGGAATTCCCGTATTTTTATCAGGATAAAATTCGCGCAGAAGGTTATTCACCGGTTTCATTTTCTTCGATGAGGAGATAAAAGGCGCAATAGCCATATCAACTCCCTTAAAAAAAAGAGGAAACAGGTTGCGATAAATCCTGTCGGTTATCCCCTGGATTGGTGCGAGGTATATCATGGGTAGTCTCTAAATCCTTTGGCTGTTATTATAAAACATTTTATCGATGCCCTATGTGTTTTGCCGGTTCCGGAATCCAGCGATAGACAATAAACATAGCAATGGCAGCGCAGGCAGCCGCGGTCATAAAGACACCGTTGAATCCGAAGGCGTCCGTAATAATGCCTCCAAAGATGGCGCCGATTGTGCTGCTTTCCTGACTGATGCTGCTGGCCAATCCCTGTCCAAATCCACGCTGGCGGGGGTTAACCATGTCTGAGATCATGGTGCGGATAACTGTTAAGAGAACGACCGTGCTGATGCTGTCCAGGATACGCACCATAAACACAGCTCCAAATGATGTGACAAAAGCGTAAAAAACCATCGTTATTCCGCAGAGGGCGATGCCGGCCAGAAAAGTAGGCTTGCGCCCTATTTTGTCGGCATAATATCCGCATATGGGGGCAAACGCAATAGTGCACAAGGCGCGAACGGCAAACATCCAGCTCATGCTGCTCATATTCATGTTAAGATCATTTTTCAAAAATAAACTGAAAAGCGGGTCCACCATGGTGTAGCCAAGGCGATAGATGATGACGGCGGCAAGAAAGATGAGGTAAATCATCCCAAGGCTTTTGGTTTGCAATATAAAATTCTTAACACTCTGCCCGAATCCTCTTTTCCCGGTCTCGGCAGTTTGGTGAATCCTGGTTTTATCAAGAGTTTCCTTTACGAAAAATAAAATAATACCCAGACTGATCAGGCTGAATGCTCCGCAGAAAATGAAATAAACAATGAAGTTGGATGCCTCGACAAAATACCCGGCAAAGATCGGGCCGATCAACTGGCCGATGCCACTGCTGACGCTGAAGAGGGCAATGGCCCGCCCCAGTTGCAGGGGAGGAAAGGTGTCGGCGGCAATGGTGATGACCGTGACAGGAATCATGAAAAAAGCAAAACCTTCAATAAATCGCAGGATCAGGAATGTCGTGAAATTTTTTTCGAGAAATGCAAAAAAGAAAAAAACGATACCGTAGAGCAACGCCCCCGCAATCAGGACAGGCTTGCGGCCATATTTGTCGCAGAATTTGCCGGCGATAATGCCGCTGATGACACCCCCGAACGTGCCGACACTGATCAGGACACCCACACCGGAATTGCTGATCCCATAGTTCTGAAAAAAAACAGGGAGCACCATGTAGATTGTGGAAGATGTTATTTGCAGCCCGACGCAACTGAGAACGAGTATCCAATAATTACGTTTCTGATCTTTCGTGGGGACTGATTGGTCCAAATCTACTTTACCCCTCTCCACTTTTCCAATCCGCTTCAGGTTCAGCAATATATGCAATGTGTGAATTCGAAAAAAGGTTGTTTTTTTCGCGGAGTATAGAAAGTCGTCAGGCGCATGTCAAGAACTTAGGAGGTGAAAAGCAATACTGGTCAATAATTAACAGCATATCACCCACATTTTGCATCCGCCGCAGGTAATCCCGCCATATAGACTATTCTTCAATATGCAACCGGGCTGTCCTGACGGCGAGGTCTTTGTCTTTGGTGAACAGCCACCACTGCGGTTTGGTGGTGTGCGGGCCTGATTCTTTTTCCCGACCCCGGCCATAATACCAATGACCAAATCGCTCGACCGTGGCAAACGGATGATTGCCGGCGCAGAGAATGCTGCATATTCGTATTTCCTTAAAAAATATTGTTTCGTCGGGCTCTTCCTCATTGGCCAGATCTGCGGGCAAAACAATATGGGATACATCGACACCCTGGGCTTCTTTTTTATCCAGCCACTCTGAAATGTTCACGTTTATTTTCTCCTTTCCAGTCGATTAGGCCATGGTTTTTGCGCCGGTCAGTTGTGATGTTGATGGCCTCTTTCCTTGCGGACAAAAAGCGCACAGTCCATTTCGGAATTGTTATAAACATCTACGGCAGGCATACGAGCGGATTTGAAGTCTATCGCGCGACAGCCATAGGGAAACTTTGCCTCATGGGTAATATAGAAGTGTTCGCAGAAAAAACAATTGATAAGGGTGCCTGCTTTTTGGTTTTCCGCCATTGAAAAACTCCAGTAGAAGGCTATGGGCTATGGGCCAGAGGTTGTGGACTATTATTTGTTTTCAACCCATCGCCTATCGCCCAAAGCCTATAGCCTTCTTCCTATACTTCCGAAAGCTTCTCCAAATTCAGTTTATCCGTCAGAAGCTTGTTGGCTTCATCCAGTTTTTCCTGTGCCGAATAAACCGCAACGGCTTTGGATCCGGCGGCCTTCTTGAAATAGTTTGCCAGTGTATCCCTTACTTTTTGCGGCGTCGCGGCAAATATCTGATCCCGGAAGGACTGACGCATCGGATCTGTTGCGCCGGCAAAATGGCGGATCAGGGCAACGTAACCGCGTCCTGACGGGTCAAGGGGTTTATCGAGCGCGCTAAGCGTGCTGATGATGGCTTTTTCCATATCGTCGGCAGACATATCATTTTCGGAATAAAATTTTTGCGCTTCGTCAAAGACGTTCAGCGTTTCTTTAATATGCGGATCGCGATAGGACAGAAACGCGAAAATTCCCAGCGTCGCGTCGAATGACGACATGCCGCCGTAAGCGCCGCCCTGAACACGGATATACTTGTAGAGGTAACTGTTGGAAAGTTCCCGTGACGCCAGCATCAGAAGCGCGGAGGACGGGTCATTGTATGCGGGCGCTTTCATGGCGCAGGCGATATAAGATACCTGCGTGGGAACGGCAACACCCGCATAGACGGGCACAAGCGAAGGCTCGCCCGGCCTGTCCGTACGACGACCTGCCGGCAGTTTTTCCAGAAGCCGGTTGATATGCTCGCCGGCGAGCTTCAAGCCCTCAGCCTCGGCGGTGATATTGATGGTCAGGTTATTTTTGCTAAAGATGATTTTTTTTAATTGTTCCAGTTTTTCGCACAAGTTCTTTCTGGACTTATCGAAGTCACCCGACTGCTGTTGAACAAATCGCAATTGGGTCCGGCCATGCCATTGTTCATCGCGATAAGCCGGCAGTGTAAGCGCCGCTCCCGCCGCTCGCTTGGCAAAGATATGTCCGGACGGGACAATGGAGGATTGAAGATTATTTTTTCGTTCAGCGATTAAATCCCGCATTCTTGCTTCTTGATCCAAATCTCCTGAACAAATTATATCGCAAACGATATGGATGGCTTCCGGAAATGTGCGATAGAGCGCTTTAAAGGAAAAGATCATTTTCTGCCAGGTGTCGGTCGCGTCCACGGAAAAACCGGCAGACAGGTCATAACCGAATCCGCCCATGTTGAGCGCAATGCGTTTGGCCATGTCATCATAAGAGAAGCCTGCCGCGCCCATGCCGCTCATGATTTTTCCCAAGAGCGGCAGGTAAAGCTGAAGATCTTCGGGAACGTGGGCAATATCAAAAGCCAGATCAACATAGGCAATACCGTTGGTGAACAGGTCTTGCTCCAAAGCGGCAACCGAGGCAAGGGTCTTGTGCTGTGTCGGAATGGTCTCCACCAGCCGGGGAACGTCTTCCATTCTCAGCTTAGGCAGAGTCGCCTCGGCTTCGGATGAATCCGTCTCAGATTGAAAAGCTTTCAGCCGGGCCGCCTGTTCGTCGATTTGCTGTAATTTGTCTTTCGTAAAACCGGCTTTCAAAGCAGCCATTTTCTCTTTGAACGTTGCTTCACTCTTTGCGCTGAAGTCGGGATCAGGCTCCATCACCGCAAGCAGGCGGTGTTGATTCTCCACCAGCCACGTTTGGGTCATTTTCTGGAATACTTGCGGATCGTCCGTCCAGAGCTTGCGAATCTTTTCAATCGCGCGAGAGAAATCAAGGCCGATGAAGGGATCGCCGTCATAGAGCCAGGTTTGAAAAACGCTGCCCATCAGCGTAATGCCATAGGGGTAAGAGCCGCGGGAAATTTCCTTGCCGTGAAATTCGACCTGATGGAGAATGCCTTCGATTAATTCCTTGTCAAACCCTTCGGCGACAATCTTCTGCAGCGTATCGAGCATGAGCTTTTCAATTTTCTGAACATCGGCGCTCTCCACATTACGCAAGCCGGCGCAAAACATCAGTTGTTTGATATCGGATTCGATACCGCTGACCGGCGACATATCTTCGCCCAAGCCTGAATCGATCAGCGCCTGGCGCAGCGGGCTGGCCGCGCTACCCACCAGCAGACCGGAAATAATTTCCAGCATCAGCGCCGTTTCAAAATCCTTATTTTCAGCCAGCATCCAGGCGATGTTGACCATCGCTTTGCGCGCAAGCGGTTCGTCTTTTTCCACAGGATAGGTACCGGAAGTTAGTCTTGGTTTGGAAAAAAGCGGCTGGCTTTTTATGGATGAGTCAACGTCGACCCGGTCAAATCCGTCCAGCATTTCGGCGAGGAATTCCAGATGATCAGAGGTCGGAATATCGCCATAGATAAAAAAGCGCGCGTTGGTCGGCGAATAATATTTCCGGTGAAAATCCAGAAATTGCTCATAGGTGAGCGTGGGAATGACCTCCGGGTCGCCCCCGGAATCCAGCGCATAAACGGTATCGGGATAAAGCTTTTCCTGAATATCTTTGTACATCAGAGAGTCAGGCGACGAGTAAGCGCCCTTCATTTCATTATAAACAATACCGGAGATGATCAGGTCGCTTTCGATATCGCCGGGCGTCGAAAATTCCAGATGATGGCCTTCCTGCAAAAAGGTTTCTTTGAGCATCCGGGGGTGTAAAACAAGATCTGTGTAAACACGAGCGAGATTGAAAAAATCCGCTTTGATCTGACTGGCCACCGGATAAAGGGTTTTATCCGGGTAGGTAAAGGCATTGATGAACGTCTGCATCGTGGAGCGCATCAACTCTTTGAAGGTGTCCTTGAGTGGATATTTTTCCGAGCCTGCAAGCACGGAATGTTCCAGAATGTGGGGCAAACCCGTGGAATCGGCAGGCGGCGTGCGAAAGCCTATCGCGTATAAATTTTCCCGGTCAAAAGCATGCAGGTGCACAACTTTTGCGCCGGTTTTCTGATGCTCGATTTCGTAGGCGGTCAGGCGCACGGCCGGAATGGTTTCTACTCGCAATACTTTAAAACCGTTGAATATATCACCAGTTTGCATGGTCGGTTGCGGAACATTTACCTGCGGCATTCCAGAATTCTCCTTGTATTTAATCCCGCTGTTACGAGACGAGCGTTAATTCTCCGCGAGATTGCTCACGGGTGATTGATTATAAAATATTTCTAGCTAGGTTGGCCTGCCGTTTTTTTCGCGCGCAACGCCATAATTTCAGTTCGGGTCAAAACAGACTGGATATGTTCAACATGCTGAAGAATATTTTCTCTGCCGCCTTCTTCGCGATCAATCAGCGTAATCACGCGGTCAATAACCAACCCGGCCTTGCGGGCATGTTCAATGGCGGTAATCGTGGAGGCGCCGGTGGTGATCACATCGTCAATAATCACCACTTTTTCTCCGGTCGTGACGTTGCCCTCGATGGCGCTTTTTGTGCCGTGATCCTTCACGTCTTTGCGCACGACAAATGCTTTGACCGGCCGGCCCAGCTGATAGGAAATGACGGCAAGCGCGTTAGCGATCGGATCGGCGCCCAGCGTGAGCCCGCCCGCCGCGGTAACCGGCGCATCCTTGATCATATCAAAAATAATCTCGCCGATCAGGTTCATCCCCTCCGGATCGAGCGTGGTCGGTTTGCAATTAAAATAAAAATTGCTCTGCCGGCCCGAGGCCAGCGTGAAAGGCGGGTTGTCGCTGTATTTGAAGGAACGCTCCAGAATGATTTCACCGAGACGTTCCTTTTTCTTAGAGATGGTCATATTGATATTTCCTCCGGTAGGGATTTTTCATGATTGAGAATTATTGTCGCTTAGCAGAAATTTGATAGGCAATTCCGCCCACGTTTTATAAGGGATGCCCGACTTTTTAGCCGGTTCGAATTTCCAGGCCATGACCGCTTTAATCGCGGTTTGATCCAGAATGGCATAGCCGGATGATTTACTGACGACAGCCTTGCCGACGCGTCCATCCGCCAGAATTTCAGCCACGACCAGCACAACACCCTCATAGCCTTGCTGCCGAGCCATTTCCGGATAACCGGGCGGCGGATTTTCCCTGTACAGGGGATAGGCGTTGGAAAAAACAGGCGACTCGCCTGATGCCGCCGTCTGCCGACCTGCATCGGAAACAGGTTGATGACCGCCTGCCGCGGCATAGGCGACGGGTTTAGACCCGGAAAAAGCCATCGTTTTGTCGTATGAACCCTCTTCGGACCTTTGAGCGGTTGTTGTTTCCGATGCCACGTGGAAATTTTGTATTGCCGACAATTCCGGCGTTCGGCCGGTCTGGGTTGCTGTTGGTTGTGTTTTTTGCCGGGTGTCTTTTTCAACAGATAAAAAAGAAGTTTTATCCTTTGTGGAGAGCGATACCCACACAAAATCAAGTTTCCCCGGGTCTCGTGGCATCATCGCCGTACCGGACACGCTGAAAATCAAAATGGCCGCCGCCACGCCGTGCAGCATAAGCGATGCGCAAATGCCCAATAACTTGTTTTGTCTTTCAGTCGTCATAGGAAAATATCTACTTTTTTATTAATTGATCAATTACTCTGACGGCTGCCACACCGTCTTTTGCAAAGGACGCGCCGATCGATGCGGCATAAGCTTCTGTGACTACCGCGCCGCCGACGAGAAAATCCGTTTTGATTCCTTGAGCCCTCAC
The DNA here is from genome assembly GCA_009773315.1 of Syntrophaceae bacterium. Lineage (GTDB taxonomy): Bacteria > Desulfobacterota > Syntrophia > Syntrophales > Smithellaceae > UBA8904. Next base: position 29,008 of record WRPE01000023.1, read on the forward strand.
CAGCCTGATGACCTCTTTCATGTTGACCATTGTCGTGGTCATCAGCGCGGAAAGGCCGATCACATCCGGCTTCTCTTTTTTGGCCGCCTCAATAATAACCTCATCCCGAACATCCTTTCCCAAGTCAATAACACTATATCCGTAATTTCTCAAAAGCAGCGCGACAATATTCTTGCCGATGTCATGAATATCGCCCCGGACCGTAGCCAGCATGACCTTGCCCTTTTCAGCGGCAGTCGTTTTTTTCAAATACGGGTCCAGGTAGGTCAGCGCTTTTTTCATCGCTTCCGCCGCGGCCATCAATTGCGGCAGAAAATAAATCTTCTTTTCGTACAAATCCCCCACGCGCACAATGGCCGGAATCAGAATTTCATCAACCAACACGCTTGCCGTCCGGCCGCCTTTGAGAACCGCTTCGATTAAAGTCGCAATATGATCCCTGTCTCCGTCCAGAATGGCCGCGGTAACTTTTTGGTCGGGCGAAACGTCAATCCCGGCGCTATTGGGCAAGACGGCCGCGGAGGGCTCGGCAAAATGATTAATGAAATGCAGGGCTGCCTTATCTTTGGCCATGAGCGTATCGGAGGCTTTCTTCACATTCATCAGTTCCACACTTGCCGGATTGGCAATGGCCATCGTCAGGCCGCAATATTGCGCCATGGCCAGAAAGGCAGCGTTGAGCCAGGGACGCCCCGGCATACCGAAAGAAACATTGGACAAGCCCAAAATCGTTTTACACTTGAAAGTTTTTTTGCACCAGCCGAGCGTGGCCAGCGTTTCCCTGGCGGCTGTCGCGTCGGAAGCAACCGCCATCGTCAGACCGTCAACGATAAAATCATCTTTGGTCAAACCAAACTTTTGCGCTTTCTGGAAAATACTCTGAATAACCATCTGGCGTTTTTTGGCCGTGTGCGGAATATCGCCATCCGTTAACGGCAGCAGGATAAACATCGCGCCGTATTTTGCGGCAAGCGGTAAAAGTCTGGCCAGCTTTTCTTTTTCGCCGGAAATGGAATTGATCAGCATCCGGCCCGGATAGATCCTTAGCGCGGCTTCAATAGTTTCGACCCTGGATGAATCAATCACCAGCGGCAAGCGGGCTGAAGTGGATAAAAGTCCGATCACTTTTTTGATCGTTTGAACTTCATCGATGCCCGGCTGGCCAATGTTGATATCCAGAAGAGAAGCGCCTTGCGCTTCCTGCTCCTGCGCCATCTGGCGGATGATGGACATTTTTCCTTCCATCAGTTCCTGTTGCAGGGCTTTTTTTCCTGTAGGATTAATCCTTTCGCCGACCACAAACAGCGGCTGATTCTCATCCAGATGCAAAAAACTCCGCGCGGAACTGAGCGCCGCAACTGACGCGCGGCGGGGTTTGACCGGTTTTCTACCCGTCACCGCTTTGGCCAATGCTTGAATATGATCCGGCGTCGTTCCACAGCAACCGCCCAGCAGATTGGCGCCTGCGGCCACAAGCTTCTTGGCATAAACGGCAAATGTTTTGGCATCCATGTCGAAAACGGTCTTCAAACCTTCAAGTCTGGGCACGCCGGCATTGGGTTTGGCCAGAAGCGGCACGGTCGCGTAAGGCTTCATTGCGGCGACAAATTCCACCATTTGTTCGGGACCGGCAGAACAATTGCAGCCCACGGCATCCGCGCCCAAACTCTGCAAGGTGATGAGCGCACTTTTCGGGGGTGTTCCGCCCAGTGTATGTCCGTCTTTTTCATACGTCATGGACACCATGGTGAAGATATCCGAAAGTTCTTTCACCGCCAGTAAGGCCGCGCGCGCTTCCTGAATATCGATCATGGTTTCAATCACAATCAAATCGCAGCCGCCGTCGATCAGGCCGCGCGCCTGTTCCTTAAAAGCGTCCACTGCTTCTTCAAAGGAAAGCGAGCCAAAGGGCTCGATAAACAGGCCGGTAGGACCGATATCTCCGGCGATCAGCGCTTTTTTCCCGCACGCCTGTTTGGCCAGGCGCGCCAGTTCCAGATTAACCGAATAAACATCTTTTTTTACATTGTATTGTTTGAGTTTGAAACGGTTTGCGCCGAAGGTGCAGGTATAGACGACCTGGGCGCCGGCCTTTTGATAGGACGCATGGACGCCTTGAATGACAGTTGGATTTTCCAGGCACCAGATTTCCGGGCAGACACCCGCCGGCATCCCTTTTTCCTGCAGCTCGGTGCCGGTGGCTCCATCCAGAATAATGACCTGTTTATCCAGAAGATTTTTTATCTTTAAGTTTTTAGTCACAAAATGCTCCCTGCATGTTACCGGTTTTTCCAAAGTAGGTTCTTATACCATCTTTGGAATCAGAAGTGGAATATTTTTTTAACCAGGATGATAATGAATTTCTCTTGAACATCAAGGGATTATCTTTAAATAAGGCCACAGGGAACAATGGTTGAAAGCAAAGCTCAATCTAAAAACTGCCTGGCTTCCTCAGGTGGCCTGGGGTGTTTTAAGGGAGGATGATCGTTTGACGCGGGGCCTTTTGAATGCAACTTTTTTTCTTTCCGGATCATGTAATTCAGTCATTTTACCAAAAACGGGGTGTCGGCGGGCGGCCAGGCGAACGAACAGGCTTCCCATCTCCCCGTAACTGATGCCGACAATTTCCGCCGCGCAGGCCATGCTGGCTTCCTGACTTATGTCCGCGTTGGGATTGACGTCCAGAACATAGAAAATGTTATCCCGCAGACGGATGTCCAAACGGGCATAATCCCTGCATCCCAAAATCCGGTAAGCGTCACAGCACACCTTTTCCAGCGCCTGCTTCTCTTCACCGGTCAGCGGCGCGGGCAGCAGCGTTTCGATTTGTTCATATTGGTCGGAACCGGGGATAAATTTGGAATCATAGGTGCAAAGCCGATCTTTGATGTCGCTGAAAAAAGAGAAATCCATTTCCGCAACAGGTAGTACGGTGAGCTTTTCGTTGCCCCAGACGGACACATGAAATTCGCGCCCGTCAATGAAGTCTTCGACCATGGCCGGTTGATTGTAGGTATCCAGAATAAAGGGGATTCTATTTTTCAGTTCCATTGGATTGAGCACAACAGAGTCACGGGTGATACCTGCGGAACAATGTTCATTCATCGGTTTGACAATAGCCGGGAAACTGTTCCATTCGCACGGCTCGGCCTGATGAAATATCCGCCAGGCGGGTGTTGGGATGCCGGTCTGATCCAGGAGAACTTTGACCCGATACTTATCCTGAGCCAGGGCCAGAGCCTCTGAATCGGCGCCGGTAAAGGTAAAGCCCAGCATCTCGAGCCGTTTGGCCACCAGCCACTCGCTGTGCGTAAGCCCCGGCAGGCTTTCGCACCAGTTAAAAATAACATATTCTGAAGGATCAAAAGAATGAAGATGGTTGGCGATGTTATCATCGGCAATGGGGACGAAGACGATGGGATAACCCACCTCGATCAAGGCGTGGCCAAGTTGCGTCGAGAGGTTGATGACCTCCTCGTTTTCAGCCTGTGTCCAGTGAGGATCAACATTATACAATAAGACGACCGGAATTTTTTCAGGCGCTATATCTACCGGCACTATGAACCTCCGTGTTTTAAATAGTCAGTCTTCCCGCTCCTGCTCGTGGGAAACGATTTCAATCACCCGTCCTTCCCGATTTTGCCGAATTTTATTAATATCCGCCCTGATCGGAACCTTTTTTTAATATACATATTTTTTCAATAATTCCAAGCATTGATTCACAATCTTCCGTCATAATGTGCAGCCGCATATCAACGTTGCTCATCTTCCCTCTTCGTTAGCATCTCACTTCAAGATGCTTTTTCAAGATGCTCTGCCACCCAAACTTTAATAATAGATTCTCTGGGTACACCTGATCTCCTTGCTTCTTCATCCGGTAATTGAATCATCCAAACGGGAAAATCTACATTGACAACGAAAAAATCATCCGGAGGCGGGCGTAGCCTGCCGATCCGCTGTATTGAGTTGTTCGCTTTAGCGGTAAACATCTTTTCGACGTCCTATCTTTACTACCCAAACTGTGAATTCTCTATCTTGAATAGAATAGATTATCCTGTAATGACCTTGACGGATGCGATATCGCTCTTGTCCTGTGAGTTTTTCGTGGCCCGGCGGCCTCGGGTCTTTTGCAAGCGTCTCAATTCGAGAGAGGATTTTCTGAAGATCTTTCTTTGGTATTGTACGAAAATCCTTTTCAACAGATTCTTTAAAATAGATTTTATATTCGGCCATCTTTTTTCAGTCTCTTGATCATCGCTTCATAGCTAATCAAAGGCTCTTTAGCTCTTTCCTCAAAGGCTGCAATATCTTCAGCGTCTTCGGCAAGAGATTCCTTAATGGCATCATTCACGAGTTTCGAGATTGACTGTGTGGTTTCTACCGCTTTCAATCGTAATGCTTTGTGTAATTCAGGATCCAAATACACAGTCGCTCGCATTGCTGCTGTTCCCATAATATAACCTCCATGACGTTTTGTAGCTATAACACTAAAACGTCATAACAGCAAATATTATTTTTTTGAAAGCGAATAAAGAAATCAGCCGGAGCGCAGCGATCGGCTCGAGCAAATGGTTACCCATTAATTTGCTGGCTCAGGGTGGTCAATTTTCGGTTATCACTACCTTCCTATACTGATCAATTTTCAGTTGACGTTTCCACCCATTAATTTTCTGGTTCATCAGGCAACTGAGCGCCATGCCATACCGCAACTACCCAGACATCGTTATCCTTAACTTTATAGAAAAAGCGATAGGGTTTTACAATGACTTCACGAAAAGAAAGTTCTGAAAACTCTGGCAGCGGCCTTCCCGACTCAGGAAACTCCTTGAGCCGAGATAGAGATTTCTCCGCTTTTTGGCGAAAAGATAATGCGGCAGAAGGCTTGTCTCTGTGTATATACGCAATGGCTTCAAGAAATTGGCGGCGACCTGTGGGTGTGAATAATATCCTCAAGGTTTTGCAGCCTCAAGATAAAGGTCTGCCTCTCTTAGCACATCGTCAAGTTCATAACCAGTTCCCGTCCCTATCTCTTTCTCTCCTCTGGCGAGTAAGTGTAAAATATCCATTTCATGCTGTGCGTTTTTATAGACTTCCATGCTTACCATCACAGCAGCCGCTCTTCCACGCTGTGTAATAAAAACCGGTTCTCTTGAAGATGAAACAGCCTTCACTACATCGCTGGCATTTTGCCTAAGATCGGAAATGGGTATGATTTTTGGTGCATTTGGCATTGGTTGTACCTCCTATTGTATTGTTAACCGTATCACCAATAGATGCTTTTGTCAAAATTAATGGAAATATTATTCCTATCTTTTATGGGTACGCCAAGGGTAACCTGCCGCCGTCACTGAACTTGATTCAAAAAATGCTGCTCCCGGCGGTCAGGTTGATCCGTTTGTTCGATCATATCTTCGAAGCTAGAGACCCTTCTTCTCGAACCAGAAGAACAATGAGATCGTTCCGGCCCAGAAGAAAGGAATTATGACCCATGGTGAGACTCCAAGGACTTCCGGTAACCCTATTTTGCCGAAGTCTTTCCACGCGAGAACCGTCGATTTAATGAAGGGAAAGAGCTCCGCGTACAGGGCGGCTCCTGCCACCATTCCCGCAACGGCAAAAAAAGCATGCCAGCGCCCTTCACCCAGAGCGCCGACCGACGTGCCAGGACAGAACCCCATCACCGCCCATCCAGTTCCGAACAGGGCCCCTCCCAGAAGCACGGCGCCCAGGTTCATCGGTTTGTGGCTTAAGGTGATAATCCCTGCATCGGCGAGCAGAGCTACCCCGACCATGCCGACCAATATGGCGGAAAGCATGAACTTAAATATTGTCATGTCCTTGAGCAACATGGCGCCGACTTGTTTCTCGAAGCGGAGAACACGACCCTTCTGCAGCAGGAAGCCAAACAATATCCCTGTAATGAGACCGAGCATTTGATCTATACTCATGACGACCTCCTTCCATAAACAAGGGCGGCAACGAGAACGCCGACGCTGAAGAACATCGCGAGGGCGACAAAAGAGCTGACCGAGAGCTGCATCATGCCGCTCAATCCGTGTCCGCTGGGACAGCCGTCGGCCATTCGTGCACCTACCATGGCAACGATGCCTCCCAGAAACGCCCCCACCGCCCGTTTCGCGATGGATGGGCCGAAACGATTCTCCCATATGGGCGGCACGCCCTCCAGTTTGAAGCTTCTATCCGTTGCGGAAGAGATAAGCGCCCCCAGGAAGATGCCGAGAACGAGCATGAACTGCCAATCAACGCGAACCTTCTCCTTGGTAAAGTACTCATTTGCTGCAACGCGATCCGGTGCCACCGTCCGTTCAAGAAGCCCGGCGGCACGCACGAAAGTTGTCGATGCCCCCAAATAACTGGATTTCCCCATCCACTGGGTGGTTGCATAAACTGAAGCAATGGCCAACAATCCAACCAAGGCTCCTGCGAGGTAGGGACTCCATCCGTCATCTTTTGTTTTCCATTTCATCGTATTTTCCTCCTTTGTTTGAATCGAACGCTTAAGCTAACCGGCATGCAAAAGCAGAGCGAAGTGCCGCTTTTGTACGTCCGTGTTGAGCGAATTGTTAGGCTGCTGGCTACTGAAGAATGGTAGCGAGATAGGCAGCGAATAGCACCAGCAGCAAAACACCCCGCTTTCTTTCAATGAAGCCTGTGCGTGCAGGGTAAGTGAACACCAAGGCCACGATACCAAATACCAATGTAATAGCTACCTCATTCCATGCAACCGTTATTGGGTGGATAATGGCTGCAACAGCAATGATAAAAATGCCGTTGAAGATATTGCTGCCCAGAATTGTTCCCAGGCCAACCTCGTCATGTCCGCGAAGCTTGGCAATGACTGCTGTCGCGAGTTCGGGCACAGACGTGCCAACCGCCACAATAGTTGCACCAATAATGAATTCATCTATACCAAAGGCAATGGCGATGCCTCTTGCTCCCGCCACAATGAGATTGCCGGCAGCAACAAGAAAGGCCAGGCCTGCGACGCACGAAATAACAACCAGCCATCGTCGATGTTCACCAAGAACGTCCTTCATTGCGCTTCGTTGCTTTCGTGCTTCGATAATCACCGCCACAAGCCAAGCGAAAAACATGCCCAACATCAAAATACCGTCGAATCGGGAAAGCTCGCCATCGAGAAACAGGACACCCGTGATTATGGGGATCAGCAACGCTACAGGAAAATCCCTTTTTACGCTGTCACGATTACTTTGGATTCCAGAAATTACTAAAGCAATACCGAGAATCAAGGCAACGTTCATAATGTTACTGCCAAGGGCGTCGCCGAGGGCGATTTGGGGCTTTCCAGCCAGAGCGGCATTAATGGAGACTGATAATTCCGGGCTTGATGTGGCTAATGCGGCAACGGTTGCGCCGATAATGCCCGGAGAAATACGCGCCCAATGAGCGAGGCCGACCGCGCCGCGAACAAAAAGCTCGCCGCCGATGCCCGCACATATAACACCCATACTCAAAGCAACGTAATCGTTCATAGCAACCCGAGTTGTTTTAGCAGCCTTGACAAAGGTCAGGCGCGCTGTCACGCGTCGCCTGCACCTGCTGGTTCGGCCTTCATCTTGTCTTGACGCAGGCGAACACCGTGTACTCATCCTCTCCCGGATTATACCGTCCCTCATGCACCTCGAAACCCGTTTCGCGCAGAACACGTCTCCAAGTGTCCAGAGAAAATACTCCCATTGTCCAGTGATCGGTCTCAATCCGAAGGCGTCCATGGTCGCGAATGAGATACAGTATCGTCGTTTCATACTGATCATCCATCGGGTCGGGGTCATACACGTTCTCGACGAAGACAACGTCCAATGCGTCCCGCGTGGCCGGGGTCACAGAGGTTCTGTTCTGCTGAAACGTCTCTGTTGTCACATCCGGAGTGGCGACCAGAACGCCGCCAGATTTCAGATGCGCATACGCAGTCTGGAACGCCGCCGCGAAATCCGGCAGGCAACTCATGTACGATATCGCATCGTCCATCAGGACGGCATCGAACTTCCTGTCGAGTCTGACGGTCCTCATGTCGCCCTGAAAAAACGAGCACTCCGGGTTCAGCTCCCTAGCCTGTGCGAGCATGGTGGGGCGCAGGTCCACGCCCGTAACACTGAACTGCCGCTTCAGGTTGAGAACGTTCTTACCTCCCCCGCAGCCAATGTCCAGCAAGGTATTTACCGGGCGCTTTGCGTGCTGCTCAATCAGGCTCGTGACGTGTCGGCAGTAGTGGGCGTATACACTGCTGGCATCACCCCACATTGGCCACAGCCACGCCAAATCTGTGTAAAGATGGCAGGTATCATCCATATCGATCTCTCGGGCTGAACGTGGGCATCAGCGGCGGCTAAAAGTCGTCCGCTGGATGCATTGGTTGGGACTCCTTTGTTCAACTTTCCTTCGCATCTGCTCTTCTCCTCCCCGCCCTACACTAAACTATTAAGGGGAAGTGTCTCACTTATATTGGCCAGAGGGCTTCGCCATCTTGTCCGTGACATTCTCAAAGATCACATTATAATCTTTTGTACTTAGCACGGTGTCGTAAAGGCCGATGTCTTCACCTTCATGCTTGTTGATGCCGGTATAGCTCAAGCTGGCATCCTCATACCGTTTGAACTTAAAGACTGCATCGTTCATCAATGCGCTGTTAAAGACTCCGAGGCTGACAAGCAGTTCAAATTCTTTCACGGCTAAACCGCTCACTTTTCTGAATAGCCCCGGCTCCAATTGCGTGATGACATCCTTGAGGGACCGCTCCCGGTAGTCGGTCAAATACATGAACACCGGCACACGTGTGGCGAACTTGATGAGCTTTCCCTGAATCTGCTTCCGCCTGCTCTTGTACTCTTTTTCTTCTTCCGTGAGCTGCTTCTTCTCCTTGTCGGAAAGCTCTTTGTCATTGGCTTCTTTCTTCGCCTTCTTCACAGCATCCGACTTGTTGATAATGGTTTCGATATCCTGATTCAGGTTACGGAACCCTTCAATGTTCATCAGCGCATCCATAGCTTCCTTGTTGTTCATCAGGCGCTGCAGGGTGCTGTTATCCACATTTACCAGCAATGCGCTTTCCCAGCGACGCGCCAGCATGGTTGCGGTCGTCCCACTCATGGCCATATCTAGAATCCCGGCGGCATCAATCTGCTTCATCGAACTGCCGTCATAGGCAAGCACCGGCAGGAAGCTGATGAACTCCTCCACCTTCTTCTCCGGATTGGACTCATTGACATTCAGGCGGCAACTGTAATCGGCGATCTGCCGCAAAGCCCTGTTCGGCGCGAAGTCAAAAACATAGCATTCCTCTTTGATGATCTGCTCCTGATTCGGCGTTGTGCTGTCGGGATTCCTGATTGTCCAAGGGGATTGCACGCGAAATGCAGCCTGAAAATAGGTTTCAGGAGTGGACGAATTACGCAGTATGAGTATGCCCGTCCACGGTCTTACCGTAACCCCGGTAGTCAGTTTCCCGCAGGAAAGGGTGATCGTCTTCGTGTTCAGGGGATCGTCCATTGCCTCCTGAACTGGCGGCAGCGCCGCCACACCAATCCCAGCGGCACTGCCCGCCGCCACAATCACTTTATAATCGTGATAAAACCGATTTTGCTTTTTTGCCAGAAGGTTGCGCATAGCCTGACACGAAGCGACGCTGGGCAGAAACCAGAACGTATGCGACAAGACATTCAGCAGGCGGGCGTCCGAGAACGGCATTGGCGGCTTCTGTGCGCCTAACTTCAGGTTGTCAACAGTGGTTGCCATAAACGAGCCCCGGATCAAATCCAGCCATTTCTGCACCTCGTCCTGATAGGTGAACTTAGCATCATCAGCAGCACCCGATGCAGAAAAGAAGATATTCAGATCAAACTCATCAAACTCACCCTGCATGGCGATTTCGCGGATCGAATCGGGCAGTTGATAGGTCATCAGTACCATCCGAGGCAACGCGGCGTATGGATTGTCCGCGCCTTCCCAGTCCTGCTTGGCCCGCTGTTCATCCGAATACGTCCAGTTGAATATCTGCTCCTCAATGAATTCGCCTGATGCGATGGCCCGAAATGGTGTGCCGGACAGGTAGAGATAACCATCTGTGGTGATCGGCATGATGTCTCCAATCTCTTCGTCCCGGTCTTTCAGAAATTCTGCGGCCTGCCCTTCGCCAAACTCGACCTCTTTCTTGTCTTCCGCCTCAAAAAGCTCTTTGGCGTTTTCTCGCCATGCCCCGTAATGATATTCGTCGAGAATCACGCAATCCCAATTGGTTGCATGAACCCACTCGTTCTTGGTCTTAATCCCGCCCGTGCTCTTGTTCTTCCCCAGATAATCCTGAAATGATCCGAAACACACCAAAGGCTTTTTCTTGTCCGCCTCTTCGTAGGACATTCCGTCCGGCGAGATAAACTGCCAACCTTTGAAATCAATATGGCACTTCAAATCCTCTTCCCAGGCGCTCTGCACCGCCGGCTTGAAGGTCAGCACCAGCATCTTGCGCCAACCCATTTTTTTGGCAAGCTGATAGGCGGCAAAAGTCTTGCCGAACCGCATTTTCGCGTTCCATAGGAAGTGCGAAGGCTTGCCCGAGTTTTCGTCTCTGAAACTCTTGAAATAGGCGATGGTCTTTTCCACCGCCGCCGCCTGTTCCGGTCGCATCTTGAAATCAAGCGAACGGTTTTCCTCGTTCATCTCTCCTGTCTTGAGAGCGATGATGGCCGCCTTGACCTGTGCCGCCGAACACTTGAACCATTCCCCATCGGGATTCTTGACGCCGACGGTTCGTAAATGGCGGTGAACATCATGATCGATGAAAGTCGTGCCGTCATTACGCATCGCGGACTCTTCCAGTACGATCCGGTAAGGCGGTTTGCCGGGACGAAGCGTCGGGTATTGCTGCGCCACACGGCTCTTCGCATCCACCGTGGTATAACCGATTTTCAGCAAGCCCCGATATTGAGGATTCGTATCCTCATAGGCGTAGATGGTTGGCCTGGAATTGGGCCGTGGGGGGAAGAATTTATCCGCGCTCATCGGATTGCCCCTTGGTTGAAATGAGTTTCCCACTCCTCTAAAATCCGCAATAACTCCGCAAATGCAGGGCGCTCGGCAAAGAACATTTCCCGCATCTTGTCGTAATCCTCCTCAAGCTGCCGAATACGTCCAGGATGCGGGGTCAACCGGAGTTTTCCCTGTATCGCCTCTTCGTAATGGGCCCAACCGCTGGGGAAGAACACCTTTTTGTGTTCCACCACGCGTTGTAGCAATTCGGGATGGTCTGTGGCCTTTTCACCAATCCCGGACAAGATCAGCCGGGACGTATCGTAGTAATGGCGCGACAATCGGAGAGGAATTTCTTTGTCCGGCGGACGATGATATTCCGCGTGAAGCAAGGTTGCCTTTTCCCAGAACGTCCGTTCTGCGGTAAGCACCTTAACTATGAAATCAGGTGCTTCAAAAGCCGCCGGAAACCGTTCGACCACATAGGGCATAATGCGCACCTGGTCGCTGGGCCAATGATCAGATCGAGCCCCCATTTCAACCTTCACGGCGGGTCTGATATATGCGCCGGTTTTTTCCGGCAAGCTCGAAGGATAGGCGTAAAGAAGGGTCTGACGGTCGGGGTCACCTTCATCAATCGTCAGTGACCAGCCCTGCGCATCCCCAAGAGCGGCCCCGATGGCTTTAATCATCATTGGCCTCAATTCATTGCTGATCTTATTTTGACAGGCTGCTTTGATTCGATCGATCCGACGTTTTCTCTCCTTGCCGCTGATGTCCGATTCCGGATTGGAGGACTCATCGCCAAAACCAAGACCGGCACGATCCAGCGAGACGTCAACATCCTCCGAAAAGCGTTCGATCAACCGGTATGCCTTGGACAGCGAAGTTCCTCCTTTGAAAATGAGCATACTCCCGATGTTCGGCAGGGCAAAAAGCTCGCGCAGCGTCCAGCAGACCCAGAAATCCTTCTCGATGATCTGCGGACTGAGTCGCATCTGCTCTGCCGTTTGCACAAAGTAGCGACGACGCTCATCGTCGGACAGTCGAATAAACCGATCCATGATTCAGGCCTCTCCCCGGACAATCTTGCGCAGATGCTTACCCACCCACGCCGGTGCATAAGCGATGTCCTTCATCAGCCGTTTCTTGTCTTGATCACTCAGTTTGTGTTGCAGGGTTTGGATCACCGCATCATCCACGTGCTTTTGACCCAGGTGCCGCAGCGCCTGAATGACCAAACCGCTGGTGCGACCGGCAGGTCCCATACTCCGCGGCGTTGTCCGCTGGAGGCGAATCTCCTGATTTCCCACCCGCACCGTGCGGGATGGTCCGTCGGTCAGATAGACAATCCTGGCAGGCACCTGCGTAGACAAACCCAGTCGATTTGCCGCATATGCCCCGGAGGGTTGGAGGCGGATACCTTGTTTACCGGCCAGAGCCCCGGCAATCGCATCTGGGCGCGGCGCCAAAATGCCCATAATCGGATGATGCTCCGGATAATCGTAGAGGCCACGGGCCAGTCGGCGGATGGCGCCTTTCTGGACCAGGCGCGACAACACTTTATCAACGGCGTTGCGGCTGCCAAGGTCCAAAAAACGGCCTGGGGTGAAGACAGCACCCCTACCAGACCCATAAATCCTGCTAAGTACTTTTGAATCAATGCTTTGCATGTTAAATCACCATTTAATTTTGTCAGAAATATAAATCATTTTTTCTGACAAAAGGCAAACCATTTTTCTGCCGGTGTCCCGCAAATCCCATTTTCTGTTTGATTTTGCCGTCAGGCGCTTTCATTTTGAACTGTCGACAAATTGTCGACAGTTCAAAGCCACCTTCACTTTTCACGCGGGTTTTCATTTTAAACCAATAATCTCGTGGATTAGCGCTATCCGTTAAGGTGGCGACAACATCAATAACAGAAAAATACCAGGTCGCTTTTTGTTCGTCGTATAACCTGCGGATTTTATACTTTTCAAAAGTAACCAGCGCCTGTTCTTTATTCACTTACCACCTCCATCGGGCGAATCTTGGATTCTATGAAAGCTATTTCTTCGTTGTTGAACCCATAACGTTTATACAGCAGTTCGTCGGTCCATTCGGTGGCTATGTCCAGAACAGGTACAAACAAAAATTTTTCCTTAAAAATGTCTTGCGAAAAAGCAAGTTGTGCAACCAAGAATCTAACAAACCGCGTTCTCAAATAACAGGCAAGATTCTTTGCAAGCGTCTCGTTTTTACAACAACCAACAACAAGGTATGTCTCTGTACATATCGTCCCTGGCGGTAGAACATCTACGATGGAAAACACTCTGCGCATTCCATTCTTATCAGGTAACCCGGCATGATCATAGGATACTTTTGAAGTTATTACCTTCCACTCATCAATCATTTCATTCCCGATAGTGACTTTTTTTCTCTCGTAAGGCCCTTCACCACCATTCCAACGCAGCAACAAATCACCACTTTTTGAAGGTCGTGCAAAGGTCCTTAAACCAAAGGGTTTTGCCGATGACACCTGCGCGTTCATGCCCTTTTCTTTTTGGGCCAGCACCTTCCGTATGATGGGAACCGCCTGGCTGTGCCGTATAAATGTCTTGAACTCGTTCAATGCCCTTGTTGAAACTGCTTCGGATCCGTTGTGCATGCTAACTACTTCACAGGGCCCGGACGAATCTCTTTCCCACAGGAAGTAGCAAATGCCGCCAGCGATATCCACGCCGGGAAAGCATTCGTTGGCATCCTCGAAGTCCACTATTTTCCGTATTCGTTCATCGTTCAGCATCTCCTTACGGAAATCGTTCAATCCTTTTCCGCCTGCAAACCACCGCGAAGGTATGACCATTGTCAAAAACCGTGGTCCGAGTTTTTTTGCTTGATGCACAAAATTCTGATAGATAGGAGAAGCACTTCTGCCAAAGCCACCGTCGCTCATTTGATACGGCGGATTCCCGACAATCACATCAAATTTCATATTAAATATCTCCTCCGGATTTTCGGTATGGATAAGCTGATAGGCGTGGGTTTCCAGCTCATCGCCCCGGTCATACTCTTGTTGACTCGCACCGCAAAAAACACATTTGCCGTTTTCCCAAGTATGTTCAATTCGCTCAAAGCGGATATTGCCTTGCGGTTGATCGAAAGAATCGCAGACGGAATATTTCCCGTTGGCCGTCTTGGAACAATAAACCGACCGGCGGGAAAGCAGGGAGGTCAACTCCGTTATGGCGATGCCGAAGAGTTGGTTCTGGAAGATGTGATTTGCTCTTTTCTGCTGGTTGGGAATCTGCTTTTCCAATCCCGCCATAAGCCGCTTGGCGATCTCCCGCAGGAACACACCGGACTTGCATACCGGATCAAGGAATCGGGCATTCTTGTCGCTCCAGATTTCCTTGGGCAACAAGTCCAGAAGCTGATTGACCAGTTGCGGCGGCGTGAACACCTCGTCACTGCTCAGGTTGGCCAGACAGGTCAGCACGTCTGGGTTGTAATTATGGCTGTTCAGCATCGGCAACCTCCAGAAAGTGCGTCAACGGATACTCTTTCAGGGGAGTAGGAATAAAGACATCCTCCCCGAGATCGGAAAAGAGCGGCAGTTCTTTCATCGCCGCATGATCGAGCAATCCATGAAAGGTAAAATCCCGCCGCTTGAGCATGCTGCCATTGACCGGCGACCATTCGGAAAACACAATCGGTTGCGGGTTGTCGCCCACCATCTTCAGCGTAAGAGCATCACCCCGGATGATGTTTCGCTCAAGGATATATTTGACGGCATTCCGACATTCGTCTTTTGCCGCATCCTTGAAAATGCCGGTGTATTTATGATCGAAGATGTCAAAAAGCCGCTTGCGGCACTCCAGAATATTATCCTCCAGAATATCAATGCCATAGATGGAGGACACGGCGAGAACCGCGTTCCGCTCATACTCCAGTTGGCTCTTGCCGTACCGGGCTTCAACAACGCGCAGTTTTCGCTCCAGTATTTCCGTCAGAAAATTCCCCGTTCCACAAGCAGGTTCCAGAAAGCGGGATTCGATCCGTTCCGTTTCCTGTTTCACCAAATCAAGCATGGCGTTGACCTCCCGCCTGCCGGTCAAAACCTCGCCATGATCGGTGACTCTCTTTTTTGAAACAACCTGTGTTTCTTGCTTTTTTAAGCTCATATCTTCAATCACTACTGTCCCAACGTTAGTTGAATAAATTCAATTGGTTGTTGTCTTCGGTGTTTTCTTCAATCACCTCAGTATCCGTAAACGCTTGTAAAAGC
>WRPE01000024.1 GCA_009773315.1 Syntrophaceae bacterium
CACAACCAAAATCCTCAAGTGTTTGTTTGGAGTGCTTCGGTGGAGAAAATATTAGGAAAGATCAACAAATGTAAAGAAGCGTTAGACGCACTACACTAGCCGTCAATCCATTTATGCGCAAGCTCACCCTGCGCCTGCCGCGCTCACTGTGGCCGGTTCCGAAAGCTTACGGACATGTGATAGCGTTCACGGAAGACGGCGAGGTGGTGGCTGATTTGCAGGATCCAAGCGGTGCTTACCCGGAAACGACAGGTGTGACGGAGGCCAAAGACCGGCTCTACATCCAGAGCCTGCACGCTAAGGGGTTGGGTTGGATGTCCAAATGAATTTTCCATTTTCCATTAAGGGCAGGATCAGAAGCTGGAAAGTGCCATTTTTGAGGGAACCGGTCACAATTTGGTTACAAAAGAAGAAAAGGGGCAAGCCGTAAATGGCCGGCATCAGAGTCTTGCGACGGATCAGATTCCAGCGTAATCCGCCCTTCAGACTGCTTGCGTTTCGGATTGCCCAGCCAGGGATTCAAAACCTCTTTGAGAGCATCCATCAGCGATCCGATTGGACCCGGATGCACATGAACCAGGTCAATGTCTTCGGAATAGCGAACGGGTTTTAAATATAATTTATACAGAGCCGTCCCACCGCAGAAAGCGAGATTTTTGGCCACGACAGAATGTCGAAATATTTCCACCAGCGCCCGGCTGATCAGCAAATCCTGCTCGACCTGATCAGTTTCCGGCCAGGGTGCAATTTTTTTCCATTCTGAAATAAAATCAAGTGGTATCAAACCTCCGCCTCCACTTTGGCATTGACCCAAATGCGCCAGCGTTTCAAACAACTGATTCCACGGAAAGATTGTGCTCGAATCAGCGGCACCGTCACAGGTTTTTTCCGGGCAATATATTCAGCCAGTGATTCCGTTTTATCCTGCGCACCCACGACATCCAGCAGATAACCAAGCCTTTGCGCCCATGCAATGGGTGAAAGGTCCGCGACTTGTCTCAACTCTTCTCCGTTTAATTTTTCAGCAAGCTCCGAAAGAACGGTTGCCACATGATCCAGCCCCGCCGCATGGTGAGCATAGCCCACCAGATCGAATGCGGTTGCGGCAGGTGTTGATACTTTCAGATATCCTCTGGGTGTTTTAAAATCCTGCGTGGGAATCCTTTCCACATTTTTCCTTGCGATGAACTGCACGCGCACCTTACCGCAAATCATTTCCGGTTTGTTTCGCCCCACTACCACCTGAAAGACCTGGGGACGTTGGTGCGCCGCACCGGAATATTCGGCGGCGCTGAGCAATCCAGCGTAATAACTTTCCTTCAAGTGGTTCATGAGATCGGGGATGAAATGACTTGCGGGAAGACAACCGATATTCCGAAACTCGGGCGGCACAATGACGTAAAATCCTTTATACGGCATGGCCAACTCGCCTTTTTGCCGCAAACGTCGAAGGGCGGCGCGTGCGGCCACTACTGAAACGCCAAAAGCACTGATCGCCTGTTCCGTGGTGAAGCTGTAGCGCCCGACAGCCATCAACTCGAATATGAATTTTTGACCGTGCATCTCCCTTACCTTGCATCATCTGATTGCAGAAAGTAACACTTTTCGTTACTTTAGACGGGTGATTAATGTGATCAACGTATTTAACGGCTGCTTACATAATTCCCATAGTTTGAGTGTTTTTATACCGCCACTGGTTTCTTTCTATAAACGTTCAATCCAACTTTTACGTCTTCCTTATCGGGAATAGAAATATTCCCTTCCGTTGAAGCAATGATAATGGTCTTTCCTGACGATGACGGGCCGAATTCTTTGGTCACATCAACCTTGATTGTCAGGATATCGCCGTCCAGTTTCATTTCTACGTTTTTCATTTCTTTCATCCTTTTATAGTTATTCTGACATGACTCTGGCAAAGCAGGAATAATTGTACCTGCACATTTTTTGATTCGTTAAGCCGCAAATCTGAAAGACTTTTCCATCTCATCAACGATGTCTTGGAGCCTGCCTTCAAACCTCTGATTGATTTCATCAAACTGCCCAATAAGGCGGCAGTAGATTGGGTTAGCAAAAATTGCATTCAGGTCAAGCTTACCGTGTGACGAAATATTAACAGCGAATACGTTTTTTATCTTGCGAAGCACTTCAATCTGTTCAGGTGTAAAATTATACATTGAAATATACGTCTCAAAACCGGCTTCTATCCTTTCCGTCACGGTTGGAATTTTCTTTACCTCAAGCACGGCAAGGAAAAAGTCCCAAATGGAACCGGGTGGAAAGTCATAAATTCTTTGCAGTTGCTCTTCGCTTAGATATATCTCCGGCTTATTGACCCATTCACGAATGTAGGCAAGTTCTTCTTCCGTAGGTTCATAGTCTTTATCTTCCCATGCCTTGCGTCGTAAAAGTGCAATTAGCGGGTCTTGTGTTGATTTAACGCCTTCTTCAAAAAGCTTTCTTGCCTGATTTATCGGGATATTGTCGATTATTTTTATGTTGCCCTCCTTTATAAACACTCGCTGTATGAGATTCCTGGGGTCGGGATTGTCCAGAAGTCCCGTAATGACGCCTGGCCCAGCTCCGCCGCCGCCCCCGCCGCGATTGTTTTTACCGTCAACAATTTTGATATTCTCTTTTGGACTTCCTTTACCATTGTCCTGCATCCTTGCGCACAGCCCGACAAAATCAAGAACTGTAAAACTGAATTTGCCGGATTTAGGATCAAGCCTTGTTCCACGCCCAATCATTTGAATATATTTGCCCACCGACTTGGTAAGCGCTGCAAAAACTATATAACGAACGCACGGCACGTCCACGCCTGTGGTCATTATATCGACTGACACCACAATGCGCGGGTTTTGATAAGGCCGTTCAAACCATTCTTTAATGGTGTAGTTAAGATCATCATTTTCAGCGATAACCGCTTCAGCATAGTGGGGGCTATCGCCTTTGTCGTTAAATACTTCATTCAAGGCTTTTACCAGCATCAATGCATGGGCCTGGCTGGCGGCAAAGAAAATCGCTTTTTCGCCATACTCAGTGCGGCTCCTGACCTCTTCCGCCCATCGCATTGCCTGCTCTTCGGAGAGGATTTTTTTATTGAGCTTTTCCAATTCGATTTTTTTCGTTTCATTGAGTTCAATACGCTTACGACTGTCAGGATCAAGCAGATGATCATACTCGATCCCATCCTTCATCGCCTGTCTGGTCAACTCGGTAATCACCTCTATCTTTGAGTAAGGTGCAAGAAATTCTTCGCGGATACCCCGGTCGAGATCAAATTCATAATCCGGATTTTTGGTTTCGCACCCAAACAAGCGATAGGTGTCCATGATCGCCAAATCTTCTTCAGGAATCTCAGCTCCTTCTTTAAGCTTGGCGATGCGCGGCGTCGCGGTAAGACCGATGCGCGGACAGAGAAAATGATCAAAAATCAGTTTGCGGTTCATGGTGATTGACCTATGGCACTCATCCACAATCAGCAGATCGTAGTAATTCTCCGGTATCCGACTGTAAAGAAGTTCGAGTGTGTCTATGACAACCACATGGACATCTTTATTTTTGTGAGCTCGAAGATTTGAAGAAGTGATCCATGAGGAATTGTAAGTCGGGCTGATGAGACTGAACCCTTTTTGAATCGCCTGCCGGGCAAGAAATCGTCTGTCCACCACAAATAGTACGCGCTTGGCCAGCCCATACTGCAAAAGAGCCTTGACGAGTGCTACAATAACTCTTGTTTTGCCGAGACCTGTCGCCATATGCACAAGCATCTTCATTTTGCCGTTGCGATAGGCGTCCAGCAACGTTTGAATGCAATCAAACTGATAGTACCGCGCCTTGCCCGCTGTGGGATCATACCCGCCAGCGATATTCGTGTCGATGACAATATCCTGCTCACGGGTTTTCTGCTGCTCTTGCGCAATTTTGAGCTTCATCTCCTCCAAAGAAAGAAAATTGCCAACCGCCCGGAACTCCCCTGCTTCAATACCGCGCCACGACATATCATAATGAAGGATCTTTAATCCTTCGCCTTCACCTTTGGCGCAGGCATAAAGAAAGCGTGGTTTCAGAATGCGGGAGTATTTCAAACGAAGTTTCGGCAGAGCTTTTGTTGGATATTCAAGTTTGTTTTCAATAACTGCAAGGGGCACGCCCTGGATGTCCTGAAGAACAAAGTCGGGTTTGATAAATTTACTGCCGGGGTACTCCTCCTGCTGTTCCGGGGTAAGATCATACTTCGGCTGGTATAGAAGCGTGTCTCCCAACTTCCAGTGAAGGTCTTTAAGTTCATCATATGCTTTTAGATCAACTGCGGATGCTTCATTGTCGAATATCCCGGTAGGTGGCATGGTCAGCTCTCCCAAATTTGATTTAAGATTGATGATATGCTGTTTTTATTTATTTTAGATAGTTTTTTTATGGTCTTTAATGTGTTCAAGTCTGAATCAAGCTTTTGAACAAGTTCATTTTGAAATGCAATTGGGGGAAGGGCAATTTTTACTGAATGAAATCCGGTTGCGCTTATATTATAAGTGCCACCGCCCTGCTTAGGGGATAATAATGATCGTCCGTGTTTACTCATTAAGTAATACATGACGTAACGAGGATTAACCTGATCTTCTTTAAACCTAAATCGTATCAAATAAGAAGCATAAACAAAATCATCATTTCCCCGCCACACAGCACACTTCCCTACAAGTGCAGGATTTCCATTTGAACGAACAATGAGAAAATCATTTTCATGTAGTCTGTATTTTTCAGCCTCCTTAGCTGAAAGAGAAACCCGTTTAATATCTGATAAATCAAAATCACAAAAAGATATATTTCCAATTCTCAATACTTTATAGCCATCCTCGCTGTAATATGCTTTATCAGAAGTTCCATAAAGTGATTCTTCTATCAGATTTCCAATTTCAACTTCTGGATAATTACAGGCATTCTCTAAATCAATGGCCCAATTTGCCAATATCATCGCCGCCCCGGTAATAATCGCCTGCTGGCGCGCAATTTCGGTAACAAGAGCTTCCTGCACATCTAATGGTGGTAATGGAATTTCAAATTCACTTAAAAAATCGGCCCCTTGTTCATTTTTTATTCCTTTATTTTTTTGTTCGTTCAGTAAATTTTGAAACTGTAATGAGCGAAGCATATTTATTAAGAATGAAGGATGAACATCTAAAGCCTGTATTTCATAAATCTGATAATGTGTTGACGCGACAAGATCACAAGGGGCTAATGCTATCGCGCCTTGGTGAATGTTTATTTTAGAAGTTATCAGATTTCCTTTTATCGCCTTGTATAAATCCATCCCTGTTTCCCGCGATTCTCGGAAATGCAATACGCCATCACCAAAAGATATTTTTTCGACAACCGGTAATTGTCCATCGTAGTCGATTTTTTTAATTCGTTCATAGATGGGTTCTATTAAATCCTTTAATTTGATTCGTGGATGTTTCGCCGCTGTGGTAATAATATCTGAAAGGGTCTGCAAATGAGGTTGATCTGTGTAAGTTTCCGGAGAAAGATCGTTAAGAAACTGCCGGGCAATATCCAGTTCCAGAGCATTACGCGGATCAAGCGCGGACAGACAGCGGTCAAGCTTGCCGGGTTTTGCCGCCTGGAGGCGGGCGTATTGGCGGTCAAGCGTTTCATCAGTGACCGTTTCCCGCTCGGCGGCAAATGCCGTCCAGGCGTCAATCTGTGACTGCGA
The DNA here is from genome assembly GCA_009773315.1 of Syntrophaceae bacterium. Taxonomy (GTDB): domain Bacteria; phylum Desulfobacterota; class Syntrophia; order Syntrophales; family Smithellaceae; genus UBA8904. Next base: position 5,711 of record WRPE01000024.1, read on the forward strand.
TAGATTGCTCCGGTAATTGGGCAGATTAAAGGAATACAGGTGCGCCCGCTCGATGCGCCGGGCAATTTCATTGCTGATTTTACCCTGCCAGATTTGGTCATTCTGTACAAGCCTGTCATCAATTTCGCTTTGTGTAATTTTACCGTTTTGCAGGCGGGCTGTCAGCGTTTCCATAAGTTTTGATTTTTCTTCCGAAGCTTTAAAGGTCAGATCTGCTGTCGTTTCAGTGCGGATACGTTCTTTCACCCGCGGATCGAGCGCCTTGATCCAATCCGCGGGAATGGTGAAAGAGTGGCGGGTATCGGGCGGAATTTTACCTTTGCCCAGATACCGGTGAAATAGGTCAAGCGCTTCGGTAAGCTGGCAGCCTGGTATGGGCTTTCGGTTTGTTCCCATGCTGTAACCATCATTAATAACCTTGTAAAACCAGACCTGCCGGGTAGGCTCTCCTTTTTCAAAATACAGGATGGATGTTTTGGGACCCTGCCCGCCTTTGCTGACAAATAAGCCCTGCGGCAGGCTGATAATGGCTTTGAGGTTGGCATCTTCCAGAAGAGATTTCCGCAAGGCGCGGGCGCTGTTCTGGTCCCATGTCATAAAGCCCTCGGAAACAATTACGGCGCAGCGGCCTTTTGTCTTAAGCGTTTCCAGCATCAGCTTAACAAACAGGATGGTTGTTTCCGATTCTTTTGGATATTCGCTCCAAACGTCGGGGTAGGCTTCTTGATCACGCTCGGCGCCGAATGGCGGATTTGCCAGAATGGCAGTTTTGCTTTCCGGGTAGAAATCTTTTTTAAAACGCGCCAGCGAATCACCCTGAATAATATTGGCCGGATTAAGATTCCGGATATAGAAATTGATAGAAGCCATCTTGCGAATCATGCCGAGATATTCGATACCCGTGACACCGGTGCGGTAAAAATCCGTTGTCAATTCAACCGTCGGCATCGGAATATTTTTCTTTATAAAATATTCTTTAAACCAAGCCGCCATTTCCGGATGAGCTTTCACACCCGGCCATTTACTATCCTTGTTTACCGCTTCCATGACATATTCAAAAGCGTCAAATAGAAAACCTGCTGTGCCGCATGCCGGATCTAAGATCAGGTCGCTAAATTGCGGTTCAACCAGAGCAACCATAAAATGACGAATATGTTCCGGTGTGCGGAAAAGGCCAATGTCTTTAGTGCCGCCGGTTTCCGAAAGCGCCGATTCAATGGCGTCACCCAGCAAATCGGTCTTCAACAGCCGCTCTTCGTCCAGTTCGCCAACGAGGCTGATGACTTCCTGTAAATTGCCGCTCGTTACGTTGTTGGTGAAGTTGGAATTGCTGAATACTTCTTCAATCAGCACAAGCTGATCCTGCACCTTGATGGAAGGATTGCCCTTGATAACTTTCCGGGCTTCACTAAGAATGCGGGCATAAAATGGGAAAAAGTCACTGTTAAGTTTTGGTAGTATCTGATCGTTAGGAACCGCAAAAAGAGAAGAAAATAGTAGCGACTCGTTTTCATTGCGGAACAACGGGCGCAGTTGCTCAAATTCTGCGTCATGCTTTAGTTTTGCTTCAAAGATGCGCAAAAGCAGAAGCTCGATGATATATTCGACACGCTGAACTGGCGTGCCTGCGGGGCGTAATTTGTTGTGAAGCTTTCTGAGGATGTTGTTTGTGGCGTTATCCGAATAGTGAACAGTTGATCGTGCCATGGTTTATTAAATCCTTCTCGTATTGTTATGTGAGCGGCGAGCAGTATAGAAAGCGCATTTTCTTATTCTTAGTATTCTTTAGGTTAGGTCTTGAAATATAAGCATTCCGACATTCTGCCATATCATTGTCTTCCGTTATCATCATGTCTATCAGCCTGTGTTTTCGGTCTTCCAGTAACCACCTTTTGCAGGCCCAACTCGCAGGATAGCTCCTTTGCTTTTTAATTTCTTCAAATTGTTTTCCACGGCAGTTGTACCGATACCGATTTTTTCAGATAAGCCATTGATTGTAACGTGCGGGTCGGCGGCAATTGCATCCAAAATCCTTGTTTCACTCTGACTGAAATTTTCTCCCCACTTTCTCCCCACTTTCTCCCCATTTTCACTGACCTTTTCACCCACCGGCGCTTTCCGGAAACGGACGGACAATCCCCCAAATTCTTCTTTAAAGTCCGGCTCCGGCAACCCGGCCTTTTTGCATTCGTCCACAATCTTGATGGTGCCGCGGCCCCAGGCTTCAATCATGCCCGCCTTGAAAAAAACGTCAGCCAGAAGCTCATTTCGCGGACGGGACAAATGCCATTTCTTTAAATCTTCCACGGCAATGCCGGGCGGCAGCCCACCTTCATTCCAGAGGTTGAGGCTGTCGGGATCGATCCGCAGCTGGGTGTGCGCACCCATGTAATTGCGGTGAATCACGGCGTTGATGATGGCTTCGCGCAGGGCCTCTTCCGGATATTCCATATTGTCTTTGCGGTAAATGCCTTCATACGTGATGTTGGAAAGCAGGTATTTGATCCGCAACATTTCAATGGCCTTATCCACCTGATCAAAGAGGTTGCCTTCAACATCGTCCGTGCTGATCAGATCGGTAGCGCTGATAAATTTGCCGATCTTGATGTAGGCTGTTACGTGGAATTTCTTCGGGTTTTTACCGAACAGCAAAACGGCGGCGCGGCGCAGTTTGCCCTTTTCCAGAAGGTTTAATTTCTGGAGGATCGCCTGGACGTTTTTTTCCGCTGCAATTTGCGGGATTTTTTTGGCGGCCAGTTTCCGAAATTTGTTAATAGCGGATGTGTCAATGTCTTTGAGGGTTGCGCCCTCTTCGATAAATCCATCCCAGGAGCGTCCGGATTTCTGCATCAGCAGATCGACCAATTCATGTCCCTTAATTTCAATCGAGGAACTGCCGCTGCGCGTAAAAAACCGGCCATGATAGGAAATCGGCGCGGACGACGGGGACACCGATACTTCAATAATATCCTTGCCTGTTTTCTTGTTGATGCTGACGTCGGGCGTAATGCCCAGGATGTCTTTGGTTTTATTGGGGATGTCGTCGAGGAAGCGAGCGGCGTCTTTCACGCCCACCGGTTTGCCTTCATCATCAATGCCGATATAGAGCTTTCCGCCGCCGGTATTGGCAAAAGCGCAAATAGTTTTCAAACAGTTATCATTCCAAGTCTGCTTGAATTCTTTATTTTGATTCTCAACCTTGCGCATGATGACCCTTTGCATGCTTCAAATTGGCATAAAAGAAAACTTAATGATTTATCGGCATCTTACAATTTTACCAAGACATTGCAAGGATAAAATGTCATTGGTAAAGCGCCACCGACGGCCATTCATCGAATTCAAGACGTGCAGACAAAGCAGCTAATTCAATGTTCGGGCCAGCCTTTGGCAGCGTTTGTGCGCTTAAAATCGTCATTCGATTGAACCATTTATTTTCCAGTGCGAACTAAAGTATTATCTCTGCATAATTCACTTTGCTTTTTCTTTTTTTGAGCGAATTCCTTTTGAAAGAAGTCGTTCGCGTCTCTCGCGGATTGATGCAGTTGCTCTATTTCGGAGGGTGTCAGCATCTCGGAAACCGTAATGATTTCTGGTTTTCTCATTTACAAACCCAAATACCAGATTACCTTTGTTGTCTTCAGTTCATTCTCGACCCAACCAGTAAATTCATTTATCAATTTTAGCGACCCAACCAGTAAATTCATTTATCAATTTTAGCGTACTTCGTTTTCTTCTGGACAAAGATGAAAAATAGAAGTCGTTTCCGCAAAAATAATTTCTGTAATAGTTTTCCAAATCACCAGTATTGTCATTTTCAATCAGCAACTTAAGACTATTCAATTCTTTGACTATCTTTCTCCAGTTTTTTTCATCAATTCTAATAAAATCATAATAATCAAATTTATTAACAAATTTAAATGCTGGTAATATTAATTCTATATCTTCTTCTGAAAGATAAATTGATTCATTATTCCAACATTGACCGCTATATTTGCCCGGATAAAATTCTATATAGCAGGTTCCTCTAAGTTTCTTTCGGTTTTTTATAATTATGCTCATATATAATGCTATGCGGCCATTCTGATCGCCGTATTCAGCGCCTGCCTGTTGACTTTTGTGCTTTCGCCGAACCACAGGCTGCTCAAAGTGTTATCCTGCGATTTGCCCCGGAAATAATTGAGATATTCGGTCACGGCGTTGTATGCGCCACAGGGTCTATTTTATTGACATCCATGTTGCCGTCACGGATTCTTGCCAGCGCCCAGACCTGCCTGCCGCCTTTAAGGCTGCCGGCTGTTTCGAGCGTCGCCTCATTAGCGTCAAGAAAGGGTTGAAACCATTCCAGCGCGTGTTCATTTTGAAGCGGCGTATAATCAGACCCGACAATGCCCAGAAAAGCATTATCCGAAGTGCGACAGACGGCAAAGTGATCCAGAATGCCCGTGTTGGTAATACCTTCAGGCATTTCGGTAAAGATGCGCCTCAGTTCCACCTGCCAGTCCAGTTTTGCCGCTATGATGGCCTCCCGGACGCTTATCTTTTTATCCTCCGGGATCGGCGTACCCAGCCCGTGCCAGGGTGTTTTTCCAACATACATCATGCTTTCCACTAAATGCGCCATGATTGCCTCCTTTTTAGGCCTTCTATGCCATGAATCTCTATAACGATATCAGCTTTTCTTTCATGAACTTCTTTGCCCAATCAAGCAAAGGTGCGCCGTCTATTATCGGTTTGAAATCCTTGATCCGATCTTCCAATTCTCTCCGGCTTTTCGACACAACCGCTTCCCATTCATCCCTTCTGTTTCCAAACTTCAATTCCAGAAACGCCAGAATGATCGCCGTGGTCAATATATCCAGGCAATCCGCTCTTTTTTTCATCTGCATGTCGTCAGCGATGGAACGCAATTTTGAATCAGATATTTTTAAAATATCGCATACTCTTCTATTAATATTAAATCCGCCTCCGATCCTTTGTTGTGCAAGGATGTCCATAAGTGGATCACGTTTGCTCCTTTGCGACAGCACATTCCGGATTCCCGCCGCAGCCTTTCTGAAGGGCATGCAAAGAGTATGGCCCGAAATCAGGTGACTCAGAAAATCGGGTGCTGGATCAGCCACCTGTCCACTTTGATGGCTTTCCGAAACATCTATGATGGAATATTGCACCGTGCTTTTTCTTAGAAACGCTGGCTGGCTGCTTGTGCCGTGCCACCCTTTGGTCACATTGGCAGGAACAACCCGCAAAACCATGTCTGAAGTTTCAGTTTTTCCGTCGGTTTTTTTCTCTATACCCACAAAACTGGTTGATCTGCTGAGAATTCCATATTGCAGGGAAATGCTCGTAACGGTTTCATGTTTCTTTTCATCAATCCTCTGGCGTTGCTGTGAGCCTTTCCGCAAACCGCTGCCTTCTTCAAGATCCCGGATTTTTTCCCGCGCCCATAGTTTTGATATGGGCATTACCTCGCCATTTACTTTTTCCAGATCAATATCCCACTTTCTTGATATCGTCCCTTGATGATTATATTGCTTAACGGTGACGCCTTTACCCTGGAAGTCACTCTTTTTTATTTTGACGAATATGCTGGTTGCCTGTCGCATGAAGGCAACGGGACAAGCAGGAGTCTGGTCAATATCGCTGCCGCAGTCAATTTCCAGTTTGCTGATGCGTCCGGCCATGACTTTTTGAAAGAGACGCAGGATTTTCGGTTCAATCCTTTCCTGTGGCGCAATCAGCTCCGACGCACCGCCGGCAACTCTTGCCACTGCCTTGATGAGAAACTCGTTCGGACCGCTGCCAATGCCGACTGTGGATAGTTTAGCTTTATTATCATGGCGTTGAACCAATTCCATTATTTCGTCTTCGTTGCTGATTTGGCCATCGGTTATCAGGATAACATCCCTGCGGAATCCGCCCGCCGGTTCTTCTTTGTATATGTCCGCCAGTGGAGGCAGGATTTGTGTGCCGCCCATCGAGGCATCCGTTTTAGAAAGATATTTCAGGGCTTCCTTCATTGTTTTTTCATTGTATGGCTTGCTCGATTTATACAGATGATCAAATTCATTTCCAAAACGATAGATATTGAACATCATGTCCGTACTTAGTGCTTTGATAAGAATCTCCAGGGCTTTTTTGGCTTCCTCAATGGAGTCGCCTTGCATGGAGCCGGAACAATCAAGAACAAAAACGATTTCTCTGCCCTTGGGCAAATCATTGTCTTGGTTTTCTTCTGTTTTTTCATCCGGTGTCAGGTCGATCTGTAGAAAGGTTTCACCAGCGGCTTGGGAAGTATAGGCTCTATTGGTAAAGTTCTTTTTATAAGTGATGGTCAGAATAAAGTCTCGATCCATCGAAATTTTGTCGGCGGAAAAGATAACGTGAGTTTCATCGTTTTTGAAACTGGTCTTGATTGTATGAGACGGTGATTCAATGGATGCAATGGCTTTCTTGTCGGCAATATTCACATTGATTGTCAGACCATAGGAAACCTTAAAGGCAAAAGGCGGATTGACCAGAGCGCTTGCAGGTATGCCGTTTTCATCTTTTTGAGATGCCGGCGTGAATCGCGGTGATATGGTTGTGGGTAAAAAGAACCGCACTTCCGAATTGTAAGAGTCCAGAAGGGTAATATAGGTTATTTCAATAATCACATTGCCGCCGGGCTTTATATTACCGACAGAAAGGGTGAAAATATTCGGGCGCTCTTCATCCATAAGCTGAGCATTATGCCCGTCAGCCAAAGCCTTGTCGTAAAGTTCAAAGGCCTTTTCCTTTTCTTCAATTCTGCCTTCAACGATTCTGCCGTCGATTAGAGCCCTGAACCCGCAAATGGCGGCATTTTCCGGCACGGGGAATTTATAAACGGCTTCGATTGATTTTTTCTCTGTGTTCTTGAATTGTTGGGAAACTTTAACTTTGGCCCCGCGCCCGGCTATGTCCGCCTGAATATCTACTCCGGCAAGCGGTACCGCTTCGCCGTTTTGCTGAGTTAAAATTCCTTCGGTCTCACTGCTGTCATTCATTATCCATTTCCCCTTTCGCTATGGACTTGGCGAGCCTGATGATTTCGAGAACCTTTTTCGGTTCCTTGATCTCTATTTCCCTGCTGATGTTGACTTCAATACCCGGTACAATCTCATACCGGATCATGACTTCTCTGGAAGGAAGAACCGCTTCAGGCACTTCCTTTTTCATCAAAGAAACCATTGCCGTGATCCCGATGCCCTTTTCCTGAAACGATTTAATCCGCAACAACTGCTGGACATGGCTGTCATAATAAAAACCGCCACGTCCTCGCCCGGCAGGCGGGTCAATAAGGCCTTCCTGGACATAATAACGTATTGTTCTTCTTGTGTATCCAGTAAGTTCGCCGAGCTCTTCTATAGTGTATTTTTTTATTTCCATGGCTTTATAATAACATTCAACTGTCATTATGTCAAGCATGGAGATAAAATAGCAAGCAGAAGGAAAATTATTGAAAGATATTGATACTGACAGAGATAATAGTGGATAAAAAAAGAAAAGCCGTGAATGGTTTTTGACCAGAGGGCTTTACTTGCCCAAGGTGAAAACTGCCATTCGCGACTCAAAGAAACCTCCGATGCAACCAGCAAGGTTTGTGCTCAATCCGGCTCTACATCCAGAGCCTGCACGCTAAGGGGTTGGGTTGGATGCCCAAATGAATTTTCCATTTTCCATTAAGGGCAGGATCAGAAGCTGGAAAGTGCCATTTTTGAGGGAACCGATCACAATTTGGTTACAAAAGAAGAAAAGGGGCAAGCCGTAAATGGCGTAACCCCTTGATATTCATGGTAGGCGGTGCTGGGATTGAACCAGCGACTTCTACCGTGTGAAGGTAGCACTCTCCCGCTGAGTTAACCGCCCAAGTGCCGTCTGCTATAGCCTAAAGTTTTCAGCAATTCAAGTAAAAAGACTTCCTTTAATTCAGTCATGACAAAATTTGGAAAAGAAGCATTGCCGCTGACCCTTCCGCCATTCGTTTATCTTAAATGACGGAAGGGTTCGAGCGACGCTTTCAGCTTGGCGCTGGAGAGGGTTTTGAACTACAACATTTCATAAATACCGGCTGCGCCCATACCGCCGCCGATACACATGGATACGATACCACGTTTTCCGCCACGACGTTTCAACTCATGCAGCAGCTGAGCGGTCAGTTTGGCGCCGGTGCATCCCAGAGGATGACCTAGAGCAATCGCGCCGCCGTTGGGGTTAATATCGCCCGCCCAGTAGCGGTCTTCGATACCGACCACGCGGCAGGAATAAATTGCCTGTGAGGCAAAGGCTTCATTGATTTCATAAACATCAATGTCTTTCGGCGTCAACCCGGCCAGTTTTAAAACTTTCGGAATAGCGTAAGCAGGGCCCACTCCCATTTCTTCCGACATACAGCCTGCTACTGCATAATGCGTCATCTTGGCAATGGGTTTCAGTTTCAAGGCCTTTGCTTTTTCTGCCGTCATGATCAAAGAGAAGGCAGCGCCATCCGTCATCTGCGAGGCGTTACCGGCTGTCACGACACCACCCGCTTTGAAGGGTGATTTCAACTTGCCGAGATCCTCGATCGTCGTCGGCCAACGTACGCCGTCATCCGTATCAAAAGTAACTGTTTGGCGAATGCGCTTGCCGTTTTTAATCGCATATTTAAATGCTTGGATCGGAATAATCTCTTCTTTGAATTTACCGGCTTTAATCGCTTCATAAGCACGGCGATTACTTTCCACGCCGAACTTATCCTGATCTTCACGTGAAACGTTGTGATTCATTGCCACATTTTCCGCCGTGTTGCCCATGTTGATATAGACATTGGGCATGCTGCCGTCAAATTTCCAATCGGGATTGGGACGCATCGCGGAACCACCCATCGGAATGTGGCTCATCGTTTCACAACCACCGGCAATAATAACATCCGACCAACCGGCGCGAACCTTCGCTGTCGCATCGGCAATCGCCTGAATACCGGATGAGCAGAAACGATTAACCGTCATACCGGAAACGGAAATCGGGAGACCCGCGCCCATCGCCAGAATTCTACCCAAATTCATACCCTGCTCGCACTCGGGGAAAGAACAACCAACAATCAAATCATCAATATCTGCAGGATCCAGTTCCGGCACTCTGGCCAATAAACCTTTGAGAACCTGGATACCATAGGCATCCGATCTTGTTGAGGCAAGACCACCTTTTTTGTAACGACCGCCTGGACTTCTTACTGATTCAACAATTACAGCATCGCTCATGATTTTCCTCCTTCATGTCATGAAAGCGCGGAGCGCAAATGGATCAACGCCGCGCCTGTGATTTCATAAATATTAGTTACGCAGCGGTTTGCCGCTGCTCAACATGTACATAATGCGTTCCTGTGTCTTCTTCTCGCCGCACAGACTGACAAAGGCTTCTTTTTCCAGATCCAGAATTTCCTGCTCTGACACAAACGTTCCTTCGGCGCAGTCGCCGCCGGAAAGAATCTGGGCGATTTTTCTGCAAACAACCAGATCGTAATCGGAAATGAAATTGCCGTATCTCATGTTCATAATGATACCTTCGGCGAAACCGCGTAAGTTTTCACCCATCACAGGAATCAAAGCGGGTTTAGGCGGTTTGTAACCGGCCATCGCCAGAGAAAGAACAAGCTGTTTAGCCTCATAGATCTGCTGATCACGGCTCATGTTGATGGTTTCCGTCTTGCGGACATAACCCAGTTCCATGGCTTCCGCCGCGCTGGTGGACACTTTTGCCATCGCGATATTTTCAAAAGCCTTGGCCATGTGATATTGTAAATTAATACCCATTTCCACAATGCCGTCCGGAATGCCTTCCGTCAATCGCACCAGAAGTTCCTTGCAGCCGCCACCCGCGGGGATCACACCAACACCAACTTCAACCAGTCCCATGTAGGATTCGCCGTTGGGCAGACAACGAGCGCCGTGCATCGCTATTTCGCAGCCGCCGCCCAGAGCCATTCCGGCCGGGGCCGTCACAACAGGCTTGGAAAGGTATTTCATCCGCATATTGCCATTTTGTAAACTCTCAATACCTTGCTCAATCAGATCCCAATGCCCTAACTGCGCAGCTGTGAGTACCTGAAATACGTTGGCGCCTGCGGAGAAAGCACGCGGATCATGATTGGCGACTACCATACCCACGAAATCTTTTTCCACGATATTACAGGCTTCGGCTTGCATAGTCGTCAGGCCATCATCAATAGAGTTCATCTTGGTATGGAATTCCAGACAGACCACGCCGTCACCGATGTCAATGAGGCTGGCGCTGGCATTTTCTTTAACAATTTTGTTGCGTTCTTTCAGGGAAGGCAGAATGATGATGCGGGAATTTTCGTCAATTTTGACGTAACCCTTCTTTTCAAAGTCGTAGTAATACTTTCCGTCGGCTTTTATTGTGTAGAAGGATTCACAACCTTTCTTCAGCATCTCTTCGATCTTCTTGGGAACTTTCAATTTCAGCTTCTTCATGACTTCAATGGCTTCTTTGACGCCCACGGCATCCCATGATTCGAATGGACCCAGCTGATGATTGTAACCCCACTTCATGGCGTTATCGATGGACATAATGTTGTCGCAGATTTCACCGACACGGTTGGCAGAGTAGATGAAGTTTTTGCATAAATATTCGCGAACATAATCTCCGGCCTTGTCCTCACCGTTAAAAACGGTTTTCATGGATTCGCAGATGCCATCTTTCTTCTTGGCGGCAGAGACAGAATCAAATTTCGGTTTGCCGGCAGGCACGTATTCCATCGTGTCAATATCCAGCATCAGTTTAACGGTTTTGCCTTTGGCATCTTTAGTTTTCTTATAATATCCCTGCTTCGTTTTGTTGCCCAGCCATTTATTGGCCAGCATCTTTTCCAGGAATGGCGCAGGAGCAAACATCTCCCGCGACTCATCATTGGGAACCGCATCATAAAGGTTCTTCGCAACATGACTTCCGATATCGAGGCCAACAAGATCCATGGTACCGAAGAGTGCTGTTCCCGGACGGCCGATGACTTTGCTGACAATGGCGTCCACTTCATCAACTTTCAACTTCTTGTCCACCATCAGTCTGGCTGCATTGGACATATCGAAAACCCCGATACGGTTTCCAACAAAGTTCGGAGAGTCTGAACAAACGACCACGCCCTTGCCCAGCGTTTCCTCGCTGAATTTCACCATGTAATCAACGATTTCTTTATCTGTATCCACGCCGGGGATGATTTCCATCAGTTTCATGTAGCGGGGAGGGTTGAAAAAGTGCGTTCCCAGAAAATGTTTTTTCAGATTGGCGCTGAATTTTGCGCTGATGTCTTTAATGGGAATACCGGAGGTATTCGTCGAAACAATACAGGTCGGTTTGATAACCTTTTCTACTTTTGCAAAAAGGTCCTGTTTGATTTTGAGGTTTTCTACAACAACCTCACAAATCCAATCCACATCGGCCAGCCAATTCAAATTGTCTTCAAAGTTACCGATTTTGACCATGGACGCGTTCTTCTTGGTAAAGAAACTGGCGGGTTTTGATTTCGTGACACCGGCCAGACCGTTTGCCGCAAAGCTATTGCGCCATGCGGGGCTTTTTTCCGTCAGGCCTTTCTTTTTGTCAGCATCCGTCAGTTCAAATGGAATGATATCGAGAAGGTAACACTCGATACCGGCATTAGTCAGATGAGCCGCGATACCCGCACCCATGACTCCCGCACCTAAAACAGCCGCTTTTTTGATCTTTAATGACATTATTCTCCTCCTTCTCTTTCTTATGAACCGCCAATTTGTTTTACGGCCCATAAATTGTTTGAGGCCAAGCTGCGCCTCCATTAACATTCATACCTCATTCGATATTTCATGAACCGTGCACCGGTTCACATGTCAGCTTAAGCTATAATGGCGAGCTTATCACATCCTTTCTCCAATATATTTCCGACAGCGAAAAACGCATCGCCATAGAAAATCCAGCGAGGAGTTTTTTTATTTGTTTTAATAATTTTATTGGGATGAGAAAAAAATGTAAGTCTGGATAAATAATCAGGCTATTGAAACAGTTCGATAAAGCTTTTACTCTTGATGCTATTTTTCGAACATGAAGCCATGCAACGAAAAATATGATGGTAAAGACTTCAGGCATTCCGTGGCTCCCTTTCCACTTTGAAGAGAAGTCAAAAACAATTATTGAAATTGATTTTGCCCTGCGGATAAACCCGGGCATCAATTCCTGACGCTCAAGGGGAAAAAACTCTGAACCCCGAGGGATAAACTTTAGTCACCTGCTGGGTTTTGGTCAATTACTGACTAAAGGTCAATGTGGGTATTAAACCAAACAAAAACTAAAGTCAAGGCAAATAAGTTATTTTTTGAGTTCTTTCAGATGATTTATCCGGCTTTCAGAAAAATGACAATTCGAATGAAGATTTTGGCATTTATCATACGGGATTGCTTCGTCGGCTATTGGCCTTCTAAGAAACTTCACTGCAATTTGCCAGAACAAGGGGTCTTGCCACCCTTCAGTGGTGGTTGCAACCACCTAAAGATGGCAAGACCCCTTTTTCTAGTGTGGTGTTTCACTATAACCTTGTCATATCGACCAGCGGGAGATATCTTTTTATGCAATGATTTTATTAAGATTTCTCACTATGTTCGAAATGACATTATTGTAAAGCTCTTCTGAAACACTACACGAGCGGTGCTTGGATTCAGCTTCTTCCATGAATAACCAGCTTGAAGAACCGGTAAATTACTCGCAAAGACAACCGCATCCGGGATAGCTTCCTAAAAAAAGAGGGCGGTTAAGCCCTCTTTTCTGTAAAGCAATTATGTTGGTGGGTGAGGTCGACAAGAGTGCAGGTTTGACCCCGTTATTCAGCTGCAACCTTCTTAGCAGCCGATGTAATGGTGCCGTTAGCATCAACCGAATAAACCAGTGTCCCGTTAGCAGGAGTAGCGGTCAACGCAAGGCCGGCCATGGTCGCATTTACAATCTTTAACGCAACATCAGGGCTTGCCTTGAAACCGCTACTGGTCAAAAGAGCTTCCGTCAAATCTACGGTTGGATTTTGCGAAAAGTGTGCCTGAGCCGCCGTGTACGCATTTTTCGCATCCGCGTTTGCCTGCGAGTTGAATCCCTTTGCCCTGTAGGCTGAAAATTGCGGGATGGCGATGGCGGCCAGAATACCGATGATGGCAATAACGATCATGAGTTCAATCAACGTGAAACCTTTTTGTCCTTTTTTTCTAGTAAATGCTTTTAACATAACAGTCCTCCTTGATTAATGTTGGTTGTCTATTTGGTTATTTTTGTTGTGATATTGATTACTTATTTATTTTATTTTTTCAATAATCAATTTTCTCCGCTTCGCCTCCCGCATGTTTTCTTTAAAATTTCTTTACATCTTGTGTTTATTTGAAAGCAATGGGTGTGCCACATGAAATTATTTTATTTTAAATTATTAGTATCAATGGTTTACAACAATACACCGAGGACACTGGTTGTTTAAAAGACAGTAAACGAGCAAAACAGCGGGGTATTTTCACCAGTAAGGCGTCAATTTGCGCTATTTCATATAAACTGTTTTCCCCTTAAGGAAAATATGGTAGGGAAATGAAAGAGGATTGGGAACAATGTTTGAAGTCACGATAATTAAATCATTTTCCGCGGCGCATCTGCTGGCGGAAATCGGCGGAAAGTGCGAAGAATTACATGGCCATAACTTTAAGGTGGAGGTCACCGTCGGCGCCCCGAAGTTGAATTCAGAAGGAATTCTAATAGATTTTCGGCTGGTTAAAAAATGGCTCAAAGATATTCTCGACGAGATGGATCATCAACACCTCAATGACCTTCCCTTTTTTGCAGGTAAAAATCCTTCTTCGGAAAATATTGCTTACACTGTCTATAAAGCCATGCAAGCCAAGGTAAAAGGGGAAGAGATCAAAGTGCTTCGCGTAAAAGTATGGGAATCGGAAACCGCAGCGGTAACGTATAAAGAATAAGTTTTAAGTAATTAAGATTTAAGTATTTCAAGCAAGAAACTTAAAATTTAAAATTTAAAATTTAAAACTGTCTATTATGATTGATATTCAAAACCAGAAAGATTTTCGCAATATTGATATTAAAAAGGTCGGGGTGAAAAACATCAAGTATCCGATCATCGTGTTGGATCGCGCGCGCGGCACACAGCCGGTTAACGCGACAATCAACATGTATGTCAACTTGCCGCACCATTTTAAGGGCACCCACATGAGCCGGTTTGTGGAAGTGCTTAATGATTTCAAAGGCCAGATCAGCATCAAGACGTTTCAAACCATCCTGGAAAAGATGCGCCAGAAACTGCACGCCCATTCCGCGCATATGGAAATCGACTTTCCCTATTTTCTGGAAAAGACAGCCCCTGTCTCCAAAGCCAAAAGTCTGATGGAATACCGCTGCCTTTTTACCGGCGAAAACAATGCTGAGCAGACTGATTTTCTTGTCGGCGCAGTCGTTCCGGTGACCACACTATGCCCCTGCTCTAAGGAAATCAGTGCCTTCGGCGCACACAATCAACGCAGCATCGTCACGGTGAAGGTGCGTTTTAAGAAATTTTTCTGGATTGAAGATCTGATAAAAATAGTAGAAGATTCAGCCAGTGGTGAGGTATATTCCCTTCTGAAGCGCGTGGATGAAAAATTTGTCACGGAAAAAGCTTACAAAAATCCAAAATTCGTCGAAGATGTCGTCCGCAGCGTGGCCGTAAAGCTCAATGCCGATGATAATTTCATCTGGTACAGCATCGAAGCGGAAAATTTTGAAAGCATCCATAACCACAGCGCTTATGCCTATGTCGAGAAAGGATAGACCCATGGCCGCGAAAACCTTTTTTAATCTTTACCATCACGGATTTATCCGCACCGCTGTCTGCATTCCTGAAATTAAGGTTGCCGACGTGTCGTTTAATGTCCAAAAAACGATTGAACTGGCGAAAAAAGCGGCACAGCAGAAAGCCGTTCTGGCCATCTTCCCGGAACTGGGGTTGTCTGCCTATTCTAACGAAGATTTGTTTCACCAGGATGCCTTGCTCGAGAGCGTGGAAGAGGCTCTGGTCACTATTAAAAAAGCATCTGCCAAATTAAATCTGATTCTGGCTGTGGGCGCGCCGCTGCAAGTGGATTGCCGTCTCTTCAACTGTGCGGTTGTTTTTTACCGGGGAATAATCCTCGGCATTGCCGTCAAATCCTATCTGCCGAATTACCGCGAATACTACGAGGCCAGACAATTCTCGCCGGCTTCGGCGGCCCTTTCTTCAAGCATTACTATTGCGGGACAAAAAGATATTCCTTTCGGCGCTAATCTGATTTTTAAAGCCGCCAATCTTAAAAATTTCAATGTCTTCTTCGAAATTTGTGAAGATGTCTGGGCACCCATTCCGCCGTCGAGTTTCGCGGCCATGGCAGGCGCGACGGTCATCGGCAATCTATCCGCTTCCAACATCACCATCGGCAAATCGGAGTACCGGCATCAACTGGCCGCCAATCAGTCCGCGCGCTGTGTCGCCGCTTATCTTTACGCCGCCGCAGGTTTCGGCGAATCCACGACAGATCTGGCCTGGGACGGCCACGCGATGATTTATGAAAACGGCAATCTGCTTTCGGAATCCAAACGTTTTTCAACGTCGGCGCAAATAATTTGCGGCGACATCGATCTGGATCGTCTGGCGCAGGACCGGATGCGGCTCACGACTTTCGGCCAGAATGCGGCGGATCATAAAAATCAGCTTGCCGGATTTCGTTCTGTCGAATTTGAAGTCGACTGCCCGACGGGACGTTTATTGCCGGATCGTGAAATTCCCCGTTTTCCTTACATTCCCGCCGACCAGGGAAAGCGCGACCAGCGCTGTTATGAGGCCTACAACATCCAGGTTCAGGGCCTGGCCCAAAGACTCAAATCCTCCGGCATCCCTAATTTGGTGATTGGCGTTTCCGGGGGCTTAGATTCCACGCACGCCCTGCTTGTAGCGGCCAGAACCATGGATCTGCTGGGCAGGCCTCGCACCCATGTTAAAGCCTATACGATGCCCGCTTTCGGAACAACCAACAAAACGTATCGCAACGCCGTCAATCTGATGAACGCCTTAGGCGTGGAGGCCAATGAAGTCGATATCAAACCCGCCTGCCTCCAGATGCTCCAGGACATTAATCACCCTTTTGCCCGCGGAAAGAAAATTTATGATATCGCTTTTGAAAATGTACAGGCCGGCCAGCGATCGGCGCACCTTTTCCGGTTGGCCAACATGAAAAACGCTCTGGTCGTCGGCACGGGTGATTTGAGCGAATTGGCGCTGGGGTGGAGCACTTACGGGATCGGTGATCACATGTCACACTACAATGTGAATGCCAGCGTCCCGAAAACGCTTATTCAGTATCTGATCCGCTGGGTGGCGCAAACGCATCAGTTCTCCGTAGCGGTATCGGAAATTCTTCTGGCTGTTCTGGCAACGGAAATTTCGCCGGAGCTCATTCCCGGCCGGATCGATGATCAACCGCAGCAGAAAACGGAAGCGACCATCGGGCCCTACGAATTACAGGACTTTAACAATTTCTATATAACCCGCTTCGGGTATCTGCCCGTCAAAGTGGCCTTTCTTGCCTATTGCGCCTGGAAGGATAAAACGCAAGGTTCATGGCCGGATGTGCCGCCTGAAAAGCAAAATAGCTACAGCCTGAAAGAAATCAAGAAATGGCTGCATGTTTATATAAACAGATTTTTTAAACTGTCTCAGTATAAGCGATCCTGCGTTCCCAACAGTCCCAAAGTGGGTTCGGGCGGTTCGCTTTCCCCGCGCGGCGACTGGCGCGCGCCCAGCGACAGCGAACCAACCGTGTGGCTTGCGAACTGGGAAAAAATTCCGGACATGGATGACGAACGATGAAACCATCCTATAAAGACTTTGACGCCACGGAACTATTCTGCCCGCAATGCCGACGGGCTGTGCCGGTGCGAAAAAGACTGCTGCTGGTTCTTACCGAAGGCGAAAAATATGATTACAGTTGCGTTTACTGCGGAACGTCAGTGGGCGACAAGCTGGTGAAAGAAAACGCCAACTCAAAAATCCTGCTTCGCTGAGACCACCCCCCTACCCCCCCCCAGCAGACTGTGTCGCAACTCCTTTTTTGTCATTCCGTACAAGCGAAGCGCGATACGGAATCCAGTATTATCAGCAAGTTCTGGATACCGGCTTTCGCCGGTATGACGGCTTTTATGGCACTTCTTGCTATTGCGACACACTCTCCAGCGGGGGATAACACCCCCAATGCACGACAGCTGGAAACCATTACTGAATTAAGCCTTTTTTTGCAGAGCCTTCCTTAATTTTTGCGCAAGCAGGCTGGATTCGCCGACAGATTCCGTTTCTCCATAAACAAGAGTAACATCCCGGCTGGAGGATGCATTGCCTCCCAGGTATTCCGCCAATACTTCCCGGCTGTGAACATCCTCATGACAATAAACGCAAAGGTTTTCCCAGTTGCTGCCGTCGGCGGGGTTATTGTGGTGATTGCCGTCTCTGTGATGAACGGTTAAAAGTTGCCGATTCACACCAGAAAAATCCCGGCCGCAACGGCCGCAAACGAGTCCGTGAATGTTCAAAGACTTTTCGCGGTAGTCCTCGCCGCCGGGTGTCTTGGCGGCGTTTTTCATTTCCCGCACGGTATCTTCGACGGATTTTTGCGTATCGGTGGTCAAAGGTTTTTTGGAAACGGCAACACGCCCTCCCTTATTGGAAAATGTCATCTTGGCCATGTCGTTCTAAACCTTTTGTTTGCCGGTCAATACATTAAGAAAAACCCTTACCCCTTTGACCACGGCCATTAACTCTATCATTTTTCTAAATAAGGGAGAATTGAGAGCGCGCGGCGAAATCAATTCTATTCCACTGACCACCTCATGAATCACCGCGTGAACCCTCTGGGCCGTGGCGGCACACTTTTGAACCTCGCCATTGATCGCCGTCGTCGAATTATTAATATTCGTGGAAATCTCTTCCATGTTTTTCAAGATCGCCGGCAGTCGCTCATTCAAAGCCTGCAAAGTAACCGTGACGTCGCTCACGGCACGCCAAAGTTTCAGCAGAATCGGAATACAAAATAACACCAGCAACAGCAAGGCAACACTAAAAATTAGCAAACTGATTTCCATATACATAATTCTTCTCCTCGATAATGTTCACACGATAGCTAAAAAATATTAATAATGGTTCTTGATGGCTTAAACCGTTTTTTTATTTTTTTCTTCCCGATACGCTTCCATCCCGGCGTCAAGCGCTTTTTTTAAACGGTCTTTACTATCTGCGAGTGTATCAGCGCTCTGATGAGCAAGCTCACTTATTTTTTCTTCTATTTCTTCCACTTTTTCTCTGGCGGTTCCTTCGGCATCTTTCAGGCGTCTTACCGCCGTCTCGTAAGCTTCTTTGCTTTTTACCGCCGCCTTTTTATATTCTTCCCTTGCTTTAACCAAAAGTTCGTCTGCTTTGTCGGCGATATCCTGACGGGTTTCCTTACCGCTTTTTGGCGCAAACAAAATTCCGATGGCTGCACCGATCAGACCGCCGATCAACAAACCATTTACCAAACCGCAATCTTTCTCTGCCATATGGCACCTCCTTAAATTATTTTTCCTTCATTTTTAATCTTTGTATACTTAAGCACTAAAGACGGACATGTCAAGACGCAAAAAAACCGGGTAACCTATGTGCTAACAAAGGTTACCCGGTTCTGTAATCCTGCAATTGATTGTATGATTATTTTGCCGGTGCAGGGGCCGGTGCTGCCGGTGCTGCTTCGGGTGCTGCCGGTGCTGCAGGGGCTGCCGGTGCTGCAGGGGCTTCAACTTTAGGTGCTTCCTGCTTGGGTGCTTCCTTGCAGCCGATGGCTGCGATGGATAAAGAAGCCAACAAAAGCACGCTAACAAAAATGGCTAATACCTTCTTCATAAGAATATATCCTCCTTTCAGTAATTTTTAGTGTGTAAACACACCAGTATTTGATGGGTGACATTACGCTTTTTTTTTGCCTTGTCAAGATAAATTTAAACATATATAAGTGAGAAAATTTACAAAGGACGCTGCAATGATACTTGGCATTGATGTCGGCGGAACCCATACAGACGCCGTTCTGGTTCAAAATTTTCAACTGGTCAAGAAGGCTAAAGTACTCACGAATCAAGCGAATATCATGGCCTCGCTTCTGGAAGCGGCAGATCGGCTGATTTCAGGAAATAATACAAATAATATTCATAGGATAGTCTTGAGCACCACGATCTCGACTAACGCGATTGTCCAGAATAAAACCAATCGCGTGGCAATGGTTTTGCTAAGCGGTCCCGGTCTGTCGCCGGCTACACTAAATCTGGGCAAAGATACCTACTTCGCCAAAGGTTACGTCAATCATCGCGGCATCCCTATTAAAAACGTGAACAGCCGGGAAATTGAAGATATCAGCAACAAAATTTCCGAAAGTCAAATTCGTCAGATCGGAATTGTCGGCAAATTTTCCAGCCGTAATCCACAGCAGGAGCTGGATACAGCCGAACTGCTGCAGAATCCTTCCAGAAATATTTCTTTAGGCCATAGGCTGTCCGGACAATTGAATTTCCCGCGCCGCATCGCCACAACGTATCTCAACGCTGCCATTCATGATATTTATCGGGGATTTGTGCAGGATGTTCAGAATTTTGTCACAAGGATCGGTCCGAATATTCCCGTCTATATTTTGAAAGCGGATGGAGGAACCATTCTGATTGATAAATCATTGGACTGTCCCGTGCAGACGATTCACTCCGGCCCGGCGGCAAGCATCATGGGGATTCTGGCAACAACCTGCATCAAAGAAGACGCCGTTGCCCTGGACATCGGCGGCACCACGACGGATATCTCCATTTTTGCCGACGGTGTTCCTCTTCTGGAACCATCCGGTGTGTCCATTGACGGACGTAAAACGCTTATTCGCGGTCTTTACACCAAATCAATCGGCGTCGGCGGCGACAGTGTCGTAGGCGTTGAAAATGGAAATATTTTTATCGGACCGCAAAGGGAAGGACCGGCCGCCGCACTGGGCGGGCCATTCCCCACTCCCACGGATGCCATGATCGTGCAGGATATCATTACTTTCGGCGACAAACGAAAAGCAGAAGGCGCCATCGCGTTCGTCGCCGAAAAACTTCACAGAAGTATTCAGGATACGGCGCACGCCATTGTCGAAAAAACAGCCGCGCTGATTTCCGACAACGTCCGACAGATCCTGGCCGAGATCAACAATAAACCGGTTTACACCATCCATGAACTTCTGGAGGGGAAAGTTATTCAACCTAAAATGCTCTATGTTGTGGGAGGTCCCGCCGCCATTGCCCCCTTCGTAGCGGAAAACCTAGGTTATCCTTATTGTATCCCGGATCATTCGGAAGTATCTAATGCTCTTGGCGTAGCCCTCGCCAGAACAACCGCCGAAATAACCATCCTCGCCGACACTGAAAAAAGAGAACTCATCATCAGCGAAGAGGGGCATGTTCAAAACATTCCCCACAATTTTTCTCTGGAAGACGCTATCGAAGTAGGCAAAAAGACTCTTCGGGAAAAAGCCGTCCGGATGGGAGCCAAACCTGATGATATAATTATTGAAATAACTGAATTACAGGAGTTTAATATGATTCGGGATTTTTACACAACGGGGAAAAATATCCGCGTGAAAGTTCAGATAAAACCCGGATTAATTTCTGCAGGCCAAGCGAGGTCAAATCATGCCTGAAAAAGAAAAAAAGACAGGCCTCATATTCTTTCCGGCATTTGACTGGGCCATATCCGCCAACCACCCGGAGCGTGAAGAGAGGCTGCTCTATACACAGGATCAGGTTTTTGAAGAAGGCCTGCTGGATTTTCCCAATATTCTGGAATACAAACCGGGCATCGCCACCTACGCCGATATCAATCGCTGCCATATTTGCGTTCCGAATCCGCAAAACCTGACAACGAATTCCCATCTTATTTCGGCCGGAGGCGCGATCACCGCCGCACAAAAAGTTCTGACAGGCGAAGTCGATAACGCCTTTGCCCTGGTTCGACCGCCCGGTCATCATTCCATGCTTGTCGCCCACGGTGCGCGCGGCTTCTGTAATATTAATATTGAAGCCGTGATGGTTGAATATATCCGGCATAAATTCGGCATTAAGAGAATTGCCATTGTCGATACGGATTGTCATCACGGCGACGGCACCCAGGATATTTACTGGAACGATCCGGATGTCCTGTGTATCTCCATGCACCAGGATGGACGAACGCTTTATCCGGGAACAGGTTTCATCGACGACTTCGGCGGTCCCAATGCGCTGGGCGCGACCATTAACATTCCCCTGCCACCCAGCACGTCAGATGAAGGTTTCCTCTTCGCGCTCGATCATGTCATTCTCCCGATACTGGACGATTTTAAACCGGAAATCATCATCAATTCGGCGGGACAGGACAACCATTACAGTGACCCGATCACCAATATGAACTTCAGCGCACAGGGATACGCGCTTTTGAATGAAAAACTCGCGCCCGATATTGCCGTGCTGGAAGGCGGATATTCCATCGAAAAAGCCCTCCCCTACGTCAATGTCGGCATCATCCTCGCCATGGCCGGGCTGGACTACAGCCAGGTGCGGGAACCGGATTACGATGCCCAGCGCATCCGTCAATCGCCGGAAGTAACCAGGTTGATTGAAAACGAAGTAAAGGATGTGATGACGCTGTGGAAGAAAAAGAAGAACCTGAAAAAACAGATCACCGGATCCGCCGCTTATATCCGCCGCGAAAAGAATATCTATTACGACACAGATGATATCACGGAAAAACAAATCGAAACCGTCCGTGTCTGCAACGATTGCGGTGGTCTGGTCACGATCGAATCGTCCGCCGATACGGGCAAGAAGATCTACGCGGTGATCCTGCCCAATTCCTGCTGCCCGGAATGCCGTAAAAACGGCGAAATATTTTTCGACCGGGTCAACAGTTCGCAATACAATCATATTTATTTTCAGGACAGGCAGCGAGACGTCTTTATTGTGAAATAACAAAGGAGAGCAAAATGGACGACCAACAAATCAAAGAAAGAACACAAAAAACGGCAGAAAAACTCTTCTCCGGCGGCGCGAAACTGGATCGCCCCTATTCATTATGGCATGAGTTCGATCCGAAACTGGCCAATGATTTTTCCCGCTTTATTACCGGCAATTTATACTCCCGCGACGTTTTGACGATTCAGGAGCGTCAGATGGCGGCCTGCGCCATGCTGGCGGCGCTTAAGGCTAGAGATGAACTGAAAGTCCATGCCAATGCCGCGTTAAACGTCGGCTGCGATCCCCGAAAGCTTGTCGAAATTATTTTCCAGACAGCGACGTATGCCGGCATGCCCGCGGTCAATGAGGCGCTCTGCGCTTTCAAGGAAGTTCTGCAAGCGCGCGATGAGTGGCCGCTCAAATAATCACCATGAACCAAGCCCAAAAGCAATTGCAGGAACTGATCGCGCTTATTAAAAAACTGCGCGCGCCGGACGGCTGCCCCTGGGACCAGAAGCAGACAAAACAGGATATCGGCAAGTATCTTCTGGATGAGTCCTATGAAGTTCTCGATGCACTGGCCGAAAACAATCCACGGCACATTCAGGAAGAGCTGGGTGATCTGCTGTTCCAAATCTTATTTATCGCTGAAATTGCATCCGAGTCCGGAGAGTTTTCACTGGCGGAGGTGATGACAGCCATCAAAGAAAAAATGATCCGGCGGCATCCGCATGTTTTTGGCGACGTAAAAGTTAATTCCGTCCGGGAAGTAAAAGATAACTGGCAGGAAATCAAAAAGCAGGAACGAGGCGGCAACGCTCTCGAAGACAATCTCTTCGGCAATATTCCCCGTTCGCTCCCCGCATTGAAAAGAGCACAAAAGATCACTGCCGTTGCCGCCCATTATGGATTTGACTGGCAAAACGCCGACGACGTCCTGGAAAAACTAAAGGAAGAGCTCTATGAGCTCGCGAGAGCACGGGAAAAAGACGATGCCGGAAAAATTGAAGAAGAAATGGGCGACATCTTTTTCACATTGGTGAATCTGAGCCGCTTTCTATCAGTGGACGCCGAAACGGCGGCAACCGGAACCATCAATAAATTTCTGCGGCGCTTCGCCTTTGTGACTGAACAACTTTCCGCCCGCAGTCAATCACTGCAAGACGCGACACTCGACGAAATGGATGCGCTCTGGAACGACGCTAAGAAAATGAGGATCTGAACAAGTGGATTATTTCCTTTGTGTGATGGGGATGGTTTTAATTTTTGAAGGCCTTCCCTATCTGGTTTCACCGGAAAAAATGAAAACCTATCTGATTAAAATCACAACTCTGCCGGATTCCTCCTTACGGTTTGTCGGTATTTCCGCCATTCTTGTCGGTCTGATTCTGCTTTATTTCGGGCGGCGCTGATGTAATTGATTGACAGCCGCAGTTTATTCTGATTACTTGTCCAAGATTTTCCACTTTTGTCAGGGACGCTATGAATTTAAAGGATTTTTCATATTTTTTACCCGATGAGCTCATCGCGCAATACCCCCGTCCACAAAGGGATGCTTCACGCATGATGATGCTTCATCGCCAGGAAAAGACGCTCAAAGACAGCCAATTTTCTTCCTTACCGGACTATCTGCAACAAGGCGATGTTCTGGTCGTCAACGACTCCCGTGTCATTCCGGCCAGGATTTACGGCAAAAAAGCCACCGGAGCGATTCTCGAAATATTGCTTTTGACCTGCAAAGAAAAGAAAGACGGCTTAGAGTTGTGGGAAGTGCTGGCACGCCCTGGAAAAAGGATAAATGAAAATGACACGATTGATCTGGGACATTCCTGTGAGGCAAAGGTCGTAGCCCGTCTCTCTGATAAAAAGTGGCTCATGGCATTTAGCGCGGCCAATGGCTTTGGAAATTACCTGGAACGCTTCGGACGCGCCCCCCTGCCCCCCTATATTAAGCGAAAAAAGAGCGTTGGGCCAGACAATACTAAAGATCGCGAGCGCTACCAGACCATTTATGCAAAAACCGCCGGCTCTATTGCCGCGCCAACCGCCGGTTTGCATTTTTCAGCAGATGTCCTCAAAGCTTTACACGCTAAAGGCGTTCAGATCGCGGCTATTACACTGCATGTCGGCATTGGCACTTTTTTACCTATTGAAACCGACATCGTTGAAAACCATGTCATGGAGATGGAATTTTTTGAAATTAGCCCTGGTGCGGCGGAAAAAATCAATAATGCTAAGCGGGTCATTGCCGTAGGCACAACCTCCACCCGAACTTTGGAGAGCGTGGCCGATAAAAACGGATACATCACACCCCAATCGGGCGAAACTCGTCATTATATCTATCCCGGCTATTCTTTTAAAAGAGTGAATGGACTATTGACCAATTTTCATCTGCCCCAATCATCGTTATTTTTGCTGGTCTGCGCTTTTGCCGGTACGGATTTTATAAAGAAGGCCTATGCTCAGGCCGTTGAAAACCGTTATTTATTTTATAGCTACGGCGACTGCATGCTGATTATTTAGTAAGTTAGAAATTGCTTTCCGGTAGAAAGCAATTTCGTTAACGCACTTATCCCGCATGGCGGGAATAGGACAGAACCTAATGCCCTTTTCATTTGAATTGATCAAGAAAGATGACCTGACTTCCGCACGCCTGGGAAAAATGATTACCCCGCACGGTGCGATCGATACACCCACATTTATGCCTGTGGGCACGCAGGGCACCGTTAAAGCTCTGCGCCCGGAAGACATTCAAAACTGCGGCGCTCAAATCATCCTAGGCAACACATATCATCTGTATTTGCGTCCCGGCCATGAAACGATTCGTAAACTGGGTGGTCTCCATTCCTTTATGAACTGGCCGGGGCCGATCCTGACAGACAGCGGCGGCTTTCAGGTTTACTCTCTGGGCGCGCTGCGCAAAATCCTGCCGGATGGCGTGATGTTCCGGTCCCACATTGACGGCTCCAAACATCTCCTGACTCCGCAAAAAGCCGTCGCAATTCAGGAAGCGCTGGGCTCGGATATTCAGATGTGCCTCGATGAATGCACGCCTTACCCTGCAACGCTCAAACAAACGCAGGATTCGCTGGCTTTAACCGTAAAATGGGCCAAATTATGCCGCGAGGCAAAAACAAATTCCGATCAGGCGCTCTTCGGTATTGTCCAGGGCGGCACATATCTGGATTTGCGCCGTCAGGCCGTCGAACAAACCATCCCCATCGGTTTTGATGGCTACGCACTGGGAGGCGTGAGCGTGGGGGAACCCAAGGAAATGATGTACGCCATCACCGAAGAAATCACCCCCCTGTTGCCTTGCGAAAAACCCCGCTACCTGATGGGCGTCGGGACACCTGCGGATCTTGTTTACGGCGTTTCATGCGGCATCGACATGTTTGACTGTGTCATTCCGACACGATGCGCGCGGCACGGATTATTGTTTACAAATTCCGAAAAGATTGTTATAAAAAATGTCTGCTGGCGGGAAGATGATAATCCGCTTGATGAAACATGCGATTGCTACACCTGTAAAAATTATTCCAGGGGCTATTTAAGGCATCTTTATGTTGCCGGTGAGATACTGGCTATGATATTGAACACCATTCATAATATCCGCCATTATATGCGCCTCATGGAAAAAATACGGATGGCCATAAGTGAAAATCGGTTTTTAGAATTTAAAAAAGATTTTTTAAACAAGTTAAAATAAGATTTTAAAAAATTCTGATAAAAAAACAAATTTTAAGGAGGAACTAAAATTGATATCAACAGCATACGCAATGGGCGGCAATCAAGGCACACCGGGAGCACAAGGGGCAGGCGGCTTCGGTGATTGGAGTTTTATCATTATGATGGTGGTCATTTTCGCCATTTTTTACTTTTTGATGATTCGTCCGCAACAAAAAAAGCAGAAAGAACTCAAAGCGCTGCTGGATAACCTCGCCTACGGCGATACGGTTATGACCACCGGCGGCATTCACGGCAAGATATCCGGTTTGGCCGATGCGGTCGTCACGCTGGAAATTGCCGACAAAGTACGAATTAAAATCGCGCGAAGCGCTATCGGCGCTGTTATTCAGAAGGCGGGTTCACCGGCCCCCTCACCTGCGACAAAGCCATAGCATAGAAAGGGGCATTTCATGTTCAAATCTTTAAAGATCAGGCTAGCTATCACGTTAATTGTGTGTCTTGCTGCTTTGTACTTCTTGATACCGACCTTTATTTCCGATATTCCGTCCCCGTGGAATCAATATCTGCCCAAGGAAAAAATTCATCTGGGTCTGGATTTACAGGGCGGGATGCACCTTGTTCTGGAAATTGATACGGATAAAGCTTTGGAAGCCATGATGGAAAGAACCTCCAATGATTTAAAAGAATCATTGATGGAAAACAAAGTCCGTTTCCGGAATGTGGAAAAAGCCAAAGGCGCTACGATTTCACTGGAACTGACCGATGCGGCAGGCAAAACCGCTCTAGAAAAATTATTGAAAGACCAGTTTCCTGATCTGGAAATAGCCTCAACCACCCCGCGCGAAGGCGGACAATTAATCCATTTAAAAATCAATGACAAAAGAGCGGTCGATCTGAAAAAAATGACCGTTGAACACTCACTGGAAACCATCCGTAATCGCGTGGACCAGTTTGGCGTCTCGGAACCGGAAATTATACCGGAAGGCAACGACCGCATATTGATTCAGTTACCGGGTATTAAAGATCCGGAAAGAGCTAAAAATCTGATCGGCAAAACGGCGCTTTTGGAATTCAAAATCGTTGACGAGGAAAATTCTCTTGACGAAGCACTACGCGGCAATATTCCCGAAGGCTCCATTATTGCTTACGGCACGCGCGAGGATAAATCCAGCGGTCAAAGAGGTCAGGTGCCTTATTTATTAAAAAACAAAACGCTCCTGACCGGCGCGTCGCTGGAAACCGCCAAAGTGCAGATTTCCGACCGGTTCGGCGAGCCTCACGTCTCTATTAAATTTAATGCGCAGGGCGCGGCCGATTTTGACCGCATTACCAACGAAAACGTCCGCAAACGCCTGGCAATCGTTCTTGACGGCGTCGTCCATTCAGCGCCCGTCATTCAGGAAAGAATATCCGGCGGACAGGCACAGATTACCGGCAATTTCACCATGGATGAATCGCGCGATCTGGCCATTGTCTTACGCGCCGGCGCTCTGCCGGCCCCGGTCAATATTCTGGAAGAAAGAACTGTTGGTCCATCGCTGGGAAGCGATTCGATCCGGCAAGGCATTATGGCCACCATTATCGGCTCGCTTTTAGTTTTTCTGTTTATGCTTGTTTATTACCGGCTTTTCGGCCTGGTGGCCGATATTGCCCTCGCCATGAATATATTTCTGATCCTGGCTGTTCTGGCGGCCTTTCAGGCAAACCTGACTCTGCCCGGCATCGCCGGTATGCTCCTCACGATCGGCGTCGCGGTAGATGCAAACATTCTGATCTTTGAAAGAATCCGCGAAGAATTGCGGACCGGGAAGACAGCCCGCCTGTCGCTTGATACAGGTTATGACAGGGCTCTCATTACAATCATTGACACACATGTCTCGGGTATCCTCGCTGCTCTTGTTCTGTTGTATTTCGGGACAGGCCCGATTAAGGGATTCGCGGTAACAACGACCATTGGGCTTTGTGTCAGCCTTTTTACCGCCGTCTTTATTACGCGAGTGATTTTCGACTACTTCACCCAGAACTATAACATTAAGAAATTGAGCATTTAAAATTCAAGCGCAAGCAGGAGATAGAGTATGAGCATGGAGTTGATAAAACCAGGTGTTAATATAGATTTTGTCGGAAAAATGAAGTACGCGATGGCTTTTTCAGCCATCCTGCTTCTCATCGGTATCGGATCGGTTATCTATCATGGCGGCTTTAATCTTGGCATTGATTTTGACGGCGGCTCAATCATTCAGGTTAAATTTTCAAAAAATGTTTCCGCCGATCAGATTCGTGCGTCTCTCAAATCAACAAAACTGGGAGACAGCACGATTCAGCAGTTTGGTGTCAATGAATTTTTAATTCGTACCCATGAGTCTTTTTCCGAGCAGAAGATGTTGGCTGCCAATGTGGAACAACCGCTCTCTGCTGTTTTCAATAAAGATTATGAGATCAGGCGTGTGGAAGTGGTCGGCGCTAAAGTCAGCTCGGATTTCAAACGCAAAGCGATTGTCGCCATTATCCTTTCCTGGCTGGCTATCCTGATTTATGTGACCTGGCGCTTTGAATTTCGCTACGCGGCGGGAGGAATTCTTGCTCTGGTTCACGACACCCTGATTGTGGTCGGAGCTGTTTCTCTTATGAACATGGAATTCACCATAAACATTCTAGCGGCGCTCATTTTTGTTATCGGTTATTCCATTAATGACACTATTGTTACGCTGGATAGAATTCGGGAAATTGTAAAACGGAACCCCAAACAAAAACTGAGTGATGTCATCAATTTGGCCATCAATGAAACCCTCAGCAGAACGATCTTAACATCTCTTACTGTATTTCTCACGCTTTTGGCGCTGTATATTTTCGGCGGAGCGGTCATCCGCGATTTTGCCTTTGCCATGCTAGTCGGCACTGTCATCGGTTCCTATTCCACAATCTATATCGCTTGCACGAGTGTGCTGCTTTTTGAAAATTTGCAGCTTTCAAAATTGAAGAGGGCGAAATAAAATTGTCATCCTTGGCCACGACGGGATTTGTTGTTTTTATTTTAATATTGTTTATCGGTATTTATCTGACTTTGTTCAGATTACCCGGAACCGTCATTATTTTCCTGGACGTTTTGCTCTACGCCTTTTTTACCGGTTTTGCACAAGTCGGGTGGAAAGTTCTTTTGTTCCTCTTTGTCTTTTCCATTCTGGCTGAGAGTCTTGATTTTTTGCCTGGATTGACCCAAGCGCACAAAGCCCCCGTCATCAAGAAATCCCTCTGGGGCGCCGCCATTGGCGCGGCAGTGGGCATGATTATTTTTACGCCTCTTTTCTGGGGACTCGGCATCTGGGGGGGGTTTTTCCTCGGAGGATTGGCAGGATTACTCATCATGGAATTATTCCGTCAGTCCAGGTTAAGAGGTCCCCATCAGGTATCCAACCGGGCTTTCTTTGCCATGATCGGTCAGAGAGTCGTTAAGGGTTTCTTTGCCCTGATCATGATTTTTGTTTCTCTATCCAATATTTACTCTTAGGAGTTGGCCCCTGCCATGAATGGAAAAAAAATTAATCCCAAAGATATAACCCAGGAAAAGCTGAAGGAATCCAAAAAGGAAACCGCAAAATCAAAAGTTCAAGAATATATTGAAGCGATTATTATCGCAATATTAATCGCCGTCTTGATTCGTACCTTCATCATTCAGGCCTATAAAATCCCTTCCCGGTCGATGGTGCCCGCACTGCTCGTCGGCGATCATCTTCTGGTCAACAAATTCATTTACGGCATCAAAATACCCATCATCAGAAAAATCATTCTGCCCATCTCCGACCCAAAAAGTGGCGATATTATTGTTTTTATTTACCCCAATGACCGCACCAAAGATTATATTAAACGCGTCGTCGGCGTGGGCGGCGATAAAATAGAGATTAAAAATAAAGATATATTTATCAATGACAAACCCTATAAAGACTCATTCGGCATCTATTCCGACAACGTCACCTACCCGGCGGTCATGCAGCCACGCGATAATTTTGGCCCGGTAAACGTTCCCCAGGGATCGCTTTTTGTGATGGGCGACAACCGTGACGAAAGCGCTGACAGCCGCTTCTGGGGTTTCGTTGACTTAAAAGACGTGGAAGGGAAAGCGCTCATTATCTACTGGTCTTGGAACAGCGAAGAACAAGACAATATCCTTCGGAAAATTCGCTGGGAACGTTTGGGAAATATGCTGCACTAATCAGCATTCGCCTTGTCCATCTTTTATCTTGACAGGCATGACGGCAAGTTGTATTGACTTTGCAAATAACCTTTTAAATTAATCCGGTGAGATTGAAAAAGGACGATGTAATGAAAATATTAAAACTAAAGTCAATTAAGGCCTTTCTCCGCAAGGGGAAGGGCCTTTTTTATGTCTGTTCACGAATTTTTAACTAATGGCGCTCCGGATTGCTTTGGCGACGGAATATCGTTTCAAGGATAACGAAAATTCATAATGAGTAATTGAGGGAAAAGCATGACAGAAGAAAAGGGCCCCAAAATCGTGATGGACAGCAACGTCATTGAACGATGTCTGACGCGGATTGCCTATGAAATTCTGGAAAAGAACAAGGGCATGGATAATCTTGTGCTGGTCGGTATCCGCACGGGCGGTATCTATCTTGCCGAAAGGCTTCAGAAAAAGATATCGGCGATTGAGGGCCGGGAAATTCCACTGGGCATTCTGGATATTACACTTTATCGCGACGACATATCAACATCAAAAAAGAAAGCGCCGCTGGGGAAAACAAATATTCCCTTCGATCTCACGGAAAAAAAAGTCATTCTGGTGGACGACGTTCTTTTTACCGGACGGACTATCCGCGCCGCCATGGACGCTTTAATTGATTTTGGCCGTCCCAAAATGATTCAGCTGGCCGTTTTAATCGACCGCGGGCATCGTGAACTGCCCATTCGCGCCGATTATGTTGGAAAAAATCTTCCTTCCTCTCTTTGGGAAGCCGTCAGCGTCAATCTCCTGGAAAAAAATGGCAGAGATGAAGTTGTCATTGAAGAAGAAACGTAATTTTTAAAATATAAACAAGGCAAACCTATGATGAAACTTGAAAAAAAAGATATCCTCGGTATCCGGGAAATGACCGTCGACGAAATTAATCTGATTCTGGAAACCGCCGAATCTTTTCTGGAAATTTCGACACGCGATATTAAAAAAGTCCCCACGCTACGCGGCAAAAGCGTGATCAACCTGTTTTATGAAGCCAGCACACGGACACGAACATCTTTTGAGATTGCCGGAAAAAGACTCAGCGCCGATACCATCAACATATCCGCATCGACCAGCTCCGTCGTCAAAGGCGAAACCCTCATAGACACCGCGCGCAATCTCGAAGCCATGAACCCAGACATTATTGTGATCCGGCATAGCGCTGCCGGCGCTCCGCACTTGTTGGCCTCGCTCGTCTCTCAATCCATCATCAATGCCGGTGACGGCGCACATGAACATCCCTCTCAGGCCCTGCTCGACATGATGACGATTAAAGCCAAAAAAGGTAAAATCGACGGATTGAAAATCGCGCTTGTCGGCGATATTCTGCATAGCCGGGTTGCCCGGTCCAATATTTACGGCTTGTCCAAAATGGGCGCCGAGGTAGTCGTGGCCGGCCCCGCCACCATGATACCGCGCGATATCGAGCGGATGGGCGTGAAGGTTTACACAAAACTTGACGATGCGATTGCAGACGCCGACGTCGTGATGATGCTGCGTATTCAGTTGGAGCGGCAAAAGCAAAACATCTTCCCATCGCTTCGTGAGTATGCACAGCATTATTGCCTGAATCGCAACAACATTAAACTGGCTAAAGATGATGTCATCGTCATGCACCCTGGCCCCATGAACCGCGGCGTAGAAATTTCGCCCGACATCGCCGACGATCCGAACTATTCCGTCATTCTTGACCAAGTCAATAACGGCGTCGCCGTCAGAATGGCGCTGCTTTACCTGCTCTCCGGAGGAAACGAATGAAACTGTTGTTAAAAGGCGCAAGGGTGATTGACCCGTCACAAAAAATTGATGCCCGGATGGATGTTTTAATTGAAGAAGGAAAAATCGGCGCATGCGGCACAGCCATCACGGCATCGCCGGACGTCAAAGTCATCGATCTGACCGGGATGATTGTCGCACCCGGCTTGATCGACATGCACGTTCATTTGCGCGAGCCGGGTCTGGAATACAAAGAAACCATCGCCAGCGGTTCTGCCGCCGCTGTGGCCGGTGGTTTCACGTCGATTGCCTGTATGCCCAACACGGAACCGGTAAACGACAATCGTTCGATTACCGAGTTCATCCGTAGAAAGGCCGCAGAAGCGAACCTGGCCAATGTCTATCCCATCGGCGCGATCAGCATCGGTTCGGAAGGCAGGCAGTTAACGGAATTCTGGGATCTCAAGGAAGCCGGGATCATCGCGCTCTCTGACGACGGGAAACCCGTTATGGATGCGGCTCTGCTGCGCCGGGCCCTGGAATATGCCTCATCGCTTGACTTACCTGTTATTCAGCACTGTGAAGACAAGAATCTTTCCGCAGGCGGTCTGATGAACGAAGGATATTATGCCACCATTCTCGGACTGCCCGGCATTCCCGCCATTGCTGAAGATGTTATGGTGGCGCGCGATATCCTGATTGCCGAATATACGCGGACACGGATTCACATCGCGCATGTCAGCACGGCGGGCGCCGTGCTCCTGATTCGCGATGCGAAAGCACGGGGACTGAACGTCACGGCGGAAACCGCCCCGCATTACTTCACCTTAACTGACGAATCCCTTCAGGCGTATGATACCAACTACAAAGTTAATCCGCCGCTGCGAAGCGCTGCTGATGTAGCTGCCATTAAAGAAGGCCTCGCCGACGGCACGCTCGACGCCATCGCCTGCGATCACGCGCCGCACGGACGCACGGATAAGGAAGTAGAATTCGAATATGCCCTAAACGGGATCAGCGGCCTGGAAACGTCTCTGGGCTTAAGCTTGAACCTGTGGCATGACGGCATCCTCCCCTTACCGGAGCTGATCGCTAAAATGAGTTGCAATCCGGCGCGTATTTTAAATTTGGACAAAGGAATGCTTGCGATAGGATATGACGCGGACATCACCGTCATCAACCCTGATCTGCCCTGGATAGTTGATGTAAAATCCTTCCACTCGCGCGGGAAAAACTCGCCTTTTCATGGCCTCAAAATGAAAGGACGCGCCGTTTTAACCATCGTCGGCGGCGATATTAAATACGACGGACTTGCATCAAAGCCATGAGTGCCAGAGAAAGCCATAAGACCGCCGGATTTATTCTGAAGAGCCTGACCTACGGGGAATCGGATCTAATCGTCACCTTTTACAGCCGTGAGTTCGGCAAGATCAAGGGAATCGCCAAAGGCGCCAAAAGAAGCAAGAAACGTTTCGCCAATGTCTTTGAGCCGTTTTCTCTGGCCAACGTCATTTTTTCGCAGAAAAATCGCGACGCGCTGGCTTTCATTGAAGCCTGCGACATTATCGACCATTACGCCGCCATCCGCCAGGATCTGGAAAAAACACTGACCGCTTCTTATTTCATCGATCTGACCGACCACTTCAGTCCGGAAGGGAAACACCATGAAAATCTTTTTGCGCTCCTCGCGGATTTTCTGGCCATGTTGACGCGGGAAAGTGTTTCGGACGCAGCCATTCGCTTTTTCGAAATGCGTCTTTTAAAAATCGCCGGGTTTGAACCGTCGCTTACAGCCTGTGTACGCTGTAAAAAACCCGTGACCAACGGAGGGACTTACTACTTTTATCCGAAAGAAGGCGGCATTTTCTGCGCCGCTTGCGCCCGGCCGGAAAGATATGATCAAGGTGTTTCCGCGGGCACCGTCCGCACCCTGCTTCTGGGAAAAGATATGGATATTGAAAAAATAAAAATGGTCTTTCTTTCGGAAAAGCTCGCTCGCGAATCCCGCAACATCCTCTACGGTTTCATTTCTTACGTGCTGGGAAAGGAAGTCAAATCTCTCAAAGTCATGGAGCAGGTGCGCAGATATTGTCCTTAACGGAGGTTCATATGCGCCGACCGGAACTCCTTCTCCCCGCCGGCAATCTGGAAAAATTGCGCACCGCTTTGCTTTATGGCGCAGATGCCGTCTATGTCGGCGTTCCGGGGTTGAGCCTGCGCTCGACATCCGCTGAAATGTCGCTCGGTGATCTGGCCACAGGCGTTTCCGAAGCTCACGGGCAACGTGTTAAGGTTTATGCCGCCCTCAATACATTCGCCCGCAACACCGATCTGGAACAGACGCGGCTCCTGATTCCCGCGCTGATTGAAACAGGGGTGGATGCATTGATTCTCAGCGATCCGGGCATGATCCGGCTGATCCGTCAAATCGCGCCCCAGTTGACGCTGCATCTGAGCACTCAGGCCAACACCATGAATATCGAAGCGGTCCGCTTCTGGCAGGATCAGGGCATACGGCGGATTATCCTGGCGCGGGAATTGACTTTAAGGGAAGTTGGAGAAATTTCCAAGGCGGCACCCGGCATGGAACTGGAAATTTTTATCCACGGCGCAATGTGCATGTCTTATTCGGGACGCTGCTATCTGTCGGCCTGGCGCAACCGGAAGAGCGCCAACCAGGGGGACTGCACGCAGCCCTGCCGCTGGGAATACCTGCTAACGGAAGCAACACGTCCTCACGATCCTCTCATTCTGGAAGAGGATGAACGATTCAGTTATTTACTGAGTTCAAAAGATTTATGCCTGATTGAGTATCTGCCGGACGTGCTGGCCGCCGGCATCACGAGTGTTAAAATTGAAGGCCGGATGAAATCGTCCTACTACGTGACCGTTGTTACCCGAACCTACCGTCAGGCGCTTGACGAACTGACCTCGCACAAAGAAGTCTACCACTGCAATCCGCAATGGCTTGATGAACTAAAGAAAATTTCTCACCGCGGCTACACCACCGGCTTTGCTTTCAGCAAGGAAAAAATAACGGAAACCAGTCCGGAAATAAAAAATATCCAGACCCACGAACCGGCGGGCATTGTTTTGGGCTATGATGATGTTCACAAGCGAATTCTCGTGGAGATCCGTAATTATTTGAAGGCAGGGGATGTTGTTGAACTGCTATTGCCAAGGGATATTGTGCGGGTGAACACCCAAAGACTTTTCAACAACAATGGCGACGTTGTCCTTCAGGCCCACGCGGGAAATAAAATATTTTTAGACCTACCCTGCCCAGCACCCCAGGGGGCTCTTCTGCGCAAAAAGATGAAATAACTGAAGGCTGACCCCCTTGCAGGGGGCGCGGGGCTGAAGACCAAAGACTGAAAACTGCAAGTCTTACCACCTTGCTGGGGACGAGAGACTGTTGACTAAAGGCTTTTGTATTTATAATAAAAATGAACCCCCACAGTAAACTGCGGGGGTTCATTCATTTTAACCTTCAGCCTCGCGCCCCCAGCAGGGTGGTCGGCCTTCAGTCTGATTGTTTATTTTTTAATGATATATTCAGCTGTTGCTGCTTCTACACGACGGTTCTTCGCTCGTCCTTCTTTTGTAGCGTTGGAAGCAACGGGTTTCTCCAGACCGAAACCTACCGCGTTCAGCCGTTTCGCATCAATACCGCCTTTTTCGACCATGTACTTCTTGATAGCGTCAGCGCGTCTCTGGGAAAGTTTTTTATTGTATGCGGCGCTGCCTTTACTATCCGTATGACCTTCGATTGTTACATTGAGATCCGTATATTGCTTCATAACGGCGACCAGATCATTAATATCAGCGAAGGCGTTCTTCTTGATGGAGGACTTGTCGAAATCAAACAATACATTTAATGTTGTTCTTCCCTTTTCCACGATTTCCTTGGCTACCCTGGGCTGGGGCTTCACTTCCTGAACTACCACGGGAGCTGCCGCCTGGGGCTTAATTTCCTCAACTACCACAGGAGCTGCCGCCTGGGGCCTAACTTCCTGAACTACCGGCGGGGGGGGTGCAACAGGTTCCGGGGCAGATGCGACAGCCTTCTTGGCGCCGCCAAAAGCAAAGGTCAAGCCCACGGTACCCAGAAAATTGTTATGCTTATCCTGGAAAGGAAGGACATGGCGGACATCCGCGCGCAGCGCTATATTGTCCGAAAGGAAATACTTAAAACCTGCGCCGTAATCCGCAGTAATTTTGTTACGTTTGTTTTCAAATGTGTCCTGCCAGGTCGTAGAATAATGAACACCTCCAACACCAGCCGCAACAAAAGGCACAAAAGCGCCATTCGGCAAAATGTGGAAGATACCTTCAATGCCATAACCAAAAACGTTGACATCACTGCCTCTGGACCACTCCGCCTCGCCTATCGGCCCGGTGGGCGTCCAATGACCGTAACCTTCCACACCAATATACTTGGTAAAATTGTAGCCGGCACGCAAGCCAAGGTTAATTGCACTGTTCGTGTCCTCATTGCCTTCAAACTTGTACATGCCTATCGTCGGCGTAACATGAACCGACCCGGCTTTCACCTGCGCGTATCCTGTTGCGACAACTAACATGAGCAGCAGAATGACAACCAATGAAGTAATCTTTTTCATATTTCTCTCCTTATTATTAATATTTCGATTTTCAATCGACTCTTTTTTTCAAAAAAGTCAATCACCATTTTGGAGTAAAAAACAGAATCCATGGGACATGAGCTTAACGAATATGTTTTTGATCAACCACCTCGCGAGCTCGCTGTCGAGGTATGAAATGAACGTCATTATATCGCAAGCTCGATGCGGAGAATTGACGCTCGTCCCGCAACAGCGGGATTACAAATGACTATAATCACTCACATGGCTGAAGTCAATAAATTTTTCTCAATCAACCACCTCGCGAGCTCGCTGTTGAGGTATGAAATGAACGTCATTATATCGCGAACTCGCTGCGGAGAATTGGAGCTCGTCCCGCAACAGCGGGATGAAATGGTGTACCGAGTCAGCCAAGCGCAGGCCTGATTTCAATGACAGAGCTTCAGTATCTCCCGCATCACGTCGGGCGTGACATCATTATTTTCACCCATATTGGACAGGCCGTGCGCTTCCAGTAGTTTAATCACCAGATCGGCATCGACCGTCTCAATACCATAGCCCTTCAGACGGGTTGGCAAACCCATACTCTCAAAAAAAGCCCGCGTCCTGTCAATCGTGGTATCGATTCGCGTCGCCTCCGTCCCGGATGAAATACCCCAGATCCGGTCGCCGTACTGAAGCAGTTTTTCCTTCTTACTTCCGGCACGGACTTTCAGCATGGCCGGCACGATGACGGCCAGGGTCTGAGCATGATCCAATCCGTATAAAACCGTCAATTCATAGCCCGCCCGGTGAGCCGCCCAATCCTGAGGAACACCCGCGCCGATGAGACCGTTCAGCCCCAGCGTCGCTGCCCACATGAGATTGGCCCGCACATCATAATTCTTTGGATCGACAAGCGCTTTCGGCCCCTCTTCAATCAGCAGAAGCAAAAGCCCTTCGGACAGGCGATCCTGAACTTTTCCATTCACTGGATAGGTCAAATACTGCTCAAGAACATGCACAAACGTATCGACCACGCCATTGCCGATTTGTCTGACCGGCAGGGTAAAGGTCTTCGTTGGATCCAGCGCGGCAAATCGGGGAAACAGACAATCATTCATTATAGCGCGCTTCAGCCTGACGGATTTACGTGAGATAATGGCCCGGTTGTTCATTTCCGAACCGCTGGCCGGCAACGTCACAACAGCGCCAACCGGCAGTGCCCGGCGAATGTCGGCGCCTTTGTTCTCCAGCAAAAGAAATGGTTCATTGTTAAACGGAATGGCGGCGGCCATAAACTTGGTTCCGTCAATAACCGAACCGCCGCCGATCGCCAGCAGAAAATCAACATTCTTCTTGCGCGCCAGCTCTATACCCTGCATTAACGTTTCATATTCGGGATTTGCTTCGATGCCGCCAAATTCAGTGATATCAAAACCTGCAAGGGCCGAGACCACCTCATCCAGCACACCATACTTCCTAGCACTCATCGCGCCGTAAGTGATCATCACCTTGGCATCGCGCGGAATTTCACCGGCGATCCGCCCTATCGCGTCTTTGCCGAAAATTACTTTAGTGGGATTATGAAATGTAAATGAAAACATATTATTTAAGCAACCATCGTAAAAATCGTCCCTACCGGCGGAATATTTTGCAGAAACATACTATTCCCACCGCTAATTTTCAAGCTCTTTTGAAAATCACGCTGAATGGATTGACCAGGCATTTTGACCCTGCTTTCATTTGCTGTGGAACGTTACAATTTTTCAGGAGTAGCTGGCAGAAAGCATCCCGAACCGGAAATATGTTTTTCCCGAGATTGTTTCAAGTCTGCAATAATTTCATCAGCCGTCCTGTCATCTTCCCATGAGCCGGAGAGTTCAAGCAAAACCTGAGCGGGCATCTTTACGGACTGCGCCTGCTGCCTTTTCAGGAGATATTCCTTTGTCATAAAAAGAATCTGCTGGCTGACAGAGCGGTTTTCCGAACAGGCAAGCGCCTTGATCTGGGCATAATAATCATCGTTCATGCCTTTTATGTGAAGATTCGCCATACTTACATCCGATTAATATCATACTCTATCGTGCCCAAAACCCCGCCGTCTTATTACTGAATTCGCAGCCCATTTTCCAGCCGTTGAATTATTGCTTCTTTGTCTAGTACCACGTAACATTAAATCTTTCGTATATTAGCAAATTATGATATACTGGCGACAACCCAATGAAGGAGGTCGCCATGTCGCCAAGATATCGAGT
>WRPE01000025.1 GCA_009773315.1 Syntrophaceae bacterium
GGGGAATCTCCGCTTTTTGAAAATCCTGCGGCAAGGGATATCTTTATCCAATCTCCAAAACTCAGCGGGACACCTCCGCCGCTTTTGGCTCTTCTATGGTGCCACCAACAGCCGTACCTGTCAACGCACTTTCGAAATTCATACATCGGCAGAAAGTCCATGAGTTGCGAGAATACAGTTTGCCCCGTGTACATGAGCCACCCCTCTTATCGTTTTGGAGTGGCTATACGGCAGAAAAAATTTCAAGTCGATAAAAAGAAAAAACATGCTTAATTATTCGTTAATATTTGTTTTCTGACGCGATAATTTTTAATTAACCGGACACTACTGATGCAATATGTAAAAGCAATTGACAATTTTCATAAATTTTACTAGAGGTAACCCATGATTAGTCGAACAGCAGAAAAAACCATTCGTCACTTACTTCGTGGATTTCCAATTGTTACGTTGACGGGACCCCGTCAATCGGGCAAAACGACACTTGCCAGGGCCATCTTTAAAAACAAACCTTACGCTTCATTGGAAGAGCTGGATTTGCGCCAGGCCGCCAGTGATGATCCACGTTCTTTTCTGGCTCGTTTTCCCCAAGGCGCTGTACTGGACGAAGTTCAGCGTTGTCCCGGTATTCTTTCCTACCTTCAAACACGGGTAGACGCCGATAAACATATGGGCGTTTATATCCTGACAGGCTCTCAGCAGTTTGGTCTGATGTCCGGGATTACGCAATCACTTGCCGGACGGACGGCTTTTGTCGAACTGCTTCCTTTTGACGCGCAGGAACTGAAAGCAGCGGGAAAACTGCCGGCAGATATTGACGTTATGTTGTTGACCGGTGGCTATCCGCCGATTTATGATCGCGCGCTGGAACCGGCAAGCTGGTATAGTGCATATGTGACAGCCTATGTTGAACGCGATGTGCGGCAGATGCTTAAGATTCACGAACTGGATACTTTTCAACGTTTTGTGAAGCTTTGCGCGGGGCGCACAGGGCAGTTACTCAATCTCTCTTCGCTGGCTACGGAATGCGGCATAACGCATAATACCGCTAAGGCATGGATATCGGTGCTTGAAGCAAGTTATTTAATTTATCTTTTGCGTCCTCATTCCGTCAATTTCAATAAGCGACTGGTTAAAATGCCTAAGCTTTATTTCTATGATGCCGGACTTGTCGCATGGCTTTGGGGGATCAGAACAACGGAACAAATGATAACGCATCCACTACGGGGCAGTGTCTTTGAGACGTTCATCATTTCAGAACTCGTTAAGTCAAAACTGAACAAAGGCGAAAAGCCTGCCTTCTCTTTCTGGCGGGACAGCAACGGTAATGAAATTGATTTGATAATCGAGCAGGGAATAAACTTGATACCTGTAGAGATTAAATCCGGCCGGACCCTGACACATGAATCTTTTGCGGGATTGGAAAAATGGTGCGCGCTGGCTGGTAAGAAGGCTGTGATGCCCGGATTAATCTATGGCGGTGCTGAATCTTATACGCAAAAAGGAATCAAAGTCGTTGGCTGGAAGGAATGCGGAGACTTGCTTAAATAATTTAGTTAACCCGTTAATATTAAAACAATTTAAAGGAGAAAAATACATGCCGCAGATGGATCTCAACACGCTATTTTCATTACAGGGTAAAGTCGCTATGGTCACTGGCGGATCACGGGGAATCGGTAAAATGATCACTCAGGGCCTGCTGCAGGCCGGGGCAAAAGTCTATATCACGGCAAGAAAAAAAGCGGCCTGCGAAGAAGCGGCAAAGGAGCTTTCCGTTTTTGGCCCGTGCATTGCCATCGCATCCGATATTGGCACGCCCGAAGGCCGGGCAGCGCTTCTGCATGCATTGAGCCAAAAAGAAGATAAGCTCCACATTTTAATCAACAATGCCGGCACAAACTGGGGTGAGGAATTTGACAAGTTTCCGGACGAGGCCTTTGAGAAGGTCCTTCATCTGAATGTCAGTGCCATATTTTCGATGACGCGGGATTTCATCCATCTACTCGAGAAGGCGGCGACCGCCGAAGATCCGGCCCGGGTGATCAATATCGGCTCCATGGACGGCCTCCATATCCCAACGGTCTCTCAGACAGGTACCTTTGCCTATACATCGAGCAAAGCGGCGGTGCATCATCTGACCCGGAATCTGGCGGTAACGCTCGCTCCGCGTCACATCACCGTGAACGCCATCGCACCTGGTTTTTTCCCGAGCAAGATGACGGAATTCATCTTCGACAAGCATCTGGCGGATATTGAAAATAACAGCCTCCAGAAGCGTGTCGGAAAACCCGAGGAAATGGCCGCTGTCGCCGTTTATCTGTGCTCCAAAGGCGGTTCCTACACGAACGGAGCGGTGATTCCCGTTGATGGCGGAACGTCCATCAACCACCAGCATGTGAGATTTTAGACGGTTTATCGAGAGGGATAAAGGTAATTGAATAATGAATAAAACCCCGCTTATCGGAAGAAAGCGGGGTTTTATATTTTGAAGAATTCAGGTAGCATAACACTTAATTATCTTGCGTAATAGAGTGGTGACCGGATGCCTGACCATTAATCCCAGATTCCGCAATAGGATAAAGAATCCTATTGCGTTGCAATAGAGATTCTAATAGAAAAGCTTAAGGAAATTGGTGTTTTTGGTAAGAGCCACCTGTGCTTGATCATGAAGTATCAGAGGAAGATGCCCGGAAAATGATTGCCCAAAGTGACAAAGAAAGAGCTCTCTATCATCGCACGGTTACAGGACATGAATGGGTGGATGCCAGGCGACACGACATCTCCATTGATACAAGCAAAATAGATTTTGCAAAAAGCACAGAGCTCATCATGAAATACCTGGAATTAATTTAAGGCAGACCCCGCACCCTTAAGCGCGCATGCGAGGCGTTGTTGCCTTATGAACTTCCTGCTTCCCATCCGACTGTTCCGTGAGAATTGAACCGGATTCGTATCATTCCAGGCATCACCAAAGTAAAATCTAGTTCAACGTAGCTCGAAGGTCGGGAACGACACCGCAAAAGCCCTCGCGATTATTTTCTGGAGCATATATGAAAAATCGTGTATTTATAGTTTCATGTATGCATTTTGTCCGGAATGAGAAGGTGGTGCTGATAGAGCAGGAATAAATCCTTAAGAACTGATGAGGACGAAAATGAATATCTTGAAAACAGGCGTTGTGGTTGTCGCGGCATTATTTTCCTTCACATGTCTTTTCAGCAGCGCTGCCGTAGCGAGCTATACGGTTACCGGCGTAGAAGGAATTACCAGCAAAGAAATCCAAAACAAAAGAACGGGAAAACAAACCGGGGTAAAAAAGAAGCATTGCGGAAAAAAAGAAAAAACGGTGATCACGGGAAGTATTGAACAACGGAGGGCCGCTTTGCAGGCGTCATTCCGGAAGGCCGGAATCAGCCAGGAAGAGATTGATGAGCTGTTTTCCGATGAGCGGATCGAGATCTACCACAATATATATTTGTCATCGGTACCGAAAGAAGGCGAGACGAAAAAGAAGAAACTGAGTTACTTCGATGAGGAGTTCGGCCTGCTCAAACCGGAGTCCATTGAATCCGGAAAAAGAATAATAGCGGAAAACAAAGAACTCTTTGAGAGGCTCGAAAGTTTCTATGGTATTCCCGCCAATTATATTGTGGCTATTATCAGGATAGAAACGAATTTTAAAGAGCATCTCGGCGAGTATCGGGTTTTCAATTCCCTTTATACGATGGCCATGCTCAGTAAAAGAGCAAAGCGTGTGAATATGGCCAATAAAGAACTGGTCACCTGGGTAAAGACGTGCAGGAAAACGGGCATAGATCCATTTACCGTGAAAGGCTCCTGGGCCGGCGCCTTTGGCATCCCCCAGTTTATGCCTTCATCGTATGTTATTTTTGCCGTGGATGATAATAACGACGGGCTAGTCGATCTGTATGATTACCCAGATGCTTTTGCCAGCGTCGCCAACTACCTCCGTCGTGTGGGCTGGAAAACCGGCGACGAGAAAAGAATGCGCCGGGCCGTCTATCGTTACAATCATCAAAAAGCCTACGTCAACGCCGTCTTTGCGTATGCGGAGAGCATCTGAAAAACCATGTGTGACAAGGATCAGAATTAGAACGGAAATACCAAGGCGCGGTCAGGGTGACCTAACCACCTAAAGGTGGCATGAGGTGGCACGAGGTCACTCGCCGCGCCCTGCAGAGATAATGTATGGTCTTGACAATATAGGGCTTGAAACTATACTCTAATACAAAATTAATCTTTGTAAGGTGAAGCCATGTCATTTGTCAGACCAGAAATTATCAGGCCCCCCAGCGAGCATGACAGTTATTATCTCCCGTTGACATCGGGATGCTCGAACAATTCGTGTACCTTTTGCAACTTTTCATTTTCTAATCTCGGTATCCGCGAGCTTGAGGACGTCAAGCAGGAAATCGATGCCATGTCCCTGTATGTGAATTC
This sequence comes from Syntrophaceae bacterium, assembly GCA_009773315.1. Classification (GTDB taxonomy): domain Bacteria; phylum Desulfobacterota; class Syntrophia; order Syntrophales; family Smithellaceae; genus UBA8904. The sequence goes on from WRPE01000025.1 coordinate 4,459, forward strand.
CCGTATGTTGATGCCGGGGCAGCCCCGGGTTGTTTACTACATATTGCAGCAATGGAACGGGAAGAAAGTCTTTCTTCAGGATGGCGATGCCCTGGTCTATCCGTACCCCAAACTGCTTTCGGCTTTGCAGTATCTTAACCAGAAGTTTCCGAACATCCAGCGCGTTGCCAGCTACGCCACGCCGCAGGACATTCTCCGGCGCACGGTTGCGGAATTGAAGGCGCTCAAAGAGCAAAAGCTTGGCATTCTATACATGGGCGTGGAAAGCGGCGATGACGAGGTGCTGCGGAGGATTCAGAAAAACGCTACCCATGATCAGATGGTGGAAGCCGCCCAAAAAGTGAAGGAATCCGGCATCCTGCTCTCTGCTACGGTTATCCTCGGGCTGGGCGGCGTCAGAGGCAGTGCCAGGCATGTATCGGAGACGGCCAGAATTCTGACGGAAATGGATCCGGACTTTGCAGGAGCACTGACCTTGACGCTGATTCCCGGAACGGCGCTTTATAAGGAATGGGAGCAGGGCGAGATTGAGCTGATCACGCCGTTTGATTCTTTGCTGGAGCTCAAAGGGCTTGTCGAGAATTCAATTTTCACCAACTGTTTTTTCAGCTCCATGCATGCGTCAAATTATTTCGCGATCCGGGGTTCGATGCCACAGGACAGGGATAAAATTCTCAAGCAGTTAAATGCCTTACTATCCCGGAAAGATCCCCAAATGCTGCGTCCGGAATTTATGCGAGGGTTGTAATGGGACGGCGCATTCGGGGATAACCTGATAACCTATAGGTCACACGAGGTCACGCGATGCGCCCTACATAATTGTGTAATCATTTTTGTGTTTGTAGATCACGCGACGCGTCCTACAGCGGTTTCTTTTGACAAATCAACCTTCAGAGATTATGGTGAATCCCAAATCGAAAAGCGCATGGTTTTCGGTAATCCAAAATAACACAAGGCTCTCTACTCTTATGGATACTAAACGTTTTGATCCCCTGTTCACGGGCCGCTCTGTTGCCCTCATCGGCGCGTCTAGCAATCCCGGAAAATGGGGTTATGTCATGTTGAAAAATCTTATTAACGGCGGTTATGAGGGAAACATCTATCCCGTCAATCCCGAGGCAGACGAACTGTTGGGGAAAAAAGTATATAAAACGCTGGAAGATGTTCCGGAAACACCTGACCTGGCCGTCATCGTGGTTCCGCCCAAGGCGGTGCTCTCCGCCATACAGGACTGCACGGACAAAGGTATTAAAGCAGCAGTCGTCATAACGGCGGGTTTTGCGGAACTTGGCTTTGAGGGCAAGCGGCTTCAGGACGAGATGGTCAAAACGGCCCGCGCAAAGGGCATGGTGATGGTGGGGCCCAACTGCAACGGCATCATGAGTCCTTGGGAAAAACTCTACGTTGATTTTCCCAGTTTTCATGTTCCACCGGGAAGCATTGCCCTCGTTTGCCAGAGCGGAGGCATTGTTGATGGCCTCGCGCGGCAGATCATGCTCAAAGGCATGGGATGCAGCCTTTGCGTGGCAAGCGGCAACGAGGCGGACCTGCATATGGAAGATTATCTGGCTTATCTTGCGGATGATCCCCGCACCAGTGTCATCCTCTGTTACATTGAAGGTTTCAAGGATGCTGAGAGATTCTATCATATTGTCCGTGAGGTCACGAAGAAAAAACCGGTTGTGGCCTACAAAGCGGGCAAAACACAGGCCGGCGCAAAAGCGGCCATGTCGCACACGGCATCCATTGCGGGCAGTGATGAGATTTTTAACGGTATCTGCAAACAGGCGGGAATTCTCCGGGCGAAGAATCTGCATCATCTGTTCGATCTAGGCACGGCTTTTATGAACCAGCCGCTCCCCAAGGGACGAAGAATAGGCATTGTCACGGCAGGTGGTGGATGGGGAGTCATGGCCGCCGACGAATGCGTGTCGCTGGGCCTGGACATGGCTTCTCTACCTGATGAAACGATCAAACGACTTGATGCTTTTCTTCCGGCCTGGTGGAATCGGGGCAATCCGGTTGATCTGGTGGCGGGTAGTGATCCCGATGATGTCCTGCGTGTTGTCGAGACGGTGCTGGCTAGCCCGGACGTGGACGGCGTAATCTACATCGGCCTGATGCCGGCCCTGAAGTTCACACGGCAAGAGCTGATGCAGAGAGGAAATACGGGAGAAGGTTGGGGAGATGCGCTTGTTCGGGCCGCAGTCGAGCTTGTGCAACATCTGAGCGGTCTGGCCCGGAAATACGAAAAGCCCGTTGTCGTTGCTTCCGAACATCTGATTGCATCCGCCGCGCAGGAAGCGCGCATGTTGCACGCCATCGGGCAGGCCGGCAGTGTGTGCTACGAGATGCCCTACGAGGCTGCCGAGGTCATGGCGGCGCTGGTCAGTTATGGAAAATGGAGAGAGTAATATAAATGAGGATCGCAATTGTCGGTATCGGCGGGGTAGGGGGATATTTTGGCGGCAAGCTGGCCAGGGCGTATGCGGCATCCGGACAGCATGAAATCATTTTTATCGCCCGGGGAGAGCATCTCCGGGCAATCCAGCAAAACGGATTGAAACTATTTACCCGCGAAGGTGATTACGTCGCCTGGCCGAACATTGCCACGGATAATCCGGCTGCAGCCGGCATATTCGATCTGGTTTTCTTTTGTGTCAAAAGTTATTCACTGGAGAGTTCAATCAGCTCTTTAAAAGCCAATATAAGCAAAAATACGGTTGTTATTTCACTGCTCAACGGCGTGGACAGCGCTGAAAGGCTGCGGGCCGAGCTTCCGGAAGCAACTATTGTTGCCGGTAGTGTCTATATCATCACCCACATTGAAAAACCGGGTGTTGTTCATCAGGAGGACGGCGCCTGTAAACTGACGTTCGGGGCGGATGACACGGAATCGACTAAACAATATTCAAACATTCTGGATATTTTACTAAAAGCAAAAATCGATGCCACATTAACGGACAAAATATCCGAGGTCTTGTGGTCAAAATATCTACTCATGTGCCCATTGGCGTCTCTGACATCCGCCACCGGCAAAACATATGGCGCTATTTTGGAAGATTCCACGCTTAAGAAGAAGGCGAGGGGGATGATGCAGGAAGTCGCCGCAGTTGCCAAAGCACGCCATATCGATCTTCCGGAAAATGCCGTCGATAAAACCATGGAGATGGTTGCCCGTTTTGGCCACAATTCAAAAACATCCATGCAACTGGACCGGGAAAAAGGCAATCAGACAGAAATAGACACGCTGACCACCTTTCTTTGCAAAGCCGGCCGCGAATCGGGGATTCCCACCCCATTGCACGACGATGTATTAAGGCAATTAATTGCTTGATGAACGATGGTCTCATAAAAAATCAATTTGCCCCACTTTTGTCATCACCTTTCATGTCACGCGTTTCCGCGTAGAGACCATGTCGCAATATCATAAATCGTCATTTAATGTCCTCCGCCGCCGGAGGACATTATTAAACTCTCAAAAAATAATCATATCTGTTTGACAAAACAACGGGATTTGTTATAGGTATTATCTCTTAAAAAGTGGGTCGCAAAGCGACATTTAATTGTTTTTGGGTAGCTATTGAAGGTGGAAAAAATGAAAAATATCTCTATCGGCTTGATTGGTTTAGGCAACATCGGTACCGGTGTCGTCAAATTACTGCAGCAAAATGAAAAGCTCATTGCACAGAAGCTCGGCGCTAAACTGGTTTTAAAGAAGATTGCCGATATTAATATTACATCGCCTCGCGGCGTCAAAATTCCCAAGAATTTATTCACGACCGATGCCCGTGAAATTCTTAATGATCCGGAAATATCCATTGTAATTGAGCTGATGGGCGGTTACGAACCGGCGCGAACCTTTGTGCTGGAGGCCATTAAAAACGGAAAGCATGTGGTTACCGCCAACAAGGCTATGCTGGCAACTTACGGCAATGAAATATTTCCAGCTGCGCAGAAAAAAGGCGTGGACATCGGCTTTGAAGCCAGCGTCGGCGGAACAATTCCGATCATTAAAACACTTAAAGAATCTCTGGTCGCCAACAAGATTAATTCCATTGTCGGCATCATGAATGGAACTTGTAACTTCATTCTAACCAAGATGACCGACGAAGGAAAACCCTTTGATGTTGTATTAAAAGAAGCCCAGCAACTTGGTTTTGCTGAAGCCGATCCGACTTTTGACATTGAAGGTACTGATACGTCTCATAAGATGGCGATTGTTCTGTCGCTCGCTTACGGGAAAAAAGTCAACCTCAAGGATATTTATCTGGAAGGGATTACAAAAATCAGCGGTGAGGACATCGCTTTTGCCAGGGAATTGGGATATCGGATCAAGCTGCTGGCGATCGGCAGACTCAAAGGTAATGCGGTGGAAGCCAGAATCCACCCGACGATGATTTCTTCAGGACATCTGCTGGCAAATGTTAACCGGAACTACAATGCCTTTCATCTGGTGGGAGACGCCTCCGGTCCGGTCTTTCTTTTCGGCCAGGGCGCGGGCATGATGCCCACGGCCAGCTCTGTATTCAGTGACATTCTCGACAGCGCGCGTAATGTTATGAAAGGTATTTCCGGACGTGTGCCGCTGAGATCAATTAATGAAACGGGCATGAAAGATATCAATCTGATACCGATGGATAATATTGAGACCAAGTATTATTTCCGCTTCTCCGTCCTCGATCGTCCAGGCGTTTTATCAAAAATATCCGGCATTCTCGGAGAGAACAACATCAGTCTCGCAACGGTCATCCAAAAGGCCAGGGAAGAGGCAGGACCCGTTCCCATAGTTATGACGACCTATAAAGCAAAAGAAAAAGATGTGCGTAAAGCGCTGAAAAAAATAGATAAGCTTGACATTGTCCGGGACAAAACAATTCTTATTCGCATTGAAGATGAATTGTAAGTTACACAAAGGGAAAACGTATGAAATATGTTGTATTACTGGGTGATGGCATGGCGGATTATCCAAGCCAGCAGCTTGGTGGAAAAACCCCGCTGGAGTGCGCCCTGACCCCATTTCTTGATCAGATATCGTCGCAAGGAACGCTGGGACTGATCGATACTATTCCTCAGGGCTTCACGCCCGGTTCCGACGTGGCCAACCTGAGCGTACTGGGATACGATCCGGTCGAAACCTACACAGGCCGTGGTCCGCTGGAGGCGGCCAGCATGGGTATTAACCTGGGCCCCCATGATATTGCTTATCGTTGCAATCTGGTGAGTATCGGTGAAAAAGATACTGACCAGGCCTTTATGGATGACTTTACCGCCGGACATATTTCTTCAGTCGAGGCCCGAGAAGTTATTCTGGACATCAACAAGAGGCTCAATTCGTCTCAATATCAATTCTATCCGGGCGTTGGCTACCGCCATTTGCTGGTGTGGCGCAATGCCGCCGGATCTCCGCAAACCACGCCGCCGAATGACATTCCGGGCAAGGCCATCGCCCAATATATCCCCCAGGGAGATTGCGCAGACGATATTAATGAACTGACGGCAAAAGCGGCGGAGATTTTAAAGGAGCACCCGGTCAACGCCAAGCGCCTGGCGAACGGTAAGAAGCAGGCAAATTCCATCTGGTTGTGGGGGCAGGGGAGAAAACCACAGATTATTCCATTGACCCAGAAATATGATTTTAAAGGCGGCATGATTTCGGCTGTCGATCTTCTTAACGGCCTGGGATTGATTGCCGGACTGAAACGGTTAACCGTAGAGGGGGCCACCGGCTACATCGACACTAATTATGAAGGTAAAGCAAATATGGCGCTTGACGCGCTAAAGTTCATGGATTTTGTTTTTCTCCACCTGGAAGCCCCTGATGAAATGGGTCATGAGGGCAACGCGGAGGGTAAGATTCTGGCCATTGAACTTTTCGACGAAAAGATAGTCGGACCAATACTGAATAACATCGGGAAATTGGGTGATTATCGGATTCTTGTTCTAAGCGACCATCCGACTCCGATTGATCTGAAAACTCATGTTGGCGATCCGAGTCCTTTTGCCGTTTTGTCGTCACGCAAAGAAGAAAATCTTGCGGTAGGGCGGCCCTTCACCGAAGCTGCCGCCAGGGAAAGCGGTATTTTGGTATCTCCCGGCTACCTGCTGATGGAAAAATTCATTCGGGACTGGAGTGCCTTCGTTGCTTAGTAATTATACAAAAGTCCGCGTGATTTATGCCGACACAGATGCGATGGGTATTGTCTATCATACTAATTATATTCGCTGGTTCGAGCTAGGTCGCAGTGAACTGATGCGGCAATTAGGAGTGGCCTATACGGAACTGGCAAAACTTAGTCTTAATCTTCCATTAACCAAAGTGTCCTGCCATTATCTCGCGCCCGCAAGGTACGATCAGTTGGTAATAGTTGAAACAAAATTTGATTACATCAAGAGAGCGAGTATCAAATTCAATTCCAAAATATGGGACGAAAATCAACAAAAGGTTCTTGTGGAAGGTTATACCATACATGCCTGCACCAACAATGAAGGAAAAATCCGCCGGATACCGCAATTGCTTCTGGAATTAACCGAGAAATATAATATCAATAAAGGGGAATAATATGTCCGCAAAGTTAACCAAGAAAGAACTGAAAAGCCCTGATGCATTTCAAACCACATTCGAGAGAGCAGGCGATTATGTTTCTGAAAATATGACCCGTGTTATGGTGGTCGGCGGAGCACTGGTTTGCGCTGTTGTCATTGCTGTGGGAATTTATTTTTACTGGAGCTATTACTCCAATTCTGCTTTAAAACTATACGCCAAGGCTCAGGAAAACATTCTCAAAAGTGGGGAAAATAAAGAAGCTATTAATGAAAATATTAAGATATTCAAAGACTTGATTGATAAGTATCCTTACAGTTGGAGCGGTCGAATGGCGTATTATCACCTGGGTAATGTTTATTACAATAATGGTGAGTTCGACCAGGCAATCAGCTCCTATGAGAAATTTGTCAGCAAAACAGGAACTGATAAGACGGGCATTAAATTTCTAGCTTTAACATCTCTGGGGAATTTATACGAAGCCAAAAAGGACTTTAAGGAGGCACTAAAGTATTTTGAGCAAGCGCAAAGCGCTTATAATATAGGCTTTGAAGTGATTGGATTACGTAACATCGCGCGTGCATATGAAGAATTAAATAATAAAACAAAAGCTCTGGAATACTATAAGAAAGCATTGGAAAAAACAACCGAGCCTGCGGCGACTATTTTTATTAAGCGAAAAATAGCCACCCTGATCTGATTTACACGGAGGCACAAGCATTTGAAAAAAGAATTAATGTCAGGAAACGAAGCCATCGCCCGCGGTGTCTATGAAGCGGGCGTAAGATTTGCAGCAGCCTACCCCGGCACACCCAGTACCGAGATCATGGAAGAGTTTGCAAAATATGACGGTGTTTACGCTGAATGGGCGCCGAATGAAAAAGTTGCGATGGAAGTGGCCATTGGCGCAGCCCTGGGTGGAGCGAGGGCGTTGGCCGTGATGAAGCACGTTGGCGTGAATGTCGCCGCCGATCCGATTTTTACTGTCAGTTACACGGGCATCGAAGGAGCGTTGGTGATCATCAGCGCTGATGACCCGTCCATGCACAGTTCGCAAAACGAGCAGGATAACCGCAATTACGCCAAATTTGCCAAAATTCCCATGCTGGAACCGGCGGATCCTCAGGAAGCTAAAGATTACGTAAGTCTGGCGTTTCAAATCAGCGAACAGTTCGATACGCCTGTCTTTTTACGTTCGACGACGCGTGTTTCTCATTCCAAATCCGTTGTCACGTTGAGCGAACCACAACGACCTGAAGATAAAACGACACTCAAGCATAACGCGGGAAAATACGTCATGGTTCCCATCAACGCCCGCACCAGGCGCGTGGAAGTGGAAAAACGCCAGAATGCTCTCAAGAAGTTCGTTGAGACTTTTTCCGAAAATAAAATGGAAATCAATGACCCGGAAGTTGGCATCATCACTGCCGGCATGCCGTATAATTACGCTAAAGACGTTTTCCCGAATTAACGCAGCCGAACTGGCGCAAAAAGCCGGCAACATCAAAGTGGCCAACGTCGTCCTGCTGGGTGCGGTATCTAATCTGATGAACGTCGAAAAGTCCGTTTGGGAAAGCGTTATTAAGGAATCCTTCCCCAAAAAATTGATAAAATTGAACTTGGACGCTTTTCAAATGGGTATTGCTGCTTAAATTAGCAGCAATACTTCTAATAAAGGAACGTTGAAAAGATTATGGCAGAAGACTACTATCAAGTATTAGGCGTCGATAAAAAAGCATCCGCCGATGAGATAAAAAAAGCATACCGCAAACTGGCGGTAAAATGGCATCCCGACAAAAATCCCAATAATAAAACAGCTTCTGAAGAAAAATTCAAAAAAATTAGCGAAGCTTATGCCGTTTTGAGTGATGAGAAGAAGCGCGAGCAATACGACCAATTCGGTTCTGCAGACCAGTTTCGTCAACAATATTCCCAGGAAGATATTTTCCGTAATTTTGATCTGGATGAAATATTGCGAAGCTTTGGTTTTGGCGGTGGCGGAAGAGGGGGAGGTAGAACAACTTTTCGAACCGGCGCTAGAAGAGGCGGCAGCGGATCGCAAAATTATGACGATCCCTTCTCGGGCATATTCGGCGGCGGTGGTGGCAGTCAGTATGCTAATATGCCACAAAAAGGCCAGGACGCAGAGTATAATTTATCAATATCATTAGAAGAAGCAGTATTTGGCGCTGATAAAAAGATTTCTCTGCAAATGGAAAATCGTATTGAAGATATCAGTGTAAAAATACCGTCTGGAATCAGCACCGGAAAGAAATTGAGGCTACCCGGAAAAGGACTCGCAGATTTTAGTGGCGGCCCAAATGGCGATTTATATTTAAATATCAACATAATGCCTCATCCGATTTTTGCCCGTGACGGTAATGATCTATATATCGAAAAGACAATAAAGTTTACCCAGGCATGCCTGGGAACGACTATGGATGTCCCAACCTTGGACGGAACATCGAAAAGATTGAAGATTGCCCCCGGCACACAAAACAACACCAAAATCCGTATGAAGGGCTTCGGCATATCCGGACTCAAGGGTACCGTCAAGGGCGATCAATATATAAAGATTAATGTCGAGGTCCCGAAGAAGCTCACAGAAAAACAGGTGAAGTTAATTGAGCAGTTAACAGCAGAAGGGATTTAGAAAAGGTCTATTTGGCTGAAGGCTGAAGGCTGAAGGTTTATTTTGATCGGCATATTCTTTGATAGCAAGAGGATATGCCGTTTTTTTTAATTTTTAGAGACCACCCTCACAATCAAATATTCTTATTTTAGGTCTCATAAGATATGTTATGTTAACATGAAGCAGATTCATCTTTAGTTTTGAATATGGAAAAAGTACCAAGGGCTTTGGCGACCAGAATATCGTCATATTTTATTTCCGCCTCCAGGACGGCGATCTTTTTTCCTTTTTGAATTATTTTTGCATCACAGACAAGTGTCGTAACCTGGGCCGGTTTTAAATAGTTGATTTTAATTTCAATGGTTGCGGCTTCCTGGTCTTTTTTAAGTGTCGAATAAACCGCAACACCCATGCCGATATCCGCCAGCGAGTATATCACACCGCCATGAACCGTTTTATGAGAATTCCGGAAATTGTCTTTTATTTTCAAAGATAATTGGCACGTTCCGCTTTCCAATTTTAATACGTCCAGACCCAGAAGCTTTATAAATGGGCTTCGCTCTCTTAAAATGTCAGTGTATTCCAAAACCATGATTTTACTCCATTTTTTGATTTATAGAAATCTGGCCGCCCTACTCCAGAATACCATTTTATTTTTCAGCCTTTATTCTTCTTTAAATGAACTCTATGTCCCCTATCACTCCCATATCGTTGCCGCAGATGATGACGATTCCCTTGACTCCGGGAATTTTTATTCCGTAATCCAGAGTGGGTTTAATGTCTTTTTTGCTTTTTATTCGGTTGCCAATGGCGGAGGCTGCCGCGTCGGCTAGTGTTGCGGATCTGGAAATAACACAAACAGCATCGGCGATTCCAAAGCTCAAGGATGGACCGACCGTGGCGGATGATGTACAAATTCCAAGTGGCGTTTCTTCTGGCTTTACAATAAAATTGACTTTATAACTTAAAGTAGATTCTCCAGCATAAATGGCCACGGTCAGCTTGTTTATAGACCGAAGAAAGATATCTCCGCCATTTTCGATAATGAGGTTTTCGGTCTGGTCGAGTAGGTCATACCCCACAAACTCGGATATGGCGCCGGCGACTGAGGCCATGGGCCCTACCCCGCAGATTTTTGATCTGGCGATCATATCCCTGACAATCGGAGGAGCTAAATCGTCTTCTGGAAACGGCAAAAGCGATGTGCGGAATTCTGGGTGGTTTTGAATATGATTTTCTAAAGAATGGCGGTGCTGTATTAATGATTTTTCAGCCGCAGCGGCCAGATTGGTATCCGAACTTATAAACAGGTCACTTTCGGATATTTTCACATTATATGAACTTAGATTACGTTTATTAATTAATGATCTATATTTTCTTTCTTCATATGACATATTATGTATTTATCAACAATCTATTTTGTGGTCATTTGGTTCAGAAAACTCGCCCTATTCCTTAGCTTTCAGCCTTCAGCCTTCTTAGCAATAAAAAACCGTAGCGCCCTCCCCTAATATCCCATCCGCTTCTCGTTGCAGCCTGTCACAAATGTCGAGCCTGGTCTGTTCTCCGAGTCTTACGATGGTTTCACTCTTTCCATCAAAAATATGAATATAACCTTCGTATTTACCGTTGTATTTCTTTATTGTATTGTAAAGGGATTTAATATTTTCCGGGGATATTTTCTCTGTATCAATCATGAAACGAACCTGTTTATAGGGATTTTCCAGGGCTTTAGTCAGAGGGATTACATCCTGAGCAATAATCTTGAGCGATTCATCACCAACGTCGATGATACCATGAATAACTACCGGCTCATCTGCATGGATCAGCTCATAAAACTTCTTATAAATATCTGCCCAGAAGATAATGCTGACTGAACCCTGCAAATCTTCTAAAACGACATTGCACATCACATCTTTTTTCCGGGTCAGTCTTTCGGCAAGTGAACTGATCACTCCGGCAATGGTTATGACATCCTTATCGTGTTTTGTGCTTAAGGTAATGGAGTTTGCATTGGTGACCAGTTTTAATTTATCTGCATAACCATGTAATGGATGACCGGTAATATAAAAACCAAGTGTTTCTTTCTCGATGGAGAGCAGTTCTTTACGATCCCACTCGGGAAGATTGGGAAGCTGGAAAGATGATCCACCATTGGTTTCAGAGGTATCCACAGCGTCCAACTGATCAAAGATACTTGCCTGATTGCTTAGTAATTCCTTCTGCTTGCGTTGTGCCTCATCCATGGCTTGGTCTAGACATTCCATAAGTTGTCGGCGGGTGTAACCTAGTGAATCAAAGGACCCGCACTTAACAAGGCTTTCGATAACTCTTCTATTTACTTTGCGCAAATCGACACGGCTTAGAAAATCCATAAAGGAGGTAAAGTTTGCTTCCCGGCGCATGGCGATGACCGATTCGATGGCCGCCTCACCAACATTTTTAACAGCTGCCAGACCAAAGCGGATATTTTCCCCCGAAATACTGAAATCTTTTTGCGATTCGTTAATGTCCGGCGGCAGAATGTTGATGCCCATTTCCTTGCAGTTGGACATGTGTTTGATGATCTTGTCACGGTTGTCTTTTTCACTGGTCAAGAGCGCGGCCATAAAGGCAACCGGATAATGCGTTTTCAGATAGGCTGTCTGATATGTAATAATCGAATAAGCGGCACTATGCGACTTATTGAAGCCATATTCAGCAAAGGTCTCCATCTGATCCCAGATAGTCTTCGCTTTATTTTCTTTAATGTTATGCTTTTTCGCGCCTTCGAGAAACTTGGGTTTCTCCTTTTCCATCGCCGCAACTTGCTTTTTGCCCATCACCTTGCGCAGCGTGTCGGCTTGAGCCATGGTGTAGCCGCCGATTACGTTGGCAATTTGCATGACCTGTTCCTGATAAAGAATTATACCATAGGTTTCTTTCAGAATCGATTCAAGCTCAGGCAGCTCATAGGTAATTTGGGTTTTGCCCTGTTTACGCGAGATAAATTCAGGTATCATCTTCATGGGACCTGGGCGGTACGCTGCAATTAAAGCAATGATATCTTCAATGCGATCAGGTTTAAAATTGACCAGAAGGTCTTTCATACCGGAACTTTCCAACTGGAAGACACCGTCCGTATCGCCTTTCATCAATAGTTGATAAGTTTCCGGATCATCGAGAGGCAAATTATTAATGTCAATATGAAGATTATGTGATTCCTTGATAAAATTCAGAGCGTTTTTAATCACTGTCAGGGTTTTGAGCCCCAGGAAATCAAACTTAGTCAGCCCGACTGCCTCAATATCTTTCATGGAATATTGAGAAACGATATCGTCTTTTGGAGCAAAAAGCGGTACTCTTTCGACCAGTGGCGCATCCGAGATCACAACACCGGCGGCATGAATCGAAGAGTGGCGGTTGAGACCTTCCAGAATCAGCGAAAGTGACAATACTTTGTCGATTTGCGGGTTTTTCTTGCGCTCCTCGGCAAACCGGGGCTCCATTTTGAATGCTTCCACCAGCGTTATATTCAAAACGTTGGGCACCAGTTTGGCAATGCGATCCGCGTCCCCGTATGGAACATTGAGCGCACGCCCGACGTCCCGGATCACCCCTTTGGCCATCATTTTTCCAAAGGTGCAGATTTGCGTGACTTTATCTTTACCGTATTTCTCCGTTACATATTTGATGATTTCGCCGCGTCGTTCCTGACAGAAATCAATATCAATATCCGGCATGCTGATGCGATCAGGATTCAGAAATCTTTCAAAAAACAACCCGTAACGAAGGGGATCGATGTCGGTAATGCGGATGGCGTAGGCCACAAGAGAACCAGCAGCGGAACCGCGTCCGGGTCCGACAGGAACATCATTGTGCCTGGCGTGTTTGATAAAATCTGAAACGATCAGAAAATAACCGGCAAATCCCATTTTTTTAATGATTTCCAGCTCTAAACGCAGGCGTTTGTTATATTTCTCCCGAACTGCCGTTTCGTCCTCTTTATGATATTTCATAATAATCGGCAGGAGCTTATTCAGCCCTTCCACCGACTTGCGTTCAAGATAATCTTCAAGAGATTCCTCGGGATTTTTGACTTCAAATTTCGGCAAATAAAACTTGCCGAATTCAAAAGTCAGGTTGCAACGCTCTGCAATGCTCACGGTGTTGGCTATGGCCTCCGGTGTTGCGGCAAAAAGTGTCTGCATTTCCTCCGGGGATTTGACATAAAACTGATCCGATGTCATCGACATCCGGTCGTTGTCTTCGATGGTTTTTCCTGTCTGGATGCACAAAAGGACATTATGCGCCTCGGCATGGTCGGCATTCAGATAATGACAGTCGTTGGTGGCGATCAGCGGAATGGACAGTTCTTTGCCGAGCTCAATCAAACCCTGGTTGGCAATCTTCTGATCGGAAATACCGTTTTCCATGATTTCCAGATAGAAATTGTCTTCGCCGAAAATTTCCTGATAGGCGCGTGCGGATTTTCTAGCCTCGTCCATATTGCCGCGGACAATATGGGAAGCGATTTCGCCGTGCAGACAAGCGCTCGATGCGATCAGGCCTTCGGAACATTGCTTAAGCAATTCTTTATCCACACGGGGGCGGTAATAAAAACCTTCGATATGAGCTGCCGAGGTCAGCTTCATCAGATTTTTATAACCCTGCATGTTTTTGACGAGGACAACCAAATGACGTGTGGCTTCACCGATGGTGGACGACGTCTTATCAAAACGGCTCCGGGGTGCAACGTAGAGTTCGCAGCCGATAATCGGCTTGATACCGTTGGCATAGGCCTGTTTATAAAAATCAATTGCGCCGAACATGTTGCCATGGTCGGTGATGGCCATAGCCGGCATTGCGTATTCCTTGGCCATTTTGAAGAGGTCATCCAAGCGGATCATGCCGTCGAGAAGGCTGTATTGCGTATGAACGTGAAGATGGACGAAATTTGCGTGCTTCATTTTTAGCTAATCGATCCAGTAATTGGGCGCTTCCTTGGTGATGATGACGTCATGGACATGGCTTTCCCTTAATCCGGCAGACGTAATGCGCACAAAGCGTGAATTCTCAATCAGTTCCGGAATTGTTTTGCATCCGACATAACCCATTCCTGCTTTTAAGCCGCCGATAAGCTGGACGATACTGGCGGAAAGCGATCCGCGAAACGGCACCCTGCCCTCAATACCCTCCGGCACGGTTTTCATAGCGCCTTCCATGTCATCCTGATAATAGCGGTCACGGCTGCCCATTTTCATGGCTTCGAGCGATCCCATACCCCGATAGACCTTATAACTGCGGCCCTGGAATAAAATTGTTTCGCCGGGACTTTCTTCGGTTCCGGCAAATAAACCGCCGATCATCACACAATGAGCGCCGCAGCCGATAGCTTTAACAATATCACCGGAAAATTTGATGCCGCCGTCGGCAATCACCGGAATGCCATGTTTTGCAGCAACTTTGCAGGCGTCTCGAATTGCGGACATTTGAGCTATTCCCACACCGGCAATAATGCGTGTGGTACAAATTGATCCGGGACCGACGCCGACTTTAACCGCATCCACACCCGCGTCGATCAGGGCCTTGGCGCCTTCGGAGGTCGCGACATTCCCCGCGATCAGCTGGCATTTAGGGAAATTGGCCTTGGTTGATTTGATGGCCTCGAGCACGCCCGATGAATGTCCGTGAGAGGTGTCAATCACAATCACGTCCGCACCGACTGACAGCAAGGCGGCAATGCGCGGTTCGCGGTCGACGATACCTACCGCCGCACCCACACGCAATCTGCCTTTGGAGTCTTTACAGGCATTGGGATAACGTCTTATCTTTTCAATATCTTTAATGGTGATCAGACCCTTTAAACGGTATTGATCATCCACGACCAGTAGTTTTTCGATGCGATGCTTGTGCAGGAGCTTTTTGGAATCTTCCAGCGAAATATTGGAGGAAACCGTGACAAGATTTTCTTTGGTCATAACGTTAGCAACCGTCTGCTCCATGTTTTCTTCGAACCGCAGATCGCGGTTGGTTAGAATGCCGACGAGTTTGCCGTTTTTAACTACCGGAACGCCGGATATGGAATATTGATTCATTAATGCCAGAGCGTCGCTAACTTTGCGTTCCGGCTCAATGGTGATCGGATCGACAATCATACCGCTTTCCGATTTTTTCACGCGGTCAACTTCAATGGCCTGTCGTTCGATGCTCATGTTGCGGTGGATGAAGCCGATACCGCCTTCCTGCGCCATGCAGATGGCCGTGCGCGATTCCGTGACCGTATCCATCGCCGCCGAGACAATCGGAATGTTCAGGGCGATATTCTTGGTCAGCCTGGTGGCCGTATCAACATCACGCGGCAACACATCGGAAGCGGCGGGAACTAAAAGCAAGTCATCAAAAGTTAAGGATTCTTTTACTACGTCGTCGAGCATGATGGCCTCCGTCTTGGTGAATTAATTAATTGTTTTTATAAAATATCTTTCGTGGTTTAAGGCAATGTAAAAACGATCGGCAGCGTCGTCCATTTCAATAAATTCCGCTATTTGATAGTAACTATTCCTCGTGAAGCGGGCGGCAAATTTGCCGTCTTTAATCCGGCAATACATGACGTTGTCTTTGCCTACAAATAACGAACCCAAATCAAGTTTTTCCAGGCATTCGTCACTTAAAAGAACATCAATCTGCTCATGACAGTTTATCGGTGCTTTCGTCTTATAAACGGCTGTCACGACAAAAGCGGTATCCTCCACATCCAGATAATAGATTTCTTCGTTGAGTTCGACGAAGTATTTACCACAATCGTCTATTTTCAGATGTTCAAAAAACACACACAAAATATCTTTGCGGAACATGTGTGCGCCCCGGTAATACCAGATGCCGTCTTTGTCTATTTTTATATCACTTGATTCCATGTGTTTCGCTTAAAACGCTTTCCGGCTGTCTAGTAATATCGTTACCGGACCGTTATTGGTCAACTCGATTTGCATCATTTCCTGAAATTTGCCGGTGGCCAATTTCTTCACCTTGGGAGCGGCCTCACGGACAAAATATTCATACAACTGGTTGGCTGTGATCGGCTTTTCCGCCCGGATAAATGACGGCCTGCGTCCCTTGATACAGTCGCCAAGGAGCGTGAACTGCGACACCACCAACATCTGGCCGTCAATGTCGGTCAGCGAGAGATTCATCTTGCCCTGTTCGTCTTCAAAAATGCGTAAATTAACCGTTTTTTCCAGAATATAATTCGCGTCTTTCTCAGAATCGTCTTTTTCCACCCCCAGCAATACCAGAACCCCTTGATCGATGGAGGAATATTCCTGAGAATTTATTCTGACGCAAGCCCGGTCCACTCTCTGAATAACTGCACGCATGAAGAATCCCGTTTAATAGTTCCGGTATGCTATCAACAATTGCTTGAGTCTTCAAGTTCTTTCTGGGATAAAATATACTGCTTAAAGATCATGGGTTTAAATTACTGAACGATAGGCCGCTATCGGAAAGCCGCATCGAATATGGTCCAGAATCGCCGGCTGGCTGAAAGGTCATGGGCATGGTATGTGGATTGCGATACATTTTGTAATTGGTTGACTTGTATGCTAAAAGGCGCATCCATGAGTAAAAACATTCTGTTGATCAATCCTTGGATTTATGATTTTGCCGCATACGATTTCTGGCTGAAACCATTGGGACTTTTATACCTGGGCGGTCTGTTGCGCGCAAACTCTCATCGAATATCATACATCAATTGCCTTGACCCCTACTCCCCGCTTATGCTGCAAAGAAGCCGCACAATGCCCAGGCGGCATGTTTACGGCCACGGCCGGCTCTTCCGTCAGGTGATCAACAAACCGGACTGCCTCCACATGCTGCCCCGCAGTTATTGCCGTTATGGAATTGACCCGGATATATTCCGAACTGAGCTTGGTCTTTATCCCGACACGGATATGGTGCTGGTTACTTCCATGATGACGTATTGGTATCCGGGTGTTTTTGAAGCCATTAGAATCGTCAAAGAGATGATGCCGGGCATTCCCGTTGTATTGGGCGGCAAATATGCCTCTCTTTGCTACGATCACGCCGTGGCCAATTCCGGCGCCGATTATGTAGTTCGCGGCCGCGGTGAAAAACAAATTCTTGAAATACTCCAAAATCTTTTCGATGAAGATATCATTTTCGATCCCGATGAAGACGATTTGGATGCCCTGCCCTATCCTGCATTGGATCTGGTACGCCGAATCGATCACGTTCCGATGATTACCACGATTGGCTGTCCGTATCGCTGCAGCTACTGCTCGTCTCATATATTTCAAAAGAAATTTCTTAGACGTGATCCGGTCAAAGTGGTTGATGAAATCGAACATTGGCAGAAGAGCTTCGGTGTGATCGACTTCAGTTTTTATGATGACGCGCTGCTGGTCGATTCCGAAAAGATGATCATTCCCCTGCTGAATGAATTAAAAAGACGGAAGTTATCCTGTCGTTTTCATTGCCCCAATGGTCTGCATTTAAGAGAAATCAACTCAAAATTAAGTAAGATTCTCTACGATTCCGGCTTTAAAACCATTCGTTTCGGTTTTGAAACCGCTGATTTTCAATTGCAAAAAGAAACGGGCGGAAAAGTACAAAATGAAGAACTGCAAAAAGCGGTTATTCATCTCAAAAAGGCGGGATACAAAACGGAAGATATCGGCGTTTATCTCTTATGCGGCATACCGGGTCAAAAAGAAGTGGATGTAACACAGAGTATTGATTTTGTTTTACAGTGCGGCGCCAAACCGGTGCTTGCCGAATATTCGCCGATTCCCGGCACGAAGATGTGGGCCGACGCGCTTGCGGCTTCACCATTTGACATTCAGCATGAACCTCTATATCATAACAACTCGCTATTATGCTGCCGTAATGATGATTTCAGTTACGATGCTTACAGCAGGAGCAAAGCAAAGCTCAAAACATTACCGAAAGAAACGAGTGTTGCGAGATGAAGACTCTTGTCCGGATTAAAAATATCATTGTTCTTTTGCTGTCGCTGTTTTTTTTAGTGTTCGGCATCGATATCCTGGTGAGTTCATTTAAGATGGCCAACCCTCTGGAATTCGTGATGACTTTATTTTCTGCCTCTTTCATTATTTTGTTTTGTATTGTCGGCATTCTTTATGTTTTCTTCCGCTTTTTTCCAAAAAAATCCACTGATGAGATAGATCATGTTGACACGAAATAGATTTTGTTTATTCCTGGCCGGGTTAATCATTTTTTGCTGGGCAGATCCGGCATGGGCGATTGACCTGGAAAAAAAAGTCATCAAAACCAAACTGGATAATGGTCTAACCATTTTGATGCTGGAGCGCAAATTCAGCCCGACGGTTTCTCTCTATATCCGCCATCGGGTAGGAACGGTCGATGAAGTCAAGGGACAAAGCGGTGCTGCGCACGTTTTGGAGCACATGATGTTTAAGGGCACGACAACTATTGGCACGAAAAATTATGCGGCGGAAAAGAGGCTGCTTACACAAATCGAACAGATCGGCTCAGCGCTGGATAATGAGAGAATGAGGCAAACAAACGTCGATCAGAAACGCATTGAACAGCTTGCCGTAAGTCTGAAGCAATTGCAATCCGAACACCGCCGTTATTATATTCCCAATGAGATTGACCGGCTTTACACGGAAAATGGCGGCCTGGATATGAACGCGTCCACCGGTCAAGATGTTACAACCTACCACGTCAGCCTGCCCGCCAACAAAATTGAACTCTGGGCGCGTATTGAAGCCGACCGGCTGCTTAACCCCGTCTTTCGTGAATTCTACACGGAACGCGACGTCATTCTGGAAGAAAGAAGGCAGCGCGTAGAATCCAGCCCTGACGGTAAACTCTATGAATCCTTTATGAGCAGCGCTTATAAAGTTCATCCCTATGGCGTGCCTATTATCGGCCTACCTCAGGATTTAACCTATATCAACCAGGCGGCCATTCGGCATATTCACCAAAAATATCTGTCGCCGGGAAATATGGTCATCACCGTAGTCGGAGATATTAACCCCCAAAAGACTTTAAAATTGATTGATCAATACTTTGGACGGATTCCCAAAAATAATTCTCTGCCGGCCGCCATTCCCGCCGAACCGCGGCAAACCGAGGAGCGAAAAGTGGCCGTATTGTTTGACGCCAATCCGTCGATGATCATCGGTTATCACAAACCGACTGCGCCCGCTGCTGAAGATTATGTCTTCGACGTGCTGGAAACGATTTTGAGTAAAGGCAGAACCAGCCGTCTGTATGCCAAACTGGTGTTGCAAATGCAAATTGCCGACAGTATCAGTGTTCATAACGGCATGCCCGCCACAAGGTATCCTAATCTATTTGCGATCTGGGCCCGTCCACGCCATCCGCACACGAACGATGAGCTCCTGGCGGCTATTTTTCATGAACTGGAAAACATCAAGAACTATCCTATACCTGACAAAGAACTGACCAAGGCCAAAAATCAATTGAAGATGGATTATATTAAAAGCTTGGATTCCAATTCTGAACTGGCTTCCATTCTTTCATACTATGAATTGCTGTTGGGAGATTACCGATACATTTCTAATTACATTTCTCATATTGACAAAGTAACCGTAATGGACATTCAGGCAGCGGCCGTAAAGTATCTGGTAGCCGAAAACCGGACTATCGCGGTTTTAAACAAAAAGACAAATAAAAACGCGGATAAAAATGAAAAATAATAATTATGTTCATATCTTAATCGGACTGCTGGTATCCCTGTTTTGCGGAATTATTCCGTCAGAGACGTTTGCGGCTCAAACATTTACACCACCGGAAAAAATAAAATATCCCGGTCTGGAATTTCGCTCACAACAGGCCGAGCGAATTTTGCTGGATAACGGCATGGTATTGTTTTATCTTCGGGATCCCGAATTGCCTCTGGTAACCATATCTGCGCTGGTGCGAACCGGATCGTTGCATGATCCCCATGGCAAAGAAGGTATAGCAGAACTGACTGCTTCCGTGATGAGAACAGGCGGCACAACTAAATTGGGCAGCGCCGAAATTGATCAGCGCCTGGATTTTCTGGCTGTGTCACCCTCCATTTCCATGTCGCTCGATTCCGCCTCTGTTAATTTTTCTTTTTTAAAGGGTGATCTGGACGCCTGCCTTGACCTCCTTTCGCAGATACTCATACAACCGGCTTTTGAAAAAGAGAAACTGCAATTGGCGCTTTCGTTGAAAAATGAAGAACTGCGCCGGATAGAGGATAATCCTCAGAAACTGGCCTTTCGCGAATTCAACCGTTTGCTTTATCCTGACGATCCGCGCGGGCGTTACGTTACGACAAAATCTCTCAAGCAAATCACCCGCAATGACTTGATCTCTTTTCATCGGGAATATTTTTTTCCGGCCAATATAATGTTGGCTGTTTCCGGCGATATTTCCAAGGAAGAAGCCGTGAACAAAATCCGGCAATATCTTGGCCACTGGACTGATTCCCGACGTGCCCTCGATGCCGCACCTCCGCCGAAAGAAGCTGGCCGTGGTGTTTTCTTTATCCGGAAGCAACTTTCGCAATCAACCGTGGTCAGCGGAGAATTAACGCTCAGCAAGAATAATCCGGATTTTTACGCTTTTTCGGTTCTTGATTTTATTATCGGCAGCGGCGGTTTTTCTTCACGAATATTCAGCGCCGTGCGCAATAATGAAGGTCTGGCATACAGTGCCGGCAGTTTTTACCGGGCACGGTCCAATTATGGTGTTTTCGGAACGTATGCTTTTACAAAAACGGCATCGACCTTTCAGGCGCTTCATTTGATGAACGCCATCTTGCATGATGTTGCGGCCGGTTCAATATCTCAGACCGAAATGGACTGGGCAAAAAGATCCATGATCAATGGTTTTATTTTTTCGTTTGAGCAACCCGGCCAGATCGCCGTTCAGCAAATGACTATAGCATTTGATAAATTGCCTGCTGATTATCTGAGCAGCTATCAAAAAAAAATTGAAGCTGTGACACGCGCTGATTTAAAACGTGTAGCCATAAAGTACCTGAATGAGAAAAGACGGCTGACGCTTATTTTAGGTGATACGGATCATTTCGGCAAATGGCCTGCTAAATTGGAACAACCTGTTTTTATCTCACCGCTGGAATGAATTGAGGATCAACGATGATTGACGAAAAAACCTTTGAAAGAATCTCCCGCAGAATAGACACCTATCGAGACGATATGATTGAACTGCAAAAAGCGTTGACGACTGTGCCCGCTATCGGTCCGGTCAACGGCGGCGACGGAGAAATGCTGAAAGCACAGTTGCTGAAAAAACGTCTTATCGAAATGGGTTTTGTATCTTTTCGTCATTATGATGCGCCGGATGACAGCGTATCCGCCGGGTTGCGTCCCAATTTTCTAACATCCATGGAAGGAATAAATAAATCGCGTTTCGTCTGGATCATCACGCATCTGGATATAGTTCCACCGGGCGAACTCAACCTCTGGAGCGCTGATCCATACACAGCTTATGTTAAAGACAACCATATCTATGGCCGCGGAACGGAAGACAATCAGCAGGACATGGTGGCCTCTATTTTTGCCGCCAAGGCTTTTATTGATGAGGGAATTCTCCCGTCATCATCCATCGGTCTTTTCTTTGTGGCGGACGAGGAAACATCCGGTGGTAAAGGATTATATCACGTGCTGGACTTACCGGAAAAGATTTTCAGCAAAGATGATTTATTCGTGGTTCCCGATTCGGGGAATCCCGAGGGATCGCTGATCGAAATTGCGGAAAAAAGCATCCTCTGGCTAGGCTTCAAAACCACAGGCAAGCAATGCCACGGCAGCAACCCTCAACTGGGCAATAACGCGTTATCAGCCGCTGCATATCTTGTGACCAGATTAACGAAGCTACGCAAGATATTCGATGCCATTGATCCTCTTTTTGATCCTGCCGTCAGTACGTTTGAACCGACAAAGAAAGAGGCCAATGTGGGCAACATCAACACCATTCCCGGCGAAGATGTCTTCTACATGGATTGTCGTGTGCTGCCGCAATACAATCTCCAAGACGTCCTGGAGGAGATCATAAAGATCACAAGAAATGTGGAAAAGAAATTTTCAGTAAGAATTGATATTTCCAAGGAGCAATATGTTCAATCCACGCTCCCCACATCAGCTGATGCTCCTGTTGTTTGCGCCCTTCAGGAAGCGATCAAAATAATTTATCATCTGGAAGCTTTTGCCGGCGGGGTCGGCGCTGGAACGGTAGCCGCCTACCTGCGCAAAAAGAACTATCCGGCAGCCGTCTGGTCCAAAACCAATATGAATGCTCATCAGCCTGATGAGAACTGTCCAATTGACAATATGTTAGGCAACGCAAAGGTCTTTGCCCACCTGTTTTTGCAGGCGTAAATTGTATTGCATTCAACGCCTCATAATGATAGAAAACGCCCTCGTATAGAAGGTGCCATATGGCATTGCTCATGAAAATGATCTGCAATATCGTTTGGTTAAGATTAACATTTTAGAGGCTGATAATTTTTTGATCAAAGCAACTAAAAACATCCAGGTTGAGAAATTAACCTTCGCCGATCATAATTTATTACAGAATCTCTGCGGCGAACATGACAAGCACTTAAGACTTCTCGAAAAACTTGAACAGATCAAGGTTAAACCTTGGGGCAATCATCTTTCCATCACAGGTGATGAAGTCGCCGTCCTGAAGATCACACGCCTGCTTAAACAGCTCTATACGCTCATGGAAAAAGGGTGGCATATTCATTTTTCCGACATTGACTATGCCCATCGAATTCTCACCGAAGATATCCACTTTGAGCTAGCCCGCGTCTTTCTGGACACGGTTTTTATCTCCTCCAAAAAGCGCATCATCACGCCCAAAAGCATTGCCCAGCGTCACTACATCGATTCCATGAGAAATGCCGATATGGTTCTGGCCATCGGCCCCGCAGGCACCGGCAAAACCTATCTGGCCATGGCCATGGCCGTGTCACATTTACTGGAAAAGAAAGTGCAGCGGATTATTCTAACCAGGCCCGCTGTGGAAGCGGGTGAACGCCTGGGCTTTCTGCCGGGCGATCTGGCTGAAAAAGTGAATCCATACTTGCGCCCTTTATATGATGCGCTCTATGACATGGTAGATATGGAAAAAGCAACTGCGCTGATTAACAAAGGGCTCATTGAAGTTGCACCGCTGGCATTCATGCGCGGCAGGACGCTTAATGATTCATTCATTATTCTGGATGAAGCACAGAACACCACATCTGAACAAATGAAAATGTTTTTAACCCGTCTGGGTTTCAATTCAAAAGCGGTTGTGACGGGTGATATCACGCAGATTGATCTGCCGACGAAAAAATCATCGGGTTTGATCGAAGCCCAGAATATTCTGAAAAAAGTAGATGCCATCCACATTGTTCATTTCTCGCAGGTCGATGTAGTCCGGCATCCCCTGGTTGCCGATGTCATTGCCGCCTACGCGTCCTGGGACAATGAAAATGAATCGGGTAAACATAAATAAGACCTATGAATTTCCTAGATTCCACATCAGAAAAAATATTTTCAACCTTTCGTAAATTGAAAGAAAAGTATAAAATTTCTTTCAAATTTTTGAACAATATCATTTTTCAGCGCTGGGCGATTGCCATAATTTTAAGCATCGGATTATCCATCATCCTTGCACCCAAGCTCTTCAATTCAAATCCGGAATATCGCCATGGTATGATCGCTCAGGATAACATTAAGGCGGATCGGGATTTTCTGGTTGAAGATGTCAACTCCACACGGCAAAAAAGACATGAAGCTGCGGTAAATGTGCGGCCAATCTATGATTATGACGCTGAGATGGCTACTACCCTTAAAACAAAAATAAAAAATTCTTTGACTTCCGGACAGCAAGAATTAAAACTCAATAAAACCTTTCTGGACAAATCCTTAGGCATTTCTTTGACACAGAATGAATTATCTTTTCTGATAGTAAATAAGTTTTCCGATGATCTAGCACAAAAACTGTCCAGAACTGTTTCCTCCTTCTACGATAATACATTAATCGCTTCGAGCACTTTTCAAAATAACGAACGGGAAAAAGGGATTACCATCGTTAATGCGGTTACGCGGGTAGAGGAAAATCTAAAGGATGTCTCGTCCGTTTTAAATATCAAAGAGATTGACCCAATATTGTCTAAAAAAGTAAACACCGTCTTTAAAAGCGATCAGCCCGATGCCCGGCGGTTTTCTTTTTCGCTTCTGAAAAAAATTATTAAACCCAACCTCACCTTCAATAAAGAGGCAACAGACAAGAAAATATTGTCCGCTGCAGATGAAGTCAAACCGGTCTACTTCCAGGTACAAAAAAATGAGATGATCGTCCGCGAAGGAGAAAAAATCGGTTATCTGGAACTGGCCAAACTGGATGCGTTTTATAAAACAGCCGTGGATAATAGAATATCCCGTCTGACGGTTATTTTGGGGATATTCTGCACCGCTCTGTTTCTCACATTGCTTCTGTACTTCTGGCGCACCCGAAACTGGCTTCAAACCACAGCCCGTTCCAATGTGGACTTTCTCGTTTTTGCCATTGTCGCCGTTCTGCAGATATTTTTTGTCAAAGCGGGAATCTTTATCTCTGTTGCCGTCAACAGAGCTTTCCCTTCTATTCCGGTTGATGCCTGCTATTTCGCGATACCCTTTGCCTGCGGCGCCATGATCATTGCCGTACTGGTGAATCGTAACGTGGCTTTAATTATCAGTGTCCTGACATCATTTCTCATCAGTCTGCTTTTCGATGAAAAAATTATTTTTCCGCTTTTCTCATTTTTAGGATCTGTTGCCGCTTCCTATCACATCGTCAACAGCCGACAGCGTTCCACATTTTTAAAGGTTGGCATTTTTCTCGGCATTATCAATATGGCCGCTATTGTTTGTCTGAATCTTTTAACAGGCCATTTGCTTAATGACTTAATCATGCGTCTGGCCATGGGTTTTCTCGGCGGCATCGTCACCGGAATTCTGGTCGCGGGCATCACACCTATTTTTGAAAGTCTTTTCGGTTTTATCACGTATATTAAGTTGCTGGAACTGGCCAATCTGAATCAACCGCTTTTCCAGAGAATGATTATCGAAGCGCCCGGCACATATCACCACAGCATTATCGTCGCCTCGCTGGTGGAGGCCGCGGCGGAAGCCATCGGCGCGGACTCACTCCTGGCCAAGGTCAGTGCCTATTATCATGACATCGGCAAACTGGCCAAACCCCATTACTATATTGAAAATCAACCCGGCTATAATAATCGTCACGACAAACTCTCGCCGAAGATGAGTTCGCTGATTATCATCTCGCATGTCAAAGAAGGTTGCGAACTGGCTTCGCAGGTCAAACTCGGTCAGCCGATCATCAACATTATCCGTGAACATCACGGCACCAGTCTCGTCAGTTATTTTTATGATAAAGCGAAGAAAGATAAGGACGAATCGATTCGTTCTCTGACGGAAAGTGCTTTTCGTTATCCCGGCCCTAAACCCCAAACCAAAGAAGCCGGACTGGTCATGCTGGGAGATGTTATTGAAGCCTCCTCACGCACACTTTCCAATCCGACGCCGGCCAGAATACGCTCGCTGGTGCGTGAGCGCATTGAGCGGATATACACAGACGGTCAACTGGATGATTGTGAGTTAACGCTGAAAAATCTAAACACCATTGCGGAAACATTTACTCGGATTTTAACGGGCATCTTCCATCATCGTGTTGATTATCCGGGAACATCTCCGAAAGAGACAAACGGTAAAAAAGAGTCTAATGAAAATTCAAATCGGAAATCAGCAGAAACGAATTAAAATCGACAAGCGCAAGATCCGCGCTAAAGTAACCAAGCTTCTGGGATTGCTGGATTGTGGGAATAAGGAAATCAGCATCACATTTGTCGATGACGAAACCATTCAGGGCATCAATCAACAATATCTGTCCAAAGATCGGCCTACCAATGTCATTTCTTTTCCCCTTCAAGAAGGCGAATTCGGCGATATGAATCCCGAAATACTGGGTGACATCGTCATATCTGTTGACACGGCGCGCCGAGATGCGGAAAAGGGCCATTTCAACTTCGATGAGGAAATTCTTTTTTTAATCATCCATGGCCTGTTACATTTATTGGGCTATAATCATGAAAACACGTCAAAAGGAAATACCCTGAGAATGGCGCAAAAAGAAAAAGAACTTTTTCGGTTGCTTACGCAATCCGATTAAATCAGGGGGATTGGAAGCCCTGCTTATTTATCTTCAACGGCAAAAACCTGTCCCCGTGTAAGAGAGTCATCATCGGATAGACTATTCTACAGATTTTGCCAAAGAAAAATCCTTTTCCTGTTTCTCCCCGCTGTTATTTCCCGTCTCATCGTACGGAATCTTCAATGTCCGGTCGGCTTGAATGTCATTCGTTTTTAAATTATTAATTTGCTTGAGTTTGACGACAGGAACATTGAAACGTTTGGCAATGCTAAACAGAGAATCGCCTTTTTTTACTTTGTAAGTTTGAATTGAACCAGCCGTTTTATGAGTTGTAATATTTTTACTACCGGAAGGTTTTTGCTTCATGTATGCCGTTTCCACATGATTAACCGGAATTCGGATGATTTGACCCTTCGTTAATTTTGTTTTCTGATTAATGCGATTGGAGTCAAAAATTGTCTGAGTGGACACTCGATATCTTTTAGCTATTGACACCGCTGTTTCACCGGGCCGAACACGATGTTTGAGATATGTGGAGCGGCTGAAACTGAAACTTGGTCTTTCCGTTTCCGGAATATCGTTATAAACCAGATTGAATTTCTGGAGAGAATCTTTAGGAATATTCAATGAGTATTCCCGATTAGGGGTTATTTTGTATCTGAGTTCGGCGTTGAGTACATTAATGAAGTCTTCGGACACTTCCATTCTAGAAGAGATATCCGACAGTTTCATCACCTTATTGACCTTGACGGTTTCATAATTGAGTAAAGAGTCCAACGATGTCTGAAGATTAAAACCATACTTACCGGGATTTTTAACAATATGCAATGTCGCAAGAAAACGGGGAACATAACGGGCTGTCTCATTAGGTAATTTAGAGTAGAGATCCCAGAAACGATCGAAATAATTAATGTGTTGTCTGGATATGACACGAAGCACCCTGCCCTCACCGCAATTATAAGCCGCAAGCACAGTAAGCCAGTCGCCAAACATGGAATGCAATTCTTTTAAATAAGCGATGGCCGCATGAGTGGATTTTAAAACGTCCATGCGCTCGTCTACCCACTCATCGCGGGTCAATCCGAATTTATAACCTGTTGACGGAATAAACTGCCACAAGCCCAAAGCTCGCGCGCGCGACAAAGCGCTTACCTTGAAACCGCTTTCCACCAGAGGCAACCAGAAGAGTTCTTCAGGCATCCCTGCTTTTTTTAATTCACCAACAATGATTTCCTTGTACAGTCCGGATCGATAATATGAGGATGTAAAGAATTCTTTCTCCGGTCCCTGAAATGATCGTATTTCCTTTTCTACATCCGCGTTCATCAAAAGAGGAATCTCACTGGCCTTGCCATTGGTCTTTGTTTGTTTTGAAGAATAAAGAGCCAGGATGCGCCGGGAAATTAAAAGACGCAAATCATCCTTCTGTCTGGCAATTTCCACATTACCGTTCGTATCTAGAACCAACGCATAGGCTTTATCCAACGCATCTAAGGTATTTTCGATATCACCATTTTTCCAGGATTTATCGGCTATTTCCAGCAATTCAACGGCCTTTTCCATCAGATCCTGCTCTTCTTCAACTTTTGCTTTAGCAGCCTTATCCGCTGAATTTTGGCTTGACGCATTGGTAAGAATATTCTTGGTGGAATCGACTGTCACTTGCGGCACGACATGTTTCTGTTCTTTATCTTCTATCTTTTTCTTCAATAGAGCATCATTGCGATGGATATTTTCGGCGTTTACCTGATGGCCGGCAAACAACAAGATGGTAACACTTAAACAAAAGATAACACAAATTGATGAAACATATTTTATGCATTCCAACATGGATAGGGTCTCCTGAATTCTTTTTCGGTTGCAAAAATCAAAAGTACATCGTGCTTCTGATCACTGATCGGTTCACTTTTTATCCTGGCGCAAATGACATCATGGTTAACTTTGCGGAGCTTTATAGCACATTTTATTTATATACCAAAACAATTTGACAATCTTGCATATTATTAGATGTTTACCTAACTGACTCTGGACGCATTTGGCGCCCGATTTCCAACAACCATCAAATAGGCCTGGATAAAATCATCAAGATCGCCATCCAGCACTTTTTGAGCGTTGCCGATTTCCAGATTCGTCCGATGATCTTTCACCATTTTGTATGGGTGCAAAACATAGGAACGAATCTGGCTGCCCCAGGCAATATCTTTTTTAAGTTTATTTTCTTCGTCGAGCTTTTCTTTTTTTTGTTGGAGTTCTCTTTCATAGAGCCGGGACTTCAGATACTTCATCGCCATCGCTTTATTTTTATGTTGCGATCTTTCATTCTGGCACTGCACGACAATATTTGTCGGCAAATGGGTGATTCGCACGGCAGAGTCCGTTTTATTAACATGCTGGCCGCCCTTGCCACCCGATCGGAATGTGTCGATTCTTAAATCGTCCTCATTGATATCTATGATGATCTCATCATCGACTTCGGGATAAACAAAGACAGAAGCAAAGGAGGTATGGCGTCGGGCTCCCGCATCAAATGGAGAAATACGGACAAGACGGTGAATCCCGATTTCGGCTTTGGCATAACCATAGGCATATTCACCTTCCACGGTAAAAGATACGCTTTTGACGCCTGCTTCATCTCCCGGCAGATAATCAATAATATTTGTTTTAAAATTTCTCTTTTCAGCCCAACGCAGATACATACGCATCAACATCTCCGCCCAGTCCTGCGCTTCCGTCCCTCCAGCGCCGGCATGAATGGACATAATTGCATTCATCGGATCCTGCTCGCTGGAGAGCATCATTTTGAGTTCTTCCAGTTTAACGTCGGAAGACAACTGATCCAGTTCAGAAGCGAGATCATTGATGACCTGTTCGTCTTTTTCCTCAGAGGCAATTGACCATAGGGTTTCAGTATCTTTAATCTGGCTTTGAAATCTTTTCCACTGATCGAGCGAATCGGATAATTTTGTTTTCCTCTGCAGGATGGCGCGGGCTTTTTCCTGATCATCCCAGAAATCATTTTTAGTGGATAAAATTTCAAGATCTTTGATTTTTAATTCCAGCTCGCTGACGTCAAAGACATTCTCCGATATATTGAATTCTTTTTTTCAGATCACTAATTGCTTCCTGTATGTTTTCGACGGACATTTCTTTTCCTCCCTTTTAAGTTCCTTAAGAAAAAAACAATCAAACCTATAAAACTGAACCCTACCAGCAAATCACCATATTTCGCGTAAAAAGTCGGCATCACGATGAATTTAACACGACCATGAATTTCATCTTTTTTAAATATTTCAGTTTGCTTGATAATTTTTCCCGCTGGGTCGACGATTGCGGAGATGCCTGTATTTGCTGCACGCACAAGATAAAGCCGTGTCTCCACAGCTCTGAAAATAGACATGGACAGGTGTTGATACGGCGCAGATGTAGTGCCGAACCAGGCGTCGTTTGTAATATTCACCAGTAATTCGGCGTCAGCATTTTTATAGGCTCTGGCCGCTTCGGGCAAGATTCCTTCGTAACAGATCATCACGCCAATTTTTCTTTCACCCATGGTCAAAGGATAAAACCCTTTTCCTTCGACAAAATCACCAATTCCCGCGGCTAAACTGCTGATGAAAGGAAATATTGTTCTAAGCGGCACGTATTCTCCATAAGGAACAAGGTGTACCTTATCATATTTACCACGAACGTCGCCTTCGGGTGAAAGCAGATAGGCGCTGTTAAAATATTCTGTTTTCTCTCTGCCCGAAGCATAGCTCATGGATCCGAAGATAAACCAGCTTTTCGTTTTCACCGATATCTCGCTTATCCGATGACGTAAGTCGTTTTCATCCTGAAAGTTAAAAGGCACGGCTGTTTCCGGCCAGACAATCAAACCGCCATTGACAGCCGGATGACGCAATGACAGATCTTCATAAATATTGATGGTTTCTTTTTGGAAATTTTCATTCCATTTGATGGATTGATCAATGTTTCCCTGAATCAGGGATACATCCATGGCGGGAGCATCCTTCAATCTTTGATCCACCTGCTGGATTCGCCATACGCCATATGCGTAAACACCAGACCATAGAAGTAACACGCTTGCAGCCAGAGCAAATGCCTTTTTTGATTTTTCTGAAATGATTTCAAAAAAAGCGGTGTTTAAAAGAATAATCAGGAAAGATAATCCGAACACACCCGTTATATCTGCAATCTGGATGAAAAAAATATTACTAAACTGGGAATAACCCAAATTTTCCCAGGGAAAGCCGGTAAACAACTGCGACTTGATATATTCCAGACATACCCATAAAACAGGCGCAACAAAGCACAGAGGAACCTTTCTTCGTAAATAAACGATTCCTGCGGCAAATAAAGCGATATAAAGACTTAAATAACAAGCCAGCAGCAGCATGATCATTACGCCCAGATATAAGGGCAGATGGCCGTAATTCACAACGACGTAGGTGATCCAGTATATGATGCCAACGCAAGCCGTAAATCCTGTAATCCATCCCAGGAAAAGTGCCCTGCGAAAAGACGCAACCTCTCGTAAAGCAATAAACAGGGGAACGAAGGCAATCCAGGCAATGAATCCCAGGCCAAACTTGGGGAAAGATAAAAACAATAAAATACCGCTGAGCAATGCGAAAAAAATACTGTGGCCACTCAGCTTCTTATTTAACGTATCCGATTTTACTTGTGAATCGCTATTCTTCATTAAAAATTTTATTGTCCACTTTTGTTATTTTAACTTTTTTAATACTGCGTTCGTCGGCGTTTTCGATGGTAATATCCATTCCTTCTATTTGAAAATTCTCTCCCTGGTGAGGAATTCGTCGAATCGTATTTAAAATAAGACCGCCCACCGTTTCATATCGGCCTCTTTCCAGACGCGTATTCAGGTGCTCTTCAATTTTCTCAATTTCGGTGCGTCCATCAACGATAATGGATCCCTCGTCAGTCTGGATAATGTCTTCGGAATCCGTCTTTTCTTCATGTTCATCCCGGATATCGCCGACGATTTCTTCCAGTAAATCCTCAAGGGTGACTAGACCGGACGTACCGCCATATTCATCGATAACAATGGCAATATGCTTTTTATTGTTCTTGAGCTCATAAAACAACAAATGAGCACTTTTCGTTTCAGGAATGTAATAAGGCTTGGTCAGATGTGACAATATATCGGCGATTGTCAGGGGTTGCGACCAGGTTTTAAGCAGATCTTTAACATTTAAAATACCGATGATATTATCAATCGACCCCCGGTGTACAGGAATGCGAGTGTAATGAGAATCGGCAAGCCCTTGAATAATGTCTTCCGGTTTATCGTCCTCGCTGATAGAGACAATATCCGTCCGTGGAATCATAATTTCGCGGACCAGGATGGATGTAAAGTCCAGGATATTTTCGATCATCTTTCGTGATGCATCGTCCAAAACACCACTTTTCTGCCCTTTGGCCAATATCGAAAATATTTCTCGACGAACATGTTCGGGCTTGCGCCGGGAAAATAGATCATAAATTTTTCTCATATTCGTTTTAATATCTCCTGAAATTACAGGCCTCGTAAATACTCAGACCGTATTGTGCCTAAATCTTTTTCTTCAATGACCGAACCGATCATTTGACAACCCCATTCTAGAAAATTGTATAGTTGCTTATTAAACATGACCAATAGATTATGTCAATCATCCTTATCAAGCAAGTCTCAAACAAAAAAAGGGAGTCGCAATAAGCTGACTCCCTTCGATTTTCTGGCGGGGCCAAGGGGACTTGAACCCCTGCCCTCCGGCGTGACAGGCCGGCGTTATAACCAACTTAACTATGACCCCCAAAAATCATTTATTAATTTTCCTTAACTTCCTTTTTCTTATTCTGGTAGGCGGGACAGGGCTCGAACCTGTGACATCCACGGTGTAAGCGTGGCGCTCTTCCAGCTGAGCTACCCGCCCACATGCCCAAAAAAAGCTGCATGGCTTCTAGCAATATTGAGATTTCTTGTCAAGATATAAAATCAGTAATCTCCGTTAATTCACAGGCTGGGCGCCAACCTGTATATCGGTTGTTACAGCCTTGCTGAAATCATCCTCATCTTTTACAAAAGCAATATCCAGCACCTCGTCGATGTGATCGACAAAAACGATTTTCAGGCCACTTTGGACATTGTGGGGCACCTCCGCCAGATCTTTTTCATTATCTTTCGGGATAATAACCATTTTAATGTTGCCGCGATGAGCCGCAAGAATTTTTTCTTTCAGACCACCGATAGGCAATACCCGGCCCCTTAAAGTGATTTCACCAGTCATAGCCAGGTCCGCGCGGACTTTCTTTTTCATAAGAGCCGAGGCAATGGATGTGGCCATTGCAATGCCGGCGGATGGCCCATCCTTGGGAATCGCTCCTTCCGGCACGTGGACATGTATGTCTATTTTTTTGTAGAAGTTTTTTGCCAAACCAAATCTTTCGGCGCGTGCCCGGATATAAGTAAGAGCCGCCTGAACCGATTCCTGCATGACGTCACCCAGTTTCCCGGTCATAACCATGCGGCCTGTTCCTTCCATGATGGATGCTTCAATGGCCAGCAATTCGCCTCCGACTTCAGTCCAGGCTAACCCGGTCGTTAAACCAATCTGATTTTTCTCTTCTGTTTCGCCATGACGGAATTTCGGAACACCCAAATATTTCGGTATGTTTTTCGAACTGATTACAATTTTTTTCCGTGCGCCGTTACTGACAATTTCTTTGGCAACTTTGCGGCATACTGATGCAATCTCCCGTTCCAGATTACGTACCCCCGCTTCCCTTGTGTATTCCCGGATAATTCGTAGCACTGCGCCTTTGGTAAACTCAATATTCTCAATTGCCAGACCATTGGCTTCCGTTTCCTTCGTCAGGAGGAATTTTATTGCGATTTGCAATTTCTCCTGTTCCGTGTAACCGGCAATACGGATCACTTCCATTCTGTCCTGTAAGGGTGCCGGTATGGTCTGTAAAATATTAGCTGTGGTGATGAACATGATGTCAGATAAATTATAATCCACATCCAGATAATTATCATTGAATGCGAAATTCTGCTCAGGATCAAGCACTTCAAGCAAAGCTGAAGAGGGATCGCCGCGAAAATCGGAGCTGAGTTTATCCACTTCGTCCAGGCAGAAGACAGGATTATTCGAACCTGCTTTTTTGAGCGATTGAATGATTTTTCCCGGCATCGCGCCGATATAGGTTCTGCGATGACCGCGTATTTCCGCTTCATCGCGGACGCCGCCCAGGGATATACGAACAAACTTTCGATTCGTGGCGCGAGCCACCGATTTGGCAATTGACGTTTTTCCCACACCGGGAGGACCGACCAGACAGAGAATCGGCCCTTTATTTTTTTTAACCAGGGATTGAACAGCCAGATATTCAATGATTCTTTCCTTGACCTTTTTCAATCCATAATGGTCTTCATCGAGGATGTTTTCTGATTCTTTCAAAGAGTGCTTATTTTCTGTGACGTCCGACCAGGGCATATCCAACAGCCAGTCGATATAATTGCGAACAACAGTCGCTTCCGCCGACATAGGCGCCATCATCTGCAATTTTTTAATTTCCTGGCGAACTTTTTTTGTTGCTTCCTCGGAGAGCTTCTTCTGTTTGAGACGCTTTTCCAGATCTACTATTTCATTCTTGAAATCATCTTTTTCGCCCATTTCCTTTTGGATGGCGCGCATTTGTTCATTAAGATAGTAATCTTTCTGGGTTTTCTCCATCTGCTTTTTGACGCGGCGCTTGATCTTTTCTTCGACCTGCAAAATCTCTATTTCAGAGAGCATCAGCGAATAAATGGCCTCCAGCCGTTCACTGATGTTATAGATTTCCATAATCTTTTGTTTATCTTCCAGTTTTACATTGAGATGGGTAACCACCACATCGGCAAGCTTGGATGGGTCTTCGATTGCGGCAATCGTGCCCATCATTTCCACGTGAATTTTCTTGCTGAGTTTCAGATAAAGCTCAAAAGATTCTTTGATGCTGCGCATCAACGCCTGTTTTCTGATGTCATTCGGGTCATCATCGACATCTTCAATATCAGCGACTTTCACGAGAAAGAAATCGTCATTTTTGAGATATTCCTGGATAGATCCACGTGTCTTACCTTCGACCAGCACCTTCACAGTTCCATCCGGCAAGCGCAGCAGTTGGATAATAATGCCTATCGTGCCAACCCGGTAAATGTCTTCCTCTGCGGGATCATCTTTTTTCGCGTTTTTCTGGGCTACCATGAAAATTCCTTTTTCGTATTTCATGGCGGATTCCAGAGCGGCGATAGACTTTTCCCGGCCGACAAATAACGGCACAATCATATGCGGAAAAACAACCACATCCCTCAGCGGTAAAAGAGGAATGATGTTCGTTTTATTTTGGTCATTATAGTTTTGTTCTTCGGTCATTCAATTTTCCTAAGTAGTTTTTTGTTATGCAGACTCAGATTTTGTGTCGTATATCAAAATTGGTTTTTCTTTGTTAATAACAACTTCCTCACTGATTACACACTCTTTTACATCCCGCTGCGACGGAATATCGTACATCACTTCGAGCATCGTGTTTTCCAGAACGGAGCGTAAACCACGCGCACCGGATTTTCGTTCCATGGATAATTTGGCGACACAGCGTAGTGCACCGTCGGTAAACTTCAGATTGACGTTTTCCAGTTCGAATAGTTTCTTGTATTGTTTGATGATCGCATCTTTAGGTTCCATTAAAATACGAACCAATGAGGCTTCGTCCAGATCATCCAGCGTGGAAATAACTGGCAATCGTCCGATAAATTCGGGAATAAGACCGAATTTGAGCAGATCTTCAGATCGAACTTCCGCCAGCAACTCTCCAATTCTTTTTTCTTTCTTGCTTTTAATTTCCGCACCGAAGCCCATCGTGTTCGTGCCGATACGCTTGGAAATAATGTTTTCCAGATCATTGAAAGCGCCGCCACAAATAAACAGAATATTCGTGGTATCAACCTGAATGAATTCCTGTTGCGGATGCTTGCGGCCGCCTTTCGGTGGAATATTGGCCATGGTTCCTTCCATGATTTTCAGCAGGGCTTGCTGAACACCCTCCCCGGAAACATCCCGGGTAATGGAAGGATTGCCTGATTTTTTTGCGATCTTGTCTATTTCATCAATATAGACAATTCCTTTTGATGCGCGTGCGACATCATAATCAGCATTTTGCAGCAAACTTAAAATGATATTTTCAACATCTTCACCTACGTATCCGGCTTCAGTCAAGGTGGTGGCATCTGCTATCGTAAAGGGAACATTGAGCATTTTTGCCAGTGTCTTTGCCAGTAATGTTTTTCCCGACCCTGTAGGGCCGACCAAAAGGACGTTACTTTTCTGAATTTCAACACCATCTGTGGAACTGACATTGGAAAACAGCCTTTTATAATGATTATAAACCGCCACGGATAGTATTTTCTTTGTTTTTTCCTGACCGATGACATAGGAATCAAGAAATTTTTTAATTTCCTTCGGTTCCGGCAAAACATTTTTAGGGCCTTTTTCGACCGTCTTTTCTTCTTCTTCAACGATACAACGGCAAAGTTCGATACACTCATCGCAAATATAAGCAGTCGGGCCGGCGACTAATTTACGGACTTCGCTTTGCATCTTCCCGCAAAATGAACAAAAAAGCATACCTTGACCTCGATTATCTTTACTTCTTTTGATCACTTAAATTCTCCTTTATTTAACGCCGGATAACGCAGCTTTTCTTACTACTAATTCATCAATTAAACCATAGTCTTTAGCTTGATGACTGGTCATAAAGTAGTCGCGCTCCGTATCATTCATAATTTTTGCCAGTTGCTGACCGGTTAATTCAGCCAGGATTTTGTTTAATTCGTCTTTTAATCTCAGGATTTCTCTGGCCTGAATGTCAATATCCGTTGCCTGCCCCTGAAAACCACCGAGAGGCTGATGGATTAAAATTCGTGAATGCGGCAGGGCATATCTTTTCCCTTTTTCACCGGCCGCCAAAAGAATTGCCGCCATGCTGGCCGCCTGACCCATGCATACCGTGGAAATTTGAGGTTTAATATACTGCATCGTATCATAAATGGCCATGCCCGAACTGACATGTCCACCGGGCGAATTCAAATAGAAAAAAATCTCTTTATCCGGGTCTTCGGCTTCCAGATAAAGCATTTGGGCAACAACAACATTAGCGACATTATCGTCGATAGCCGTTCCCAGAAATATAATTCTGTCTTTTAAAAGGCGGGAATAAATGTCGAATGCCCTTTCGCCTCGACCATCTTGTTCCACCACCATCGGTATTAAATTCACAGGGCAACCTCACGTTCCATTCCAATTTTTTCAACTACTTTAATATTGGCCTCACGTTCGATAAAGTCAAATACCTTTTTCTGGATAATTTCCGATTTTAAAGAGTCCA
The DNA here is from genome assembly GCA_009773315.1 of Syntrophaceae bacterium. Classification (GTDB taxonomy): domain Bacteria; phylum Desulfobacterota; class Syntrophia; order Syntrophales; family Smithellaceae; genus UBA8904. The sequence goes on from WRPE01000025.1 coordinate 41,274, forward strand.
ATCTCTCTTCCTTGTCATATGCGCTCTTGACCACTTCATAATCCGTGCGGTGAATATTTGCTAGTTCTTTGATATGATTATCAATTTCATCTTCAGAGACCGTAATGGCTTCTTTTTCAGCTATTTTTTTGAGAAGCAGAAAGGATCTAACCGTTTTTTCCGCGTCCTGCTTGAACTGATCGTGCATGCCAAAACTCAGTTCCATCGCGTTTTTTTCATCCATGCCCGCGGATTTCATCCTTTTTTGCGTATCCGATATCATATAGAAAATCTGTCGCTCCACCAGTGACGGCGGTGCTTCAAATTCGTTGGCCTTAAGAACGGCTTCCGTTATTTTATCCCGCAACTGCGAATCGCTCTGGTGCTTGCATTGATCTTCCATTGATTTTCGAACATCATTCTTAAAATCTTCCAAGGTATTATACTTGTCGAAATTTTTAATGAAGTTTTCGTCGATTTCAGGCAGTTTTTGCTCTTTGAGGCCTTTGATGGTCACCGTAAACACAACATCCTTGCCTGCCATTTTTTTCTCATGATAATCGTCTGGAAACGTGAGGTTGATCCCCTTTGTTTCGCTGTTTTTCATCCCTACGAGTTGCTCTTCAAAGCCGGGAATAAACCTTTTCGCTCCCAACTCCAGAAGGAAATTGTCCGATTTAAGCTCTGGAAGCGCTTCACCATTCAGCGTTCCTGTAAAGTCAATGGTTATAAAATCACCCATCGCAGCTTGCCGATCCTCCGTGACATCCTGCATAGTGGCAAACATCTTGCGGATTTCCTGAAGACGTTTCTCCATGTCTTCTTCCGATACGGAAATGTTTATCTTTTCTAAGTCAATCCCCTGATAACCTTGCGGTTCAAAGGCCGGTTCCGTTTCAAAAGAGGCGCTGAAAGCAAAGTCCGTGTTTTCCTTCAATCCATCCTGCTCAATTTCCGGACGGGACAAGGTCACAATTTTACGGTTGTCAAGCTCCTGCCAATAGAATTTGTTGACAATATTGGTAACGGTCTCCCCTTCCGCGTCGGCCTTGAAATAATTTTCCAGTACCTTACGGGGAACCTTGCCCGGACGGAAGCCTTTTATTTTCGCTTTTTTACTGATGGTCCGGTAAACATTGTCCAGCTCGTCTTTAACGTCCGCCCAGGGAATCTCAAAAGACATTTTTTTCTTAACCTGACTGATATCCTCCACTTTTACAGAAAGCTCACTCACTCCTTTATTCTCCTATTCTAAATTATTATACGTTTTCATTCTGGTGCGAGAGAAGGGACTTGAACCCTTAACCGCGTGTGCGGGCTGGATCCTAAGTCCAGTGCGTCTGCCAATTCCGCCACTCTCGCCTCTTGGTTATTGGACTATATATGCATTACTCAAAACGTCAACGCGGATTATTATCGGCGTACTGCAACAAAACCAATTAAATTAAGCTTTTCATTGGTCCCGTTCTGTAAATGATAATTCGATTTAATGCAAGAAAAATATTGGAAATGGTCGGGGCGAGTGGATTTGAACCACCGGCCCTCTGAACCCCATCTGTTTACAAGGTATTTTGCAACACAATAGAATTCATTCACTTATTTATTGATACACGAGTGGTAGTCTAAGCAATAGAAAGAAAGGAGTTAGCCCATCTTTAACACGGCCCAAAAATACTTCAGTAAATACGGCTTGATGGGAGCGATTAAAATTCCTTCTGGCACTACATTTTTGCAAAACGCAGTTTAAATCCCGACTTTGACAGTTAAAAAAATAATATTCAGTAAAAATGGCGAGTTACAGCCGCAGATCAAGTTTGTGCCACTACATTTTCATTTTTTGTAA